>JBOFQB010000056.1:0-8116 GCA_051660685.1 Thermoguttaceae bacterium | reverse complement strand
TCAGTCATGGTCGTCATGCGGAGGTATTGGGACCTTCGGAATTGATTGATTTGATACGGTCCGAGGCGTCACAAATGGCGGCGTTGTATGGCGGATGATTGAGCGTGGTTGTGGTGTGGGACGGAATTGTAACAAGGAGAACTGTGTGATGCAACGATTATTTTCAAGACGTGTTCTGATTATTCTGGCAATTATTATTGCGATTGCTTTTGTTGGAATGAAACTGTTTCGGACTAAAACACAGGCTCATTTCCCAGATACAGTGGTCCCAATTCCCCTTGAACAAGGACAATCGTTGGAGGCTGATACCAAGACCGAACAATATGTTATTGCAGAACTGATCGGGTGCGGTTGGACGAAGAATGCTGCTGAAGGGGTTTATCAGCTTAATACTCGGTTGTATGACGGAATCGCCGAACGATTGGGTTATGAAGAGCTTGATAAAAACTTAGCAAAACTTCGTCGATTGGGAAAACCGGAGTATCAAAATGGTCTGGAAGCTCATCCCGAATTGGCGACGTTATTGGGTTCGGTACTGGATGTCGATTCCGCTGGTGCTGCCAACATTCTCCGAACCCTGCCTTCCAATGAGCATGATATGATCCTTCTTTTGTCCTTGTATCAAACACACGCCGCCCCTGAAGATGCGAGCCTCTTGGCCAGAATACTGCAAAATCCCGAGTACCGTCAATATATGCTTAAACTGCTTAACCAATCGCCGGAAAATGTGGAGTTGTATGCTTATCTGGTGATGCTGGATCAACTGACGAATCGTTCCGAATCCGCAGCCGTCGTTTTTCAACAGTGGCTCCTTACCATGTTTGATAAATTATTGGTGGTTGATATTGATTCTCAGCAGGGACAAAGACTTAGGCTGCAACTGACGATTCATTCACGGACACTGGCTCAGCGGCTGGTGTCGGACCCAGAATTCTGTGAGGATTTTCTCCGCTGTTGGCGTGAGTTCGCAGAGATACTTGCCAACCTTAATCCGAAAGGTGATGAATCAAAATTATCCGATAGGTCGGATTTCTATGAACAGGTCTGGCTTAATTACAACCAAAATCCTGAGGTACTCCGTTTTCTTCATCTTTACCGTGATGAACATGCCGTGCCGCTGCTCAAAGAGTATGGGACTTCGGTCTGCGATATTCTGCTCTCTGGTCCCTATTTGAAACCCGAAAATCAATCGGCCCGGAAAAAATTGGTGTCTCTGATGCTATCTGCCAATCAAAATCTCCGTCAATCCATTGTGTTCGCCAATTTGCCACAATACACTGCTTTTATCACGCTGTTGTCCCGCCCTCTGAATCAGCATACTTTTTACGGTATGATTGAGGAACTGGCGAGGGCGAATACCGCACCATCGAGCAAGAGTCCTGGGCAATTGATTGGCTATTGGAACAGTTTGGGAGATGCGGCCCTAGAGAAGGAGTTTGTGGAAACCAATCCCGGTCTTTGGGGCTATATGCCCGGTTATGATGTCTACAACTTGGGTGTAAAATACCTCGATGGTCGTGAAATCTCGGGGATGGACATGGTCTATGCCGGAGTGGATGCCGCTTTTGTTGTGGTTGATGTTGCAACATTGGGAGCGGGTGTGGCGATGACGAAAACCCTCTCTACGGCCACGAAAACCGCTGGGAAATCGGGAACAGAAATAATTCTTAAAGATGTCACCCAAACGGCGGGGAAAAACCTTACCCGAGAAGTGGTCAAGGAAACTCCGTGGCAATCCTTGGGCGTTCTTAAAAATGCGAGTCGATATTTTTCCGGGCAATTCACCCGACTCCCCCATGTGGGATATATCGATGCAACGAATTTCACTCGGTACATGTACGAAAAAACAGGTATCGGAGCAAAAACCTTCAAAAAGTTTACCGATCTTGATGCCCGTTGTTTCATGCGTCAAGACAGACGGGTGGTGATTGATTTGCAGAAAATCCCGCAAACCCGCGTCGGTCAATTGACTCGCAATTATATGGCGGACACAGCACTTGGGTGTGGTTTTGGGGCGGTTTTGATGACCGAACCGGGACAGTCTGCGGCTCGTAAAACCATTGAAACCGGAATGTATGTTGGTGGTCAAATCATGCAGACGGCGGAAGAAGTCAATAAGAACTGGAAACAAAATCTGTCTCTTTGGTGGATGACGTGTCAGAAAGACTGAGAACAACCCTATATGTGATAAAGCACAATCAATTCAGAGGAGGAAAACATGAAGACCCGCATAACGAACCTTCTTTTATGTATCTGTAGTTTTTTAAGTGTCACGGAACAAGTCTGGGCACAAACTCCCTTCAAAGCCCTTGTTCGCAATACAGCTCGAATCGCCGATGATGTCCCTTTACGGTCTCTGGAAAATGCCGTTAATCCTGGCAGTTCCAAAATGGCAAGGGAAATGATGGAAACAACGGGAAAGGGGGTCAATAACAGCATACCTTATACGAAGCAACTGCTCCGTCAGATTGAACAGACGACGGGTCCGGTGCTGGACCCAGCCGTCTTACGGACACTTGGCAAGCTGGATGAGGCCAATCTTGAGGCGGCCCTTCTTCTATCGCGTGGAGCGCAAAATGTTACACATGCCGTACCGGATATTGCAACCCGGGCAGCCTTGCTTCGGAATGTCGATGGTAACACGCTTTGTGTTCTCGGACGTTATGGCAATCTTGCCGATGAGGCTGTACTGTTCAATCGGGCCCTTGACTCCAAAGGCATTCACTCTGCTTCACGCGCTGTTACGCTTGATGATTTTGGGAATTTTTTCAGGCAAACCGGTCAGGGGGGATATGATTTCTGGATGAACACGGTCAAACCGCACTGGAAACTTTTTGCGGCGGGAGGGGTATTGGCGGTGATTCTTATCACGCCGGAAGAATACTTGAATTATGGGATTGAGACGACCGCCGAGGGGGTCAAAAAGATCATCAGGGTTGTTGGGAAGGCCGGTGGTGAAGCGGGAGCAGCGGTTGCCGAAGGAGCGGGAGAAGGTGTCGTCACCATGCTGATTGCCATGACCAAAAGTGTTTGGGGGCAAATCGCCTTGTTGATTGGTGGACTGATCGGACTGATTTGGCTCCTCAGCCAATCCCTTGTTCAAATCGGAATCACCCGTTTTTTTGGTTCCATCCGCCGAATCTGGAAGTGGCTCTTTCCACCGAAAGAATTGGGACCTGATGTGAAATGATAACCGGATTCGAGTATACGACTTGTGTTGATCAACCTTTTTCAGAAAGATAACGTATTATGGACCCTAAATTCTTGAACACGCGATGTTATCGTTTTGCCTTCATCGGTTCGACCAGTTCGGGAAAAACCTGTATGCTGGCCGAACTGGCGGTGAATCATGATTCCAGTGACCGTTTCACGACCATTGTGAAACCGCTGGATTTTCAGCCGTTGTCTGATGATGAGTTGAAAACAGTCTCCACCGATAAAATGCTTCGATTGAAATGGAATTTTCAGACTGGTGCTGAGCGACTCAAGGCAGCGCAGGAACATTTGTCAAAGGGGCAACGACCAGAACCGACAACGAGGTCGGACGCCCGACCAATGTTGGAGTTCGCATTTGGTGATACCGAGGGTCGAGGGGATTTTGGTGTCTGGACGGAAGATTATCCCGGGGAATTCCTTGCGGTTGAACAGTTTCGAGACCCTACATCTGATGCCAGTCAGTTACGAGATCGGCTACTACAATATGATGGTTTGATGATCGTTGTCGACACGGTTGCCAATGAGTCGCAAATTTCAGAAGTCCGTCAGCAAATTGAAAATTTATGCCAGTTTTTTGCCTCACTCTCCGAGCAAATCAAAAGTGGTGCAGCTCTGCTGGACCAGATTCCCGTTGCCATTCTGTTGTCAAAATGGGACCGTTTTTCCAACCCGATTCAATTCAACTCCATTGAGGCGGAGCGGCAAAAACTGGAGGAGTACCTGCAAAAATACCCCTTTTACAAAGCGTTGATAAAAATGATTCACTCCAATGCTCAGGAGCAAGAGGCGGAACCGACGGGCGATCTTCTGGCGGGTCTTGCTTACGGCAATACAGCGGTTTTTCCGGTGAGTGCTTTTGGTCGGTCAATACAGGATGGTTTGGGGAATGAAGGTCCCGATCCCGGTTCTTTATCCGAATCGTTTGGACTGGTTGCACCCTTTTACTGGTTGGCCTGTCGGTGTGATGACATTCACATCGATAAGATGGAAAAGCAATATAAAGCAATGCGTTTTGTATGGCCTCGGGGGTTGTTCAAGCTCCGTCAACAAGCGAACTTATGTTACCGTCGAATCAGTGGTCGAACACCGACCAAAGAACGATTTCATGCTTTGCTCTGGAAGAGCCTTTTGACGTTAATTTTGTGCGTTGCTTTTTGGGTGTTTGTGTTGGGTGCTGTGGTGGATGGAGTGTATGAGGGAGTCAACTCCTATCAGGTTCGTACTTGGGAGAATACCATGATTGCCCCTGATTCTTCTGCGGAAGACTTACAGAAAGCCCGGGATCGTTTGGAATCTTACCGAAAGAGACCGTATAAGGGTTTGGTTGCTCCCGGTGGTCAACGTATTGATGAGAATATAGCACAAATTGATAGTCGGATTACCGAACTGTATTGGAAACCGGTTGAAGCGGCGACGGAACCGTCCCTAAAGTCCGAGGCGGCAAGAGAATATCTGGAAAAATATCCTAACGGTTCCAATGCCCAAGAGGCCCATGCGATTATTCAAAAATATCGTGAAGGGATGGAGCAACAGAGTTGGAAAGGTGTCACCGAAGCCAACGATGTGGCCGATAAAGCCAAGCGGGCCGAACAGTATCTTGAGGAGTATGACAAGAAGGGGACGGCGATTTATCGGGCGGAAGCATATAAAATTCGGGATGATTATCGTATTTCCACTGAACAGAAAATGTGGGACAATGTTCTGACCGCAGAAGAAGAGTCCGTTGACCAGAAAAATCGGGCTGAGACATATCTTGCACGCTACAATGAGAAAGGTGATGCCAAATTTCAAAACGAGGCCAATCAGATTATTCAAAACGTCAACAATGGAATCGGTTGGGATAAAGCCCGCAATGCCTATCAACGTGAATGTGACGGTGATAACATTATCAACATCATCGGCGCATTGAAAAACCTTATCGTTTCCCATGGAGTATCGCAAGAACATTGTCAACCGTTGATCGAACAGTTACCGGAATTGATCGCCAACAAACTGAGTGTGAAGGCTCGTAATACCAATGCGCGGTCGATGATTGATGAGTGTGAAAATGTTGCTCGGTCAACCCGGGAAATGGAAGCACTGTTGCGTACTAAGAAAGCGGATACGTTGGCTGATAGCCTACTCCAGTCGGCACGGAGTACGGAAGAATCACGCAAAAATCATATCGACGCTTATGATAGCAGTCTGTATCAGGAGGTACAAAATGCCAAAAACGAGGACTCATGTAAGTGTTATCTTACCAACATGGGCAGTATGGGCAACGGTGCGATGTCCGAACAGGTTACAGAGTACAAAAAGTATTTGGAGGCCAAAAAGAGTCGGCAGGAAATCGTCTATTTGAACATCAAACTCTATTGGGGTCCCAAAACGGATTACTATAGAGTTCGAGGGATAATCAAGTTTGATGAACGCGAGATTTACAATGATAGACGCAAAACATGGAAGCATGATGAAAAGAATCTTGCCGAGAACATAGAACTAAGGGACATTGATCCGGGCAGACAGTACAAAATCGAGGCCCGGTTTGCCTCCGAAGGAAACAGTTGGGGGAATGATTGTACTTTTGGTGAAGGGCAGGACAATTACTATCTGTCAGAACTTATACAGGGCAAGACGTTGAAGCTGGATGGCCAATATGGCTATGATGGTCGCTTGATTATCAAAGCCGTTGCCCCCTCAATCCCCGCAGAACCGGAGTTACCAACATGGACGAAAAAATAATAGACGAAAGAATAATACTTGCCTTACTGACTCCACGCGGAGGCGAAAAGAATCACCTCTATGTTGTTCCAACAGGCAGTGGTTATAGCGACCGTGTTTTAACGGATCGACACGGATTATTGGAGCGGATACCATCCGAAGGGATTCGGCTGTGGGCCAAAGAAAGCCAATGGGGAGGACGCGTTGGGACAGAGGTACTGTTCCTACACTTCGACCGGTTTGCTACGCTTCCAGAGGAAAAGCAAGACAAATGTTCCCAGTTGATGGCAGATTGGTTCAACAATGATCGGGAAAGGATGATTCAGTCGATTGACTGGAGCAAGAAGGAAAACCAATGGTCGGTCGTTTTCCGAGCCGAACTGGACCAACTGTATTGGGAACTGTATTCTGTCTTGAGCCCACATCTTGAGTCAGGTTCCCGGACCCCTACATCACAAACACCAAAAACTTGTACCTATTTTACCCGTAAGAAGGTTATCATCATGAATTGTCTTCTTGTTCTTGTTGCTCTTGCCTCGTGGCTCTCTTGGCTCTCTTGGCTCAATGGGAGCCCCCCTGCGAACTCAGGAGGGAGTTCTTCAGAAAAAACTCAGAACACCCGTGATTCCGGCAAGGGTGATGCGAAGCCGCAAGACCTTACTCCTTATTACCGTTTGTTTGACTGGCCCGACAAAGAACCTTTGAATGAAAATAATCTGAAAAAGGCGTTCAACGATGTCTGGCGGGTTTGTGGGGAGGATACCCGTGAGTCATTGGAAAATTACCGCGATGATAAGGATGTTAAGACTTTGGTTACAGCAGGTAATACAGGTCATAAGCAACAATCACCGTTGATCTTGGGAACGCTTTCTGACGACGCAGACAATACCCGCTACAAGAGATTGTTAGAAGGTATTTCCCCCCAACAGTTAAGGAAAATACTTTTGGCTGCCAATCAGTTGCAGAAATCGGTAGAACTACTGCCTGAGAATAGAATCAGAGCCTTCTTGAAAGAAAAACGGTGTCCGTTGCCTGACAAGTACGATACAATCACCATCGTTCCCCAATTTTTCTGTTGTCGCAAGAACTACAACGATTTGGATTTGACGGAATGGTTACGAAATTTTTTGGTCAACATTGATTTAGCGAGGAATGCTGAACAATGTCAAAATATGTCGCTTCATAAGATTCTCCTTGATATCAAAGATAAAAAAGAACATTATACGGAAACCTACGGCGAAAACTGTGATAAAAGCATGCAAGAAAAAGTCAAAAAGTTTTTCGATGTTTGTGCCGAAGATGAACCCTTGAGTGCGAGCGAAAGAGGCCGGACCTCACAAGGTTCAGCGATGCCGGGGGCGGGTACGAATCCGCAACCTGTTACGCCCCCAAAAAACGGACCATCCAATACCAACAGTAAACAAACCACCACCACCCCCAAGAGGTAGCCTGAAAGATAAACGTCATGCCCCCTCTTTTTTGCTTTTGTGTAATAAACTTGTTCGGAAACCGGAAATTAGATCAGCAAGTAAACACAATTAAGCAAGCACCAACTAACCTTATGATGTTGTTAATGGGACATTTTTTCAATCGAGAAAGTGTAAACTCTGTTTTCCAAGCATCCTGAAACACCGAAGATTACGACATTACACGAGACACATGGTGGAGTGAAAAAATGGTTTTCGGTTTATTTTGCGTTGCAGTGAATGACGACATCAACTCCCTGCATGTCCCTTCCTAATTTATCCAAATTAACGTTGTCGAACAAGTCTAATGGCAAAGGGTGTGACCTCGGCATCGTGCATTAACAACAACTTGGGCCTCCGTCTTTCCCTAGTTAGCGAATAAGGGGTATGAAATAGCAGCCGGAAAGGAGCGACCGGAGGGAGCGTATTGACGGTTTTCCTAACCTCAGCGAAATTTGTGAACCGTACCGGAATAGCCATTTTGTTGCCCATTTTATCATCAAATCCCTTGAGGTTAGTCTGAGGTTAAATTGCAGAGCAGGAAAGGACTTTATTATTTTTTTGTTCTGAAGGACCTGTTACCTTGCCGGTTTGAGCGAACAAAAAGCCCCTGTTTTATAGCCTTTCGGCACAAACAAGGGTCTTTTTGAGTCAATCTCCACAAACGGGCAATTAACCCCAGAGGGTGCATTTTTCGCCCAAGTCTATCCACAAACTCCGCCGTGCTGTTTGAC
>JBOFQB010000055.1:0-5479 GCA_051660685.1 Thermoguttaceae bacterium | reverse complement strand
GTTAATTCAAGACCTGTTGTGTATTCACGTTTTTTCATAAAATACTCCTCCCTGAAGAGCAGTATGATTACCAAAACACTGCGATTGACGCAATATCAATCTGCTTAAAGCCAAAATAGTTATGAAACTGGCTCTAATTTACACCGCCATTTTTCCAGTTGATCTATTATGACCGCAGCGCAACAGTTACGAATTGAGGAAGCGAAGGACATTTTACAAATACTTGGTTTGCCATCCGAGCAGCAAAACGAGCGGTCTGCCCTCTGTTTATTGGCGATTCTCAACATGACACCTTCGAAAAAATGGGCCGATGCGGAAAATCCATTGATGGGAATTACGCCAATCATGGATTGGATGAAAAAGCATTACGGCAAAGAATATGCGCCAAATTCGCGTGAAACGATTCGCCGAGAGACGATGCACCAATTTGTCGATGCGGGATTGGTGTTATACAATCCGGACAAACCAGATCGGCCGACCAATAGTCCGAAAGCGGTGTACCAAATCGAAGAATCCGCATTGAAACTGTTTCGTGTTTTTGGAAAGAAATCGTGGAATAAGCAAGTTGCCGATTACATGAATAACCGAGACACGCTGACACAAAAGTATGCTGCGGAACGAAAGCATAAATTGGTTCCGCTGAAACTGGAGTGCGGCAAAAAAGTTACACTAAGTCCCGGTGCGCATAGCGAATTGATCAAAAAAGTGATTGATGAATTTGGTCCGCGTTTCGTGCCGGGAGGAAAGCTGGTGTACGTTGGCGACACGGGTGAAAAATGGAGATATTTTGACCAATCGCTACTGGAGACTCTCGGAATCAAAGTGAACGAACACGCAAAAATGCCGGATGTTGTTCTATTTGACGAACAACAGCAATGGCTGTTCGTTGTAGAGGTCGTCACCAGTCATGGTCCAGTGAATGCAAAACGCCGAAACGAACTGGGGACATTATTTACAAAATCGTCTGTTGGCCTTGTTTATGTGACGGCATTTCCTGATCGTGCAACAATGGCGCGCTATGTGAGCAAGATCGCATGGGAAACCGAAGTGTGGGCTGCCGATGCGCCTTCCCATTTGATTCATTTCAATGGGAACCGATTTTTAGGACCTTATTGACGCAGGTGTTTCTATGTCTGATCGCTCTGTACGCAACGGCTGGAAATTCTCGAAGAATACTGGCAGCAAGTCGTCGCCGCCCGGTGTCGCAAACTCGACGGCGAACAGCACAACTAACCGAGGACGAAATCAAAATTGTCGAAAATGTCTAACCTGAATCAATGATTATACCGTAACAACCGGCTTACGCCGGGCTAATTACCCACTATCTCCAAACCCTAAACCCCTATCCCCTATCATGTTACATCTCTACAATCAAGTCGAAGAAGCCGTTCAGTTTATTCAACAGCGTTGGAGCAAAACGCCAAGTACCGGAATCGTTTTGGGAACCGGACTTGGAAATCTGGCAAAAGAAATTAACGCCGAAGTCGTGATCCCTTATGAGGACATACCCCATTTTCCCCATTCAACCGTTGAAACTCATGCAGGAAACCTAGTGCTTGGGCAACTGGAGGGACAACAAGTTGTTGCAATGGAAGGACGGTTTCACGCTTATGAAGGTTATGACGTGAAACAAATCACGTTTCCGATTCGGGTCATTAAAGCACTTGGAGCCGAACACTTGATTGTTTCCAATGCAGCAGGGGGATTGAATCCGCAATTCCGGCAAGGAGACATCATGCTCATTGAGGATCATATTAACTTAATGGGGGTGAATCCCTTGATTGGCATTAACGATGATCGTTTGGGTCCGCGATTTCCCGATCTGTGTGAGCCGTATGATTTGGCAATGATTGATGAGGCTCTTGAAATTGCGAGGAAAGAGAACTTCATCGCACACAAAGGGGTTTACGTCGCTGTTCTTGGTCCCAACCTTGAAACAAGGGCCGAATACCGTTTTCTGCGAGGAATCGGGGCCGATGTCGTCGGCATGTCTACCGTTCCTGAAGTCCTGACCGCTGTTCATTGTTCCATGAAAGTCATTGGTTTCTCTATCGTAACAGACATGTGTTTGCCGGATGCTCTCAAACCGGGCAATCTCGAGGAGATTATTGCGACTGCAAATGCGGCAGAACCGAAACTGACGAAAATGGTACGAGGGCTTCTGAAGAAGTTAGGGGATAGGGGATAGGGGTTGGGGAATAGGGAATGAGGGGGCGAGCAAAATCCCCTATTTTGTCGTCATTCCCTATTCTGTCGTCCAACGATTTTTGGCGATCAATCCGGCGACGTAACCGGCTTTGAAACCGGCATCAATGTTGACAACGGTCACATTCGATGCACAACTGTTGAGCATTCCCAAAAGAGCGGCAACTCCGTTAAAACTTGCACCATAACCGACACTGGTTGGAACGGCAATGACGGGAACATTGACATAACCTCCTACGACACTTGGGAGGGCTCCTTCCATTCCGGCAACGACGATAACAGCATCAACGCCGGATAATTTGGGCAAACTGGCCCGAAGTCGATGAGGTCCGGCAACGCCGACATCCTGAATCAAAACCGGTTCCGCCCCGGTCCACAAAACCGTTTCAAACGCCTCTTCCGCAACCGGTTGATCGCTCGTCCCCGCTGTTAAAATTCCAACCCGACCAACTGTTGGTCGTTCGGAACCGGTCGAAATACGGATCGTCCTTGCAAGAGGATTGTAACGAGCATCTGGAAAATCGGGCAAAAGTTGATCCGCCTTTTCCTGTTCTAATCGGGTTGCAAAAACCTCAACTTTTTTTTCGATCAAAACCGTAAAAATGTTCTTCAGGGTTTCAACTGTTTTTCCAGCTGCATAAATGACTTCAGGAAACCCGCAACGTCGGAACCGGTCCAAATCAAGTTGCGTATCCCCCAAATCCGCAATTCCCGGCTGTTGCCCCCCGATTGCCTGAACCATTTGGTCCGCCGAAATACGTCCCTGAAGTAAATCTTCCGCCCATTGAAAAATTAACTTGTGATCCATTTTGTCTTTTTTATCTTCCATTCAACCTGCTTCAACGCGCGACACTTGAACGCGCGATACGTTGTATCGCGGCTAAACATTAGTCGCTCCTTGCGGAGCTTGTTTTGCTAAACGGAAATCCTTCCTCCCTATTCCCCAACCCCTGTTCCCTACAGTTCCTACTTTCTAGGCCCTAATTGGACAGAGACTCCGAAAGGGCCTGTAATTCCTTACGAACCGTTTTCAGTTCGGAAAGCGTTGCGTCCAGAGAAACCGCCCGCGCTAATTCCTCCTTCGCAGATCGTTCCAGACCCGTCCGAATCGGATCCAACGTCGATGTCGATGCTTCTTGGAACAATTGATCGGCTTTAACCCGCGTCTCTTTCGCCGTCTTTTCCTGCTTTTGTATCTCTTGATCGAGCGAACGAATCCGTTCCGTAATAACAGCCTGTTGCGAGTCCGACCAATGAATCCGTTGATTGTTCCGATCCAAAAGCATCAGAAAAAAGGTCGAAATCGCAAGCATCACGAAAAAGGTTGACACCAAAATGAGCGTCATTTGGTGATGTTTACGCAAAAAACGTTTGAAACGTTCTAACAGACCCATTCTCATTGCCGTGATCGGTTCTCCGTCCAACCAATTACAAATGTCCGCCGATAAGGCGTCTGCCGATTGATAACGGTCAACAATTTTTCGGGACATTGCTTTAAGGCAAATCGCTTCCAACTCTTTCGGTATATTTCGGGCAACATCAGAGGGTTTCGGCGGTTTCGAGGTCAATACCCGGGTCAGTATTTCCTGCGAATTTCTTCCTGTGTACGCATTTCGTCCGGTCAACAGGAAAAACAGGATCGCTCCCAAACTGAAAACATCGGAAACCGGACCAACATCGGGCGAATCGGGAGATGCCTGTTCGGGGGACATATACGCGGGGGTCCCGACAACGGTCCCGACAACGGTTAAATCAGGTCGGACTCCAACGCGGGGTTGCGGTTCCTTCGATGTCGTCGCCGAAACGGTGATCCCGGACGCCGCAGATGAATACTGTTTGGCAATCCCCCAATCCATGATGAGCGTCTCACCATCATCACTGAGCATAATGTTCGCCGGTTTCAAATCACGATGTATCACCCCTTTACGATGTGCAAAGGACATCGTTTGGCAGACGGAAACGAAACGGCGGACCAACCGTTTCAGTTCAACCGGGTTTGGACTGCGAAAATACTGTTTGACCGCTTCCTGAAACGTCTTGCCCCGGATCAGTTTCATCGTGTAATACGGATTGCCGTTTGTATCCAAGCCGAGAGAGTGAATCGGGACGATTCCAGGGTGTTCCAGTTGGGCGGTAATTTCGGCTTCAACGATAAATCGATGTACAATCGACTCATCATGGGTTGAATCGGGAAAGAGTTCTTTCAGGGCGACTTCCCGTTTGAGGAACTGATCGTAAGCGATATGAACCTGCCCCATTCCTCCTTTAACATGCGGACGCAAAATACGGTGTATACCATACGCAAAACCGCGATTATTATTGGGAGCCGTTGACTCGGTTTTGGCCCGTTTCGCTCGCGCAATTCGATAAAACGGATCGGCTTTGAGTATCCGTTCGGCATGTGTACTCAATTCGGGATCAGCAACGGACGAATCATCCGAACCGGATGAAAACGAAGCAGCCGAAGGTGTCACGCTGAACCCAAGATCGAAACGGTCACTTCCCGATTCTGTCTCATTCTCGATCATCCTCTGAGAAACGCTTGAAAACGACGTTAGGGTTTTCGGAGCATCCGGCGCAAACTCTTCACCTAAAGGTGGACGCCCTTTGATGTCCGGTTCGTCAAAATTCGGTTCATTTTGCAACCCCTCAACCGTCGTTTCAGGGACAATCATGGATACGGTTTGCGCAAGATCAGCAGGAGATTGATTCGGCTCAACCGGTTGCCCCAACGGATTTGAAAAACCATTCCGGCTTGGCGCAATGTTTCCGCCCGGGGAAACAACAACGTCAACCGATTTCAAATCAACCGTTTTGGTATCTTGTGTTTTTGACTTGCGTGATCTAAAAAAACCCGACATGCTATTTTATTCCGTATACAGCGAATTGCTGACATCTGATCTTATCAACATCAACTTTCCTGACCCCCTTTCGGAAGTAAGCATAGTGTACGCAGGAAAAAAAAGCAAGCATTGTCTTCGAGAAATTGCAGAATTCCCTTTTTTTTTGCCAAATTGCCCCTTTTGCATGAAAACCATTCAAAAGTGACGTAGACCCCGTTATCCCGTTGATCCGTTTTGCCGCGATACAACGTCTCACCTGTCAGAGAACAGGATCACTCCGCCGTTACAATCCAGGGCTAACGCATCAAAATAGGGATTCATCGTTAATTTGGTCAAAATACACGTTTCAGGCAAACACAACAGCCGGAAGGGAGCGCAGCGTACTGACGGTTTGTGACATTTTTTTGTCAACAAACCTCCTATTTGTCTCA
>JBOFQB010000054.1:0-3368 GCA_051660685.1 Thermoguttaceae bacterium | reverse complement strand
GTTAATTCAAGACCTGTTGTGTATTCACGTTTTTTCATAAAATACTCCTCCCTGAAGAGCAGTATGATTACCAAAACACTGCGATTGACGCAATATCAATCTGCTTAAAGCCAAAATAGTTATGAAACTGGCTCTAGTGCCAAGACTCCACCCAAACAAGTAACGACGAATGTAGCAATCGAAATCGCATGATCTACTGTTAGACAGTACATAATTAAGGTGTGATGAGATTTAAGTTGGTTTCGATCCATACGGGATGCACAAAAGGAGTTCACAATGTCTCCTACAGAGCATCAAAGTATACTCCACAATTACTATCAGGGTCTTCAAAAATCGTTTTTTTTTTTCAACGAAATATCCACAAGGGTACAGCAATGTGGATTGGAGGGAGAGGTTGCTCGCAAAGACCCAAATGATGTGGAGAAGTGGTGTATTGCAAGAATTGCTGTATATTTGGAAAGTTAGAAGGTAGGGAATAGCGACTCAACAAACTTTATCGACCAGTCTGCCCTACTGAATAGTACCTGAGTATTGTATAATGAGTCTTGTATCATCTGAGTGTTGATTGGCTAACCTGATTACTTTTGAAGACGATGAAAAAAAATTACGAGGATTTCTCTGTTGCAACATTCGCGTTGATCGCTTTGTTCATCCTGCTTGCTTTATTTCCGGTTTCATTCGCCCAACCAACCCTTTTAGCAGCCGATTTAATCTCGGAATTCAAAAACGGACCCCTCAAAGATGTTAAGGAAATCGTCTTTGCAGCTCGTCCAGGTGTCGGAGATGGACATTGGTATGCCAATTTCGGATATTATGCCGACGATGAAAACCGCTTGCCCGTTTTTGAGAAGGGCGGAACTCTCGCCGTTTACAATCTCGAAACCGGGCAATGTCGCCTTTTAATCGACGATTCAGAAGGTTCTCTCCGCGACCCGCAAGTGCATTATGACGCCGAAAAGATTATTTTTTCGTACAAACCGGGCGGAACAACGCATTTTCATCTTTATGAAATCGGTTTGGACGGTCAAAACCTGCGCCAATTGACAGCGGGTGATTGTGATGACATTGAACCGACGTATACGGCGGATGGAACAATCCTTTTCGTCTCCAGTCGCGCCAAACGTTGGGTCCAGTGTTGGTTGACCCCGGTTGCAACTCTTCACGCTTGTGATTCCGACGGTTCCAACGTCCGTCAACTTTCCGCTAATGTCGAGCATGACAATACACCTTGGCCCCTTCCAAATGGTCAAATGCTCTACACTCGTTGGGAATACGTTGACCGTTCACAAGTCGATTATCATCATCTTTGGATTATGAACCCGGATGGAACACGTCAAACGGTTTTTTTTGGCAACATGCACCCCGGAATTGTTTACATCGACGCTAAACCGGTTCCGAAGAGCGAGAAAGTGGTTGCGTCCTTTTCTTGGGGACACGGTTCACGAGAACATGCCGGTTCTGTCGGGCTGATTGACCCGCGTCGAGGACCTGATGATGTCAATTCGGCCCAAGTCGTCTCAAAAGAGAGGAATTATCGTGATCCTTGGGCTTTTTCGGAAACGGAGTTTCTTGCAGCTCAGGAAAACACGATTGTTTTGATGAATGAACAAGGTGAAACAGAGGTGCTTTTTACGATTCCCGCTTCGGTTCGTGATCGGGTTCAACTGCATGAACCGCGACCTGTTATGCGGCGTGAACGTGAACGGATTATCAGCGAGGTTGTTGATCCGGGTTCAGAGAAAGGGCAATTGGTCTTGATTGACGTTTATAATGGTCGTAACATGGAAGGGGTGAAGCGGGGTGAAATCAAAAAACTGTTGATTTTGGAGTCTCTTCCGAAACCAATCAACTTTACAGGGGGGATGGAACCGCTCACTTATGGAGGTTCTTTCACTCTTGAAAGGGTTTACGGAACAGTTCCGGTTGAGGAAGACGGTTCGGCCAACTTTGAACTTCCTGCAATGAGAAGTTTTTTCTTTGTTGCACTCGACGATAAAGATCGAGCGGTCAAACGAATGCAGTCGTTCACTTCCGTCATGCCGGGCGAATCAACAACCTGTCTCGGTTGTCATGAAAATCGGGTTGCAACCCCGCAATCAGCATCTGGAAATGTTCTTGCGACCAAACGTCCCCCGAGTCCGGTCGAACCAATTGCCCAAAATGCCGGGATTCCCGATGTTCTTGATTTTCCAAGAGACATACAGCCGATTCTCGACCGGAATTGCGTTTCCTGTCATAATGCAGAAAAACGGGACGGAAATGTTTCGTTGGTTGGGGACCGAACCCCACTTTATACCGTCAGTTACTACACAATAACGTCAAAAAATCTGGTTGCAGACGGTCGCAATCTGCCGAAAAGCAATTATCCTCCTCGAACACTTGGGAGCGGATCGAGTCGTCTGCTTGATCTATGTGACGGGAGTCATTATGGAGTTCAGCCGACAGAAAAGGAGATGTTGCTTCTTCGACTTTGGTGTGAAACCGGGGGGACGTATCCCGGGACGTATGCCGGTCTTGGTTGTGGAATGATTGGGGGATATGCCGAGAACCAACTGGACCGACGTGATTTGGATTGGCCGGAAATCCGGGCAATGCAGGAAGTGATTCTGAAGAAGTGTGCCAATTGTCATACAAAACGGAAGAACCGACCTCTTGCAACATCACCTTCTGATGAAATCGTCGGACCTCCTTGGGTCCCGCTTGAACCGAATGATGCACGCCGGGTTTATTCCCGACAGTTGCTTTACAATTTGACGAATCCGGGCGATTCAACGCTTTTGTTAGCACCTCTCGCAAAAACAGCAGGGGGATATGAATCATGTGGACGTGCTGTTTTTGCGAACAAGGAGGACCCGGAGTATCAAACGATTTTGGCGGGGATTGAGCGAACAAAGCAGGAGTTGGATCGAATCAAACGGTTTGACATGCCCGGTTTCATTCCGCGACCGCAATACATTCGGGAAATGAAGAAATTTGGTATTCTTTCCCCGGACCATGATCCCGACCAACCGGTCAACACTTATGATCTGGAACAGCAGTATTGGAAATCATTGTGGTATACCCCAAGATAATCGCAAAGTCAAAATACACTGCTTACGACGAGTTTGCAAAATGAGCAGAATAACAAAGATAAGCAGAATAGATAGAACGTGCAGAATAAGCCGAACAGACCCAATAGACCGAGCAGAAAAGGGGGAAACTCTCGCAGTCTTTGCGAGAGTCCCCAGATTGCTAACAAGTTTGGTTTTGCGATTTGAACCGAGCCGGGTTGGACGGATTTGTTTTTACCACGAAACACACAAAAGACACGAAAAACCGTATTTTGTGAGATTTTCGTGACTTTCGTGATTTTCGTGGTTCAAAAATGA
>JBOFQB010000053.1:0-1628 GCA_051660685.1 Thermoguttaceae bacterium | reverse complement strand
TTTCCCGCATCTCCGGTGTACTCGCATATCGCCGAAACTCTTTCCCCACCTCACTCAAAACTGGATTCTTTGTACTGATTACCGACATTTGTTCCTCCAATTCTTCAGGTTCACACGACAGAAACAGGGACCAACCTTGTAAAGCATTGTTCCAGTCGTGTATTGTTTCCAACTTCTCAACACCGATCCCCTTCAAACACAATACATGGACACAAATATGGTCCGAAAACAACACTTTCGGGTTCTCATCCGACACCAAGTGAAACAATTGATGCCTGCTTTCCAGTTCGGGAAATATGTCGTCGAAGACTATTATGATTGATATGACCGGCTTGAGCGACAGATAATTCCCTCCCCGAAACAACTGCCCTGAATAGGTGTCCGCCCAATACCCCAACATCCGCTCTTTGAAAGCCAAATGGCTCGACACCTGAATCTCAATGTCAAAAATCCGTCCGCCGTTATCCTTCGCCCGAACATCCAAAATCATACTTTTGTCAATCGCAAACTTTTTGAGGTTAAACGGATTGAGTACCTCAGCACTAACAACAGGCTGATCGTTTGAGTCCGTCAGGACGGCGTTGATGAAGTTGACGAGGACACTTTCGTGCTTCGGGTTGGAAAAGTACGTTGCAAAAAAAATGTCCGAGTTGGGGCGGATTTTGAAATCCCTGAGCAGTTCCTCTCGGGTTTCCGTTGTCAACTCGGGCTGTGATTTTTTCTTTTTGGACGGCATTGTCAAGCGGGTTGGTTTTTGGGGTGTTGTACCAACGACTACCCCCATTCTATCCCGTTCCAACGGGTTTGGCAAGCCGGTTTTGGGGCGCGGTTGAATGCGTTTTTCAATCTTTCCCAATCCGCCAAAAAAAATCACCGCCCCTCAAAATTTCCAACCGGGCTTGCAATCGCCTCCGTCACCGTGCTAGAATGTCCCGCGAGAGTTTGAATTGAAACCCCGATAAATCAGATAAATTTATCGGCTTACGGAACCTTAACGGAGAAAATCATGTAAGTCATTGTTGGAAAAACACAATTAGTTCACGCGTTTGCGTCGCTGTTCTACCAAAACCGCCAAACTGGGCTTCGGCCCTTTAACTTTGTTACAGCATCGTTAGACGCTCCCCTCACGGGGGGCGTTACCGATGGTTGTGCAGGGTGTCCCTTGGCGGGGATTTGGTAGACAACTCGGTTGCGCCCTTTTTCTTGCGCATAACCGGGTTAAACCTTATAACCTGCTTTCTTGGAATTTTTTGGTCCATTCGGCACAATCAGAAAAATGGGGTCCTTCACAGTCCCTTTTGGTCTTGAAACAGGTTGTTTGAGCGGCAATTTTGAAGAATTTTGAAAAAAAACAAAAAAAATGCCTGCAAGTGCGACAACCCTTGTCACACAGCTATTCCCGGCTTGAAACAACCCGCTATATTCCGCTTGTGTGATTCCTTTCGCGCCCTCGTCCCGGCGATTATTTTTTTTCGCCGAGACGCAGGGCCGCAAAAAAACTTGGCAAGTGAAACGTTATCAGTTGAAGACCAATGGAGATGAACATGAGCGCAACGGAAACGACGTTTGATCGGCAATGGAAGATTATTCAGTTGTTGGGCCAAACCGAAGAAGGGCTAAGCCTTGAT
>JBOFQB010000052.1:0-5706 GCA_051660685.1 Thermoguttaceae bacterium | reverse complement strand
GATCCGTTTCGTGTACGAATCAAGCGCAACCGCCCGGTCCATTGCCCGTTTGAACTGCGCGGTCGCAACCAATTCCATTGTCCGCGTAATTTTGCGGATATTTTTGATCGAACGTCGACGTTTATCCAGTGCTCGTGCTTTTGCCATATTATTTCAACTTATTTCAATCTCATATCGAGTTTAGCCGCGATACAACGTATCGCGCGTTCTTCCCCCGTTTAGCCGCGGAACAACGTTCCGCGCGTATTGAGCCAAAATGTTAAACCGCGCGATGTGCGAACTGCTCGTTAAATTCTTTCAACGTCTTTTCGATCTCGGCAATCATTTCCGGCGATAATTTCCGTTCATCCGCAATCTTCTGCCAAAGTTCCTTTTTCGATTGATGCACAAACTCAAGGAACAAGGTTTCCCATTGTGGAACCTGATGAACCGGCACTTTATCGAGATAACCGCGTGTTCCGGCGAAAATGACCAACACTTGGTCAATCACCGACATCGGCTTGCAAAGTCCCTGTTTGAGCAGTTCCGTCATTCGATAACCGCGATCCAACCGGGATTGCGTTGCCGCATCCAAATCGGTCCCCAATTGTGCAAACGCTTCCAATTCACGGAACGCCGCAAGGTCCAGTCGCAAACCGCCCGCAACCTGCTTCATTGCCGGAATCTGGGCCGAACCGCCGACCCGGGACACCGAAATACCCACATTCATTGCCGGACGTTGACCCCGGAAAAACAGGTCGGGTTGCAAATAAATCTGACCATCTGTAATCGAAATCACATTCGTTGGAATGTACGCCGAAACCTCACCTTCCAACGTCTCGACAATCGGAAGTGCGGTCAACGAACCGCCCCCTAATTCGCTCGACAACTTGGCTGACCGTTCCAAAAGGCGACTATGACAGTAAAAAATGTCCCCAGGATACGCTTCACGTCCGGGCGGTCGTCGCATAAGAAGCGAAAGTTGACGATACGCAACCGCCTGTTTCGAGAGGTCATCATAAACGGCCAATGAATGTTGACCGTTGTACATGAAGTATTCCGCCATTGCGCAACCGGCGTAAGGGGCGATATACTGAAGTGGGGCGGGAGAACTGGAACCGGCGACGATCACCGTCGTGTAGTCCATTGCGCCATACTTCCGCAAGGTCTCGATAATCCCGGCAACCGTTGAATCTTTCTGCCCGACCGCGACGTAAAAGCATTTGACGCCCGTATCTTTTTGGTTCAGAATCGCGTCAATGCAAATCGCCGTCTTTCCCGTCTTACGATCACCAATGATTAACTCACGCTGACCCCGACCAATCGGCGTCATTGCGTCAATCGCCTTGATTCCCGTCTGCAACGCTTCACGAACCGGTTGTCGATCCGCAATTCCAGGTGCCATAGATTCGACAAATCGATACTCCGTCGTCGCAATCGGTCCTTTACCGTCAATCGGATTCCCAAGAGGATCGAGAACGCGACCGAGGACGGCATTACCGACCGGAACTCGCAAGAGCTGACCGGTTGTCCGAACTTCATCACCTTCTTGAATTTTCAGGTAATCGCCGAGAATAATAACCCCAACGGAGTTTTCTTCAAGGTTAAATGCCAGACCCATTACACCATGAGGGAACTCGAGCATTTCACCCGCCATTGCGCCGGAAAGTCCGTAAACGCGGGCGATTCCGTCCCCGACTTCGAGGACTCGTCCGACTTCTCGGACATCGATTTGGTTTTCAAACTGCTCAATTTCCTTCTGGATTACTGAAGCGATCTCGTCGGCTTTGAATTTCATGTGCGCTCCTGTCAATCATCTGTTGACGAACGTTTTTAAGTTGAGTGGAAAGGGAAGCGTCGTAAATGGTATCTCCGACGCGAACAATAATACCGCCGATCAACTCGGGATCAACGGTACACTGAAATACGGGCATTCCGCCAATTTTTTGGGTCAGTGAAGCGGAAAGGGACTGTTCCGTTGACGAATCGAGCGGAACGGCGGTTATCACCTGAACGGGAATCCGACCTTCACGTTGATCGCAAAGGGCAACGACTTCACGGTAAATCGGGCGTAAAATGTCCAACCGCGAATGTTTCGCCAACACTTTCAAAAAGTTCAGGAACACCGGACTTGCCTGAGATTTCAACGTCCGGTCCAATATCCCCAACTTTTCGTCAACGGAAATGAGCGAGGAGGACAACACCTCTTCAAACTTCGGCTGCTTCACAAAAACATCCGTCAGAAGCGAACCGAATTGCGAACGTTGATCGGCGAGGGACTCTCCTTGTGCAAGGGAAGCGTCCAACAACGCTTCGGCGTAAACAGCAGCGACTTTACCGACTGCGACATCAGCATCCCATTCTGCTGCAAACTGGGCATCTTGTTCGGGATTAGGCAACATGATTTCAATTCCTCACTGTTAAGTTGTCTCATTTAGCCGCGATACAACGTATCGCGCGTCGAATTCGCAAAAAACGCGCAGAACATTGTTTTGCGGCTAAACGGCACTCAGTTTTTCGCAAACTGTTGGATCGCTTCGTCAATCAAATGACGATGAGCGTTAGGGTCAATCGAACTGCGAATAATCTTCCCCGCCAATTCCGTCGCAAGTGTTGCACTTTTGCTTGCCAACTCCTGAATCGCAGCACCTGTCGCCGCTTCAATCTCCTTCATTGCCCGAACTCGTTCCGCTTCAGATGCCGCTTTTGCCTTATCAACAATCATATCGGCTGCTAAAGCGGCCTCTTTTTTGCCCGCTTCAATGATCCGTCGAACCTCTTCCTGAGCATCAACCAGTTTTTGCTGATACTGGGACAAAAGTTCTTTCGCATCATTATTGGCTTTTTCCGCAGATGCAATGTGATTGGCGACCGATTGTTCCCGTTGATCGAGTGATTTGACAACCGGCCCAAACGCGAATTTACCGAGAATGAAACAGAGACCGGCAAAAACGACTAAAGTCCAGATCGCGGTATCCGTCTGAAACTGAAGCGGGTTCAACTGCGTTTTCGGGTCAAACTCCTCACCTCCATGTCCTCCCGACGCAAAAGTGGGAGAAACAACACAAAGGAGCAGGACGAAGAGACAGGCAAAAATAAACGCGAATCTCATGGAATCGAGGGTTAGTGAAGGGAGGAGGGGAATAATTCAACCGTCTGTGCTTACATAAACAAGCAGAGCAGACAGATGATGAGGGCGAAGAAGGTTACACCTTCGATCAAAGCAGCCGCAATAATCATCGCGGTCTGAACAGCACCTGCAATCTCCGGTTGTCGCGCCATACTTTCAACGGCGTTCGCCCCGATCTTGCCAATCCCAAGAGCACCTCCGATAATGACCAAACCGGTTCCAATTGCAGCACCTGCAAGAGCGTACGTCGCCTTGCCGGATGCAACCGCTGTTTGTGCAGCAGGAGCCGCTTCTTCAGCTGCCAAAACAAAAGTCGGGGCAAAAACGAGAATCAAAACGAAACTGAGGACGAAGAATTTGGAAAACTTGTTCACGAAAAAAACTCCTTAAGTTGGAGACTTTAGGCTTTAGACTTCAGGTGTCAGGTTTCGGTCTTTCCCCGATCCCTTATCCCTCCAATCCCTCAACCCTACGTCTAATGTTGATGTACCGCCATACCGATAAACAGCGCGGAGAGGAACATAAAAATATACGCTTGTAAAAAGGCAACGAACAGTTCGAGAAGACTGAGTATAATTGCCATACCGACACTTCCGAGTGCAATAGGATACCACCAAAGCATTCCGGCAGACATCGGGAGAAAAGCTAGAAAAACGGCAAGGACCATGTGTCCGGCAAACATATTCGCCAAAAGACGAATTGCCAAGACAACGTGTTTGATAAGTAATGCAGCCAACTCAATCCCGAATAACATCGGTTTGAGCAGAATTCCCAATGCAGGGGGGAGGTCCAAATGGGGAACCAGACCGAGCCAGTATTTTCCGATTCCGTATCGTTTCATACCTGCAAAGTTGACAACGACGAAGGTCGAACCGGCCAAAACGGCGGTCACGGAAAGCGAACCGGTCGGCGAACCACACCAAGGGAGCATTCCGAAGAGGTTGCAGAACAGGACGAAGAAAAACAACGTCCAAAGGTAGGGAACGAAACGGTCGGCATCATGTTTCCCAATTGAAGGTCGTATCACCTGATCTCTCAGATACAGCAGAAAAACCTCAATCAGGTTCCAAAAGCGTCCTTTTGGTAATTGTCCGCCCCGAATTTTAGCGGCATAGAGGAAGAAGACGAGACACATGAGGAGACCGACACCGATTTCGAGGACCATGTACTTGGTCAATTGATGACCGAGGACAACGGGCAATTCCGGTGTTGCACCTCCCAAAACTTTTGGGACGTGAAAGGAGGTCGCGTCGTTGACGTGTCCGGCAATTTCTGGAAGATTCAGTGAGGCCATGTCAAATAGGTGTCAACCGGCAACATCAGGAGGTTGACCAGTAAAAACAGGAGAACACAAAAAACTCGTAGATCGGGGGAACAAGCGAGGAGAAGGCCGAGAGCGAAGCTGACGGACAAAACCAAGCGAACATTCACGCCGATCATAACAATAGTGAGGGGATTTTTCGAGTACAACCGTGAAATTTTTATCGATAATATTTTGGCCAAACTGATGAACCAATTAGCAACAACGGCAAAACCGGCTGCAAGTGTACCCAAGTGACCATATAGGAGGGACATCATGGAGACGAGGACCGCTGCAAGGAGGATCGCGTAAAGCGAGGTTCCTCCGAAAGGGTCAAGTTTCATGTTTTTCATTCTTCGGTTTCACGTTTGTTTTCGGTTTTCCCAACTGAATCAATTGCAACAGGGCGATTGTCATACCGAGGACAGCACCGAGGAGTGTAAACAGGACGAGGGTCCCCAATTTTTGGTCGATCCAAAACCCGAGGAGGATTGGGAGGACCATTTCGAAAGCGATACTGGAGACGATGATGCTCCAAGTATAGCCGATTGCGAGGGGGGATCGGGAGTCCTGTTCACCTTGACTCTGCATAGTGATGTCCTTGAGGTAGGAGAGTGTGGGGCAAACCAAACGAAAACAGCTGTCATTATAGCGAGTTGTTGAAGCAGGTCAAGACACCGACCAAGACAATTATCGGTTCCTCCAGTTCGCTAACAAGTTTGGTTTTGCGATTTGAACCGAGCCGGGTTGGACGGATTTGTTTTTACCACGAAACACACAAAAGACACGAAAAACCGTATTTTGTGAGGTTTTCGTGACTTTCGTGGTCCAAAAATGAAAATGGCTCCTTTTCCCGGAACTTGTTGGCGGATTGTCGGTCCCTCTTCGTTAAACTTGTGACTTCCCGACGGAATCCAAGACTTCAATCGCCCCTTCATAGTCAAAGTCCTCAATCAGGACCTTCAGCTTCTTTAACTGTTCGTCAATCTCCCGGGTAAATTGTACCGCAAGAAGACGCTCAAGAGCATCCGTTGCAAGGTCCGTGTCAAAACCAAAGAGCGCCCCGCGAATCTCGGCAAGTTGCTCCCATAAAAACTCCAGACTCCCCTCTTCACGGTTCGCGCCCGATCTACCTCCTTCATGCTCTTCCAACAGTCCAGGTATCCGTTCACGGCAATTTGAATTGGTCTTGACATGATTGAGGTATCAAACGTATACTGCGGTCATTATGGATGCCAAAGATAAACGTATCGCCGAACTCGAAGCTCTCGTCAAAAAATTGCTCGAACGCATCGCC
>JBOFQB010000051.1:0-82076 GCA_051660685.1 Thermoguttaceae bacterium | reverse complement strand
AAAACCTTCCGGTGGAGACGGTGAGTTGGGATGATTGTCAGAATTTTATCAAGCAGTTAAACAACTCATCGCCAAGTGGTTTCAAATTTAGTTTACCGACGGAAGCACACTGGGAGTACGCCTGTCGTGCGGGAACAACAACACCGTTTAGTTTTGGTAGTGAGTTGAACGGGGATAGGGCAAATTGTAATGGCAATTATCCTTATGGAACGGAGACGAAGGGACCATATTTGCAGAAAACCACACCGGTTGGTTCTTATGCGGCGAATGGTTGGGGTTTATACGACATGCACGGTAACGTGTGGGAGTGGTGTAGTGATTGGCATGGCGATTATCCGACTGGCACTGTAACCGACTCTGTTGGAGCGTCTATAGGTTCCAGCCGCGTGAATCGCGGGGGCTGCTGGGACTACGACGCGGGGAGCTGTCGGTCCGCGGATCGGGACGGGAATATGCCGTCGCGCCGCGACTACTACTTGGGGCTCCGTCTCTCCTTCGTTGGTGAATAATGTGTATCCGTTTTGATTCTGAACACGCGATACGGTGTATCGCGGCTAAACATTCCGTCTCCTCTATCTCCCTATTTCCTAACCCAATACCATGCTCAGTGTTATTTTGCCCGACTCTTCGGTCCGCGAATTTCAAAACCCAATCCGTGTCCTTGACGTTGCTGAAAATATAAGTGCAGGTCTCGCTCGCGCAACCGTTGCTGCTGAAATTCAGCGGGCTGACGATCCAACTCCAATCATCGTTGGAACGGACTTTCAACTCCCCGAAAACGGTTCGGTCAAAGTTCGCCTGTTAACCAAAAAGGATTCGGAATCGCTTGACATTTTGCGACATTCGACCGCACATATTATGGCGCGAGCCGTTATGCGACTGTTTGACGGCGTACAATTGGCATTTGGGCCGACTGTTGAAAACGGGTTTTACTACGATTTTTCGTTGGAGCATAAACTTTCTGAGGATGATTTTGCGAAAATCGAGGAGGAGATGAAACGGATCATCAAGGAGGATGAGGCGTTTGAACGGTTGGAGATTGACCGGAATGAGGCAATTGTGATGTTGCGCGATTTGGGGCAGACCCTCAAAGTCGAGCATCTTGAGGAAGGACTTGCCAATGAGAAAACCGTCTCCTTTTATCGACAAGGGGAGTTTCTCGATCTCTGTCGCGGTCCTCATATTGCATCTCCCAAACAGATCGGAGCGGTCAAACTCATGTCGGTTGCAGGAGCCTATTGGAAAGGTGATGCAAGTCAACAACAGTTGCAACGGTTGTACGGAACGGCGTTTTTTGACAAAAAGGAGTTAGAAACCTATCTAACGCAGTTAGAAGAAGCGAAAAAACGGGATCATCGGGTTCTCGGTAAACAGCATGAACTGTTTATGATTGAACCGAAAGTCGGTCAGGGACTGGTTCTTTGGTTGCCGAAAGGGGCCATTTTGCGCAAACAGCTGGAGAATTTCATTTCCGGGGAATTGGTCAAACGGGGTTATTTCCAAGTCAACACCCCTGTAATCGGCAACATCGAATTGTTCAAGACATCCGGTCATTATCCGTATTATGCGGACAGTCAATTTCCGCCGATTGTCATGCAGGACGGGGACGAATTTTTGCTCCGTCCCATGAATTGTCCACATCATGTGATGATTTACAAGAATAAACCGCGATCTTATCGTGATTTGCCGTATCGAATCGCGGAATTCGGTTCTGTACACCGATTTGAACAGTCGGGCGAGCTGAACGGTTTAACCCGGGTTCGGGGGTTCACGCAAGATGACGCGCACATCTTCTGTACGCCCGATCAGGTCGAAGAGGAATTCCGTAGTTGTATTGACATGACCTTGTATGTCCTGAGTACAATTGGTTTTACCGATTTTGAGGTCCGACTCAGTTTTCGTGATTGGACAAGCGACAAATATGTGGGGAATCCAGAGAACTGGAAAAAAGCGCAAGCAGCCCTTGAAAAGGTTTGTAAGGAGATGGACTTACCCAGTCTGGAAATTGTTGAAGGAGAAGCGGCGTTTTACGGACCTAAAGCGGATTTTATTGTCCGGGACTGTTTGGGCCGAAAATGGCAACTGGGGACCGTCCAGTTGGATTACAATTTGCCGAGTGCTGAACGATTTGGACTGGAATATATTGGTCCCGACAACAAGCCGCATACACCGGTTATGATACATCGTGCGCCTCTTGGTTCCTTTGAGCGGTTTTGCGGCATCCTGATTGAACATTTTGGCGCGGCGTTTCCAACTTGGCTTGCGCCGGAACAGATTCGGATATTAACGGTCAGCGAAAAGTTTAACGATTACGCAAGGAAAGTTGAAGGTGAATTGGCGGAACGGGGATTTCGGGTTCACAGCGACTTACGGAGTGAGAAGATAGGGGCGAAGATACGGGAAGGGCGTTTAGATTTGGTCCCCTATCTGGCGGTTGTTGGGGCAAAAGAGGAGGAAAACAATTCCGTTGCTCTTCGTTCGCGCAAAGAGGGCGAACTGGGTGAAATCTCGATTGCCGAGTTGGTTGAACGGTTGGAAACCGAAGTCAAAAACCGGGTGCTGTAGTATTGTTGACAAGATAAGGATTGTGTTCCTGAATGTCTCCACACAATTCTTCGTGAATTGAATCAACCCTTCCTGAGTTATTCGTTCGATGCTGACCAGACTAACAATAAAGAATTTTAAGGGTTTACACGATTGCACAATTGATTTGGAAGGAACTGTTGTTTTGGTTGGTCCAAACAATTCGGGCAAGACAACAGCTCTTCAAGCACTTGCATTGTGGGAGAGTGGTCTGCGCAAATGGTTGTCTGAAAAAAGCCAAAAATCTCCGAAAAAACGGTCAGGTGTCGTTGTCAATCGTAAAGACCTCCTCGCAATACCGACCTCAAATACTCGTTTTCTTTGGAAAAATCAACAAGTACGTCGGTCCGAGAAAACGGAAGACAAAATGTCGACCAGGAATATTTGCATTTCAGTAACGGTTGAAGGTCGATATAAGGGGAAAACATGGGTTTGTGGTCTGGAATTTGATTATGCGAATCCAGAAACTCTTTATTGTCGCCCAACCGAGCAAACACGGCAGGAATTTGAACAGCACTTGGCAGAAGAAATTTTTCGGGCGTATATTCAAAACATGCGAGTTGCCTTTTTACCCCCCATGTCCGGTCTTGCTGCAACAGAACGAAAACTGGAAGAAGGGAGCATCAATGTTTTAATTGGTGAGGGACAGACCGCGCAGGTTTTGCGAAATCTTTGTTATGCTCTGTATTGTGCGGAACAAACGCATGAAAGCTGGGGTAAGGTTGTCAAAGAAATTGACTCTTTATTTGGCATTCAACTTCAAGAACCGGAGTATGACCCGTCCAGAGGTGAAATTTTTGTCTATTATTTTCATCAAAATTATTCTCGTAAAGATGACAAGTTGGAATTGTCATCTGCCGGAAGAGGACTGCAACAGGTTCTGCTGATTATTACATTCCTTTATCTGCATCCAAATGCGATTGTTTTACTCGATGAACCGGATGCTCATTTGGAAATTTTGCGTCAAAAAGGAATTTTCGAACGATTAAAAAATGTCGTCGGTCAACAGCAAGGGCAAATCGTCATTGCAACTCATTCTGAAGTCATTTTGAATGAAGCGTCTGAACGGGATCGTGTTGTTGCGTTTCTCGGAAAACCGCATCTATTAAATGACAAATCCCAGTTGAGAAAATCATTGGTCGAATATGGTTGGGAAAACTATTACCTCGCACAACAAAAAGGTTGGGTCCTGTATCTTGAAGGTCGAACTGACTTGGACATATTCAGAGCATTTGCCCATATACTGGAGCATCCTGCTGAACATGACCTGATTTCAGAACGGGTTTTTCTCCATTGTACAGGAGATAATCTGCCTAATTCCGCCAAAAAACATTTTTACGCAATTCGAGAAGCAACAGACACATTGCGGGGATATGCGGTTTTTGATCGAATTGATCAATCGAAAATCCCGACAGACGATAATTTGCACAATGCGCTGAGAATCAAAAGTCTTGAAAAAAGGGAAATCGAAAACTATTTCACCTCCGAAGATGTCTTACTCAACTGGGCGTCCGATCAAGTAAAATCAGAATTTCCAAACGACATTAAAGAGGATCGTGCAAAGTACAAAATAATAATGAAGGAATGTATTGACGAATATAGTAAATTACTGATTGAGTATCAAAAAAAAGCCGATTCACTCTGGTCTTCTGATTTGAAAGCAAGTGAGGAAGTCCTAGTACCTCTTTTACGCCAGTTTTTTGAAAAAATTGGTCGCCCTGCTCAAGTTCAAAAATCACGATTCTGGGAACTGATTTCTTACATGAACCCCAAAAATGTTGACCGAGAAATCCAAACTATTCTGGATGAAATCCATGAAATCGCCAATTCTGTTGGAGACAGACCGTGAACGATTTGAGATACCTCGTCGTTCAGATGCCTTGTCGCTTGAGAAGAAACGACGCGACAAGGTATCAAATGAACAGGATTGGAACACGGTTTTCTTTGCGGACACCGTTTAACGGTTAAAGTAGGGTTCCCGCGTTCGGGGCGGTTTCGCGTTCGTATCCGGTATTTCTCGGACCCAAATGTTCCGAAATCGAATCGGATTTCCATGATCCTGCAACCGAATCGGCCCCGTCGCACCATGTGGTTCATATTCGGGTGCTGTATGCCAAAATGTCGTCCCCTCAAATTCATGGTGATCGATCACCAACAGTCCATTCTGAAGAACCGTTACATACGCCGGTCGGACCACTTCAATAACCTTGCCGTCTTCAATTTTCAGTTCAGGACGATGAAAAATGATGTCATACGTCTGCCAATCTCCCGGTTGCTTACAGGCGTTGACAATCGGAGCCCTCTGTTTGTATATCGACGCACACTGTCCGTCATAATAAGTGTCATTCTCATACGAATCCAGAATCTGCACCTCATAAGTGTCAATAAAAAAGACCCCGCTGTTTCCCCGACCTTGACCTTCTCCCTCAACTTTTTCCGGCGTTGCAAACTCCAGATGCAGCTGGACACTGCCAAAATCCTGCTTCGTTCGAATATCTCCCGTTCCCGGCTTAACAGTCATTACCCCCTCTTCAACCGTCCAGGGACCGCCGTTCCAAGCGGAAAAATCCTCGCCAAGAAGAATGACAGCATCTGCGGGGGGATCGCCCGGATTGTTCCCCGGAGTTACAACAGGCGGTTTTTTCCAACGAATACCACTTCGCCAATCTTCAGCAACGGAAGAGGAGGAAACGGCAAGAAGAGTAAAGATCGTCAACAAACTTAATACAAAAGAACGTTTCATAAAAATACCTGAATGAAGGGTTAAAATGTGGATGTGGGGGACAGGGAATAGGGGTTGGGGAATAGGAGGGGAGAATTGAGAATGGGGTAAAAGGTAAACAACGTAATCTAACGCATGATCGGCACGTTACGTCAAAGCGAGGAGTGCTCCTCCCTAATCCCTATCCCCCAATCCCTAACTCCTACCTCCTCTTTGTTGTATCGCGGTTAAACGGTGTCGAGATTGTCCCATTCTATACCAACCCGACGAAGTGCGTACCCCAACTCTTTCATGTAATCACCGTAAGAGAACATCCAATGAAAACCGGGCATTCTTTCGGCGACTAATTGAGAAGGACACTTGTACCGAATGTCAATTTGAGTTCGGCAAATGGGACGAAAAGGTGAATCGACAACTTCTCCGAGGAGACCGACCCAACGTCGGGACAGGAAATCCGGGGCAATGTTGGTACAAATCGTTCCGTTCGGATAATCGACTTTAGGCGATGCTCCGTAATCAGACTCGAAATGCGTGACGATTCGGGCCTTTTCGAGTTTTTTACCGTCCATTTTTCGCGGACTTGTGCAATGAGCAAGCGTGATGATCTGATCGTAAGGATACGTTGGATCGTTCAAAAAGACCGGTTTATTAGCAATATTAGCGAGCAGAACGCCGGACGGAATGACAACGAAGTCGGATTCACAAAAAGCGAGATAACCGTCATCATTGAGGAGACTGAGTGTCAAACAGGCTGCTGTTTTTGCATACTGCATGATTGTTCCCATACAAGCGTTGATTGTCATGTTCCGACAACCGGATTCTTGCAGAATGGAACGGAAAACCTGATCGAGCACGAAACAACGTTCGACAAATTCCGGTTTCGTCTCCAGTTTCGTATGCGGCTGTTTGAGATACGCTGTTGCCCTGCTTTTTGCAAGCGCAACTGTTTCCGTATTCTCGGACGCCGCTTGAATCAGTTTCCCCAATTCATCATAGGAAATGTCATGCAGTTGAAATCCCCAAACCTTCTCAACCAGTTTCGGAACAACACCGTCCGGTTGGGCCCAACCTCCTGCTCCGCCGATTGTAATGATTTTGGCGTTTTTCGTGTTTTTCAAACCGCAAAGAGCACGCAATCTCCAAGTCAATTCGTCCAGAGAATCGGTCACAACATCTTCAGGAAGAATATGCGGGACTTTTTGAGTGTCGGTATGTTGACGCAGAAAACGCGGGGAAACGATTTCATATTGCAGATAAACGGGACCACTTTTCCAACGTTGAAAAATAATCGCATCTTTCTCAATATGTTTTAGCGGGTCAATTGCAGCACCTGCTCCGTAAACAATCAGGAGATCGGCTGCTTTAACATCGGGATGATCCTGCATAGGCCCCATATCCGTTGTTGCAGTCACCTCCATAAATTCAACGGGAAAATCGGCTTTGTTTTTGATTCCGGCCAATTCTTTGGTGATTCGTGCAACTTCTTCTTGGGCCGCTTCTTTGGAATCGACCCCTCCCCAGTTGCGCCAGGTTGTACCTTCTTGACGTTGGGGGAGATCATGGACGAGAATCGGCTTGACAACAAGCGGATTTCGCGGTTGCGGCATTGGAATTGCGGGAGAGGACGCTCCTTGCAAGACGGAAGTCCAGGAGAGACCGCCCAAAACAGTTCCGGCAAGGGCGGATCCGCCCAAAAAGGAACGACGATTTAAGGTGAAGTCTTTTTCTGAGGGTTGCGTGAGGGGGGGAGGACAACAATGACAACGTGGGGCATTTTCCATTTCCATACAGGTATCTCCAAAGGGTGTAGGGATGAGGTGAAGAACTGAAAAAAACGTCGCTCGATTGAGGTTATTTCGACCAACAGAGGTTTCCCAACCGATTACACGAAGATTGTATACTTTGCGTGGTCATTAAACAACAGTTGTCTTGCTTACTTTGCGAGAAAAACAGTCTGCTAATAAGTTTTGCGGCAAACCGAAAAAATAAAAGCCGGAAAGGAGCCGGTATTCCGGCGCATTGACGGTTTGTTTGTGAATCTGGACAATTTGGGGTGTTTTAGACCATCATTTGACCGTCAATACGCTCCCTGTCGGTCGCTCCTTTCCGGCTGATATTGATTGTTCTCAAAACAGTTGAGAACCGTTTGTACCAAACTTGTTAGCAAACTGGCGAGAAAAGCAAGAGTTTTCAATGCGAGTCAACCTTAACATCTTGACAACGCGCAGTAGACGTTAAAGCCCAACCCGATTACAACAGAGGGGGTTCACTTTGGGGGAATCAGCTAACAAGTTTGGAGAAAAAACGGATTGATCGTGAGTATTCAGGCTCGCTCGTTGTGAGGAGGTTCGTTTTGCTCCCGTTTTTCCCAACGTTTCAGGGAATAGTGCGTCACAATAAGGAAAAAGAGGTTAAACAATAGAATGACCCCGACCGAGAGCAGGACGGTTTCGTTGGAGATGATCTGTACGAGACGCTCAAACATGGATTGATAAATGCTGCACAGAAGAATCAACAGCATAAAAAGGGGAGTCACATATTTCTTGATGAATCCAATGAACGCCGGGACATGAAAACTTGCGCCCTGACGGAGTTCGTCCATACCACGTTCGACACCGAATATCCAGCTAAAAAAGAAAATTTGGGCTGCGCCCATGAGACAGACGAAAAAGTTGGCGGTCCAAAAGTCAATGGTGTCCATTGCGAGTAAATTTTCGGAAAAGTACAGGACAAAAAGGGCCGCAACCGACATGAGAGATGCAAGAAGAAGGACACTTCGTTTGCGTCCCAACCCCAAACCTTCCTGCAACAGGGCGATACTCGGTTGGAGCATGGAAATAGAGCTTGTAACAGCAGCGAGAAAGAGGAGAAAGAAGAACATAAAGCCGAAAAACTGGCCGAAGTGCATTTGTTCAAAAACACTCGGTAAGGTCTGAAACCCCAGAGTGAAAGAACTGCCTAATGTTTCTTTGTTGAGAGCGGTTGGACCGAGGAACATGATTGCAGCAGGGACGATCATCATTCCGCCAAAGACGACTTCGCAGAAGGAATTGCCGAAAACGGCGGTCAAACCGGCTCGTGCAACGTCATCTTCGGCTTTTGCATAACTGGCGTAAGTTATAATGAGGCCGAATCCGACGGAGAGCGAGAAAAAGACTTGACCAGAAGCGGCCAACCAAAGTTGAGGGTTAGAATAGGTCTCCCAAATTGTTTCGTCAGGACGGATTGGATTCCACATAAATATCAGACCGTCCCAAAAACTCTGTCCGACCTCTCCTGTCGGGTTTCCAAGTGTTGCAACACGCAGGAGAATGATGAGAGAACAGAGGAAGAGGGCGGGGAGGGCCCATTTGCAGAACCATTCAATACCTTTGGAGATGCCGCGATAAATGAGGAAGAAGTTAAAGCAGAAACAGAAGAGGGTACAGAGAATAATGGGGGAAGTCCAGGGATTTTTCAAGGCGGAACCATTTGCAACGATTCCAACCGTATCGGCGAAGAGTGTCCCGTATTCGGCTTGAGAACCGAGATTCATGAGACCTTGTGCATACCGAATTGCGTAGATCAGACACCAACCTTCAATAAGGATGTAGTAGGCGAAGATAAGAAAGGGGACAGCGACCCCGAGAGTGCCGAAGTAAGCAGCGGTTCGTGATTTGACGGAACAATAGAGGATTCCGGGGACGGAATTGTAACCATGTTTTCCGCCGAATCGTCCAAGAGTCCATTCAACCCAAGCAAGGGGCAAACCGAGAATGAGGAGAGAGAGAAAGTAGGGGAGCATAAAGGGTCCTCCCCCGCAAAGAGCCGCTTGTCCGGGAAATCGCAGAAAATTTCCAAGTCCGACTGCACTTCCAATCACGGCAAGGACCATACCAAAGTGCGTTTGCCAATTCTCCTTTTTCTTCATCCAACCTACTCCGTTGATACTCAAAATTCAGTCCGTCAACAAATCTACGACATTTCTTGCTCCATGCAGTATTCTCAAAACCTGCAACGTGTTGTCAACCAAACGGTAAAAGACGAGATAATTGCCAAATCCGACAACCCGCCTCATTCGGATTCCCGGGTGCTTCGGAACCCGATCTCCAATTTTTGGCATTTGGCATAACAATTCAAAGGTTCGATCAAGGGCAGTCATAAATCGTTCAGATGCCCGGACACTTTTTTCAACCAAATACTGCCAGATCGCGTACATGTCTGCATACGCTCGGTCCGTCAGAAAATAGGACAGACGTTTCATACATCAGCCCCATCTGTTATCAAATTACCAATCGGGTGTTGTTTCAACCATTTCAAATGCTCTCTTGTACAAAAACCCGGTTGACATTCAATCCATTGATTATCGTCAATCGCTTCTTGTATCTTTGCCCCATAATAGTCAATCACCCGCTCAATCTGTTCGGGCGTATATCCTAACGAAACCAGTTCCTGTTCCAAACCCGGTTCGTCCCCCATCTCGTCCGGTCCAAAATCAGCAACGTCTGACCCAAACCCGGTTCCTGATTGCAAAATCGGGTTCAATCCCAAATCCGATACAGTCGGTGTTCCCAATAATTCCGGCAATCCCACTTCTAATGTTGACATGTTCGATTTTCTCCGTGTTTATTTTGGTTCGGTCAACAAATCTACGACATTTCTCGCTCCATGCAGTATTCTCAAAACCTGCAACGTGTTGTCAACCAAACGGTAAAAGACGAGATAATTGCCAAATCCGACAACCCGCCTCATTCGGATTCCCGGATGTTTCGGAACCCGATCTCCAATTTTTGGCATTTGGCATAACAATTGGGCTGTTCGGTACAAAGCGTCCGTAAATCGTCGTGATGTTACAAGACTTCGTTCGGCAAAGTACAAACCAATTTCCTTGATGTCCAATCGAGCATTGACGGTCCATTCCACTTTCATACAGGTGCTCCTTCAGACCTGCGACATAATCGGAGATGGTGTTCTTCCTCAATCTCTCGAACGATCTCCCCAAAAAATGCGTCAAGGTCCTTCACCTCAATCCATTGATTATCGTCAATCGCTTCTTGTATCTTTGCGCCATAATAGTCAATCACCCGCTCAATCTGTTCGGGCGTATATCCTAACGAAACCAGTTCCTGTTCCAAACCCGGTTCTTCCCCCATCTCGTCCGGTCCAAAATCAGCAACGTCTGACCCAAACCCAGTTCCTGATTGCAAAACCGGGTTCAATCCCAAATCTGAAACAGTCGGTGTTCCCAATAATTCCGGCAATCCCGCTTCTAATGTTGACATGTTCGATTTTCTCCGTGTTTATTTTGGTTCGGTCAACAAATCTGCGACATTTCTTGCTCCATGCAGTATTCTCAAAACCTGCAACGTGTTGTCAACCAAACGGTAAAAGACGAGATAATTGCCAAATCCGACAACCCGCCTCATTCGGATTCCCGGATGTTTCGGAACCCGATCTCCAATTTTCGGCATTTGGCATAACAATTCAAAAGTTTTGGGAATTGCAAGGGCAAACCGAATTGCAGCAGACGAGTTTCGGTCCGCTATGTAATCGCCAATCAATTCTGCGTCCCGTTTTGCCTGTTCAAAGACATCCAGAATGAGACTCATACCATCTCCTTCTGGTGTCGCTCATAATACCTTGCTCGTATTCCCCGAATTAACTCCTCGCCAAATGCGTCAAGGTCCTTCACCTCAATCCATTGATTATCGTCAATCGCTTCTTGTATCTTTGCGCCATAATAGTCAATCACCCGCTCAATCTGTTCGGGCGTATATCCTAACGAAACCAGTTCCTGCTCCAAACCCGGTTCGTCCCCCATCTCCTCCGGTCCAAAATCAGCAACGTCTGACCCAAACCCAGTTCCTGATTGCAAAACCGGGTTCAAGCCCAAATCTGAAACAGTCGGTGTTCCCAATAATTCCGGCAATCCCGCTTCTAATGTTGACATATCTCTGTATTGCTCTGTATGTATTTCTACGACTCTATTACTCCGTACTGAAAAGAGTCAAAAGGGTTGGACAATGCAAACCGACATTCCAAGACCTCTTAAAAGAGCCCGATCTCCCCTATTTTGCAGGGAGACCGGTTCACTCAAGGTCTCAGACATCACAGTATTTTTCACCAAAACCGTAATGCTCGACAACGTAATCGAGGTCTTTATCTCCACGTCCACTACAATTGACCAGAATGGAGCCGGTTTTGTTTTCTTTGGCCCATTTCAGGGCAAATGCAACGGCGTGAGCACTCTCAAGAGCGGGAATAATCCCTTCAAATCTCGACAGTTGGAAAAACGCCCGAATTGCTTCTTCGTCCAAAATCGAATCATACTGAACCCGACCTTCATCTTTGAGAAACGCATGTTCCGGCCCAACTGAGGGATAATCCAGACCACTTGCAACGGAATGAACAGGAGCCGGTTCTCCTTGTTCATCCTGCAACAGATAACTTTCAAAACCGTGCAAGATGCCCTTTTTGCCGTATTTCATCGACGCCGCATGTTGCCCCAACCCGGTCCCCTTTCCTTGCGGTTCAACACCGTAGAGATCAACGGGATCGTTCAGAAAACCTGAGAATAGCCCCATTGCATTACTCCCCCCCCCAACACAAGCACAAGCAGCATCAGGAAGATGTCCCGTCATCTCCAAAAACTGCTCTCTTGCTTCAATTCCAACACACATTTGAAAATCGCGGACCATCATCGGGAAAGGATGCGGACCGACGACCGAACCGATACAGTAAATCGAGTCTTTATACGACTGCATGTACGATTCAAACGCAGAATCGACCGCTTCTTTGAGTGTTTTCAATCCGTGAGAAACGGGAACGACTTTGGTCCCGAGTATTTTCATCCTCGCAACATTCGGAGCCTGTTTCGCAATGTCAACCTCGCCCATATGAATCTCACATTCCAATCCAAAAAAAGCGGCTGCTGTTGCAAGCGCAACACCATGTTGCCCCGCCCCTGTCTCGGCAATCAGTTTCTTCTTGCCCATGTATTTCGCAAGAAGACCTTCTCCCATACAGTGATTCAACTTGTGTGCGCCTGTATGATTCAGGTCTTCCCGCTTCAAATAAATCTGACATAACCCATATCGTCCCGACAACCGTTCGCAATGATAAACCGGAGTTGGTCGTCCTTGAAATTCCCGACGAATTCGTCGCAATTCGTTAATAAACTGCGCGGACTGACAAATCGTTTGATAAGCGATATAGACTTCCTGAAACGCTTCAACCAATTCGGGGGGGAGATAGGCCCCGCCGTGTTCGCCAAAACGCCCAAACGAATCAGGATATTGTTTGAAGTAAGTTTGAAAATTCATGATATGTTTCCTTTCCAGTTATGTATAAAATTATCTATAAAATCGAGGGGACACCTCTGTTAAAATCGGTTTAACAATTCGTATGAACGACAATAGAATCGTCTAACGAAACGACAACACCTTGCCGTATAAGCGGCGACGTTCACACAACACGTTCCAAAAATCGGCTTATTCATTATCGGTAAAGCAATGCGGCTCTGATTTCCCGAGATGAAATGTCTTCGCAAAACTCCTCTTCAGAGATCGAGTCGCACAAACTCCGCAATATGTCGGGAATATGCAATGATTGCAAATTCTCTACGTTGCCGTTTGTTCGTCGGGCAAAAACCAGAAAACGGCAACGACAGTAAGTGATCTGACGCAAAACGTCCATCATCACTCCATGATTGTTCCCATAATACGTTTGCTGACCAATTCGTCGTAATGTATCCGCCCCAACAATAAACGTCGAGTTGGGAAACAATCGGGCCTTATCAACAAATCGCGGCGTTTGCGTCAACCAAATCGCTTGTCCCGGACGAACCCGTTCTATTTGGGCAAGTCGCAATTCCATTTCACGATAATCCAACGGGGGTTTATCAACATTTTGAACCGTCATTTCAAGGGCAACAATCCCTGAAAGATGTTCTTGCGCCAACTCAAGCATCCGCAAATGTCCTCGATGAAACGGGTCAAAGGAACCCGCGAAAAGATGCTGCATGTACTCGACTTCAGGGGATTGGGGGTGATCAACCGAAATCGTTGGTCGTCCCGAATCACCAAATCGACGTAAACAATACTGTTTTCCGTCAATGTGCAGAACCGCAGAACCATTTCCAAAAAGCAACTCGATCCAAGATTCGTTTGCAACCAATGTTTGCGTTTCCAGATGTTCTTCAGGGAGCAATTCGGGCTCAAACGAAACATTCAGTTGCGCTGCAAGTGCAATCTGCTGCAAAATGCAATCGGCAACAAGGCGTTCTTCCTCGAATCGGGTCCTCGCCCCCTTGTGCAACGTCAAAAAACATTCGCTTGTTCGATCATACGTCTGAATTGCAACATGAAAGCGATGTTCTCCCAGTTTGGGTCGGTTGGACGCAAGAGATGCAGAACAACCGATTCCAATGAGGTTTGACAACCATTTTTTTTCATGGTAGGAGGGGACAAGGGGAATCAAGGGGTCTTGATCCTCAGAACCTTCACGCAGTCCTCCTCCCTGTTGTTGTTCTTGTTGTTGTTCCGCAACCTGTTGGTGTCGAAAAAGCGGACGGTCCTGCTCTTCAGACGGATTACGGTCAAGAAGGAACGCCCGATTTTCAGCATTGGACTGTCCCCGTTTGAAACAGGTCATTGCCAATTGTCGGGCTGTCTGAGAAGAGCAATAATGAACAGGCGCACTTCCAATGAATCGGGCAACCGATTCCGCAGAATACGGAACATGAGCTTCAATTAATGTTTGAGATGCTCCAGGAACGGTCAACAAATCGCTTATTGCGAGACTTCCTCCTCCTGAACTCGCAAGCACAAGTTGTTTGGGAGAGCGATGTAATTGTTGAATCAGTTGGACACGTTGTTCAAAAGCGGGCATCTTAGGGTATACTTCCGTTCGTCAATAACCTGTGTTTTTCCAAACGACAAAAATGAGGGATCGAAAACACACACTTTGTTGATTACATGAATCCAAAGGGGCGGGGGAGACTGCGAAAAAACAGATCGGCAGACTCTTTTACGTCATATTGAGATTTTGCAGAGAAAAACAAAGAGACGAGTATACCCCAAACGTCCCTTTTTTCAAGAGTGCTGTCTTATCACCCTCGTCTTTCCTTTACAAAGTTAATCAATTGGCCCTCATTGAAAAACAGGAATTTTCCCTTTCCCGTTCGGGACTTCAGAATGGTAGAAAACGTCAAAAATCATTGCGAACCCTGTCGGGGTCCATTATGGTTAAATATCGCGGAATGACCATAACGCAACTCCGACGGAGTTGGAATTTAGGCGCAATTCGTTTTCTACCATAACGGAATGTCTACGACATTCGGGAAATGTCGTTTTGTGATGTAAAGCGTTAGGACCTGACAATTCGCAATGTATGCAATCTGCCTATTTCACCTAAAATAGTGCATTGCCCCTATCCCCTACTTTCTTCCTTCTTCGAGGTACATTGCGAGGACGGTTAGGTCGGCCGGGGTGATTCCGCTCATTCGGGACGCTTGCGCTAAATCAACCGGTTGAATCCGGGCGAATTTTTCCCGCGCTTCAGCGCGGAGATGCACCATTGAACCAAAATCCGTTGCAGCCGGAATCCGACGTTCCTGCATCTTATTCGTTCGCTCAATCTCCTGCTTCTGTCGCTCAATGTAACCGCAGTATTTCGTGTCCGTCTCGACCTGCTCGGCTATTTCACGCTCAACCCCTTCCAATTCAGGAACCCGCTCAACCATGTTCAACCAAGTTGTTTCAGGTCGTCGCAAAAACTTGAGCATGGAACCATGTGCATCATTCGTTTTCTCCAACAATCGCGTTATTCGGGCGATTTCCGACTCTTTCTGCGACAACCGGTCCCAACGTCGGGAATCGACCAAACCAATTCGATGTCCAAGCGGCGTCAAACGACGATCCGCATTGTCTTGTCGCAACAAAAGACGGTATTCGGCCCGACTGGTAAACATTCGATACGGCTCGTCAACACCCCGGGTTATAAGATCATCAATCATCACCCCGATATACGATTCGTCCCGACGCAACACAAGCGGTTCCAACCCCGCAACTTGGAGTGCCGCATTTGTTCCCGCAATCAAACCAAGTGCGCCCGCTTCCTCATATCCCGTTGTCCCGTTAATCTGACCCGCAAGAAAAAGACCAGGCACTTTTTTCGTCTCAAGAGTGAGCGTCAACTGATCGGGCGGGGCATAATCATATTCAATTGCATACGCATAACGCATGATTTCCGCCTTTTCCAGACCGGCAATCATTCGGACCATTTGCTCCTGAATTTCTCGCGGAAAACTCGTTGAAAGACCGTTAATGTAAATTTCATTGGTTTTGCGTCCTTCCGGCTCCAAATAGAGCTGATGTCGCTCCTTGTCCGAAAAACGTTCAATCTTCGATTCAATCGAGGGACAGTATCGGGGACCGGTTGACTGGATTTGGCCGGAATACATAGGAGCCAATTCAAGGTTGGACCGTAAAAACTCATGCAATCCGGGATTGGTGTAAGTCATCCAACAAGGAATTTGCTCGACGTTGATTGACCGATTCATAAACGAGAACGGTTGAGGGTCCACATCCCCCAAATGTTCGACCAAACCGGAAAAATCGATACTCCGAGAATTGATTCGGGGAGGTGTTCCCGTCTTGAACCGTTTTAGCTCGATTCCCAATTGGCGAAGAGAATCGCTGATTTTTTCGGCAGACGGTTCTCCTGCACGACCACCTGAAATCATCGACGGTCCAAAATGAAGCATCCCCTCCATAAATGTTCCGCAACAGAGAACGACGGATTGTGCTGTATAAACCCGATCAGCAAGTCGGCAACGGACGGACAAAGACCTAGAATCCGCCTGTTCAACTCCAATCACCTGTTCCTGTCGCAAGAACAGATTCGGTTGATTCTCTAAAACCTGCTTGATGAAATCCTGATAAGCCCTTTTGTCCGCTTGCGCTCGCGGTCCCTGCATTGCCGGACCTTTTCGGCGATTCAGCATACGAAACTGGATGCCGCAATCGTCAATTGCCCGACCCATAATTCCCCCAAGGGCGTCGATTTCCCGGACGATGTGACCTTTGCCGACTCCGCCGATTGCCGGATTGCAACTCATCTGGGCAATGGTGTCAAGATTCGAGGTCAACAGAAGGGTTTTTGCGCCCAATCGGGCGGATGCAAGAGCTGCTTCAACCCCGGCGTGACCAGCTCCAACAACAATGACATCATAAAGTTCGGACATATGGGGGGGGGATTAGGGAATAGGGGCAGAGTGCTAACAAGTTTCCGAGTTAGATAAAAATGGAAGGCGGTAATGGAGAAAATTCGCAGAATTTTCGGAATTACGCTCAAATAAATCGCAAATCAAGCGTAATTCCGTTCCCGTTGGTCGCTCCATTACCGCCTGTCATCGTTTAGGCCCGTTTGCAATCAAACTTGTTAGCTTGCCCGCTCTTCTTCTACATCTCGGTTAATCCATGTCGAATCGCACACCATAACAGTTGAACGTTGGAATGAATATTCAGCTTTCTCATTAACCGTTCGAGAAGATTCTGAACGGATTTGCGAGCAATACCCAACAAAAGGGCACAATCGTCGAGAGAATAACCTTTTGCAATCCGCTGTAAAAGCTGCATTTCCCGATCCGTCAATAAATCCAGATCATGAACCGGTATTCCATTCAAAACGATTCGACCATTTTCATGCCGAATTTTTTCTTTGACAAGGGGAGACAACGATTTTCGCCGGTTTGCTGCTTCAATCAAACCGGTTGCAATTGCATTCACCGTGTCGTCATACGTCCAGTATCCGTGTATTTCGGTTTTTCTTGCAAGTAAAGGAACCGTTTGTCGGGACAGATGATCGAGGAGGACCAACGTGCAATCCGATTGCGTTTGTTGAATAACCCGGGTGATTTGACGTGCGCTTGGATAAGATTGCCCGCAAATCAGGTAAATCACCGACCTTTCCCGTTGAACAAATCGAAGAGCATCCGGTCCCGAATCCGCGACAAAGACAGAAGAAAACTGGTTGTTCTGCAAAAAAGCTGCTTTTAAGGTGTCCGTAATCAATCGCCGCGATTCGATAATCACCAATTTTGGCGTCTCTCCCAACATCATAATGTCAACCATTTGTAAAGGAAAACAAAAGCGAAAACAGAATTGAAAACAGAATTGACAACAAAAGTGCAAACAAAAATGAAAACAGATCGGGGTAAAGAAAGCAAAAAGGGATTTCGTGAGTCAGGTTACAAAAGAAGGATTTCGGAAGAACTGCCCCCCACTTCTCCCTACTCTCCTTCCAATATCCTTTCGGGCAAGGAAAACGCCGCATAAGGGGACAAATCCTCCTTATACGGCGTTATTATCGAACCCGGGAGCGACATTTATGTGTCAGTCTGAAACCAACTTGTCCGCAAATTGCCAAAATTTTTCGTCCTCTTCGCTCCTTACCTTAAAACCCGCAATGATTCGGCAAGGTTTATCGGTCCGTCGTTCGTGAATTCCCCGCCTCAATCGTTGAATCGAGAAACCCCCTCAACTGTTTGGAACGAACAGGATGTCGCAGTTTGCGTACTGCTTTTGCTTCAATCTGACGAACTCGTTCCCGAGTGATTGAAAACATCCTTCCTACATCATCCAAGGTGTAGATGTATCCCTCTTTCGTGAGACCATACCTCAAACGGATTACCTCACGTTCTCTAAAACTCAAGTCTTCTAACAAGACCTCGACTTTTGCCCGAAATGCCTCAACACTCAACCGATTCAAAGGGTCTTCCCCCCGACGATCAATCAGATACTCTGAAAAGGTTCCGTGATAATCCAAATCGGCTAAAACATCCAACGAGACAGGTTCGACGCCAACTCTCAGCGCATTACGCACATCCCGACTGCTCAACCCAACTGCTTCTGCAAGGTCGCCGATTGAAGCCGAAGTCCCTTTGGACGAACGAATTCCCCGCGAAACCGCCCGAATACGCCGAACTGTCTCCTGCATGTGAGCCGGAATTCGGATCGTTCGACCAAAATTCAAAATCGAACGCATAATTGTCTGCCGAATCCACCATGTTGCATACGTTGAAAATCGGAATCCTCGACGATTGTCAAACTTTTCAATCGCCCTTAAAAGGCCCGCATTCCCTTCCTGAATCAAATCGAGCAAACTCAGACCACTACTTTTATATCGTTTTGCAATCGAAACAACCAATCTGAGGTTGCTCGCACAAAACAGGTTTTTCTTCTCGCAATATTCCTGATGTCGTCGTTCGCCCCGAATAAAATAACGACTCAGTGTTCCCGGCGTTTCCGAAGTTGCCCGAACAAGACGCGACAACATCTTCTTGTATTTTCTGGTCAATGCTTCAACAGTCTGAACCGTTTCACTTGTCCGAACTCTTTGTCCTGTCTTTAGGGGGCGGAAATCTCCTGTTGTCACATCAGCATTGTCAACACCTGATTTTTTGAGCTGTTCAATAATATGGCGTAACCGCAACATCTTCTCATAACAGCCGCGCAATTTTTCCTGCGACTGCTGCAACTGCTCAAACCGGAAATCAAGCTCGTCAATCAGCCGTACAGCACGTCTTCGACGTTCCAAAACCCGTTTCCAAGCTGCTTTTCTTTCTTCTCGCGTCTGAGATTTGTGAATCGCTTGCAAAAAATCTTTCCGATTTCGGCGTATTATTTCCTTCAATGTCTTCAAATGAGGAGCAAGCAGCGCAAGAACCCGCTCTTTCTCCTTTCGATCCGAGGTCGACACTTCACAAACAAGGTCGAATCGTACCTTCCCCGCGATGTAGGCGTCAAACATTTTGACAACCTCTCGTAAGAAGTAGTCCCGACCCAAAATGAGTTGACGAAACAGACGACGTGTTTGACAGACATCGGCAATCAACCGGGTCTCTTCTTTACCTTTGAGCAAGGGGTAAAAGGACATATCCTGAAGATAGACCCTTATCTCATCACCTTTCTGCGGTTGCTCGTGTTCCCCAGTTGGGTCCAAACGGTCTCCTTCTCCGTTTTCACCACAATGAACACTCAACCTATCTTCCCGGTTCAGAGACACCAACTCTTCCTCCTCCATTTCTTCTGCTTCTTCAACCAGAGAAACATTGGGAAATGTCCCCTCATTTCGACGTAGACAGTGATCTTCCTCGAACTCAGGTTCAAGTGACCGACCGTCGAGATAATCGAAATAAGGCCCCATCTTTATGTCCTTTACATCTCTAGGATGATTCGGTATCCAGTTGTGTAACATTCAATCCGTGATACAATACAGATTGATGTACGCACATTTTTCATGCCAATCTCTTTGGATTTTATTTTTTTTGATCCTGAGTACGACATCAAAGGGCATCTCTATTTGTTCGTATGAAATGAAAAAGCGACTCGCAAATACCGTTTTTTACAGAGTCTGTGTTTTGGAACAGTGAATGATTCGAGGTGTTCTCAAGGAAAAAAACTGTAGTAAAACAGAGCAAAGGTTTTTAATTCGTTGCCAGATTTTCTGTTTTAGGACATTTTTTTGACGGTACACCGCTTTGACAAAGGTATGATTCGTTTACACCTGTATCATTTTGATACAGCAAAATGATACACAACTCACAATGTGGGGTATGCAACAAATAATCAAGCGGGAGACGAATAATGCACATTAGAGCCGAAATTGCCGCAATGAGGGGATATGAACCGGGAGAGCAACCCCGGGGAAACGAGGGGATCAAGCTCAACACGAATGAGAATCCGTACAGAGCAAGTGAAAGCGTCTATGAAGCGATTGCCCGGGTTTGTCAAAATGGTCTGTCCCGTTATCCCGACCCGGTTGCAACCACATTTCGGGAAGAAGCAGCCCGTTGTTTCAACGTTGACCCCAGTTGGATTCTGTGTGGAAACGGCAGTGATGATCTGCTGACGATTTTGACTCGGAGTTTTGTCGGCGAAAAAGAACTTCTCCGTCTTCCCTATCCTTCCTATATTCTTTATCGAACACTTGCCGAATTGCAAGGAGCGTATGCTGAGTTGGTCCATTTTAATCCTGATTGGACCTTGACGCCGCGATTTGGAGAAAACCCGACCTCTCTTTTGAAACCGGGAGAATTGGCCCGATCTGAACGGTTACGTTTGGTCTTTTTGCCGAATCCTAATTCTCCGTCCGGGACGATCATCCCCCCCGAACAGATTCTGCGACTTGCTCAGGAACTCCCCTGTCCTTTGGTCGTCGATGAAGCATACGCCGATTTCGCCGAAATCAGCTGTATACCCCTTATCAAAAAATGCGAGAAACTGATTGTTTTGCGGACATTGAGCAAATCGTATGCTCTCGCCGGTTTACGATTTGGCTTTCTTGTTGCCCAACCTTCCTTGATCGAAAATCTGCTGAAAGTAAAAGACTCTTACAATTGTGACACATTGTCAATCGCGGGCGCAACAGCCGCAATTGCCGACCAAGAATGGTTGGATGAGAATCGTCGCAAAATCGTTGCAACCCGAAATCGATTGCGTCAACGAATGATTGATCTCGGTTTTACCGTCCCCCCCAGTTTCGCCAATTTCACATGGAACACACATCCTGATATTCCGTTGAAACCGATTTATGAGTCTTTGAAAGAAAATGGTATTCTGGTTCGCTATATGAATTATCCCGGTTGGGGAGACGGTTTGCGAATCAGCGTTGGAACGGACGAACAAACAGACCGTTGTGTTGATTTAATCGCAACCTGGTTGCAACAACGATCTGTTGTGCGATAATTCGGTTGAACATTCATTCAAAAAGCCGAATCGTTTCGTACTCCAGTTCCCAGTTCACTCCTCACTCCTCACTCCTACCTCCTACCTTCTACCTTCTCAAAAAATGCACCCAACACTTGAACAATGTCTTACGGATCGTCCTGTCCTTTTGGATGGAGGACTTGGAACACAACTTCAACTTCGCGGGCTGGAAGTCGGTTTGCACCCTGATCTTTGGAACCTTTCCAATCCAGAAGCGGTTGCCGATGTTGCAAGAGCGTATGTCGACGCCGGAAGTCAAATCATTCTAACGAACACGTTTGGTTCGACCCGATTTGTCCTTGCACGATATGGATTTCAGGACAAAGTTGCTGAAATCACACAAGCTGGTGTCATGTTGGCCCGAAAAGGGGCAGAAGGTCGGGCAAAGGTTTTTGGTTCAATGGGGCCGACCGGCATTTTGCTTATTTCGGGCACAACGACACCTGAAGAGATGGAGAGTGCTTTTTTTGAGCAAGCGCGAGCGATTGCGCAAGCAGAAGCGGACGGAATCGTGATCGAAACGATGAGTGATTTGCAAGAAGCGTTACTTGCCCTTAAAGCAGCCAAATCAACAGGATTGCCGGTTGTTGTGAGTATGGTTTTTGATGCGGGCAAGAACAAGGACCGCACGATGATGGGGACGACACCTGAACAGGCGGTTGCGACGTTAAGTGAAGCGGGCGCGGACGTGATTGGGGCGAATTGCGGACAGGGGATCGACGGATTCATCCCGATTTGCGAACGGATGAAGCAGGTTTCATCTGTTCCTCTTTGGATGAAAGCGAATGCCGGGTTGCCCGAAATGGTTGAGGGGAAGACGTTATATCGACAAACGCCGGAATTATTTGCGGAGAAGGCGAAGGAGCTGGTTGAAGCAGGAGCCGATTTTGTTGGGGGTTGTTGCGGAACGTCCCCCGATTTCATCTCCGCCCTCAAAACCGTCTTTAAGTCAACAACGGTTTAAGTCAACAACGGTTTACGGTTTACATCTTAAGTGGACAGAAACTCCCATAAATCCTCACAGATCAAACAGTCGAATGTTTGAATATGTTTGTTCAAGAGGGAGTCTGTCTGCATATCAGGACGAATGTCGCAATAATAAACACCGTCAAGCGGATTCAATTTAATCGTGTATCCCTTGAAGTGACCGGGCAGAAAGGTTGAATTGACCCCGAACTCATTTTCATTTCTCGTTTTTTTCCGTTGTACATCATTGAGAAACACCGCAATATGCGGAATTTGGGTGTCCGTCAACCGGTTGTACAAAAACTTATCAACAAAAATCTTGTCCAACCGGTCCTTGCTTGATGTTTTGACCGATCCAATCAGACGAACTTCTCCGTCTTGTTCAAAGACCAAATCATGTTGATAACTCATAGTGAACAAAACCTTTTGTTCCTCACAAACCGGGACCTGAATTACTTTCGGTCCTACATCCAGTTGCAATTCATTCCGCCGCAATTCCTGAAACACATAAAGGATCAACCGTTCAAATAAGTCGCCGTTAATTTTTCGTGCGGTGTTTGATTTTCCGGTTGGAAGAGCATCAAGAACCGCCCCAATTGACTGTTGCAATGTGTAAATCAGGCGGTTAATGTTTTTTCGTTCATCTTGGGAAAGACTTCGCATCCTGCTGATGTCATGCAGCAATTGCCGAAATACAGGAAAAAACGTCCTTAATTCCTTTTCATTCATCATCAACTGACAGTTGACCGGACGAGTGATCTGATACTGAGCTTCTTCCGTGTATTGATAAAAGCAATAATGGTTTTCATTGCGTGAGACAATTCGGGCCTGATAATTGTTTGGGAGAAAATTCAGAAAAGCATCCGCAAACTCATAATACGCTTGCAATGTCGAAAACCTTGACTTGTTGGTCGCCCAATCACACAATTGCCGGAGTATCATCGGATAGAATTGCGCCGTTTGAGGTTGTCAAAATCATACGAAATCCATTGTTCAATCGACCAGTCCTCGACCAACTCGATTCGTTCAATTGCCCAGTTCAAGTATTCGGAAGATGTGTCACACCCCAACCATTTGCGATTCAGTTGTTCCGCACAAACAACCGTCGTCCCTGATCCCAGAAAAGGGTCTAAAATGACATCGCCCTCATTTGAAGACGCCAGAATAATACGCCGAAGAAGCTCTTCGGGTTTTTGGGTTGGATGAGGGGTCTTTTCGTGCATCCCGTTGCACGTTGTCGGAATTTCAATAACATCTTTCGGTTTTGCCCCATTTGGATTCGGTTCCCAAACAGGACTTTTTCCTTTATCCCGACCGTATTGACTGGATTCGGCTTGAGGATGTGAGGGATACTTAAGTGTATGTTCAGAATAGGGAATACGGACCAAATCGATGTTAAATCGGGGCTTCCTGCCCTTTCGAAAATGTAAAATACTTTCGTGAGATCGGCCCCAATCATTCCCCAAATTGGCTTTGTTCTTATAATGCCAGATAATCCAACGACATGCTTTGAAAAATTTCATTGCGGGCAATTTCAAATCAGCGATGATCTCTGAAAACCCGCAAACATAAAGTGTTCCGTCCGGTTTGAGCAAACGTGATGCTTCTTGAATCCACAAAAGCGACCAATCAACGTATTGACAGTGACTTTCAAAACAATCCCAATCTGCTTTTTTGAGGTTGTAAGGAGGATCGGCAAAAACAAGATCGACCGATTCAGACGGTAAAGACTGCATCCATTTGATACAATCACCCAACCCTAACATTCCGTTAGGGTGCTGATAATAACGGCAAGGTGAATTCAGGTCCTGTGTTGAAGACCCCGGGTTCGCCCTTTCAACAACAAACTTAGTTCCACCTTTTCGCATCATAGGGAACATGTTGTCAACAGACTGATTACGTCCCGACTTCTTACGAGAAATGTTGACGGTATTCGCTTGTTTTTGCATCTTCCCTTTCCGTTCAGTCACCTTATGTGTCAATGATCGTCAACGATCATCCCTTACGACTTGAGTATTGAAGCATTCGGCGCAACCTTGTCAATGTTCGGCGTTAAATCCATGTCAAATTCGCCCATACTCCACGCAAAACAGTCCCGGACAAAATCCATCATGTTCGCATCATTCCAGAATTCATTGCGGTGTCCCATTGACGTGAAGAGAACCCGACCTGCTCCCTGTCGTCTCGCCCATGTCGCCGGAAACGGCGGTCTTTGATACTCCCCTCCTTGCATTCCCGCTGTTTCCTGCGTCAAAATAACGTGCATATCCTTGTTAAAATTCTTCAGTGCATACCATTCATCAAAATATTTGAACGATTCCCCTTTCGACTTCAACCAAGGAAGTTCAGCCGGTTGCGAAATCTTCATGATCGCGTCCTGTTGCGGTCCATGTGAAATAAACTCAGCACCCAACATGCGAATATAAGGGTCAACATTTTCCTGATTCTCAAACGGAGGTCCCGCTGTTCGCCAAGTATCTGTCGCTGCATGAAATGCAACAAAACCGACTCCCCCGTTGATTGCATCGAGAAATTTTTTCTTTCCTTCTGCCGACATTGCATTATCCCCCGTCAGCAAATCTCCGCTTGTGTAAAACGCAATACAGCTGTATTGGGACAAATCACCGTCAAAAACTTTTCCGTCTTTTGTGCAGACAACTTCGACACCGTTTTCATCACCGAGTTTCTTCAGTGCTTCATCAGAAACGCTCAACTTTGTTCGTCGTCTGATTTTGACCGGATCATGCTCGAAACCGGCTGAATTCGTAAAATACAGGACCTTCGTTTGTTGGGCTGCACCATACGACCGGCCCAAAGGAAGAGAAATCGCGGCTGCTGTTGCCAAACTGGTTCGGAGAAAATCACGTCTTTTCATGTTATGAAAGGGGTTAGATTATGAAGGAGGATGAATTTTTGATAAAACGATTACGGGATACAAAGCAGAACACTCAGGAACGACATCAGCCGAAAGTGCCAATTGATCCCAAGACCTAACCCGGATTATCGGATAATGACCGTCCGATTGCAAGACCCTGTTCAACAATACGCCGTTAAAAAAAACACGGTTAATAAAGACGCTGCTAAAAAGGACTGATTATTACGAGGGGTCCAGTTCAAGCGGAACACCCTTGATGATTCCTTCACAAACAATATTGTCGTTGACCAGACCTTGAAAGTTGGCAGTGATAAGAATTTTTCGATGATGCAACAATTTGGCTTGCATCACAAGTCGGTCTCCCGGTCGGACAAAACCGCGAAAACGGACATCTTGGAGTCCTGCAAGACCAATGATTGAGTTGGTCATTAGCCCATGATACGCAATGAAAAACGTCGCCAATTGAGCTGCAACCTCACAAATCAGAACGCCGGGCATAAGTGCAAAACCGGGCATATGTCCCCGGACCCAAAATTCCTGATCGGTAATATCTTTACAACCGACGCAAGCCTTATTTTCATAATCATCGTAAACAATGGACTGAAGCAGCTCCATTTCATGACGTTGAGGAATGTACTTGCGTACCTCGTCAACACCGACGATTGGTTTATCCAGGTCGTAAAGAGACGGATCAACGAGGTAGGACTTGATACTCATTCTGCGACGGTTAGCGTTGGAATGATTGTTGAGGTTTGACCTCCTCCAGAACAATCAAATGCAATTTTGTGGAAAAACAGTTGTAGAAAAGCCGTTAACGGAGAGAATTAATCAGGTTCGGACCAAGCGACGCTTTGCACGACGTGCTTTTGCACAAGAGGGGCGTTTTCCGTGATTGGATTTCTTGATAAGACGAGTTGTTTTTGACATATTATTCTCCCAAAGGATTACGAATTCAGGGTTGGTTTCCAAAAATACTTCTAATACTTCACACGTCAAGACGCGGTTCAACCTTTTTCTTTTGAGGAGTTGACCAAAAGGTCAAAAACCCAACCTGATTATTCTAGCAGAGATTGGGGGAACGTAAAGGACGGGTCGTTGCGGATTATTGTTGAAGGAGAACTGGAAGAACTCGATTGAGGAGATACAATGTGCGAATGAATGTTGTTGTTTTGTACGTCGTTCGTTTATCAATAATCCATGTCGCCAGAAAATAGGGAAAACACAGAAAACAGTGAAAATAGGGGAGGTAAAGGAAAGAAACAGCGTGTTGATTTCCGAAAAAACCGGAATCAACGGACACGATTGACGAATTGGACTCGGGAATTTGAGGAACATGGTTTTGAAGAACAAGACCCGATTCGGGAAGAGCGGATCAGCGGAAAAGGTGATTTGGTTCGACGTCGAACAATTATGACGGACTCTTTACCGTCAGATAAGTCAGATAAGTCAGATAAAATGGACAAAAACGATGATCTCGGTTTCGAGTCACTCACTTCGTTTGACCCCTCGAAATGCCGTTTAGGTCGCGTTCTCCGCGTTCACGGTTTGAACAGTTTCGTCGAAGATGAAAACGGCAATATTTTTCAATGTATTACCCGACGGTTGCTGAAAACGATGTCAACCGATCAACGACACGTTGTCGTTGCAGGAGACCGGGTTTTATTCCGCGAATCGCCGCAAAACGACCGTTTCGTAGAACCAGATGTTTGTGATTCGCAACCTCTTCCTTCCTCGCAACCCCAAAATCAACACAATTCGGAGAAAAACAGGCAGAATGGAGAATCAAAAAAGAATAGTGGATCGGCGAAAAATGGAGAGATAGATAAAAAAAGAGGAATAAAAAGGAATACAAAACAAGAGCAGAATGTAGAGTTTGAAAAGAATGAAGGATCGGGGAAAAATACTTCGGTTGCAGAAGGAATTATTGAACGGGTTGAACCAAGAACCGGGGCTCTTTCGAGAATGAGTAAGCATCGTAAACAGCTTATTGTGACGAACGTCGATCAGGCAGTCATTGTCGCAAGTGCAGCTGAACCGCCCTTGAAACCGAACCTGATTGACCGGATTCTTGTCACTTCCGAACGGTCGGGAATCCGGCCCATTATCTGTATTAACAAAATTGATCTGGTCAATCCGGCTGAATTGCAACCACTTATTGGCGTTTACGCTCAAATGGGATACACTGTTTTAACGGTCAGTGCAACAACGGGATTTGGGATCGAACGTCTCAAGCGGGTGTTGCAAAATCGGGAAAGTGTTTTGACCGGACAAAGTGGGGTCGGAAAATCCTCGCTCCTTAACAGTCTGGAACCAGGACTTGCTTTACGAGTCGGGGAAATCAGTCATGAATCCGGGAAAGGAACACATACGACGACAACGGCGGAATTGTTGCGACTGTCTTTTGGGGGGTATGTCGTCGATACACCTGGAATTCGACAGTTCATGCTTTGGAATATTATTCCCGAAGAGGTTTTGGGGTTTTATCGTGATTTGCGCCCCTATGAAAATCATTGTCATTTTCCCAATTGTACACACACTTATGAAATGGATTGCGCGGTAAAAAATGCGGCTGCAGATGGTCGTGTTGACATGCGACGATATGAGAGTTTTGTTTCATTGCGTGAACCAAAAGTTGAGCGGCCCAATGTTTGAAATAATCGGAAGGAAGAACGCAATGAATTCACGAGAACGGGTCTTAGCAGCGATTGAACGGACAACGCCGGATCGGACGCCGCGAAATTTTTGGGCGGAGTCGCCGAGTTGGAACCGGTTGTTGCAGTATATGGGTTGTTCCAACCGGGAAGAGGTTTTGACGGAGTTGGACATTGACATTCGGTTGCTCGAAGTGCCGGGACCAGATGAAAGACAGGTTCAAGAGGGTTTGTATCGGAATTTTTGGGGGGAACAGTATGTCTATCGAATGACGGAATGGGGCAAAATGCGGGAAGACGTTCCTGGAGCTCTTGTGAATGCGCGAACATTAGAGGAGATTGCCGCATTTCATTGGCCGCATCCCGATCAATTTGACTATTCCGGGTTGCCCGAATTGGTCCAACGTTGGAATGACCGGGCGTTGCTTTACGGTTTTGCCGACATTTGGGAACGGCCCGCTCTTGTTCGCGGTCTCGAAAACATGTTTGTTGACATGATTGAACATCCCGATTGGGTCCATTTTCTTGCGCGAAAATTTACCGATTTTTACAAGGAGGATTACACCCGGGCTGCTGAAAAGACGCGGGGACGAATTGACCTGTTTCTGCTGATTAGCGATCTCGGTTGTCAAAAAGGTCCGCTCATCTCCCTCAAAATGTTCCGCGAATTCATTGCCCCCTACATTCAAGAAATGTGCGATCATATTCATTCGCTCGACGCTAAAGTTCTCTTTCATAGTTGTGGAAGTATCCGACCGTTTATTCCCGAACTGATTGATCTGGGAGTTGACGTTCTTGATCCGATTCAACCGGTTGGAAATATGGTTCCTGAAACGCTCAAAAGTGAATTTGGAGATCGGCTCTGTTTTCATGGAGGAATTGACATGCAGCATTTGCTCACTAAGGAAAAACCGGAAAAAATTTGGCGTGAATCAGAACGGTATTGCGAGGTTTTGGGCAAAAATGGAGGATACATTCTTGCGCCTGCTCATTTGTTTCAACCCGATGTCCCCCCAGAAAACATTTTGGCCGTTTATCGTCAACCTTAACGGGAAATTAGGGTATACTGTCCTACTGTGTGAGTTCCGAAAAAAGTGTAGGAGAACAGGAGAAAAGGTTCAACAGAGAGAAACTTGAAAAAGGTCGACCAAAACCTATATCGACGGTTGCTTTAACATTTTGTAAGCACCTTGCGTTGAAAGACTCTGCGTGTTCAGCGTCGTAAATTTCAAACCGTCCCGAATTTATGGATATTATGGATAAGGAATGATGCGTTAATTATGGGTCAGTACATTGCGAGATATGGAGCAATGAGATGCTTAGGTGTCTTTGTTGCTCCAACAAATGACCGATTCCCGCTTGGAACAAAAGTGATCGTCCGTACAAGTCGCGGTCTTGAAACGGGCGTTGTGCTTTGTGAAGCAACGGAAGAAGCTGTTGCGCGTCTGGAACCGGGATTTGAGCAGGATCGGATTGTCCGCATAATGACTCGGGAAGATGCCGTTCAGCTTAAACGAATCCGTCTTGAAGAAGAAAATGAATTTCATCGTTGTAAAAAAATTATACGCGATATGAATATGGAGATGGGCCTTGTTCGTCTCGAACATGTTTTTGGCGGAGAACGGATTATTGTCTACTATGTTGCAGATGCGCGGGTCGATTTCCGGGAACTGGTCAAGGTTTTAGCATCTGAATTTCAAACCCGAATCGAAATGAGGCAGATTGGTGCTCGTGATGAAACACGAATCTTAGCTGATGTTGGTGATTGCGGACGAGATGTCTGTTGTAACTCCTATTTGATCGCAATGTCCCCCGTTTCATTAAGAATGGCGAGAATGCAAAAAGCAACTCTCGATCCGGTCAAAATTTCCGGTCGTTGTGGTCGTTTGAAATGTTGCTTACGTTATGAATTTGACACTTATGTGGAAATGCAGGAGGAATTGCCCGGAATTGGTAAAAGGGTTCATACCCCCGACGGTCTCGCTAAAGTCATTTCTCACGAAATTTTACAGCAGAAAGTTGGTGTTGAATTTTCTGATCAGACCCGCAAAATGTTTCCTGCTTCTGAACTACGATTGATGAAGCATCGTGAACATGTTCCATCTAACATTGACATGAGTGACAGTGACACGTTGGATTGGACACGATTTCAAACGGACAAATCCATTCTTGCGAATCATTTGGGGGGACAGGAATTCAAGAGACCAAAAGAAGAGGGAGAAAACGGGGAAGAGAAAGACGAGAAGCGGGAAAAACAAGTGAAGATAGAGAAACGAGAAAAAAAAGGCAAAAGAAAAAGGATGGAAAAAGAAAAGTTGTCAAAAAAGTGACCCCTCTCCCTGTTGTGTACGAATGAAGAAAGGTTTTTTCTTCCTTTATTTGTTGTAAATAAGACACAAGGGAGTCCTTTCGGATCGAGGTGAAAAACTCCTTTTGATGATAAAAAGATTGTCAACCTGAATTGAGGAATGTCGGAACAAAACGAACTGCCGCTTAATATATTGGTGATTGACGACGAACAGGCACATGCTGAGATTGTCGGAGAAGCACTTGAACAGATTGGGGGAATTTCCCGATTGGTCTTTTCGCAGAAAGATGCGGTCAGGATCATTGCCGAACAGCCGCATTTTTTTGATGTTGTTGTTTCCGACATGATGCTGGAACAACCGAGAAGTGGAATGAAAATTCTTCAAGCGGTTCGGGACTATTCTGATGAAACAGAAGTGATTCTTATGACGGGACATGCGTCCATTGTTCACGCTGTTGAAGCAATGAGATTAGGGGCTTTTAATTATCTGGAGAAACCGCTTGATCTTGCGCAACTCCGAACGGTTGTTGAAAAAGCAGCCGAAAGTTCCCGATTACGTCGGGTTAACCTGAATTTGTCTCAACGGTTGGATGAAAAATTCGGTTTTGACGGAATTATTGGGGCATCTCCGCAAATTTTAGCAGTCATAGAACGGTTGCGGCGAATTGCTCCAACGGACGCAACTGTTTTGATTCAAGGAGAAACGGGAACCGGCAAGGAATTGTTTGCGCAATCCTTACACCAAAATAGTCCGAGAAAAAACAAACCGTTTGTTGCTCTGAACTGTGCTGCACTGAGTGAGAACATTTTGGAGAGTGAATTGTTCGGACATGTCAAAGGAGCTTTTACAGATGCTTCTTCGGATCGAATTGGAAAGTTTGAATACGCAAATGGGGGGACCATTTTCCTAGATGAAGTCGGCGATATGCCGATGTTAACGCAGATCAAACTCCTTCGTGTTCTTGAAAACAGTGAAATAACACGAGTTGGCGCGAATGAAACAATCAAAGTCAACGTCCGCATTCTTTCTGCAACGAATCGACATTTGGAAGAAGCGGTTGAATCGGGGCGATTCCGACAGGACCTTTATCATCGTCTGAAAGTGATAACGATTCGGATTCCGACGTTGCAGGAACGGGTTGGGGACATTCCGATTTTACTTGATTACTTCGTGAAAATGTTTGCGAAGAAGAATCACAAGACGATCAAAGGGATCATGCCGGTTGCTCGCAAACGGTTGCTTGCTTACAATTGGCCGGGCAACGTCCGGGAACTCCGAAATGTTGTTGAAAGTATGGTCGTCGTTGACATTGACGAACGATTGGATTTGGATGATTTGCCAAATGAATTTCTTGAGCCGGACGAACTTCTTTCACCCGGTTTTTTCAGTTCTTCTGATTCATCCAGTTTGTCGAGTTTATCCGGTTCATCTCACTCGTCTGGTTCGTCCCGTTTGCCCGGTTCCATTTCAACTTCAAGTCAAAACACCCCGCCCGACTCGCTTGATTCGCTGATTGGTCGTTCTCTGGAAGAGGTCGAACGTCTTTTAATTGTTGGAACACTCGAAATGACGGGGGGAAACCGTGAAGAAGCGGCCCGAATTCTCGGAATTGGCGAACGAACCTTGTACCGTAAAATAAAACTCTACGGACTCGTTTGAGGAACTGAAATGACGAGACCATTCAGTCGTTTGGCCGCAGAACACCGTTCTGCGCGTATTTTGGGCGGTTTAGAACGCGCGATACGTTGTATCGCGGCTAAACTTAGGTCACTCCTAACTACAATTAGGCAGTCTCTCTAACGGTTAAACATCTGGGTTCCGTGAACGCCTTGAAAATTGACTTCATTCGTCTTCATATTGTATTCAAGGTATCTCCCATATAAAGGCGGTTCATAATCCCCCCCCGGATTACGCTGTATATGGATTTCTGCGTCAATTGTTCCCTTCCCTTCTATTGAAGCAATACTCTTGAGTTGATTGTATTTGACCGTTTCGCCCCTTGCAAAAAATTGACTCCCCTCAATTCGCGTTCCGTCCGTTGCTGTCATCTCAACCCCTTCTGCATTACTGAGCGGATCAACCATTTTTATGACATGAAGTCGTTCGCAATCGAGCCGGAATCCGTTGTGTGACTTCAGACGTTCGCGGTCATTCGGGTCAATTGTCTCATCCCATTGTGCAACGGGACAGTAAACACAAGCGACCAAACCGGATGCTGACGCTTCCATTGTCCGATAATTCCCCTCAATTTTTTCGTAAAACGTGATGTCAACATGCTTAAGCTCCGTCGTTGTCCCCGAATTCGTTCCCGAACTTGTCTCTGATTTCGTTTCTGAATTGACGGTCGCAATCGGTTTCATTCCCGGCATTTGTAACGCTGTGTCAGAACCTAAAAATGTCGAACGTAATTTCCCCGGTCCTGTTCCGTCAAACATCCCCGTTGCCGGATACAACCGAAATTGTTCAAGTCCTTCTGCTCGCAACCTCGCTTTTTGTGCAGCCCCTTCCATTTGAATACTTTCAAAATAAACATTTCCGTTGCAAACAACCAATTTGGCGTTAGGGTCCTGCTCGATCTTGCTCTCCATGAACGAGATGGGGCGGTCCAGAAAGATTAACAGCTCGTTACATCGCAGTTCCTGAGCAGGATACATCGCAACAACGGTTCCGTCAAATTGAATTCGGGTTCCGTCAAAATCCATTCCTTTCATCCAACGAACAACCAATGTTCCTTTCGAGTCCAAAGAGGGATTTTGCGACGATTTATTGTTTTGAGAGACTTGAGCAATATTGGAAATTTTGGGGACTTGTAACGATTGAGAAGAGGGAGCCGGTTGTGATGTTGGGGCCGTTTGCGACTTCACGTCCTTGTTGTTTGCAAGAGCAACCTGAGTCGTAACCAACTCCCCTGCTCCCTCAACCTGAAATCGATTCGTCTGCTGATTCAGTAACATCACCAAACCTGTCAGTTTGGACTCCATTCCAGAAAAAACAGCCGGTTTTTTCGGTTCCCCTAAAACTTTCGCAATCGTCCGATTGCTAAAAGGACTCCAAACATGCAACTCGGTTCCAACCAATTGAATCGGTTTATTCGCTTCTTTAGGATCAATCTCCGTCAACGTAACGACACCTCCTGAACCGGTCAGCCAAATCTGTTCAATATCCGCTTGTGTTCCTCGCATTTTGACGAACAGCCGCATTAAATCTCCGCTTAACTTGAACCGTGTATTTTCTTTGTCCGAGGAATTGCCCAGAAAAGACCGTGTTGCCTTACCTTGTGTATTAACCGGTTTGTTTTGTGACGCAGAAGACGAATCGGTCAACATATTGGTTTGCGGAACACCTTTTTCGGGAAAAAGATTTCCATAAGGTGGATCAGCAAAAGAAGAGGAAACAACCTCTTTATTGTCGGTGTCTTCTCGGAACCAAATCTCCATAACCCTGACATCACAGGTTCCGTTAGGAGTTTCAAACAACACATCTTTCTGAATTCGGGCCCGATCCGGGGTCAATCCCGCCAAACCGCCCCCCAATTTTGACGTGATGTTATTATCTGGATTCTCTCCATTATTCTCACGATTGACACTGTTTTTTTGATTGAACCAAATCGCCGTTTCCTTAGCAGTCATTGTCCCAAGATTTTCCATACTCAGCTTGACTGTTCCAAACAAGTCACAACGAACTTGTTGCGGGTCTTCAGGATCAGGAATCGCTTGAAATCGTTCGCTCCAACTCAAATGAAATGGTTCCGCTGATCCTCCATATTCCGATTCTCCCCGAAATTCCCCCGTCCCGGGCGCATACAACTCGCCGAATTTTCCATCCTTTCCAAATGTGTAGGACAAGGTTCGACATGTAATCCAATTTTTTCCCCCATTATTGGAAATCTGAACAACTTGAGAGGAGCCGGGTAAACGGGATAAGGTGATTCGGTCCCGGACAAAATCGTATTCCAACCGTTCTCCACTTGCAACAAAATCATCATTTTGTGGAGATCGAATTTTCGCCGGTTGTCCCTGTCCAACCACTTTAAGCGGGGCCAATTTCCCAATACTTGCAACCGTATTATTCGGCAATCCCGGTTCCCCGGATTTGGGATTAGGTCCCAACAAGACCGTCAACGTGTTGCAGGTCAAATGGTCATAAGCTCCATCATTGATCCGCATAAGCTCCACATTACGATTGAAGGTCGCAACCCAACATGTATCCGATTCCTTGTCAGGATTAAACGTAAAGGAACCGGCACAACGAATCTCAAAACGTTCAGACGGGGCCGAATCTCCCTCTTTGGGCGGTATTTCCAGTTCCAACTGATGTACTTTCTGAACTTCCAGACGCTGAATCGTTTTAGCGGATTTCGGGTCTTTCGGATCACTTGGTTCTAAAAAGACAATGATCCATTCTCCTTTTCCGCGATGTTTGCCGAATCGAAACGTCACAATCGCTTCTGTTGTAACCTGGGTTTCATTGAACACGACATCCCGGGTTTCAACGACGAGATCATCATCAGGACCCAGTTCCTTCATATCACTCCGAATCACCACATTTCCATGTAAACGTCCACTTTTGAAATTGGCAAGTGTCCCCGATGTTGGTCGAAATTCTCCGTCAAATTCCAATGTCGCCCTTTCCGACGCTTGCATTATAATCGCTTGTCGATATTGCTCGCTCGAATCAGCAAATTCTCCGTCAGGAAGGATCAAAACGGTACATGGACTGACTTCAAGAACATTCCCGCTTGGGTCATATTTATCGAAGAGCAGAACCAGATTATTCTGACGAATGATAAACTGACTGCGACGTTCCCAGGATGTTTCAGGAAATAACGGTTCAAGCACTTTCCGCATTTCTTCGTCGGATTCCATGATCCCTTGCAGATCGTAGAGACTCTGACGTTCTTCTTTGGATGTTGGAATAACAAGCGGAACAATTGCTTTGGAATAGGCGAAATAGGCTCCTAAAACGCAAAGAAAACTGAGCAGCATCTGAGAATATGGTGAACGGAACATTTTCGCAAATCGTTGGTTGGAAAAGTGAATTTCCGGGTTAGTGCCCGATTACCCCGTTAAAAATTCATTACGGTCTTTTGTTGTCGTCTTGCCCGAATTTCTCAAAATTCGTTGAATCTCTCGAAATACCACAAAAAAACGACTGTCAAGCCCGCACTTTTAGACGGAATGAGGGGTTCCATCCTTAACGCGCAATCGGCGCGCAAGGAAATCGACCAACGAACTCTACCAACTTTTCGCAAAAAAACCAAGAGCAAAAATTGTCCGCGAGAATCACGAAGAATAATTATCGACAAACAATGTCCATCATCCAACGATTCATGTTTTGCAACATTTCAGGATGAATTTCTTGAGTACAAGAATATTGTCGGGCAGAAACAGAAAGACCGGCTGTATGGAGAAGTTTCAGGTCTGAAAACGCATTTTCAGGGGTATAAACCGCACTATCACTCCCAATTGCAAGCATAATCGGCAAATTCCGTATGCTCGTCCATTGTCGGAACGGAACATTTCCGGTCGGAAAACGCCCGCCTAACGAAATGATGCCCGAAAAATAGTCGGGAAAGTGCATACCAATCCGCAACGCCATACTACCTCCGTCCTCAAATCCCCCCAAAAAGACGCGATTTGAAGCAATATGACAACGTTCTTTTGCCAAATCAATGCTCTCAAAAATCTTTTGTTCAGCATCCGAAACATCGGAATCCTCAAAATTCCAGTAATACCGTTTAGACTCCATTCCGCCCGGTTGAAACAAGGAGTTCGGTTGAATGGAACAAACTTTTGTGAGTGAAGAGGAGGATGCAACGGGGAGACCGCGAGGAGCAATCCCGACAAAATTTCTCATGCTGATAAGCGGCATGATTTTCAGAATTTGTCGTTCGTCATTACCTCTTCCATGCAACCAAACCAAAAGAGGATAGGCATAACCCGGTTCATAGTGCATTGGAGAAAAAAGAAGATGTTCTAACCCGGCTGTTCCAGAAACCCGGGCCAAATCCAATTGCGAACTTGCAACATCCGTATTCCGCTTGCATGCTTGCCCTTTCTGGTCCCCTTGTCCCTTCTTCTTTTGATCCTTTTTTGGCAATTGCTCAATTCCGCCTGATTGCGACAAAAGCGAAGAAGCTGTTTCGGATTGGATCGCTGTATATTCTGTTTTTTCCGACATAATGAACAAATGTTGGACAAGTGAATGTCGATTTGAAATTTTCTTCTGAACGTTTGCAGTCTGACCGTTTGCAGTTGTAAACTCAAGCACTGTCTCACGCTCAAGTCGTTGCAACTATAGTCGATCACGCGACATCTTGTCAACCCGAGAATTGCAAGAACACTCCACATTTCGCGGGTATTGACAAAAAGATTTGCTTAACACACGAAACAATCCCTACGAAATGCCTATTCTGACTATTTTCACTGATTTAACATTCAGTTTGTCAATCTTTTACATTCGATTCATCGTCTCGACCAAATCTTTGACCGACTGAACGCTCTTGCGAAAATCGGCTTCTTCGGAATGACTGAGTTTGAGTTCAATGATCTTTTCGACTCCTTCTGTTCCCAAAATGATTGGAACACCAACAAAGTATCCCCCGACATTGTACTCACGCTCGCAATACACGGCACATGGAATGAGTCGTTTTTTATCACGAACAATCGCTTCAACCATTTGGGCGGTTGCAGCAGCAGGTGCAAAATAAGCACTTCCGGTTTTGAGCAACGAAACAATTTCCGCTCCTCCATTTTTGGTTCGGTTCACAATTTCATCGAGTTTGTCAGGTTGGATGAGTTGGGCAATCGGAATTCCCCCGACAGATGCACAACTGAGAAGGGGAACCATAGTATCTCCATGTCCGCCCAAGAGCATAACCGTCACATCTTCGATACTGACACCAAGTTCCATTGCGATAAAGGTCCGACAACGGGCCGTATCCAAAACCCCTGCTTGTCCCAAAACCCGCTGTTTGGGAAAACCGGTTATTTGCAATGCTTTTTGACACATTGCATCGAGAGGATTACTGACAATGATAACGATTGCATTGGGACTGGTTTCACGAATATTTTCCGAGACATTGGTCAGAATTTTTGCGTTAACAGCGAGAAGGTCGTCCCGACTCATTCCCGGTTTTCTTGCAATTCCGGCTGTAATGACAACAACGTCACTTTCAGCCGTTTGGGCGTAATCCGAGGTCCCGTTAATCTGAGCATCAAAACCGAAGACGGGAGATGCTTGCATAAGGTCAAGGGCTTTTCCAGCTGGAACACTCCCCAATTCAGGAATATCGAGAAGAACAATGTCTCCCAGTTCCTCTTTCGCACACCAAAGAGCAGTCGTTGCCCCAACATTCCCCGCCCCAATAATACTGATTTTAGCTCGTTTCATCTCTCCCTGTCTTTCCAATCAAAATTGTTAAGAATGAATCCCCGTTATTTCCGTTAGACCAACAGACCAACTGCAATGATTCCGAATTACAATGCTGTCAATCACAACCATTCCGAATTATAATCCTGTCAATCAGGATCATTCGGAATTTTAATGATGTTCCTCACAAACACGACAATGTCAATCACGACAACCGCATTTTATAATCACTGTAATCGAATCGACGAATAACCCGAACATTCCCGGACGGTGTATCACTGTCGCAAGAAACAATCGTCGGGAGTTGCAACCCGTTAAATGTAGTGTTCTTACACATGGTATATTGCGACATGTCGCCGAAAACGACACGTTGACCAACACGAAGAGGTTTTCCGAAAAGGTATTCGCCGATAATATCCCCGGAAAGACAGGTTTTACTGCCGACGATGTACTTGTATCTTCCCTCTTCAAGCGGGGCGTCAAAAGAGGTTTCAACGACACGACGTGCGCCCAGAATATCAGGAACATAGGGCATTTCAATAACATCGGGCATGTGCGCGGATGCTGAAGTGTCAACAATAACGACATCAATACTGTTCGGGTTTTCGATCACATCCAAAACCGTTGTTACAAGAAAACCTGTATTGAGAACATGCGCTTCTCCCGGTTCCAGATAGACCTCCAAACCCGTTTTGCTCCTGAAATGATTGATGATGCTGCAAAGATGCTCGACATCATATCCCTGTCGGGTTATATGATGTCCCCCCCCAAAATTAATCCATTTTAATTTTTTGAAAAAACGCCCGAATTTTTCGACAACAAGTTCAAGAGTTCTCGCCAAAACGTCAGAACCTTGTTGACACATGGTATGAAAATGAAAACCGTCAATCCCTTTCAAATCGGAAATTTCCAATTCATCTGCCCTGATTCCGAATCGGGACCGATTGTTACAAGGGTTATACATTTCGTTCTGGACTTCGGAATACTCGGGGTTGACTCGCAAACCACATTGTATTTTTCGTTCATACTTTAGAACTTGCGGACGAAACTGTTTCCATTGTTTAATCGAGTTAAAGACCAAATGGTTGACCAACGGAAGAAGCGATTTCATCTCGTCCCGGGAATAAGCGGGAGAATAGACGTGAATTTCCTTGCCAAATTCCTCTTTCCCAAGAGTTGCTTCATGAACACTGCTGCAAGTGACCCCGGCGAGATACGGAATCATGTCCGAAAAAACGCCCCATGTTGAAAACGCTTTAAGAGCAAGGAGAACCTTTGCCCCGGAACTCTTTTGAACGTCTTCAAGAATTTTCATGTTATGACGTACAAGAGCTCGATCAATGATGTAGTAGGGGGTCGGAATTTTCAGTCCGGCATAATCAAATTCGGGTATAGGGACCGGGGTCATTTTAGGGAAACCTCCTTTGGGCAAAAGGGGAGAACGACACTCAAGGACGACAGACTCTCTCGGGGGGAGCGGAAAGGGAGAGTGAAAGCGGGACAGTTTACCACATAATCAGCGAAAACCAAGTACCACTTGTGATGTCGTGTGATGTCACTTCAAAACTGTAATGCTGCTTCAAAACTCGGCGAGCATGTATAAGTATTGACAAAGCATTAGCGGATGATTTCGGCAAAACCCAAACGCCCGTCCTGACAGGTTGCTTCAATGCGAATGTGCGAGATCGGCCGTTTGGGTGATTTTGGCTCAACATTCTCTTCCGAATGGGCTTCATTCGGCAGAACATTCCACTCTTCCAGCATGAGTTGGTAATACCCTTGTGTGTCGGTTTCCGTCGAAAAAATTTCGGGCGAATGTTGGGCCGAAATTATTTTTAAGGGTACATGAGGGTCACTTTGATCGGCGTTTTCCCGACAAAGAGTCGGCTGAATTCGTTGTATCTTTTCCCGGATTGTTTTAACGGCAAAACGATAGACTTCGAATTGATGATGAAGAGCTGAACAGAGTGAAAACGCGAGAAAGCCGAGCAAGACGATCAAAAGAAGCGGCAAGGGGTTGGCGAGCATACGGAATGACAGAACGAGGAGAATGAGGATACTGACGCCGAAACTGCCGAGTAGACCGAGGAGGAAAAGTTTCGAGCGGAATGTTTCGACGTTCCATTGAAATTGTTCAACATTAACAGCAGCATACGATTGGGCGAGTTCGTGCAGATTGTCCAGAATAAGTGGGGGGTCAACAACAGCGGGGTCATTTAAGGGACCATCTCCTCCGATGAGGCGAAGATGAGCGACAACGGGATGTCCTTGTTCGTTCACAACCCGAATCGGCAACATTTTCTCGGTCGGTTCAAGTTGTTCAATCTTCAAATGTCGAATCGCTCGTCGAAATAGGTGTGTCTGAGCAACATGAATCGGGGGAACTGTGTGTCCGTCAAAAAGATGAATGTTTAACAATCCTGAAATGCGTTCGGAAAGAGGGAGTTCGACAACGGGGTCTGTTTCTTGCCAAGTAAGAGATTTTTGGGTGATTGGAATACCATTTTTTGTGATAACGACATAAAACCGGGAGTTCACAACCGGAGCTAAATGTCTTAAAACCTGAAATTTTAAGGGTTCATTAGCGAGAGAATCCCGGTTTAACAGTTGCAATTCGACCGGTTGGGGGTCTTTGAAGACATCATCCCGAACAAGGGGTGTCGGGTTGGGGAGTTGTTGAACAACGGGAATCAGATGGACAAACGGCAACCCGGGCGCATTTTCATACTCAAGACGATTTGCAATTTCCGACGTTGAACACGTTGTGTTGGAAATTGTCGAGTTGGAAATCGCTGAGTCGGAAAGTATCGAGTTCGACAGTGTTGTGTCGGAACTTGTCGAGTCGGACAGTGTTGATTGGGAACTTGCTGAGTCGGACAGTGCTGATTTGGAAAGTGCCGAGTTGGAACTTGCAAGACGTTTATGAAGAGGTGAAGCGACAGTCCCGACCGACTTTGGTAAAGGGAGGACTTCCAAAGCGATCAACGACGCCGTTGTTTCAGGAACTTCAAGAACGGTAAACAATTGTCCGCTCGAATCGGTCATTTCATGTTGAACGAGCAATTCTTCCCCCTGATCGTCTCGCAAGGTCAGTCGGATTGGAAGAGACTGATTCTCGTTGGAAAAATCTTCAATCTTCAATTCCAACAGGGTTGCAACGCCGTTTGCGAGAACAGAAGGGGCAACGAGGGAGAGCCGAATCGGTTTATATTGGTTCGGGTTTAAGGGAGCAAGAGCAATTTGTTCCTGCATTGCGTAATAACCGACCAACAACATCAGGGCAAAGAACAGGGCGGAGAGAGTCAGGACCCGGTTGAGCAGGCGGTACTTCGGGGCAAAGAGCCGACCAAACGGATTCCAGAGAATGAGTGATTTGGCCCGCATGATTGGTAATTCCAAGCGGGAATCGACGACGCTAGGTTCGGTTTCCCCGTCCAAATGAACCGATTTGTCGTCTGAGCGAATTGGCAGTATAGGAGGACGCAATCGATGAGAACTTTGCGAGACCAAATGGATCGTTGTCGAAACCGTTTTCATTTCGTCCGGCTGTTCCGGGGGAGAACCGACTGAAGATTTTGTCTCGTCCATAATCCGTTGAACAACTGGAAGGTTAACTTGAATAGACTTGTTTGGCAACCGATTGGAATACGCAAAAAAACTACCTATTCTTCCAAAAATGTATTCGGTTGAGAAAATAGGCAGAATAATTTTGAGTTCCCGAACAACTCTAATGAAAGTAGTCGCATAACCGACTATAAAAGCAAATGACTCGTTTTACTCGTTCATTACGAGTTGACATAATATCAAATTTTCCCTCTTTCTCAAGCCGCAATCGACAGATTGTCTTTGTTGACTCTTTCTTACGATTGCGTCGCTGTCATTCCCCTGAATTTCTTGACGGAATCATAGGCGGAAAACCGGTCATGCTCGGTTGAAAGGGTGTAACCGTTCCAATGGACTGATTCCGTTTGGAAGATGTTTCAACAGAAGGAGCAATAACAGGGTCAACAGAAGAGGTAATAACAGAACCGACAGAAGGGGCAACAGCAGAATCAACAGAAGGGGCAATTGCTTTGTCAACGGAATGGGCAAAAGGGAGACGAGCTGGTTCCATTGTTGCGTGAGGAACCGAATTCGAGAACGTTGATGTTTCTTCCTGCCCCTTGAAAGAGGTACTCGGATTTGTTCCCCAAAACGGCACTTTTTCCAGTATCCCCTTGACCGAATCGAGCAGATTTTTGTTGTTGTCAGGAATTTCCGTTTGAACACGTTCCCGAAAACCGTCGAGACTCTTTTTGACCAAAATGTTGGCATCATCGGGCAAGAGAGCACCGACTTTATCAACTCCGTGAACCAAATAGGTTCCGCAAACCGAATCGAACACCATTGTTTTGGAACGGTCTGAAAGAGTAACCGCAAAAAAGGTGATAATCAGACACAAAATGACCCCTTTGAGCAAGCCGAAGACAGCACCCAAAAGTCGGTCAAAGTTTTGTAAACGAACGGTTTTCAAAACACCTGCAACGCAACGTTTGAGAACCATGATTGCAACGGTTGTTCCGAGAAACAGGATCAGCATTGCACAAATCTTATTCCAAGGAGGTTCAGCGGAAATCAGGGGGGCCAGATTGGGGCTGAACTGGGTTGCGACCGCCCAACTGAGAGCGAGCGCAACGAGCGAAGCAAGTTGCGAGACCATTCCGAGCATGAGACCGCGCAACGTCATCCAAGCGAGTAGAGCGAGAACAATGAGGTCAAAAATTTGCGATTCGGACATAATACCGTATTTGGGGAGACCGTCGTGAACTCTTTTTTGGTAAGAGAGACCGGCTCAAACCGGATGAGAACAGAACGGGGGAGTATAGGCCGTATCCTCATCAAGTGTCAAGAGGAAATTAGGGGCGTTCCTCTTTTGTACCCAGTCCGCTAACAAGTTTTGGGAAAAAGAGTATTTTCATTTTTGAACCACGAAAATCACAAAAAACACGAAAACCTCACAAAATACTGTTTTTCGTGTTTTTCGTGCATTTCGTGGTAAAAAACGTCCGTCCAATCCAACTCAATTCAGGTCGCAAAACCAAACTTGTTAGCGGACTGCTTTTGTACCAATCAACAAAACCAAGAACGGCAAATGCCGTTTTTCGGGGGAGATGTTGCTTGCAAAGTCGCAAACGGCGCGGAGATTTAACCGACTGATTTCGACATCATGTCAACCCGGGGTTGCAGTCAGTTACTCCCTTCACCCCGGTCCACAATCTGTACATCCTGCACACCATTCTTTTGATTGATTCAAGGGCAGAAAAAGTCGTCTTCATTACTTTTTCAGCACCCGACGTGCAAAGGGAAGAACAGAGAAACTGAGTCCGAACAACAGCAGGGTTGCCGGTTCAGGTGTCTCATTACCAAAATCCGGTCGTTGAGTTGAAAACTGAAGGTTCGAGTAAAAACCAACCGGATTCATGTAAATGTTCGTCGCTCCATCATTCCAATCCAATTCCCACGATTTGGGCGCGTTGCCGACAAGGAAGACCATTGTATTCTGACCATTAGGATTCAGGTTAAAGGTTCCTGTAAGATAAGAGGTGTCAAAATACCCATTATCCCAAATATCACCAAAATTCTTATCCGTGTGAACACTGTCGTAAAAGGCAATATCCTTAAAACCGTCCAAAATGACACCATTGAGGTAAACGCCCAGAAGATCGTTGTCCGAACGAATTCCACCAATCAGGTACTTCATCTTGTCAACCGAATCACCTGCCAAAAAGGTGTACTCGAAAGCGTAAAAACCAACGTAATTACCGCCCAATCCTCCTCCTGCACCATCTGTCGTACCAATCCATTTGTATCCTTCCTGAGCCTGTTGCCAACCATACGCATATTCATAACCGCCGTGTTCGGCATGACGACCATCTTCCTGCGACATCGGCCAATCGGTACTACTGTAAGTGAGTATCTCTGATGTCTCACCATTCTCCTTTTGGGTCGCAAAAAGAGTGTACAAAGTTGCTGTTGCATTGTCATCCCTTGCAGCCGCATAGTAGTTATCACTTATTTCCCGGTTCGCATTGTAATTCCATGCTTTGTCATTCGATCCACTATAGTAGGCATAATTGGGACCAAGATAATAGGCGGACCATTGACCATAACTGTCAACGGTCGTCCCAACACTGATCGTGTCGGCATAAACCCCAGATGAAGCAAATAAAACGACTAAAACCGCAAGAGTCGCAATGAGGTATTGGTTGGTTTTCATTGTTGTTGCCCTTTCGACGTTCTGAATGTGAGATGTGACGGAATCACTGTGATAGACATGGAGCAAGAAGCGTGCCAAAACCGACTGTTTTTTTACTTTGTTTTTCCTTTTGAGACATGAAAACGCGGATTTTGTTCCAAACGCCCCAAAAAGGTCGGGCGAAACGGGCAATATCGGTTTACTTTCGGAATCCGAGTGATTTGGCGAGACGACCCAAAAAACGTTGCCCAACATAGATTGAACTGTTGTTCGTTAACCTGTTGTGCGATTATTGGACTTGGGCTGAACTCAATCCCGTATTATTCTGCCCAGACATGTTGCAAAATAATGCAGCAAAATCATGCACCTGCACACATGCCGGTTGCCCGATATAAGGCATATCCCAAACGGTTAGGAAAACTGTTTCAAATAAAACGGTTAGACTGTTTGGGATAACTGTTTGGGATACACCTATTGTTTAGCCGCGATACAACGTATCGCGAGCAGAGAAAGAAAAGGGAGACGGGAAGAGTGAGGATTTACGAGGTCTGATCCTTGTAATCATGGTAAAGCTGGTAAATCAAACCGTCTGCAAGACCGACTTTGGGAACGTAAATTTGTTGGGCATGTGATGATTTGAGTATTTTGACAAAAAGTCTTGCAGCCGGGATAATAACATCAGCCCGATCCGGCTTCATCCCCATCTTCTCAATCCGCTCCAACAATGTCGTCTTCTTTAAGGTCTTATATCCCCCTTGCAATTCGTCCAAGGTCATTGTATCTCCCCGCAAATTGCCGTACATCTTCGCCAACTTGTTAATGTTTCCCCCCGATCCAACTGCCAAAATGGTTCCAAGAGAAGGACTGGTTTCATGGAGCCAATTCTCAAGTCGTTCCAACTCCTCCTCTGTCACCTGATTGTGCAACAGGCGGATTGTTCCAATGTTAAACGATTCAGACCGAATGAACGTATGATCCTTGAGAAAAGAGATTTCCGTACTCCCCCCCCCAACATCAACATACATGAGCGTGTCCACACTTTCAGGATGAACCCAATTATTGGACTCACGAATAATGTTCGCTTCATCCAAACCGCTAATCACTTCCAATTCAATACCAACTTTTCGCCGGACCTGATCGACAATCTGCTCGCGGTTGCCCGCTTCTCTCATTGCAGCTGTTGCACATGCTCGAAATGCCCGGGGTTCATACACCTCCATAATCAGACGATAAGCGTTCAAGGTTTTCAGGAGCATTTCAAGACGTTGGGGCGAGACGGAACCGAATTGAAAAACATCATCGCCTAACCGTAAGGGGACCCGGACGAACGCCAATTCGACGGTTTTGGGACCATTATCCGTTTCCAGAACGCTCGCAATCAGTAATCGCCCCGCATTTGAACCAATATCAATCGACGCAAAAATCATTGTGTGTTCACTATTCTTCCAGATTTTTTATGGTCATTCGTTCTTTACCGTCTTTGAGCAGGTTATAAAAACCGATTTGTGACTGAATTTTCCGCCCCAGACGCCGCTTTGAGGTCCGTTTGGCATCTCCGTCAACAATAGGGGTTGCCTTAACATTATCGGCAAATTGTATCTCCAGCATTTGACGCAAATTTTCCTGAATCAAGCGGTCAAAAATCGGCGTCGTCACCTCAATTCGATGATCGAAATTTCGTTCCATCCAATCCGCAGAACCAATGAAATAGCGATTCTCTTCGTTATTGCAGAAAATCATAACCCGGGAATGTTCCAAAAAACGGTCCACAATCCGAATCGCCCGAATATTTTCACTCATTCCGGGCATTCCAGGTATAAGGGTGCAAATTCCCCGCACAATCAAACGGAGATGAACCCCCTTCTGACTCGCTTCATACAGTTTGTCAACCATTTTCTTGTCCGAAAGATTGTTCAGCTTGATATAAGCCCAAGCGGGTAAACCTTTGGATGCATTACGAATTTCTTGGTTGAGCATCTTGATGAAAAAACGTCGAGTCGCAAAAGGTGAAACAATGAGTGTTTCGCAATCCGGGGCATCGTATTTTTGAGCACCCAAGAACCGAAAGACTTTTGTGACATCCGCCGTAATTCGCGGATCGGCTGTCAAAAGATGTTCATCCGCATAAATCCGCGATGTTATCTCATTCGGATTGCCTGTTCCAATTGCCGCATAATGAACAATTCGGTCCCCCTCTTTTCTCGCAATGTCCATGATCTTGCAATGAACCTTATACCCGGGCAATGTCGGCAAAACCTTGATCCCCACCTCTTCCTGAAGTTGTAAAATCCAGTTAATGTTCGCCGCTTCATCAAATCGGGCCTGAATCTCAACGTAAACCGTTACCTGTTTCCCATTTCGGGCTGCATTGATTAAAGCATTAATCACTTTGGAATGTTTTGCAGCCCTATAAATCGTCATTTTGATTGATTTCACAGTTGGATCAATCGAAACTTCTCGCAAAAGGTCAATCACCTTTTGAAAGGACATGTAGGGATAATGCAGCATCACATCACCTTGACGAATCCGGTCGAGCATAGGAATCTGCGAATCCCCGGGTAATGCAACGGGAGAAAGCGGTTCATAGAGCAGGGACGGATCACCCCAATTGCGGGGAAATTTCATAAAATCCTTGAAATTATGGTACTTGCCCCCTTTTCGCAAATCACTTTTTTTTCGGATAAGAAAGATTTTCTGGAGCAGTTTCTTGGCCGATTTCGGCATTCTTGCATCATAGACAAAACGGACCATACGCCCCTGTTTGCGATGTTTAACCCCTTCCTGCATCGTCTCAAGAAAACTTTTCGCCAAATCGTTGTCAATGTCCATCTCAGCATCCCGATTGAACTTGAACGTATAGGCTTCAAATTTTGTGTATCCCAGAAAAGCAAAGATGTCGGACAAACAATAACGAATGACATCATCGAGGAGAATGACGCAACGTTTGGGATGATCGGGGGATTGAGGAATCACAAAAAAACGGGAAAGACTTCCCCGGGTTGGAATCTCCATAAGGGCAAACTGTTCGGTTTCACCTTCCCCTTTTCTCACATCTTTGCAGAGTCGAATCAGAAAAAAAATCGCCTCATCATGCAGCATCCTCGTGTTTTTGACTCTTGGTAACATGACCGGAAAAAGTCGGGGACGGACATGTTCCTGAAAATACTTTCGAACTTCCTCCCCCTGTTGCACGGTCAATGTCGTTTCATCCACAAAATGTATATTCTTCCCCGCCAATTCCTTCTTTATCTGTTCAAATGTCCGTTCAAAATCCAACTGCATTCTTGAGACTTCCCGACGAATACGTTCGAACAATTCATGCGGATTGTTGGAATCTTTTTCCAGAACAATGTTGCGGTCTTTTTTCCAAGAGAGTATCCGTTGAAGAACGCCAATCCGAACCCGAAAGAATTCATCCAGATTGTTGGAAAAAATTCCCAAAAAAACCAATCGTTCGATCAACGGATTTCCGGGGTCTTTCGCTTCACCCAAAACCCTTTCATTGAATTTCAACCAACTCAGATCACGATCAACGTATTTCATTGTTTCTGCCGACACGAATTTGCCCGATTTCCCTTAAAGACCAATTTGCCCAACAACAGGTCAAGACTCTGTTCATCAAATTTTCAACTGTACCTTATACATTGTATCATACATTCCAACCCTATGATTACCTATTTTCTGTAAAAGATACAGTGTCCAACAAGTCAACGGGTTCCGACTTCTTCTGTAATCCCGCTAGTAACACGATTGTTGAGCCGAGAAACAATGTTCTTCGTGTATTTCGAGCGGATCAATGCTTATTGTGAACAGGATAAAAAAAGACGACAGAGAATAACCGAGAATGACCAAAAATAATCATCCTGTCCCGAATGCCGGTTAGGCATTCCGTTATGGTAGTAAAGAATGACACATAAATCCCCAACTCCGTCGGAGTTGCGTTAGGGTCATTCTGCATTTTTATACCATTACCATAACGGAACCCCGACGGGGTTCAGACTTTAATCTCAGACGTTTACTACCATTCTGCAATCCCGACGGGATTGAGGAAAGGATGTCGAGACGGGATTGGAAAACAAAACCGAGCGGAAATGACGAGTTTATTTGAGCGTAATTCCATTTTAATCAAACTCGGAAACTTGTGAGCGGACTGTCCCCTATTCCCTATCCCCCATTCCCTATCTTCCGTTGTCATAATCTGGGGGAAGAACGAATTGCGACGCGACGTTGTTGACGAACAGAAAATCGTCCGCATTTCCTTGATCCATAACCTCTTCTTTCAGGTATCCCCCCGAAAAAGCATTACCTGAAACAACAGAGCAGGAATTGTTCTTGAACCAATAAACGTAATTGGGAGTGTAAATTCCGGCTCCATCATCCCGACGAACAACGCCGGAATTGCCGACAAGGGAGATTCCCCGACAGTTGCGAAGCAGAATTTGACACGATTCGTCCAGTCCCTCATACAGTTTCGTCGAATCCTTACCATTTCGACGAAAAACATTGCCCGTAATCGTCGCGTCAATCACCTTGTTCAAATAGACCCCCGCTCCCCAATTCCGGTCAAAACAGTTCCCCGTCACATTCCAAGCGTCCCCAAACTGGAGAAAAAGACCGTATTCCCGATTCCATTCAACCCGATTCGCTGTAAACATCACGGTACTACCATTCTCTTCCGTCCCAAATCCGCTCTTTCCATTATCCGAAAATTGATTGTCCGTCACAAATCCGTCCCAACCATAAATGCAAACACCATGTCCGCCGTTTGACTTGAAAATGCTGTGTCGAATGATAAACAACCAAATACGTCGGAGATAGACACCATGTCCTGAAAAACCGTGAACGGCAACTTCGTCCAAAACCGGGGCATTTTCTCCTTTCGAGAAATCAACCGCATTGTTGAACATGATTCCATGTTGCTCCTTTGCAGCACCCCGGTTCCCGCGAAGTAAGCCCCCCCGAATATGAACCCCAAACGTGTCCGTTATGTCAAGCAGACAGTCCGCTTCTTCACTGTCAAGCGTCAGCATGACCCCCGCTTCTTGACCATAAGCCCATTTTGGTTCGGCATAAACGGTTGTAAACGAACGAACTTTCAGGTCGTGACAAAGATAATGTCCGGACGGAAAGTAAACCGTCCCGCGAACCTGACCTGCTGCATCAAGGGCTGCTTGAATTGCCGAAGAATCTGCCGTTTTACCGTCCCCTTTTGCACCAAAATCCTTGACGTTAAAAATCGAACCGACAGGAACAACCGAATTGTTTGATTCAGCACCCTGATTTATTTCTTGCAATGGAGGTGTTTGCGCAAAAACCGGGGAAACAGAAGCGGTCATTCCGGCTGTTCCCAATGTTCCCAGACCGAGTAAAAATTGGCGTTTGGACAGGTTCATCAATGATTCTCCCAAATGTGAATTTAGTTAAATTCGTTAAAAAATAGCGAATAGTAAAAATATGCCTGTTGCATTGACTTTTTGGACGGTTCCTGTTTTTCTCATCTTTTCAATTATGCGGTCGATAATGGATGTATGCAATAGAGGTGTTGCATCGAATTTATCGATTCCTATACCGAGTTGGTGTAAATCGAACAATCATTTCACATGCTCGCAAACGTCTTCTGTTGCAAGATGTTGCGTGTTCCACCTCGAAAATTTCAAACCGTCCTGTGTAGACAAGGAAGAGAACCATGAAAAAAGTCAGACTGCTTTGCTGTTGTGCAGCTCTCCATGTTATCATTTTTTCGTTGGGATGTACAACGACCTCAACATGGGTCAATGATCCTTGCAGTCCCTGTCAAGCAATCCCTGAACCTTGTCAACCGGTTCCAGAACCGTGTCAACCGGAAATCGGTTGTGCCGACGTTTCCTGCAATCAGGGTTGTGCAAATACCAATTCAGACTGGACGATTGCGGTTCCGATTTTCGAGTCCCGCTTGTTGGGACGTTGGAGCGGTCAAGGAATGTTGTTTGAAGGAGGAACAACCTGCTTGGATAATTGTTGTTCCCCGTTTCCCTGCATTGGTGTTCCCGGAACAGGTAAGAACCAAAACGATCACGAATTTTTAGTTCGCAGTCCGCGCGAGTTTCTCGACCCCAACCCCAACCGAACGCCTTATTAAGAGTACAGCCGAAAGTATTGACCGAAGAAAAACGGTTTAATACGTCATTTTTTCTGATTCGTTTCAGCATGTTTCGGATCAGATTCGGTCCATAAAACCGGATGTTGTCGTTCATATAACTTGATGTATTTCAGAAACGACATGAACGAAAAACAGTACGAGGTGATAAAACCGTCGTAACCTTTGAGACAATTCTTCTGAAGAACGTAGAACCGGAAAAAAGCCCAGTATCCGTGTAAAATTCCTTTGAGCAGTCCGCCTTTCTTTTTGGTGTGGAACTGATCGGCAAAAAGCGTGCTGTACATCTGGGCTTTATGCAGCAATTCCTCAACCGAATTGTAGGAATGGTGTTCAATGGGACTGCGAAACTGTTTTAACTTCATTTCGGGTCGAACATCGACGATTTCATGGACCGCGCGACCATTCCAACCGGTTGTTGTTCGATTGTACAATCGTTTGATCCAATCATCAAAACCGGGCAATGCACGATGTCGGTAATACATGCGACGACGGATTTCATAAACAGTATCTGGTTCAAGGGAACAGGCTGCAATTTCGTTGATGAAATCTTCTGTAACGAACTCGTCTGAATCAATGTGAAGCAACCAGTCATTTCCAGCTTTTTCCGAGATCAAATTTCGGGCGTCACTGAAATTGTCAATCCCCTGTTGATGAAAAACCCGGACATTGGGGTACTCCTGCACAATCTCAACTGTTCGGTCCGTCGATCCTGTATCAAGAACCAGAATTTCATCAAATCGGCGAAGAGGTTCAAGACAACGACGAATATTCGATTCGCAATTCTTGGTCAGGATACAGACGGAAATCGGTGTTGCGGTCATCCTTTTACCTCAATGACTTTACTTCGGTAATAATTTGCGACAAATACTCCTTGTCCGTGCAAGGGGCAGGTGAACGATAACTCGCTTCATTGACATATTTTCCTTCAATTGCAACCATTTCAGTCCGGTTGCGTAAAAAAAGTTCATAACAGATGTCAAGATGCCCAATGTCTAATGCACGATAACCGGCCCGCGAAAGATCATACGCCAAAACGGTCGCGGTTGGACCAAGTGCGAGCAAAAACAGCACGTCCTTGTCCGCCTTTTGCGCTTCTTCAAGAATCTGCTCGTACACCGAAAAGGCACATTCGGCAGGTGCTAAAATCCGGCGTAAGGAAGCGGCATTACTAAAAAGGTCATTACCGATTCCCAAACGGCACATACTCCCTTCTATGGTGATGATGTTCTTTCCGTCCCAGATTTTTTTTAACTTCTGAAAATGTTCCGCCGAAACACTGTTTCTAGTTACTCCTGCATCATAATAGAGGGTCTCTCTGTTCAAATAAGGGTTGATTGAACTCCGCAGTTGCCCCATAAGGCTGCGCCAATAGAGATTGGACCCCATGATAACACCGAAACAGTTCAACAGGCCGATCATCATTCGTTCATCCCGGGATGTCAATACCTCTTTCAGACGTTCTATAAGTTTTTCATCCCGCTGTTGAAAACCGATTTGCCCGCCCAAAAACATCATCTTGAATTCCCCGTCTCCAAACCGAGCAAGCGATTTTTCGGTATTCAACAACTCATTTATGGTTTCCTCGGTTGACGCAATTTTAGGAATAAGAAGAGGCGGATGATTCTGAACCAAATCAGAGACCTCGTACAACATGTTGAACATTGCATATTCAATTGTTTCAATTCCAATCGCTTTGCGTAATTGTTTTTTTAACCAAGATTTGAAACGCTTCAAAAAATGGTCAAATCTCAGCAAACGACGCAATGTCAGAAAATATCTTTTTTTAGGCATCTTATTTTTCTTCGTTCAGAAAGAGGGATTTTCGAGAGTGTCGCATCAAAATCGGCAGAACTGTTTGTCTGAAATACACTAACGACGGTCCAAAATCAGGGTCACTTCTGTTCCAATCGGCGGAATTCGGGCCGAATTGGCACAAAATAGCAACGAATCGTTCGAATCACTACTCTGAATCGGAACATCAAGAATAGAGGAAGGAAAATTGGAGACTCCGAATAACTCACCTGTTGCATCCGCCATATAAAGTTGACGCGAATCACCTTTTTCATCTTCATACTCACGGAAAAAACTTCCCGTAAAAACAAAGGGAACTGACATTTCCCGGGGAGATGTCGGCTCCATTGAAACCGATCTTTGGTCATTGTAGTACAACTCCGGCGTGTTTTCAAGGATCAGTTGTTGAGCCAAACATTCTTCCCAATTCCCCCCTTCATTGTTCCAACGAACAAGAATACGGATTTCCGGCCCTGTTGGGGGGGTAAATTCCGGCGTAAATCGAGCCGGTTCACCTGGTTCGACCCCGATTAACAACAATGCGGCATGTATCAAATGAGGTTGAACGTCAAGAGCAACGATTGATTCATGTTCTTTGGAATGTCGGGAACAGGCGAAAAATTCGAGGACACCTTCCTGAAGACAGACTTCGCCGACCAAAATGACCTGCGTTCTGTCCGGGGAAACCCAAAGAGGCGATTGAGGGTCAAGAAGAATCAATTCTTCGTTAGGAATCGTAACAAGTGGTCGGGGAAACGGTTTCTCCGACCGATTGTTTTCCCCAAACGGCTCACTTTCCCAATCGGCAAGGTCGTTTATGACCAACTCCTGCTGAATGTCAACGTCATTTGGACCGAGCAATGATTCGGCAATTGCTCGATTGTTCTGACGTAAAGATTCTGATTCAAAGACGTCTACTTTTTCAATCGGTTCCCCTTTATTCAATCCGGTCTCATTTTCAACCGGTTCAACAGAGTTTTGGCGTGAAACGGACGATTCGGGATTCAGATCGGTTGTTTTTTTCAAGGGACAACAAAGAGAAACGGCGAGCAGCGCGGGACCAATCAGGAAGAGCCAAAATGCGAACCAATACAGTTTTCCATGTTGCAACCATTTCAGGAGCCAAATGAGGGCGAAGATGCCGATGATAAAGCTGAGAAGGACACCGATTACGAGGAACAGAACGGGTTCTCGCTGCTGTTCATTTGCATGTTTGAAGAGTTTAACGATTTCGAGCAGACTTCCACCTCCAATCACAGGAATTGCGAGGAGGAAGGAGAATGTTGCAGCTTCTTCGCGTCGTAATTTGTAAAGGAGGGCTCCGACGATAGTGAAACCACTTCGAGAGAAACCGGGCAAAATGGCGATTGCTTGAAAGAGGCCGATCAGCAGTGCTTTTTTGTAGGAGAGTTCTCGTGCGAGAATTGGGCCGGGCTTGATTCGGCTGGACGCTAAGAGCAGGAAAGCCGTTCCAATGAAACAACAAGCGGTTAAGAGGGGACTTTCGAGGAGCGGTTTGGCGTATTTCTGAACGGTAAAGCCGACCAGAACAGCGGGAATTGTCCCGAGAAAGAGCAAGGGGATCAGTCGACGATCAGAGAATAAGAGGGAGAGAATCCGTTTCCAGAAGACGACGAGAATTGCGAGGAGAGACCCGAGATGGAGCAGAATACTGAGGAACAAGGTATCTTCGAGCGGTTCAGCCCCCAAACGGACGAAGAGATCGTTAACAGCGATTAAATGCCCTGAAGAACTGATTGGGAGAAACTCGCCAATTCCCTGGACAACGGCGAGGACGATAATCTCGAGGATTTTGGTAATCTGTTCCATTTGGCAAAAGACAAGGGGATGAACGGAACTGGCAGGACAACAAAAAAAGCAGGAACAATGTTCCTGCTTACGCTGTTTTATCAGGAATTCCGGGCTGGTGCTGCTAGAACGACTTGGGCGGGCCGGACAACCCGATCATGGAGCCGAAATCCACACAATGTCTCCTCAATCACAGTGTTGGGCGGATAATCCGCGCAAGGTATCATCGCAATCGATTCCTCAAAATTCGGGTCAAACGGCTCATAAAGTGCGCTAATCCGAACACAATGATGCTTTTTGAAGATGTCCTCAAATTGTTCGTAGACCAAACGAACCCCTTCTGCAAGACCTTCACTCCCTCGTTCGGAATCCGCTGCTTGCAACGCCCGACCCAGATTGTCCCAAGCAGGAAGAATGTCCCGAATCAGCTCCAACGACGCATACTTCTGATCCGTCTCAATCTGACGATTGATTCTAGCCCGAAAATTCTCCAACTCGGCCCTTGCCCGCAACATGCGATCCTTTGTCTCTTCCAATTCCGCTCGCAAAGACTCCAATTCATCCGGGTCCCCATCCTCCTGATGATGTCCCCGATGATGTGTCGCCTTATGATCCTTTTTGCGATCAACACCTTGTTCTCGCTCCTGATCCAACCCCGTTTCTGAGGGAGGAATGACAGCACTATCCAAATCCGGTTCACTGACAAAATCAATGGTATTCTTTTTTTTCGCTGTTTTCATCTCTACATTTCAATCAATCAACAGTTGGAATGGTATACATAAATACGATTAGAAGAATTATATCCTCACATTGAATGTTTTCGAGTTCCCCTCTGTCGTTTTTTTTATGCGTACTGTTCAAACAGGACGCTCGTTCTTCAAATACCCCTTTTTTGGGCTGACACCAATCCCTCAATTTCGACAAGTAATTCGTCCCGACAAACATCGGCGATTGTGTAGAGAATCGGGGTGTTCGGACACCGTTTTTCACAAACCGCTTGAATAACCGGAAAATCGGACCAACGTTTGACGTAGACTCTCGCCAATTCGAGGTCGGAAAGGTCGGCGTCAAAACCCAAAATGCCGTGTTGCTTCAGATTCTCTCCCGAAATCAACGCCGCAATGTTGTCTAAAGTCAATTCCGTCTGCATCATGGGGTCATTTTCATATCGACTCTCTGAATCCGTAATTCCGGCCGTTCCTGAAACATAGATGCGAGCCGTTTGGTTGTGTGCAAGACACATTGCCCGGGAAAATTTTGGGCTTTGCGGACTGTAAACAGCCGCATAATCAAACGCCGAAGTCTGTCGCGGATTCTCAAGCGGAACCGCAACCGTTCCCGCTATTTTGCTCAAAAAAGCGATTCCGCCAATTGCCAAATCAAAATCATCCCCGCCAATTCCTGTACTCGCCGGATAAACCGTTCCTCCTCGATAATCTTTGGGAAGAAGGTCCGAAATGAAGCTCCGACCTGCAAAAAAATCGGTTCTCGCGCGATTCAGCTCCTTATAACGTTGTGTGTCCTTCTCCCGCTCAACCAAATGCCCTTGATACAACCAAACTCTGAGTAACTGTTCAACCCGAAAGTCGCGTTGCGTCAGAACCTTTTCCAAACGGTCAAAAGCATTTCGGGACCGGTCATACGATCCTAACGGCGTTTCTGCCGGGATAATTCCCCCGACAAACAACCATTTGGCGTTGTTCGTTTCCAATTGAACGGACTGTTCGTTGAACCGGGTGATTTCAAACAACTCTTGTTTTTTTCTGGGAGAAGCGGCAATCAATTCAACGGCAAATTCTGATCCTGAGCAAGGACTTTGGGGGACATAGGTTGTTGCGGGCATATTGGTCCCAAACAGTTCATGCAACAACTCCCGGACACACTGTTTTTGAGAAAGATCGGCAAGAAAAATCGTCTGCGTCAAAGCCGAATCCAACATCTGCTCCTTCTGCAAAATGACTTTCAGGTCGGACAAAAACAGGCGAAACCGGTCAACGACCTGCTGTTCCTGCAAAGAGGGAGTCTCAGCACCTGCCGTTAAAAATAACTTGCGGATTCCGTCTTCTTCCAAAATACGATATGAAATAAACGCATTTTCCCGCTGTTGTTTATAATACTCTCGTCCAATCATATTTCCCGGCAATTTTTGGTTAATGTAGGCCCCAACACGAAGTCCGAGTATAACACGTCTCAACCGTTTTTCATACGCCCTTGTCTGCTTTTTTGAGATGAAGCAACAATTTCGATTCTGAACTAAGCGGTTGTTCCAACATTTCCTGATAAAGGGTTTTAATTTCGGGGTTTTCATGCGAGAAGCGGACCTGACTTTCTCCTTCTCCTTCTCCAAGAAGGATTGCTTTTTTCCGTTCGACCCGACGTTTTTTCCCCTGTTGCCGATCTTGTGCAATCGGTTGTCCTCCTCCTCCCAAACATCCCCCGGGACATGACATGACCTCAACAAAATCAAAGCGTTCACCATCTCGTTCAATCATGTCAAGCAGCAACCTTAAACTCCCCGTTGTCTCGACAATTGCAACCCGAACAGGTCGTCCCTCAAAGTCAACGGTCCCTTGTCTTACACCCGGAATTCGTCCAAAACCGGACCATTCCAACCAGGGTCGCTGTATTTCTCCTTGCGGAGTTTGACGCACAATGGTTGCAGGAGGATTTTTCCCGAACATCATAAAATAGGCTGTTTTTAACGCCGACTCCAAAACACCCCCAGACCGTCCAAAACTCAATCCGCTCGCACTTCCCCGACCTAACATCGAGTCATACTGACATTCCCCTGTTTCTCTCGGTAATTGCGCAAAGGGGATTTGTGTACGATTCAACAACAATCCCAATTCCCGGGTCGTCAACGCAATGTCCATCTCCGACAATCCCTGTTGTTCAGGGAAAGATGACAATTGACCGATTGTTTGCGATTGAAATCGTTTGATTTCCGCCTTTTTTGCCGTACAAGGGGTGATTGCAACGGTCACCATTTTTTGAGGGTCAAGATTCCGTTTTTTAGCAAAATAGGTCTTTATCATGGAACCTTGCATCATGATTGGACTTTTCGTGTTCGAGAGATGTTGAACCAATTGGGGGGTGTACAATTCGGCAAAACGGACCCAAGCAGGGCAACAACTGGTCAACAGGGGATACGAGACCGGGGTTTTGCCCGGGACTGTTGTTGAAATGGAATGATTCGACGGATTTGGTACACTCAACGGTTGAACCGATTCCATTTTGCCCGCTTCAGATTGGATCGACCCGGAATTGACTGATTCCATTTTGCCCGTCTCGGATTGGACGGACTTCAAAGAGTTCGGATCGGAGTTGCCCAACCCCCAACTTTTCTCCTGCTGCAATCGCTCAACCAGTTCGGCTGCTTCTTCCATGATCGTTAAATCGGCGCCAAACGTCGTGTCAAGCACATAATCGCAACCCAATTTTCTTAATGCGGCAACCATTTGGGATTCGACGTAACTTCCGTCCGGCATATCGAACAGTTCGCCAAGTGCAACTCTTAATGCCGGGGACGTTGAGACAACAACAATTTTTTCAGGATCATTGAGTGCGGTCCAAAACTCCTCAAAATTCGGACGTTCTGTAATTGCTTGAGTTGAGCAAATCGTTGAACACTGTCCACAATTGATACATGATTCTCGACCTTCAAGAGAGCAAAATCCTTGAACCGTGTTGTTGCGACTGCAATAATCGACGCAATCCCCGCATCTTGTGCAATAATCGCGATTGCGAATGACGGACAAATTGTCCGGTTTGATTGCGACATGAACTTTTTCCATGTTTTTCACAACCGGTTGTTGGACCGCTTTTTTGACAAGCGGGTTCCAACCGGGCACCTCCGACTGCACTCCCTGTTGTTCCGGCTGAACAGGAGGATTCGTCGTTACTCCCGGTTTTTGCTCTTCTTGGGCAAAGAGCGATTCTTTTGAGAGAACTGTCAGACCACTTACAAGACCGAGACTGACACCTGAACCTCGTTTTAAGAGTTGGCGACGTGAAAGTTTTTTTGACATCATATTACCTTATATCCCTTTATCTTATTTTTCCATGTTAATGGAGAATCCACGTTAATGGAATCCACGTTAATGGAATCCGGCATCTGTAAAACGACGGGAACAAAGGGAGAGACAAACAGCAGTAAGACGGCCGAACGGTGTTGCGACATGAGGGGGTTTCCTTTCCAATTGCGAGTTCGACACAATTCGATCTCGACACAAGGGACAAACACGCAACCTCACCCTAACATCCCGGTTCCTCTTTGTCAAGGTTTTCAGAAAGATCACGATTCGAGAGTTTTGAGAGTATTGTCAAAAATCTCCTGTATTCCATTGTTGTTTTAAGCCGGAATTGAACAGGCAATCGGTTGCATTGACGTAAAAAGGGGACGCAATACAGCGTTCTTATTATTTGTGCCCCTCTTCCCAAGTTCTATCACCGATCCTCAATTCCCGCTCGAATACAGATTCGTTCAATGCCGGTCGCATAACCTGTCTTGGAGTCAACCTCGACAATCGTCCCCGAAAGACGTAAATCGTTTCTCGCAATGTCATACGTCGTTGGTCGCCCTGTCCGAACAGCGTCATAAACATGCTTGATGTCCCGACCAATAATGCTCTCAAAAGGACCTGTCATGCCAACATCACACTGAAAAGCTGTTTTGCCCGGAAATACTTGCTCATCTGCGGTCGCAACATGAGTGTGTGTGCCAAGAACCGCAGAAACCCGACCGTCCAGATGTCGCCCCATAATCTGCTTGTCACTTGTCGCTTCAGCATGAAAATCGAGAAGAATCACTTTCAACTCGGGGTTTTTCAGCCGCATCTCCTCAAGAAGAACATCAGCAGCGCGAAAGGGACAGTCGATAGGGTTCATAAAGACACGACCGAGGAGGGTGAAGACGGCAACGGGGCGACCTAAGCGATCCGGCAAGATGGTGAATTTTTTTCCGGGAGCATCCGGGGGAGCATTGCCGGGCCGGACAATCCGATTTTCCCGGTCAAGCAGCGAAAAAATTTCCTTCCGTTTGAACGCATGATCGCCAAGCGTGATACAGTCAATGCCGTAATCGATCAGTTCCCAATAAATTTCAGGCGTGATGCCCGAACCACTTGCGCTGTTTTCGGCGTTTGCAACGACAAAATCGAGCGTATACCGCCGTTTGATTTCGGCGAGAGTCTGACCGACAATTTGCCGACCGGGGCGACCCACAATATCACCAATGAGAAATAGACGCAAAAATGGCTCCCTGTTGGGCAGTAAGGTAATCAATAAATCTAAACAATAGGCTGGACACTGTGACAGTGTAATGTTTTTGGTAAAAACCACAACCCTTGAACAGTGTGCGGTTTCTTTCCGCCCCGATTTGTCTGGTTCAATAAGTTGCATACACGTTTCACGCCTTTTTGACAGCTGAAATTCAAGGACAATCTGGATTTGTGATATGTACAGTCTTTTTTGAAATGCTCAAAACGAGATACAGTTCGTTCTTACTGAGCTTGTTTTAGTGGAGAAATCGGTCGACCCGGGGTTACGCTGCGTTTCACCCCGAGCTACAATGGAACTGCTGAAGAGACAACAAAAGAAAAGAATGTGACATTGCAAATGCGACAACTGAATGTTCTACTCCCAAACAGTCCTGAACCTCAATATAGCCCTTGTTCTCTTGAAAGGATGATCCTATGAAACAATCTGTTTTCACCTCGTTCCTCTTTGGTTTGGCCGTTTTGACCACAATGCTGTTCGGGATACCCCAATGTTGGGCAGAAGAAAAAACGGAAGAAAAAACAGTCCGACATCTCTCGGTCAACGAATATCGGGATAAAGTCAAAGCCGGTTGGATCGGCCAAATCGCCGGCGTTTCCTGGGGAGCCCCTACTGAATTCCGGTTTTGTAACCGTATCATTCCGACTCACGAAATGCCGGTTTGGAAACCCGAGATGATTAACGACGCCTTTAATCAGGATGATCTTTATGTCGAAATGACCTTTTTGAGAACCCTTGAGGAATATGGACTCGGGGTCTCCTCGAAACAAGCCGGGATTGACTTTGCCAATAGTGGTTATGAACTTTGGCATGCCAATAAAGAGGGGCGAACAAATCTTCGTCGGGGGATCGCCCCTCCTGATTCGTCTCATCCGGCATTTAACAAACATGCGGATGATATTGATTACCAGATTGAAGCGGACTTTTCCGGTCTGGTTGCGCCCGGGATGCCCCAAGTTGTTGTCCAACTTGGCAATCAATTCGGTCGGCTTATGAATTACGGAGATGGTCTTTACGCCGGAATGTTCGTCGGGGGTATGTACAGTGAAGCCTTTTTTGAAAAAGATGTCGTGAAAATCGTTGAAGCCGGGCTGAAAACCATTCCCCGTGATTGTCAATATGCCGAAATGGTCCGGGACGTTTTGAACTGGTTTGCGCAGGAACCGGATTCTTGGGAAACGACTTGGGAGAAGGTCAACGAAAAATACCAGAAAAACCTTGATTATCGGCGTCTTTCGTGCGATCAGGGTGATTTTAACATCGACGCGAAGATTAACGGGGCGTACATTTTAATAGGACTTCTTTACGGCAAGGGGGATTTGGATCAGACGATTGTGATTTCGGCACGATGTGGGCAGGATTCCGACTGTAATCCGTCCAATGCAGCCGGGGTTCTTTTTACAACGCTTGGTTTTTCGGCACTTCCCAAACGATTCACGGAAAAGCTGGACGAATCACAAATCTTTTCTCATACGGCTTATCGTTTTCCGCAACTGGTTGACGTTTGCGAAAAAATTGCTCAAGAAGCCGTTTTGAAAGAAGGTGGTTCCGTTGAAGTCAACACACAAGGTGAAAAGGTGTTTATGATTCCGCAAAAAACGTTGCAATTGGGTCCGGTGATGAAAAGCTGGGAACCGGGACCTGTTGAGGAAAGCCGGTATTCGAGCGAGGAACAGAAAAAGATAACGGCCCAAGATTAGGAAAGCTCAAGATGAGAATAGAGCATTTCAATAATTAGTATACACCTTTCACGCTTTTTTGACGTCTGAAATTCAAGGACAATCTGGAGTGTGAGATGTACAGCAATCTTTGAAATGCTCTAAACGGAAGATGTGTTATTCTCAAAAAGTATTCGAGCGTGTTTGCTTGGAATCAATCCTCAAACATGCTTCACATTGTGCGTCACTGAATAATCGGCGGAAATCGTCTCCTTGATTGCTTTCAGATAGTGTCTGAAAAAACGGTAGACACGAACATTGGCAATCATAAAAGCGTTCGCAAAAGGATGACGGATTGCAAAGGAGGACAGCATGAAGTAAATAACAGCCGCTTGCCCCAAATCGGTCATTATTTCATCTTGCGTCCGGCAAAGCGGTTTGTTCACATTCATTGCATCTAATGCTGTTATCCTTTGCAAACACCATTCCCATTCGTTAGGACTAAACCTCTGTTCAAGAATATAATCCCCGTATTGGTCGATTTCCTCGGAAATGGCGAAAAGTCGTTCAGCAACCACTTCATCAGTACATTGATAGGCATACCACCATAATACTGAAGACATTCTTTTGACCTGACGCGAAAGAGCTAAAAGATAGTACGGCTTAAAAAAAACAGCATACGTCCAGACCAAACCTGAAACGGCCAGAATAACAAGGAAAAGAAAAGGAATCCACATTGTCGGGTTCATTACTCACCTTCACCTTTTTGACGAGTTGCTTTCAGTTCACGCTTCAGGGACCTTATTTCAGATTCAAGCCGCTTAATTTCCTTGTTGCTGGACACAATATTCAGATCAACAATAGTTTTCATGTGCCAGATAACAAACGCTTCAACGACAATTATACACCACAGAAACCAATTTCCAAGCAGTAAGGAAATCATCTGCTGAAAAGTCACAAAACGATGTTCCTCATTCAACAAAGCGAAAAACGGGAAAAGGACCACAATGACCGGAATCCCTGGAATTGCGGCTTTCAGGACGGTTTGCAGTATTTTCATAAGTATCTCACTTTGCGAATGACCTCAATTGTCGCATGATAACGGGGAACTATAGGTTTTACTTGCATTGGGGTCAAGGTAAATCCGAAAAACGTCCCTAAGAACAGAACTCGTTGACTGCGCGAAACATTGCAACAATGTTCTCGGGCGGAACATCCGCCATAATGTTGTGGACCTGCTGAAAAATAAATCCCCCAGGAAACGTTCCGTCCGCATTTCGCGGGACAAATTCGCGTAATTGCCCTAAAACATGCGAGCGGACCTCTTCCGGCGTTCCTTTCGGTAAAACCGAGCGCGTGTCACAACCACCTCCCCAAAATCCGAGCCGACCGCCAAACTGTTTCCGCAAATGTCCCGCATCCATTTGAGAACAGGTTATCTGAACCGGGTTGATCGAATCCAGACCGGCTTCAATCATGTCTTCAAGTAACGGTTCGACACCTCCACAACAATGCAGGTTCGTCAAAAGATGTGGGGCTATTTCCTTAACCCGGTTCCACATCCGGGCATGATACGGCTTGAAAAAACGTCGATACATCGTCGGAGAAAGAAGAGGTCCCCGTTGTCCCCCCAAATCATCGCCAAAAAGAATGACATCCACATAATCCTTAATTGCGGGCAACCAACGTTCCAACCGTTGCAAATGCAGTTCGCAAAGTGACTCTGAAAGGGACTGAATTGCATCTGGTTCCATTCCCAGTTGCATCAAATACGAATCCATACGGAAAGTCCATTGTGGAAGTTCAAAAAGATTTCCCCCAAAAAGTGCAATGATTGCCCGATCCGTCGATCCCCGCAGTCGCGCAGCCCCTTCCCGCAACTTCGCCAATCCCACTTCATCAAGCGGAAAATGACTCCCCGGCGTCGGGGTTCCCCCCCACATATTGTTTCCAAGAGCAGCGGAAAGTTCCGCTTTCAACTCCACATCACGAATACTGCGGTTTTCAAGAGGATAATAACATTGTTCAAAGTAAAGACAACCTTTGCGCTGAACCCCAAGTGCCGTTCCGTCAGGTCCCTTGAGATACCAATCCGCCCCCTTTTGTTCAACATTCAAATACGCCGGAATTTTACACGGTGTTCCGTCGGGGAGAACCCAATCTTGCCAATCTCCCGCCAATTGCCCAAAACCGCGACCCAGTTCAACCACATCCGCCCCGAAAAGATCGAGTATCTCCGGTTCAACAATCGCCAATTGCTGCACCATGTCATAAACGTAAATACTCCCGCTTGAAATGCCGAGATATTTTTTCAACTGGGCATACGCAATTGCCGCAATTCCGCTTGAACGGTGTCCGCCAAAATCAACGACGCCCCGATCTGTCGGTTGAAACCTGAGTGTACTGAGAACCCGTTCGCGTGATGTCATTGAAAAAAGATGGTAAAAGGTAGGATAGGGAATAGGGAACGGGGGATAGGGATGAGGGGAAACAACTGTCCCGTTTCCCCCTCACTGTCTCACCTTTCTGTCATTTACCCCCCAAGTGCATCCAGTTTGATCCCCGCTTGTGAAAGGTCCTCAAACTGAATCGGTCCCGCTTTGATGATCGCTTCACTTGCAACATCTTCAAAACGTGAAAAGTTCAGTTTGAACAGACCGGCCAATCTCATTGCAAGTCGTTGATACTCCTCCTTATTGGCCCAGAATTCACTCGGAATGAGTACCTCTTTCGGAACGCCCGGACATTCCGTCGGAATCTGCAAACCAAAAATCGGGTCAGTTATCATCTTGCTTTTCAACAAATCTCCACAATGAATTCCGTCAACAATCGCCCTTGTGTGTTTGATCGAAAGACGTTTTCCAACCCCATACTGTCCCCCGCTCCAACCGGTATTGACCAACCAAGCACGCGAACCATATTTCTTCATGTCCCGGGCTAAAATTTCAGCGTATTTGGCAGGATGCCAAACCAAAAAGGCAGCACCGAAACAGGCGGAGAAGGTCGCTTCAGGGTCTGTAACCCCCATTTCTGTCCCCGCAACTTTTGCCGTGTAACCGCTAATGAAATGGTACATCGCCTGTTCGGGCGTCAACAGAGAAACTGGGGGAAGAACCCCAAATGCGTCGCAAGAGAGGAAAATAATGTTTTTGGGATGTGAGCCAAATGAAGGAATTTTAGCGTTCGGAATGAACTTCATAGGATACGAGGACCGGGTGTTTTCGGTAATCGACTTATCCTCGTAATTGACTTCCCGGGTCTGTTCATCAAACGTCACATTTTCGAGAACGGTTCCAAAACGAATTGCGTTGTAAATTTCCGGCTCACTTTCGGGGGACAGGTTGATACATTTGGCATAACAACCTCCTTCAATGTTGAAAATCCCCTCTTCCGTCCAGAAATGTTCATCATCGCCAATCAATTTTCGATGAGGTTCCGTCGAAAGTGTTGTTTTGCCGGTTCCCGAAAGACCAAAAAACAGAGAGACATCTCCATCTGGTCCTTCATTGGCGGAACAGTGCATAGAGACATAACCTTTTTTCGGCATAAGGTAATTCATAATGGTGAAGACCCCTTTTTTCATTTCGCCCGCATATTGGGTTCCGAGAATGACGAATTCACCCCGTTCAAAATGGAGGGAGACACAGGTTTTTGAACCGACCCCTTCCCAACTTGGATCGGCGTATTGTTGACCGGCGTTGAAAATGACGTAATCCGGTTCACCAAAATCAGCCAATTCCTCTTTTGTCGGCAGAACAAGCATATTCTGCATGAACAGGGCATGATAAGCGCGGGCGCAAACGACGCGAATTTTGAGGCGGTTTTTGGGGTCCCAACCGGCAAAAGCGTCAACGACGTAAAGTTGATCGAGCGTGTTCAGGAACTCAATTGCCCGGGACCGACATTTGAGGAACACCTCCTCGGTCAATTTCATATTGACGGGACCCCACCATATATCATTTGTTGTACTTGGAGAATCGACAACCCGTTTGTCTTTAGGACTTCGCCCAGTTTTTTCCCCGGAATAGTTGACCAAAGCACCTGCCGAGCAGATTGCGGCTTTTTCGCGGACAATTGCGTCTTCGTAGAGTTGAGGGACAGCGGGATTCCGTAAGACATTTTTAACGGTTATTCCATAAGAACCAAGATCAATCGTTGTTTGTATACTCATTGTGTTAAAAAATAAAGGATTTGCGGGAAAAAGACGGACAAACGTGAACAAAATGGCGTTGCGCGCAAGGAGCTTTTCTCGTAAAGTCCAAAAACGTTTGAATTGTAGCGAGTGAGGTTCTTTTTTGATAGTCCCCCCAAAAAAAGTTTTTTGCGTTTGTTTTGGGGTACTACCTTAAATGGACATTTGGTATAACCTGAAAGGGTTCAATGAAATTGGCAAGTAGGATTTGGAATTAACCCCTATGATTTTTGCAACCGCGACACTGAATCAGACCCCTTTGGATTGGTCCGGCAATTTTGAGCGGATTTCCCGGGCAATTGACATTGCAAAAAGGCAAGGAGCCGGATTGCTCTGCTTGCCTGAACTTTCCTTGACCGGAATCGGTTGTCAAAACCATTTCAAACGTCCTGCCGTTCTGCAACAGGCCCGATCCTCTTTGTTGCAACTCCTCGATCAAACAGAGAACATCACTGTTGCAATTGGTCTTCCCTGGAATCACAACGGAAAAATCTACAATGCGGCTGCTTTGCTTACACAAGGTCAAATCGTTGGGATTCAGTGTAAAACTCGATTGTCGATTAACCCTTTCCCCGAATTGTACTGGTTTTCAAGATGGACGCCTGATCGGCAGGACACGGTTGAAATCAACGGGCAATTGGTCCCAATCGGCGATTTCCCGTTTCTTCCAATCAAGCGGTCGCCTTTCTCCTCAACAAAAGACTTAACCGTTCGTCTTGAAATAGGGAATATTCCTGAACAGGGTAAGTCGGAAAAAGAGAGCAAGCAGAACGGACAGGTTCTTTGCAATTCCGAGGTTGATGTTATTCTGCATTTAGGAGGAAGTCCGTTCACATTTGGACAACATGAGGAACGTCAAACATTTTTCAAGGAACAAACGGCTCAAACGAATTCGGTCTATCTCTTTGCGAATCAACTGGGCAACGAAGTGTCCCCGATTATTTACGACGGGGGTGCTACAATTGCGGAATTGGGGCAAATTCTTGCTGAAACGCCCCGATTTTCTTTTCAAGATGTCCAGGTTGTCTGCAAAGAGCAACAGTTGGTTGAACAAGAGGGAAGATGCGGGCAAGATGCCCGCGTTCCAGTCGGAATACAATCTATTTCCAACCATTTACCGTTCAATCGGGAAGAGGAACTTCTCCGTTCCGTCTCGCTCGCTTTGTTTGATTATCTCCGAAAAACCCGGGCAAACGGTTTCGTCCTCTCTCTCAGCGGGGGTGCTGATTCGGCTGCTCTCGCCGTTTTCGTCCACTTTCTCGTCCGTCTTGGTGTTGCTGAACTCGGTCTTAAACCGTTTTGGAACAAAATCACCAACAATGCTGTTCTGAAGAACTCTTTCCTTGCGGAATCGGCCCAATCGGGGGTCGTCCGGGAATCACTTGCCAATCAAGACGTGAATGTTCCCAAAACGGAAATGCCTAAAACTGAATTGGATATAACCGAATCGGATATGGTCGCCCGACTTCTGACCTGTTTGTATCAGAAAAGTGAGAATAGTAGTGAAACAACATTTCATGCGGCCCAATCTCTTGCAAAAGGGCTCGGCGCAACCTTTCATTCGGTTGACATTGCCGGGATTATTGCGGCGTATACCGATTTGATTGGTCCACTTTTGGACCGATCAATTGGTTGGGGAACAGACGATCTTGCCCTTCAAAACATTCAGGCCCGGGTTCGCGGACCTAGTGTTTGGTTCTTGGCAAACCTCAAAAATGCCTTGTTGTTGTGTACAAGTAATCGAAGTGAAGCAACAGTTGGTTACGCAACATTGGATGGAGACACTTGCGGGGGACTAAGCCCGATTGGGGGAATTGACAAGCACTATCTGCGAAGTTGGTTGCGTTGGATTGAGTCGATTGGTCCTGAAATCGACGGACAACGATTTCCGATTCCGTCTTTACATCAGGTCAATCAACAGGTCCCGACTGCCGAATTGCGACCCCAAGAAGAGACACAGACGGACGAAGCCGACTTAATGCCGTATGAGGTGTTAGAGCAAATTGAACAATATGCCGTTTATGCCCGACATACACCGAATGAGACATTGACACATCTCGGTTTGCTTTATCCCAACGAAGACCGAGCAACCCTACAAATTTGGGTTGACCGTTTCTTTTCACTTTGGTCGCGTAATCAATGGAAACAACAGCGTTATGCCCTTAGTTTTCATCTTGACCGAAGATGCGGCAATCCGGGCGAAAACCGTCTCTATCCCAATGTAATCGGCCCCAACGGATTAGAATAGTGCCCTGTTACACTTCCCGGGCTGCATCCTTGTCCGAAATGTCCGAGCGGGACCAAACTCCGTCCCAATTGATCTTCTGAACAGCCGTATAGGCTGATGCTTTTGCTTGAACCCGGGTCGGACCAAGAGCGGTTACACCAAGAACACGACCGCCGTTTGTCAAAACCTCACCTTTTTCGGACAATCGGGTCCCTGCATGAAACACCTTAACATGGGGGACAGAATCGGCGATTTCAAGACCGTGAATGATCTTTCCTTTTTCGTAAGGACCGGGATAACCTTGGGACGCAAGGACGACGCAGATTGCCGTTTGAGGGTCCCAGTCAAGCGGCGCAATCCGATCCAATGTTCCGTCAATCGTCGCTTCCATGATTTCAACCAAATCCGTTTTCAGCCGCATTAAAAGTGGTTGACATTCGGGATCACCAAATCGGACATTATACTCCAGCACTTTAGGTCCTTGCGGGGTCATCATCAAACCGGCATACAAAACCCCCTTAAAAGGTGTTTCATTTCGATTGAGAGCATGGACAGTTGGAACCAGAACATGTTCTTCGATCCAATGCAACATGGTATCATCGACCAACCGAGCTGGAGAATAGGCCCCCATTCCGCCTGTATTCGGACCACGATTCCCGTCAAATGCCGCTTTATGATCCTGCGCCGGTTGTAAGGTCACAATCGTCTGCCCGTCTGTAATCGCAAGAACGCTCGCTTCTTCTCCCGTCAACCGTTCTTCCAGCATAAAACGAGAACCGGCTTGACCAAATTCGGCTTCATCTTGGACCCGACGAATCGCTTCAATTGCTTCATTACGATGATCGCAGACAAAAACACCTTTTCCGGCTGCAAGACCGTCTGCTTTGACGACAACGGGCATATCCCGGTCGGCTTCAAGAAACCCGATTGCATCATCGGCTTTATAAAAAGAGTGATGTGAACCGGTTGGGACATTCCCTTTTTTGAGAATCTCCTTGCAGAAAATTTTGCTCCCTTCGAGTTGCGCAGCCTTTTGATTCGGACCAAAAATTCGCAATCCTTCTGATTCAAAAGCGTCGACAATTCCAAGACAGAGCGGTATTTCGGGCCCAACAACGGTCAGCCCGACCTCATTTTCTTTTGCAAATCGAATTAAAGCCGGGAAATCGGTCTCCTCAATCGCAACATTTTGGGCATCTCGCGCAGTCCCTGCATTTCCGGGCGCAACGAAGACTCGATGAACCCGGGGACTTTGCTTGATTTTCCATGCTAAAGCATGTTCACGACCTCCACTTCCGACGATCAAAACATTCATTTTGTACCTGTTCCCTTTGATTCCCAAATCTGTCATTTTCCCGAATTGATCCTTGAGACGAGCAAAAACCGATGTTCAAAGTTTAAGAGGAACAGGAAGAATTGCAAGTGGACCCGATTACGCAGACTGCTAACACGTTTGGTTTTGTGATTTGAACCGAGCCGGATCGGACGGATTTGTTGACACAAAACACGCGCAAGACACAAAAAACGGTATTTTGTGAGGTTTTCCTGTTTTTTGTGGTTTTCGTGGTTCAAAAATGAAAAGGACTCCTTTTCGCAAAACTTGTGAGCGGACTCTCTTCAATCAGACAATTCGTTCACATTCTCTTGCCGATTCGACGTTTCAACGATATACTCGGAACGGTTTGCAGTTTTTGCCCCTGAACTCGCCAAGTCTTGCAACGCAAGACGTTTGCGAAGAGCGCAGCAATCGCCTATACCGGCGTCGGTATATGATGATCGCTTGACACGCAATGATCCCCCCACATTCAACTGTTTCCAACCTACTTACATCCCCTATCCCCTATCCTCATTATGGACGCAACAAACTCCCCCGGTTTCAAACGTTGGTTTCTCCTATCTCTCGGCATTATTGCCAATCTTTCTCAAGGGGTTATCTATTCAGGCAGTGTCATCTCAAAACCGGTCTTGATGATGGTCAACGTTCCTGACGATCCGGCTCAACTTAAAGCTCATTGGGCAACCGTTTTCACTCTCGGTTGCATGTTTTTACCTCTTGGAATGATTATCGCCGGGAAATTGGCCGATCAGAAAAGTCCCCGATTGCCAATTGCGCTTGGAGGTCTGGTGTTTGCAAGCGGACTGTTCCTCGCTTCATTGACAACCTCGTACACCGTCCTCTGTTTCTCGCTTGGATTCATGCTCTCACTTGGAAGTGGTCTCGCTTATGGACCAATCGTCGCAAGTGCTGTTCGTTGGTTCCCCGACCGTCGCGGTCTCGCGTCAGGAATCGTTGTCGCTGCTCTTGGATTCGGACCCGCTCTGATTGCCCCCTTTTGTACCTTTCTAATGCAGGAAAATAGTTTTCACTTCAGTCCAGCTCAGGTCTTGCAGACACTCGGAGTTATTGCCTTTTTCGCAATCGGGGCCGCTTCGTTTATCACAAGTCCCCCCCCCGGTTTTATGCAAACGGTTTCTAAACAACCGACTTCCAAAAATCACGCCGCAAATGCTCCACAATCCGTTGCTCCTGCTCCCAAAAAAGACCTGTACTGGACCCAAATGATCGGGTCCGGTCCATTCTGGTTCCTCTTCGTCCTCTACTTCCTCGGCGCAATGCCCGGTCTTATGCTCCTGAGTCAGGCAAAAGGCATCTTTGAAACATTAGGCGGTTTTTCGGCAGAAACATGTGCTTGGTTGGTCGCTGTTTTAGCAATCGCTAACGCTTCTGGTCGCGTCCTTTGGGGCGCAATCAGCGACTTTTTGGGACGACTGAACACGCTCCTCGTCATTTTTACCTGTTCGGCTCTTGCAATGTTCCTCTTTCCTTACGCAACCTCTCCTGCTTTACTCATCATTGTGATCCTTATTCTCGGCGCAACATACGGCGGTTGTTTGGGACTGTTTCCCTCCTTCTGTGCTGATTCGTTCGGTCTGAAAAACATGTCCCTGAATTATGCAATCCTGTTCATTGCCTTTTCAATCGCTTCTTTCTGCGGACCAAGAATTTTTGCAATCATGGAAAGTCAGAACACAGCATTTATGATTGCCGCAATGATCTCCATTCTCGGTGTTCTCGGAACATTCGGCAAAATCCTGTTCACACCAAAAAATCGAGTCCATTAGACTAACAGGTCTATTCCCTACAACAGGTGTTACGCCCGGTTTTTTTCCCGAAAAGGAGAATTCCGGGCTTTTTTTTCTTACAACCTCCTGCTCCTTTCTGCCGACCTCTGAAATACCGGAGTCTTTTTGTGAATCCGAACAACAACCTTTTTTGAGATAAAGGTCCGAACATGGAGGTCATTCAAATGAGCAACACCGAACCTGACGTTTTGCAACAGTTGGAATTCTGCAAACGGTCCTTAGCGACCGAACAAGCGGAACAGGAATCGTATTTCGACAGGGAACTGAAAAAACTGATTTCCGAAGTCGAAGAGTTGGTCCAACATCGGGAACAATACATGTCGCTTCTCCACATCCAAACCCAAAACAAAGCGGCATAAGTGTTGTTTCGGGAACGCGGGCATCCTGCCCGCCTTTTTTTCATGATGCAAGCAAGATGCCTGAGTTCCGGCAAACTGTCCATTTTGGACCCGTTTGGGGTATAGAGAACAGCGGGATTAGGGGGAACAGAGAGGCGTTTGCTGCTTTTTTTCCCTCACAATTCTGTCAACAATGTACAGTATGCAACGTACAACATGTTTTATCGCAGTATAGAGGGAACGCCCGACTGAAATCGGGGCGAAACAATAAGCCCCGATCCCTCATTCTCTATCTCAATCCCCGCCTTTCATTTTCCGAAGCAGAACAGGGTTGTTTCGGTTCGGACAATCAGGTCATCTCCCACAATTGCCGGAGATGCCGTACAACCGGCTCCAAGATCATTTTCAGCAAGCTGTTTCCCCTCGTCCGTCGCTTCATAAACGTAGACTTTTCCTTCTCGACTAAACGAGTAAATTCGTCCGTCTGCTGCAACAGGACTTGCATAATAGGTTGCCCGATTTTTTTTCTCAAACATTTTTTCGCCGTTTCCGACATTCAAACTGTAAAACTTCATGGAGTCATTCTGAATGTAGACCCGATTACGATAAATGACCCCGGACGGAACATAGGCACTTGCATTACCTTTTTCCCAAACAACCTGTTCGGTCCCGGTCACATCCCCCGTTCCGCCCGGTTTCATCACAACCGTTCGTCCACTTAAACCGGTTTGCAAGTAAATGATTCCGTCAGAAACAAGCGGGGTCGGGATTCCCCAACCAATTGTCCCGGGCCAACTCCACAATTCTTGGCCGGTTTTCGGATCGTAGACCCTGAAAACACCTTTCGTCATAACATTAGCGCAGTCCCCGTTAATCAGCATCTCCTCTCGAACCGTTCCGTCAGGAAGTTGGGCGGAAATGATAACCGGCGTTGCCCAACCTCCCAATCCGGCCCGATCTGTCCGCCAAACCTCTTTTCCCGTTGCAACATCACACGCAATCATAAAGGAATGTTCCTGATTGTCCGCCAATTGAATGACCAGATTCTCATAAATAATAGGACTTGCTGCAAAACCATAATAATGTTTGATTTCGCCGAGATTGACCTTCCACAATTCATTTCCGTCAAAATCATGACAGAATAAACCGGTTGCGCCGAAGAAAGTAATAACGTGTTTTCCGTCAGTAACCGGCGTTGCGGTTGCATGACCGTTATCTTCATGAGCACCCCCTTTTGCAGCTCCAACTTCTTTTTTCCAAAGCAGATTGCCGTTATCCCGATCATAACAGAGAACAAAAAGCGTTCCGTCAATGTCGGTTGTCAAAAACAGTTTCTTTTCCCAAACACAAGGGCAGGAATGACCTGAACCGGGAATTTCGGTTTTCCAACGGACGGACTTTTCGGGACCGAATTCAATCGGGGGGGAACTTTTGGGAGCAATTCCTTGACCGTTAGGACCTCTCCAACCGGGCCAAATGTCCGTTCGGACGGTCGAGTTGGGTTCCTGAGCCGCTTTTTCATAAACATCAATCGTCGCAACCTCAACCGGGTTCAATTCGGCTGCAATTGCAGCATTTGTTTGCACAACGATGATTGCAAAACCGGGCAAAAACAATAAGGAGGTCAAAGTAAGAATAAGCAGATTTTGTTGGATTCGGGACATAGTTCTTGGATGTTTGGAAAGATGGAAAGAAAGCAAAAGACGTGAAACCGACTGCGGTTGATTATAGCAGATTTTAGGGCTGTTGACTATGACCCGGTTGCTCTGTCCGTCTTTCCCGTTCAATATGTTCTATTTTTTAGGTCGTCGGGCAATCATTTCCTTAATTTGATTGACAGATGCACCTAATTGAGGGTCGATACTGACTTTTTGCTCCATTTCCTCACAGTGATGAGCAATTGTTTTATGATCCCGATTACCAAAAAAACGACCAATCTCCTTCAAACTGTATCCTGTCAATTCCCGGGCGAGATAAATGGACATTGCTCTTGCTCGGACAATTTCACTTTTTCGCGTTTTTCCTTTCAAATCAATCTGCTTGATGTTGTAGTATTTGGCCGTTTGCCGGGCAATTTCCGTCAACGAGGGTTGAACCAGTTCACTCCGTTGTTTGAGGAAACGACGAATCGCTGTCTCATCTTGCGCTCGTCCATTCCAGCTCAACACCAACTGTGAAATAAATCCGTATAACCCAGAATAGGGCAAGATGAGCGTTTTAGCGAGATAATCAAGGGCGGATGAATGAAAGGTGATCCGAAAATGGTTCGCAATCTCTTCAAGCATAACCCGACGTGTCTCGTTTGTCGGAATCTGAACCGGAATGGTCCAACCCCCAATCAGTCGATCCGTCAGACCGGGAAATGAAAAAGGACGTTCGCTCGGAAAACTGGAAGAAGTCAGAATAACCAAGTTGCCTGCTCGAATACTGTGGTCCAAAAGATACAGAAACTCTTCTTGAGCCGATATGGGGCCCCGCAATTCGTCAATCGGATCAACAATCCAAAGAGGAGCAGAACGAATACGACGCCGAAATGTTTCAACCGTTCGTGTTGCAAGAGATTCCGTGTACTGACGTGAAAAATCGGTTCCCTGATGATAAATCGTTTTTTTTCGCGGGAACAACTGTTTCCAACATTGAAACAGACCGTAAACCCAATGTGATTTTCCGCAACCGCTTGGACCATAAATCAACAAGGGCATTCCGAGATCAGGATGTTCCTCACGCAAATGATCCCGGTTGAGAACCCAATTTTGTGCCGTTTCCAGCATCTTGTTTTCCAACCCCATAATAAATCCGCGATCCGACGGAGCTAATGAATCCGGGCCTGCTTCTTGGGTATGATAACCCCGATTCTTCAGCGGAAGAATCATCGTCGCTGTTGAGGAGGAGGAAGTACCTTTCTTCATTGTTTTCAGGTCCGTTGTTTCGCCTCTTTACAAATGTTTCGCCCTTTCCAATTCGGCGTGTTCAGTGTCGGAAATCTCAATCCGTCCTGAGTATGATACCTCATTGTGTCGATTCAGTGTTTTGTCGCGTTGAATTATACATGATGTCCGTTTGAATGACCTGAGAGTGCAAAATTCCGTCAATCAATCGGGTCTGTATTCGATTTCCCGGTTGGACTGCAGAAACCGTTCGCAACAATTCCCCCGATTCCATTTGAGTCAACGAATAACCTCGTTGTAAGACGGCGAGAGGGCTTAAACCGTGTAATGCGGCTGCTAATTGGGCAAGTCGTTGCAATCCCAACTCTTTTTTGCGGTCAATTGCCCGATCAATCCGTTCGGAAAGAACATCCAACATCATAACCCGGTCTTCAATCAAACGCAAAGGACGCTTGAAAAGGGGCTGATTCTCGAAATAACGAAGTTGTTCTGCTGCAACCCGAATCCGTTTTTCAAGCGTTGTTCGCATAAGAACCCGAATTTGATCCAATCGTTTGACCAGTTGGACATCTTCAACCGAAAGTCGTTCCGCTGCTTCACTTGGTGTTAAAGCCCGCAAATCGGCTGCAAGATCGCAAAGAGTAACGTCAATTTCATGTCCGATTGCCGAAATGGTTGGAATTTCAGAACCGGCAACTGCCCGAATCAACGGTTCCTCATTGAACGACCAAAGGTCTTCCAAACTCCCTCCTCCCCGCGTTAGAACAATACAATCGGCTAGTTTCAGTCGATTGACCGTCTTGACCGCTTGTGCAATCTCTTGTGCTGCACCTTCACCCTGAACTTTGACCGGGATGATACGGACATTGAGTCGGGCGGTCCGACGTCCAAGAACCTGCAAAAAATCGCGGATTGCAGCTCCAGAAGGACTCGTTATAACGGCAATCGTCCGAATATGTTGGGGAAGAGGTCGCTTTTTTCGCGGATCAAATAGTCCTTCCAACTCCAAACGGTCATGCAACTGTCGAAATGCCAATTCCAATCCCCCAACTCCTTTTGGTTCAAGTTGGGAAATAACAAGTTGGTATTTCCCGTGTTGGGGATAAACGACCAGACGACCGCGAACCAGAACTTCCAGACCATCTTTGAGGTCAAAACGAAGTTTAGATGCAACCGTTTTCCAGCAAACAGCAGGGAGTTGGGCCCCTTCGTCTTTCAAGGTCAGATAAATATGCCCGGAATGAGGTCGAGACAGGTTGGAAATTTGCCCAATCACCCAAATGGACGTAAACCGTTCCTCAATCTGTTCCCGAATCTGTTGCGTCAACCCCGTAATCGTAAGCGGCTCTTCAACCGCAAACGATTTTCCAACTGTATGCCGTTTCTCCGTTGTATGCGGTTCTTCAACCGCAAACGATTTTCCAACTTTGTGCGGTTCCTCGGTTGTAAGCGGTTTCTCCTCGACAAGACCAACCGGTTTCTTTTTTCTTCTTGAATCTTTGTTCGAGACATCCCTTGCAGAATCAACACGATCCCTGTCGATTCGCCGCTTCTTCAACAAAAGCTGGTCCGTCGTTTCTTTATCCCGATTGTCCAAATAATCGAAAAGTGACATCCTATTGTAATGTGTAATACTCAACCGGGGCAAACTGGTCGGTTAAGGGGGGGGTATTCTTTGCAATCGGCTCGGTCCAACGACGTAATCGCAATTGCCGAATTTCGTCTGGAATTGTGTGACCAATCGTTTGGTCAACTGTTTGACTTGGATTGGAATTCACATTGAATGTTTGCTCAGCATTGGAGACGGAATGATTGTCCCAATCGGGGACCGACTTATAACCGATTAAAATAATATTCTGGACCAATTCTGGGTCGTTGGGGTCTTGAACGAGAAACACTTCGACGGTCGGAAAGACGGACGTAAGCGCATGATAGAACCCTTGAAAGAGTTGTTGTTTTTGTCCTGACACAGACGCAATAATGTTTGTCATAAAAATTCCCCGATCCGACAATTCCCGGGCAACTTCCTGCATGTACTCTTTCGTTGTCAAGTGAAACGGGATGTTGTAATGCGAATTAAAGGCGTCACCAAAAATCAAATCGTATTTAACCCGATCCTTAGTGTCCGTTGCAACTTCTTTTTCTTTGCGTCGTAAAAAACGTCTTGCATCTTCATGAAAGACTTGAAGTCGCGGATCATCTTTCAAACCAAAATACTCTCGCGCGACCGCTGTTATGCCCGGGTCAATCTCAACAACATCAACGTGAACATCAGGGTGTTCAGCAAGAATGTGTTTGGGAAACGCATAACCTCCTCCTCCAATCACAAGGACATTTTTGAGGGTCGGTTCCAGAAAAAAAGCCAAATTGTGAAACGTCAGATACTGACTGACCAGATAATCGGGATTCGCGATTAACATGTGAGATTGCGCTGTTCCGCCCGGGTCCGTCTGCAAGGAACGCAATGAACCGTTGTAAGAATCATAAACCTTAATGTGATTATAGGGCGTATCCCAATGTAAACCCGTTGGTAAAAGCGAATCACCTTGAACGTGATACCAGACACTGCCGATCAGAAAAACGGGAATAAACACCAGAATCAGCCGCATCTCCTTATGTCGAGTCTCTTTCCTCTCAATGTCGCCGTTTCGCTCTTCTGACGGACGATTCCGCTCTTGTATGTTGCTGTTTCTCTCTTGTGTTGACGTATTGCGTCCTTGTCCATGATCGTTTTTATCTCTTGTGTCTCTTTTATCTTTCGTATGATATTCGGGACGGTTTGAAATTTTTGACGTTAAACTCCCCGAGTCGGAAATCGCAGGACTTTCGCAAAGAGAGGAAGTGACCGTCCATATCGACTTTGGTCTATTTGCTGAAAAACCGATTAAAAGAAGCGAAGAGAGGGCGAGAACAACGGCGATCAAAAACAGAATTGTTCCGGTTTTGAAAACGGCAATCAAAACAAAACCGCCCAAAAAGGTTCCCAGAATACTTCCAATCGACGAAAGGGCGTAAAGACGACCAACGATTGTCCCGGTTGACGCAACATCGGAAACGGCCAATTTGGCAATAAACGGCGAAACCGCCCCAAGTAAAGCAGCCGGAATGGAAAACAGAATGACAGAAGCAAGAACTGCGGCGAGATAAAGGTTAATATTTCCCGACGAAAGAGGGTCAAGAATGAAGGTGTATCCCCCCCCGATTACGGCAACAACGATTGCAGCTGCAAACACAATCCGGGCAAGCAGTTCCGGTTTCGGACAGTGATCGGCAATGATCCCGCCAAACCAGTATCCGACACTGAGACTTGCGAGAACAATTCCGATCAAACTGGTCCAGACAATGACCGAGGTCCCGAGATAAGGGGCTAACATGCGGGAACCGGTCATTTCAAGAACCATGACCATACAACCGCAAAGAAAGGAGACAAGTCCCAATCGGGCGATTCCGGGCGATTCCGATCCTGTCCCTCTTTGTGAGAATCCCCCTTTCGTTTGCGATCCTCCTATTCCTTGCGAACTTTGAGTTCTTTGCGATCCTTGCTTCATCTGTTCTCTCACCATTTGCCCCACATATTTATCTTTCAACGTCCGAAAAACAGTCTTTTCGTGTTTTTTTGTGTTTTTCGTGGTCAAGAAAATAAACCACAAAATACACGAACGACACGAAACAATACAACCAGTTTAGCTCGGTTAAGTGATTACCCAAAAAATCCTCTGATTGATGTTACACAGTATGTCGGTCAAATCACCTCACAAACAGCATTTCACGATATTTTGGCAACGTCCAGAGTTCATCATCGACAATCAACTCCAATTCGTCAATGCTCTCTCGAATCATTTCGACAAAAGGTGCAACCGTCTGAGAATACGCAATTGCCCTTTCTCGTTCATTTTCTATTTTATTGGCTGCAATTCGGGCCGAAATCATCTCTTCTGTCTGTCGCCGAATCGAACCAATCAAAAGTCCAATCTGCTCGATCATTTCGATTTCCGGCGTTTCAAGCTGTTGCAGCTTTTGTCCCGAAAAAATACTCTTAAGACGACTAACCGATTCAAGAAGCGAGGATTGATACTTGATCGCAACCGGGACGATATGATTCATTGCCAAATCGCCTAAAACTCGCGATTCAATCTGGACCTTTTTGATAAAGATGTCCCACATCACCTCATTTCTCGCAATCAACTCTTTCTCCGAAAGAACATGAGTCTCAGAAAATAATCGAACCGTTTCAGGTGATGTATAAGCGTCATACACCAACGGAACACATGCTTCATCGTCCAGACCCCGATGTTTCGCTTCTTTGCGCCAATCTTCGCTGTATCCGTTTCCGTCATAACGAATCGGTTTTGATTCCTTAATATACTGCTGCAAGACATCAAAAATCGCCTTTTCCTGCGAAATTCCCGACTCCATTCTTAAATCAACATCCCGCTTGAATTGCTGTAATTGAAACGCAACTGCGGTTGTCAACGCAATCATTGCAGATGCACAATTCGCGGAAGAACCGACTGCCCGAAATTCAAAACGATTCCCCGTAAATGCAAACGGCGAAGTCCGGTTTCGATCCGTATTGTCAATCAAAACACCCGGCAAACTCGCAACCCCTAAATTCATCGTCTTGGTCTTTCCAAGAAAAACCGCTTCCTGACTGTTACTTGTTTCCAGTTGATCGAGAAGGGCTGAAAGTTGTGAACCGAGAAAAACCGAGACGATTGCAGGAGGAGCTTCATTTGCGCCCAAACGATGTGTGTTTGGTGCTGTCATAATGCTCGCTTTAAGCAAACGGTCATTTTGATGAACCGCTTTGAGCACATTGACCAAAAAGGTAATAAACCGAAGATTCTCGGTCGGTGTTTCACCCGGAGTAAAAAGACCAATCCCTGAATCCGTCCCTAACGACCAATTGCAATGTTTCCCCGACCCGTTGACCCCCGCAAACGGTTTTTCATGCAACAAAACCCTGAAATGATGTCGGCGTGCAACCTTTTTCATTAACGAAAGAAGAAGCTGATTATGATCGTTTGCCAAATTCATCTCTTCATAAATCGGCGCAAATTCAAACTGATTCGGCGCAGCTTCATTATGTCGGGTCTTAATCGGAATTCCATACTTATACGCCTCAAATTCGACATCCCGCATAAACGCAATAACCCGGGTCGGAATGGAGCCAAAATAGTGGTCTTCTAATTGTTGGTTTTTCGCACTTTTATGCCCCATTAACGTCCGACCGGTCAACATCAAATCGGGTCGGGACGCATAAAAACCGTAATCAATCAGAAAAAATTCCTGTTCCCAACCCAAATACGATTTGACTTTTCCAACGTCCGGGTCAAAATAACGACAAACTCCGGTTGCAGCCCGGTCAATCGCGTGAATCGCTTTAAGAAGCGGCGTTTTGTAATCAAGCGATTCCCCCGTATACGAGATAAAAACAGTCGGGATACAAAGTGTATCATCAAGCACAAAGGCGGGAGAAGAAGGGTCCCATGCTGTATATCCCCGCGCTTCAAACGTGTTGCGAATACCCCCGGACGGAAAACTTGAAGCATCCGGTTCCTGTTGTATCAGCAATTTTCCCGACAATTCCTCAATCACCCCCCCCCCTGATTCGTCCATTTCGATGAACGAATCATGCTTTTCCGCCGTTCCCCCGGTTAACGGATGAAACCAATGTGAATAATGCGTCGCTCCCATTTCAAGGGCCCACATCTTCATCCCGGCTGCAACGTGATTCGCAATCTCACGATCAAGCGGAAATCCTTTGTCAATCACATCACAAATCTGTCTCATCGTCTCTTTCGAGAGATACTGACTCATTGTTTTCCGGTCAAAGACATATTTTCCATAATACTCGGAAACAAGTCGCGCAGGAGATTCGACCGCGACCGCTTTGCGTTTATACGCTTCTTCAACAACTCTGAAACGTAGGATCATTTTTGGAGATCGTAAAAATAATGTTAAGGTCTTGCAAGGGGATTAGACCGGTCGACGACGACGACGCGGTCTGTTCAATCATTCTGTCTTACCCAACTTCAACAAAATGTTCTGATTGAGCAATTGCAACTGCATTTCCAACGCTTTCATCTGTTGTTGCATCTGTTCAATCTGATTTTGAAGTGAAGAAACTTGTGATTTCAGTTCAACCATCTCTTTTGAGGGAGGAGGTTCCCAAGGATTTCTCGCCAAATCGCCCGGATTCGGTCCAAACACCCCCCCGGGCCCGGGCATCCCCGACATTCCCGGCATTCCCGGCATTTGTCCGCCCATTTCCTCCCTTTCAGGTGAAAACGGCATCTGCGGATTTTCCGTCCCGCGACCAAACGGACTCCGTTGTCCCAAATTCCCCCGTTGTTCTCCCTCAAATGGATTACCCCCTTCAAACGGATTCAAACTGTCTTGATTGAAAGGTCCTTGCTGAAAAGGAGCGGTTCGAGGAAGGACATTGGGCTGATTCAACCCCGACGGACGACCTGTCGAAGAGGATAGAACTGAATCAGGAACAGGTGAAAGAACATTGGGAGACGAAACATTGGGAGAAGGAGCGACAGGAGAGAGCAACGAGGGAGCCGGATTCCGTTCTTTCAGTTGGGCAAGAACCACTTCGGCTGCATCATTCATCCCCATTGCGCGAAGTCGATCCGCCAAATTGAGAATATCCTGATCGTTCGGACTGAGAACTGAGGTGTCCGAACCGACGATCCGACCTTGCTGCATCTTCATATCCCTGTTGGACTGCGTTTCTGGACCAAAGCCGGGACCAGAACCGGGTCCGAATCCGGGGACATCTTCTGAACCAAAAGGAGCGGGCGAACTGGACATTCGGCGAGGATCATTCGGCATACCTCGCATCATCGGATCATTCGGGTTGGGACGTCTTCCCGGCATATTTCTTGGGTCCCCAAACGGGTTGTCTCCCCGTTCCATCTGCGACGGATCAATTCCAAGTTTTTTCAAATGTGAGTCAATCGCTTTAACTTGCGAGAGCATCGTGTTTTGTTGTGTCCGAAGTGACTCCATAAACCGTTGATCTCTCGGGTCAATCTGGTTGACGACCCGGGATAATTCCCGCAATTCCAGAGAGAGTTCTTCTCTCATTCGTTGAAGTGCAGCAGGGTGCATTCCTTCAAACGGAGACGGTTCGTCTTCCATAACCGATTGTTCAGGTTGAACATCACCCAAACCTGATGTATTTGCTGAATTCAACGAATTCGTTGGACTCGCCAAATCGACTTTTTCATCCGTCTTTTTAACCGTTGTGGTCGTGATTTTCCCGCTCGAATCCTTCTCCTGAATCAACGGAGCCGAATCGACTGCAAAAATCATCCCGCATAAACCGAAAAAGAACACAATTGCAAGTATTCTTGAAATCATGGTGATTCCTCCAACAGTTGTTGTTTATTTAATGGTTGTGAAGAGAGAGGGCAAAAACCTCAGAAGGGAAAAAGAAAACCAATAATCCCGGTTTCCTCCCAACTTGTACATGTCAATTATTCAAGTTTTCTCAACGTCTTCCTTATTCTAACCTTCTCTCTTCACTCTCTTCTCCCTCAAAACACACAAAACATTTTTTTGCGATTAAACGAGAATTCTCGATCCCCCCTATTCCCTATCCCCTATTCCCCATTCCCTATACAATAAATCGCTTCACGAGACCGGATATACAATTTTCCGTCCGACGCAATCGGCGTCGAGAAAAAGGTTCCTTCCAGTTTGTTTTCCGCAATCTTCTCAAAAGTTTTTGATGCTCGAAACACGCTGCAAACACCGTCGTTATTCAAAGCATAGACATTTCCTCCTGCTGCAAATAAGGACGGAAAATAGGTCCCGCTTGCAAGTCGTTCGGTCCAGTACACCTCCCCGGTTTTCGGTTCCACACAATTCACAACGCCGCGATCATCCGTAAAGAACAGCAAATTCTCACAAATAATCGGCGTTGCAACATCCGGGGTGTTGCGACGATGTGACCAAATCATACTTTCAGCCGGTTGTTCTCCATCTTCTTGCGGGAAAAAACAACAAACCGGTCCCACTTTTCCGCGAACAACGAAAACGATCCCCTCTTTTTCATAAGGGAGCGGGCAAGGAACCGGTCGTATCCCCCCCAGTCCTTCCTTGATCCACCATTTTCGTTCCCCCGTTCTCGGATTGTAAGCGTCAAACGTCTCACCCCCCATAAATAACACTTCAGGTTCACCTTTTCGTGTCCAAATTATGGGCGAAGAATACGAATCATTCTGTTCCCCCTGTCGAAACACGTTCCGAACCGTTCGCCAAACCTCTTTCCCCGTCTTTTTGTCAAGAGCAAGAACAAAACTGTCAACCGGCTGATCGTCCCGAAATCCTCGCAAATCGTCCTGAATAATCGGTATAATGATAAGGTCTTCAAACAACAGCGGAGATGCGGCATAACCCCACCATATCATAAACGGACCGTACATCTCCTGCAAATTCTCTTTCCAGACCAAATCTCCGTCAAAAGTATACGCCGCAATATCACCTGTTCCGAATAAAGCAATCACAATTTCTTGATCGACCGTTACTGAGGGTGATGCAAGATTGTGTTCGGGCATCATTTTCTGACCGCCCCGAACATCTCGACCCGGAGTCATTCTCGGTGTCGGCCCCGTTGCGACTTCCCGGGTCCAAAGAATTTCCCCGCTCTTTTTGTCCAACTTCAAAAGTAACATCCGCTCATCATCCTCATGTGTCGTCAGAAAAATCGAATCACCAAGAATAACCGGCGTGTTATTCCCCCAAGGAGGTAATGCTGTTTTCCAAAAAATCCCGTCTGTCTCGCTCCATGTCGTTGCAAGCGGGGTTGGACCGGCATTTCCTGAAAAACCGGGTCCGCGCCAATTCGTCCAATCATGCACCATTTGCGCCGAACAGAGGATTGCGCTGAAGAGAAACCCAAGAAAAGGGGCAAACAGTCCAACAAAGGTCAATGTATTCCGATTTTTCATGTTCTTCGTCAAAATAAAGTTCTTGATTATTACTGCTCTGTTAATGTTAGGGCGTGTTCACACAAACAGGATTTGAACGACTGTCGCATGAATTCGCATGATTATTTGACATATCAAGGGTAATACTGCAAGGATAAATTTGCCTATACTGCCTAAACTGTTTCGCAGACAACCCAAGTTCATAGT
>JBOFQB010000050.1:0-12965 GCA_051660685.1 Thermoguttaceae bacterium | reverse complement strand
CGGTCGTATTTTGGGACAACTGAGACAAATAGGAGGTTTGTTGACAAAAAAATGTCACAAACCGTCAGTACGCTGCGCTCCCTTCCGGCTGTTGTGTTTGCCTGAAACGTGTATTTTGACCAAATTAACGATGAATCCCTATTTTGATGCGTTAGTCCTGGGGGATTGGGTCAGGAAATGGGGGATAGGGGGGCGCGGAAATTCATTTTGATAAAATAGCACCCCGATTGTTCAACGGGCTTTCCTGTAGTCCTTGAATTTTAGGACACAAAAATTTTCTGACATCAAAAAGCGTGAAATGTGTATACCCATTATTGAAATGCTCCCGTTCGTTCAAACACAAAAAAAATTTTTTTCCTTGCACGTTTACTTTTTTTAAGGCCCGATTATGTTGAAAAGTTGACTTTGTGAATAACGTGAATTTTGCCGATTGTGTCCTTTCAGCAATTTACAGAACAATGAAACATATCCGGTTGATTCCCCTTTCTAAGCTGTACTACCTTTTCTGCCTGTTCGCAATTGTTGGGACATGTACTCTTCTCCAAGCCCAAATTTTTCGGGTCCCCTCTCAAAGTCCCTCACGCTTGCGTCACGCCCTCGCTTCGTCTGAACGTGTCTCCCCGCAAGGACCTGTTCAAAATATGTCAAAATGGACCACAAAAGAAGGAGAAACAAGCAAAGGGGCGAGAGATTCGGACCGTTTGGCGTATTATCTTGATCCTGATGTTTTGAACCGGGATGAGTTGGTCGAGGTGATTCGTGACGCTTGCGAAAAAGCAAAAACGTCATTTCAGGTTCCAAGTGAATCCCAATTGAAGAACGTTCGCGCCAAGTTAAAACAGACCGTTAATTTGTTGGATAAGGAGTTGAAAAAGTATTCCGATCAAGAAAAAGCCGAAACTTGGCGGAAATTGATTGGTTTGCAGGAATTGAAGCAGATGTTGAGTCAGCCGAAAGACTTTTCTTCTGACATTTTAACCGGAACTCTCCACGTCTTGTTGGTTTCCCCTTGTCTGTTCGATCAGGTCCTTTTTGGATCGCTCAAAAATGAATTGCGGCAATACTTGGCCCTTGAATATGTCATTCAGAACGAGGACTATGTGGAATCCTTTGCTCAACTGTGTGATGAAATTCCCGTTTTTGTTGATTGTTACCTTGACGGAGACCGACCAGAATATGGTCCCCCTCTTGCCGATTCGGTTCGTTGGTTGGACGATCTGGGGGTCATTTCTCAAGAGACCCGGGAACTCGTCGCGGTTTTGAAAAAACTCCTTGCTCGACCGAATTGTTTCTTTTCGGCAAGTGCAAAATTTCTTAATGGAGGATACCGACAGGAGTATGTTGAGGATGTTGAGGTTCGGGAAAATATTTTTGGGACAATGTTGACCGGAAAAGGCGTTGTGGAAAGTCAGACGGTTGCTCTTCTCCAACCGAATCTTCAACGGGGTGAGTTGCAAATTCAGATTGACTCGGCGATTAAGACGAATACAGTCGGTCGTAAGGGGAGAGTTCGGATTTTGAATGAAAATACTGGGACACTGTTGTCGTACAAACCGATGTATTTCGGCGCAAACGGAATTTCATACGGTCCGACTCGAACAACCGGGAACATTCATTATGAAACGCAACGTTTGGACATTTATACCTGTCAACTGTTGCAACCGATTATTCGTAATCAGACATTACAGCGTAAACCGACAACGGAACGAGAAGCGACGCGACGAACGGAACAGCGGATGAACAAGCGGATTGACGCAAGAGCGGACGAACGGATTTCGCTGTTGAATGAGCGGTTTCAGGAGAAAATCCGCCAACCTCTGTTAGAAGTGGGATATTTTCCGACGATTTGGCAATTTTATAGCAATGAAGCGGAACTGAATGGAGTGTTGTTGATCGGCGATTCGTCACAATTGAGTACCGCAACTCTTCCGCCTGAAAAATCGTCCGACGTTGACCTCTCGGTTCAGATACACCAATCGGCGTTGACGAACACCTGCTCATTTGGGTTAGGCGGTCAACGGATTGAGGAGAAGGAGCTGTTTGAACACTTGCGGGAACAGTTTCCTGAATGGACCGGGACATTGGAACGGGACACACAGGACACGGAGAATCCGTCGTTGACGATTACGTTTGCGCAGAAATCGCCAATTTCCTTTGTTTTTCTCGACCAATGTCTGAGTGTGATTATTCATGCTGACCGTTTTGAGCAGGAAGGTCGTGACTATCCGGGTCTCGACATCACGATCAAGTACAATGTCAAGACAGTAACGGTTGAGGAGGACGGACGCTTGGTCAATCGTGTGGTCTTTGAGTTGGCCGATGTCCCGAAAGTCTATCCGCCCGGATTCGACCCCAACAGCGGGGAAAAAATCGCAGGAAGGGCACAAATCATCCGGGGTGTTGTGACACGACGTTTGGACAAAGCGTTAAAGAAGAGTTGGACGTTGGAACCGATTGAACTGGGGGAACAATGGAAAGGGCGAGGAGTGCTCGAACCCGCTTCTGTCAGTTGTGAAAACGGTTGGTTCTCGCTCACTTGGACCTGGAATGAACAACCGTAAGAGTTTTGTAACCATTCACGGGTATTTAGAAAACAGAGTTGGTACACCTTTTTATAAGATGAAAACTCTCATCTTCGCCCCAACGGGGCGCAACAAAATAGCCCAGGGTAAGGCGTACTCGCCGCAACCCTGGGTTGGTGTCTCACACTATATTCTGCCCTGAAGGGGCAGCACAATTCATTGTTTCGCCCTTACAGGGCGAATAATTTTTGACATTTTGACACCAGCGGTTAAAACCGCTGTCTATTTTGTTACGCACCTTTGGTGCTAAGAATGATACAACATTCTAATTTCCCGTGAACGGTTACAGAGTTTGCATGTTGCCCCGAGAGACGGAACTTTGCAACCGGTTCCAGAACAAGTCCAATGTTAAGCAGTCCCTTTCTAGTCCCGTCGGGACGACACTATTGTAGCTCTGGGGTTGACGGTCCCCCAAGAAATCAAGCTCCATCGGAGCGACCTAATGTTTAGCCGCGATACAACGTATCGCGCGTACAGAGATTTCAATACGCGCGGAACGTCGTTCTGCGGCTAAACGACAATGTTAAATTGAACCCGGGGTTTCGCTGCGCTTCACCCCGGGCTACAATGGTGTCGTTGCGATGCAGCTGAGAGATTGCGATGCAGCTGAGAGATGCAGACTGGGAATTTCAGGTGTCAAAAAAGCGCGAAATGTGTATACCAATTATTGAAATGCGCTCAATCCAACGTCTACTTGTTCACGACAGGAAACAAGGTTTTTTCACCTGATGAAAAGAACTTTATTGAGAGCCTTTCAACACCGTTATGGTATTCTGAGGTGTCCTGCGAAACCAAAATTTGGTTTTGTACGAAGCCTACCAACCTGCTGTTCTGCCCTATATTCCCCTTAGTTCTAAGTTCAAGGAAAGTGTAACATGCGATTTGGTCTCTTTTTCTCCGTTTTCGGTTTATCATGGTTTCTTTTGGCAATAACGATTGCAACTGTCAGTGCGACGGAAACGGTGTTGAATCGGCAGGAAATGGCGGCGTTGGTTGAAGCGGATTGGTTGCAACAGGCGGAATCATGGAGATCGAATCCGTCCGGGCTTTTTGGACCGGCACATGGTCCGGTTACAACGGCAGATGATGCAGCAGGTGCTGTTGACGGAATCAAAAAGGGGCTTTACGCCTTTCATTGCGGGTTCGAACCGAATCCATGGTGGTCCGTCGACTTGCGGGAAAACGTCCCAATTGGACGAATCGTCGTCTACAATCGTCTGGATTATGAGCCGGGATTGCACAATGCGGACAATTTGAAAATTCTGATTTCGGCGGACAGTGAACATTGGGAGGAGGTTTACGCACATCCGAACACCTTTTTTGGCGGTATTTCCCGGGAAAAACCGCTTGAGGTTTGCTTTGATCCGCCGATTTCCGCTCAGTTTGTCCGGCTGATGATTCCAAGTGAAACTCCTATTTTTTTACATTTGGACGAAGTGGAAGTGTACGGTGTTGACGATCCAAAGCTGAATATCGCTCTTGGGTGTCCCGCCAATCAGAGCAGTCTCAGTCCCTGGTCGGTCAAAAAACAACCGGTTCTTGACAAACCGGGCGAACATGAATTTCCAACCCATGCTGTTCTGGAACGGGGAAAGAAATTGGCAACGTTTTTGGGGCAAGATGACGCAAGGGCACGTTTGGAACAATTCGAGCATGACGTTCTGTCTCTGTTGCAATCGGACCCGATGAATGTGGAATCGGCAAAACACTTGTATTTGAAAGTTCGTTGGGCGATTCGAGACATCGCCTTTTCCAATCCCCTTTTGGATTTCGACCGACTACTGTTTGTCAAACGGTTTACCCAACAAACATATCCTGATATATGCCTGAATCACATGCCCTGGATTTCACGACCTGGGGGTGATATTTGTATTCTTGAACATCCTTTTGCAACTCGAAGTCCCTCGACGAAGGGTGCAGACAGTCGGGGCGGGGAGAAAGCGGGCAATACCGTCATAAATCCGGTTGTGAGTCAAAACGGAAATGGTTTGGACGAGACATTGCGGGGGAGAAAAGGGGGTAACGAGGATCAGGCAGTTCCACAGTTGCAATCCCTGCATGAGTTGATTCGCGGGCAATTGGGACCGGGGCATGTGCATGGTATGGACCTGCATTGGGACGGGCAAAAAGTGGTTTTCGGTTTTGCCAAACAGCCAGATTTTCCCTGGACCGGTTCGGATTGGCCCCCTCCGTTTTGCGGCGAACGGACAATCGGACATGAATTGCGAGGGTCGCAAGAGCCGACACACATTTATACGGTCAATCTGGACGGAACGGGTTTGCGTCAACTGACGCATGAGTCGTATTGGAGCGATCTTGACCCGACTTGGTTGCCCAATGATGACATTGCGTTCGTTTCGGACCGTTGCGGTTACTCTCTGCAATGCAATCATGACCCGAATCTGCACGAAACCTCCTGTAATCTGTACGTCATGAAAGACGACGGTTCTAAGGTCCGACGTCTTAGCGTCAACAAAGATGGAGATTATTTGCCGCATACCTTAGATGATGGAACAATCGGTTACACACGTTGGGAATATCAAGAGCGGAATCTGACGCAAATTCAGTCCCTTTGGTATGTTCGTCCTGACGGAACGGGAGCCGATGTCCTGTTCAAACAGCATTTGGACAATCCCTGGGCTCTTGAGGATGTCCGTTCGGTTCCAACCGAACAGCAAGGAGAGCGCAAGTACGTCGCAATTGCAGCCGGACATCATACTCTTGCATGTGGACCGGTTGTGCTGATTTCACCTCATGTGGGGCTGAATAACCCGGACGGAATTACGATTGTAACACCCGGGACTTTTCCTCCTGAAGGAGGAATGAGCGGAACACCCGTTCTTGAAGGAGGTGTCCCGGATGATGGAGGACATTATATGAATCCTTGGGCACTCTCGGAAAAATTCTTCCTAGTTGCCTATTCTTATGATAAAACCTGGCCCCAAGGACTGCCGGAGTATTTTCGGGGCGCGGACGAAAAGGGATATGCCCTCTATTTGATCGACGTGTTGGGGAACAAAGAGCTGATTTACAAGGACCCTGACATTTCCTGTTCCGTCCCGATTCCCTTGACCGCACGAAAACGTCCCCCGGTTTTGTTTGATTCGACCGATGAGACGCTTGACTATGCCGTTTGTACGCTCAATCGGGCTTCGTTTGGAATGACGGATGTCCAACCGGAAGAAATCAAGTATCTTCGGATTTCGCAAGGATTACCTTGGCCCTACAGTGAAGAGACGGGGGGAATGCGTTATGAACTGGTTGCCCTCAGTATGGGTCTGAGTTGGACCCCAACCCGGGTTTTGGGAACCGTTCCGATTCACCCCGACGGAAGTGCCAGTTTCAAAGTCCCGGTTGATGAAGCCGTTTATTTTCAGTTGCTGGACGAAAATTTTCAGGAAATACGTCGTATGCGTTCTTTTATCAGTTTTCAACCGGGGGAAAAACGGGGATGTGTCGGTTGTCATGAAACGACAACGGTTGTTCCTCCTGCGGAAGAAAAACATTCTCTTGCCCTTCTTGCTGAACCGGTTCAGCCGACACCTCCGAGTTGGGGGGGACATCGTGCGATTAGTTTTTTACGCGACATCCAACCGGTTTTTGACCGCAATTGTATTTCGTGTCATTCCGGTTTAACCCCTTCTGCGGGTCTTGATTTTTCCGGGGGATTGGTTGAAGGGGCAACGATTGCGACTTCGGTTGGAACGCTTGGTTTTGACGGACACAATCGGGCGTATCGAACGATTCTGGAGAATCAGCTTGTTTCGATTGCGAACAAATATGATGCGGCAAGTGTTCTTTCAACCCCGCGTATGTTTGGTTCTTCGCAAAGCCGTTTGATCCGGGCAATTCAAGAAGGTCCTTGCCCGATTGCGAAAACGCCGATTCCCCCGGATGATTATCTTTCTTTGGTCACATGGATTGACGCAAACGCTCCTTACCATGATCGTTTTTTGAACATGAAATCTGCGAAAAGGGCGTATGATCTTCCGGCCGAGCAGGAACTACAAAAAACGATACAAAGGGTTCACGAACGACGATGTGGGAATTGTCATGATCCGGGGACGGTTTCCCGTTTGGACTGGATTGATTTGCAACATCCCGAAAACAGCCGTTTTCTGAAAGCGCCTTTGACAGGTCGTTGCGGAAAAGTCATTTACGCCAATGAAGCGGATTCCGATTACCAAATACTTTTGCAGACGGTTGAAGAAGCGGTTCAAAGGGCGAAACATTCACCTCGCCGAGATGTTACCGCCATTTTTTGAGAAGGTAGGAGGTAGGGGATAGGGAATGGGGGTTGGGGAAGAGATAGTCGTTTAGAGCATTTCCAAAATTACGGTATATGCACAACGCCAAATGGTCCTTTAATTTTTGGCTTCAAAAAAAGCGTGAACGGTGTATGCCAAGTATTGAAATGTTCATGTCGGTTCTTTTTGAAATGTTAAGTCGTTCCTTTGTAGCCGCATAGCGGCGACCTTTTTGTAGCCCGGGGTGAAGGGAGCAACGCGACCGCAACCCCGGGTTAAGCTAATGCCGCGATACAACGTTCTGCGCGTATCTTAACGGTTCTGAACTTATGCTTGTGCCCTTTCACGAGCTTTTTTCATGCAAGGGGAGGAAAAAAACGTGTTCCCAATCGGTGCTCTCATCAACGCCGCTTGGTGAATTGTTTTTTAGACAATACACCGAACGGCTTTTTGTTTGTTGGCACAACTCCATACAGTTTTAGGCTTCAGCGAGATGCACTGCTTTGGCGGTATTTGCAAGGTCTTGGTCCAAGAACGAATTGTCACTGCGATCTTGTAAAGTTCGAATCCAAGAGTGTTTTTAACTCGTCAGGCACTTCAAGCAGAACAAATAGCTCTTTGGCATTTTCCAATGTCATTTCGTAGCACCGACAAAGATCGTCATCATCCAGCGAAGGAATCGCACATTGATACTTGCCGTACCATTCTGGCGGAATTTCGTCTTCAAGATTTTTGGTCGGATTCTCCCAATGTTCCGTTGCGTTACAAGCCAAACGAATCAACGAAAGAAAATGTCTTTGCACGTTTCCGAAAGACATCACAGCATGGGCCTGTTCACCCCGACAAATCAGGTTTTTCGTCCACAAAAATGAATTGAGAAACGATTCGGCAACCCAACGGACATGAGCCGGTTCATGCCAGTTCGGACGGATAACCTCAATCGCGTGCAAGGTTTCCATCAGCCGCCCCTCCTTGTCGACGAGATTCATTTTGTCGGCATGTTCAAAAGAAATAAACCCTTGCCATGTTTTGATGGTTTCTATATCTTCAATGCTCTTGAAATGAAATTCACCCCGTATCATATTCTCGAAAATGGCGACATCCGTTCCATGTTCATTTGTAAAGAACAGAGCGATGGGGCGAATTTGCTCGACCCAATGTCGGGAATGGAAGCAGGACTTGTCTTTCAGATAAACATAGAACTCGACATCGGAATACTCATCAGCTTCGTTTCGGATGAACGACCCGTACATCAACACGGCGGAGATATTCTCATCCGACAAGGCTGTTTCCTTAACACTTTCGATCATTCTGAGTTGTTCCATCACACTACTTTTACTGTTTCACAACCGGCGCGAAAATGTCAAAATCGGCGTCAAACTGCCAGTTTGGCGGGTACTGTTCAAAACAAGGTGCCTGCATGCTCAGACAGTATTCCGTTTGTCCATGAATCCACGGCCCGTAAATGTACATAAACGCTTCGACGAGTTTTTCGAGTCCGCCAGAGACAGTGCATTTTGCGTATAAACCGGCGGGAATTTCTATTCTTCCCATCCCGCTCGGCAAGGGTGTCTCAGGTGCTGCTGGAACGGCAGCCCAGTAATCAAACTCGTTTTCACTGGTCATAACAGAAACGCCAAACGCTTCGGTACAGCCGCAAGAGCCGCAACCGCAAACCGTTCCGTGTACTTCAGACATTCGAGGAGCAAAGGTTTCCCACGCTTTTTGGCAGTCGACTTGTGCATTTTGCATTGACGTCGCGACTTTCATGCCGACGAGATGCTTGGCAGAAAATTCGACGATTGATACTTCAAAACTCATGTGTTAGATAGGTTAGTGGTGTTAAACAAAGATTCTGAAAAATGGACGCTGTATTCTATCACAAATGCCTTGATTTTCAAGACCGGCTTGTCGTGCAAAATTTACAAACCGTGACCGCCGGAAACTTTTATCACTTGCCCTGACAGCCATGATGCTTTATCGGATGCCAGAAACAGTACCGTTTCGGCAATGTCTTGCGGCGTGCCAATTCGCCCCAGCGGTATTTTCTGGAAGCACCGTTTGGGGTTGCATATTAATGTTATTCATTGCAGGTTTTCTCCCCTAGCTTTTGCACAAGTTTCTCGTGTAAGTGTTCAATAATAAGCGTCGTATTGTGAACGATAATGTTGATAAAGGGGTTTTGGAGGTTTATCAGTTTGTTATGCACAACCGTTATTTCATCTGTTATTGCATTAAGGTCTTTTTCATCAACACTCTTTACCTTTTGTAGTTGCTCATTTAATGCTTCTGTAGAAGTCGCGCATTGCCAAAAAGCATTTTATAATACGTCACAAATCAACGCAGGGTGAGAATTGATTCGACTTGATCACTGAACTCACAAAGTTTCTTTGCAAAGTTATTTGCCGACATTGGACTACAGTTCATTCCGGCATGATTAATGTCATTTCTCACATCTGCAATACTTTTGAATGTTTTGGAGATGGAGTCAAGGTTTTCACCGAGAATGGATTTTATGTGTTCAATAATTTGAACAACTTCATCTTCTGAAAGTTTACTCTTATTCTCAAAGCAATCAGGATATTGTAGGTAGCCTGAAACGACAAACCGTTGATTGATATTGCACCAATCTTTCTGTGGCAAAAGCATGGTAATGATCCCCTCTTCTAAAATGGTGCACCCCTCTTGGATAAGCTGTTTGTCGATACACCACTTGACCGCTCCTATCATGTTGCGGACATCATTTTCCTCGACGAAACATGTTTCCACATCTGTCTTGAGTTTTTCGAGAATCGGATTAAGTACAGGAATAAGACTCTGTTCCAGAGACGTTAAAATTTCAATGATTTTTTTTGCGGCAGAACCGCTTATAATGTCTTTACCACGATTCATTTTGATGATACCGCTCAATTTTTCGATTTGATTATTGAGGGTATTCAGGTCTGGTATAGATGGTTGAACCCCTGAGACTGAAACCACCTTATTGATGTGTCCTTTGGTGAGACGACTCAATTGTTTTGTATTGCCAAAAGTAATAAACTCGTTTGCCGCCGTTGACCAATCCTGAATATCTGAAAATGCCGTCAGGTCGAATACCAGTACAATGCGTTCTTGTGGGTTGGGAAATTTTTCGGCAATATCCTTCGGAGGTCCAAGAGTTTCAAACGCACCATAATAAATCCCTTTGACAGAAATATTTTTGAGAAATTTTGCGTATTGAAGTAATGCCGAAGCTAATAGTGGAATCGAACGAAACGAATGAGTAATGTCAACAGTTAATTCATCCCCCTCTTCCAGCTTGTCAAAAATCGTCTGAAAAGTTTGCCAAATTTCATCAATCGTGCTGCCCTCGGGAATAAGCACATTTTCAAGGGAAACACTGGGTGTCAGACGTTGGATTTCTTGCTGTAATTGGCTCCAATTGGTTTCAATTGCTTTTTGTGTGGTAAAGACGAAATAATGATCGCCCTGTTCTTTGATGAACAATTCAGCAAAAGCGGATTGAACGTATTTGACAACACTACTTTTTTGAGTGCCTAATTGATAGACACATTCTTTGTAATCACTTGTTCCAAGAAAACTGATAAAAATTTTTCGTGTCATGTTTAAATTTCCGGGTATACCGACCGAGTTAACGTTTAGGCCTTTGGTAAATTTGTTACTTTGGCAAACGAAACAGTAAGAATTTTTGTCCGTTTTGAGTTTGCACCGATACATACTCCAATTCAACTGTTTTTCCAGCCTCTGGTGTCATTGTTTTTATCACAGCTTCTTCTTTTCCCACGACGATACAAAGGCTGCCTTCTTCATCGGCAAATAGAAGCTTTTTTTCGTACTTTTTAGATTCTTCGTTTGAACAACGAGTCAATGTTTTCAATGTCCCTTGTTTTATCGGCAATTTCAGTGGCTCAGGCAATTCTTCGAGTGTCCCAAACCCATACCCGCTGTTCGTTTTGCCGCCGATTCCTTTGTTTGACAACGCATCTCCAAGCAACTTCCAAGCAAAATCAATCCATTTTTTACCAAGCGGTGTCACCTTGCCCGATTCGTCCACGTCATCACTGGAAATCACAAACAAAAACTTCCCACTCACCGATAAAAATGTTACCGGAACCGGTGAGTCGAAATCGGTCGGTGCCGTTTCATCTTTTGCACCATAATAATCACTATGATGCGGGGTCATCACATCGTCTTTAAGACAGTCTTTCACCGAATCGGGATCAATCAGCGCATCGTGAAACCGTATCATCCCCGCCTGTTTCGTGTCACCGAAAATCGTTGTATGCAATTTGCCCTCTTTCACAAACTCACCGCCGAGGTCGTGGCAATAATGCGCACAAAGTCCCTTAACGGCACTGCCGGGTATGTACGGAACGCCGTAAGTGTGGTGGAGTGTCAAACCCGCTTCCAGTACATTGTCCGAGCCGAGACCGATAATCATGCGGTTTTCCAACATAAACTCCCGCATTGAGCCGCGATACGGTTTTTCAGATTGCGGCATAAATTCCCATGCCGCTTTCCACCGTTCAAACGCTTTTTTGTAGATTGATTGAGCCTTTTCTGTTGCGTCTTTGGCGCGATCATGCAAGTCTTTTTTGTGGTCTTGCTTGTCCGTCGGCTTATCGTTGTTGAGCAAATAACGGCACAAAATCAGCCCAGCATGGTCGCCGTCTGGCACATCCAGTAAGTTATTCCGTATCGCTTGTGTCATTTTATTCATCTCCTTCAATGAGGGCATCCGCTTGTCGTTTGATCCAACCGGCTGCGAGCATTGCATTGCGGCTCGTGTGCATGTAGTCAGACAAATCCTTACCCTGACACTCTGAAACAAAAGCCTGAGTGTCTGGTGTTTCAGTCTTGTTCAGCACTTTAATAAAATCTTCCAGCACATTTAAGTTCATTCCATCTTTTGCTTGCGCAAAGGCAAGTGCCTGCATCAGACCGCAGGTGTGAATCAGCGTCGGAAACCGTTTCGCAAACGATTTGTACTCTTTTTTCGTTTTGTCATCGAATGTTTTGATGCGTTTTGACACGGCATTGTATGATTTTTCAGCATATTCTTGGTCACGAGTTTTCATGATTGTTTTCCTCCTTCCGTATCAAAGAGGCAGCGGACGAGACCTTTGCCGGTCGTCGCTTTTCCGCCGAACTGGAGCAAGGCGAGGTTTTGGGCGTACTTTGTCATCAAATCTTCTGAGGTACTGCCTTTGCCGAACACTTTGTCGCACCAAAGGATTCCGGCAAGAATCGCTTCGGCTGGCAGCGATTCTTCATACCAAAGGGCACCACCAACCGTTGTTTTCTTTTCTTGGTCGATTTTAATATGTGCCGCAACTTCCGTCCCTGTTTCACAGAGGAAATTGAACACGTCATCGGCAAGAATGACAAATCGTTTTACAAAATCATCGCGGTCTTCCTGTTGAAAGATTCTCTCCGCCAGATAATCCGCCCAGCTTTTTGCGGTCTCGCTTTCAGTTACCGAAATATCAAGGTCTTCGAGATAGATTTTACCCTCTTTCAAAAGTACAGAATCAGATGGTGTAAAGCCGTGTTCGTTCTTTACGTCGGGAATATCGTGAGCAATTGGTTGTTCCATGCTTTTGGAATCACGCTTGAGACGGCGTAAAATCGTCGGTGAGGTACACCATGCGAACGTGCCGTACAAACTCCGCACAGGCAAACAAATAAGCCTGGCATCCGTAAAAACAAGTGAGCCGCTATTAGAAGCGTCGTTGTTACTGGTGCCAAATGCTGTCGCCTCGATGGAGTCAGGATTTCGCTTGTCGTCCGTAGCTTTGTAATAATCGGCAATGACTCCTTTAATCGCCGTTCCGGGAATGTACGGAAAATTTGTCACCTTTTCACGAACAATCGGCAAGTCAATGTAACCGAGTCCACGACCTGCTCCGACATGGAGCGGGGTCAATGCATGTATCCAAAAAAATGTGCTGTTCATAATTTTCCTTTCTGATAATCGCAAGCTGTATAGAGTTTGAGTAATTTGTATCCGTTCACGGCAATTTGAATTGGTCTTGACATGATTGAGGTATCAAACGTATACTGCGGTCATTATGGATGCCAAAGATAAACGTATCGCCGAACTCGAAGCTCTCGTCAAAAAATTGCTCGAACGCAT
>JBOFQB010000049.1:0-18258 GCA_051660685.1 Thermoguttaceae bacterium | reverse complement strand
CGAGCGAACGATTTCGTGGATACAGGATTTTCGACGTTTGGTAGTTCGTTACGATCATAAAATATCAATGTTTAACGCCTATTTACAAACAGCTTGTGCCATGATCGCTCTCAGACGGTTATGAAATAGGCTCTAGTATTACTGATTGGTTCAGGTGAAGATGCTCATTCCATTCCGGTTGAATCTTCGTTGCCTGTCTTGTTGGAGGAATTGCTCAAGAGTGATTCGCAGGATGGTCGTAGTGCAGCACAAGCGGTTTTGCGGGCCGAAAAGTATCAATCGCGTCTAACGCCGGAATTGCGTGAGAAGTACAAGGAACAGTTAGAACAGGTCCAGGAATTGCTCAAGTAAGGTCTAACATCTCCTCGAAAAGCAGACGCCGACCATGAATAACACCGACAATGCGGACTTGGTTTTGTGATTGTCTGAATCGGTAAATGATTCGATACGAAAAGACATAGAGTTCACGAAGTGTTGGGTCGGAAAATTCGGGGACGATTGCGCCCATTTCGGGAAATGTTTCCAAGCGTCTGGTCTTTCTGAGAAGAACAGAGACCAGGCGTTTTGCGTAGAAGGAAGAATCGTTCGCAATAAATTCGGCAATTGCGTCAACTTGATGCAGGGCTTTGACCGACCAGATTACTTGAACCATTTTGCCAGTTTTTGTTCGGCTTCTTCCTGAGTGTAACTATTGCCCGAGTTAATCTGCTGCTCTGAGTCTTCAATCATCTGCTGCAAATAGAGACGATACTGGACCTCATCCCAAGAAATGTTCTCGGGAAAAGTTGCAACCAATCGTGATAAGGATTCCTTGACGGTCAATGCTTGTGTCAACATGTTAAAATAATAGCATAACAGCATTATGCGGCTTGAACGGTTGAGTCTCTTCTCCTGTTCCTGACCCCGTATTCATCTTACCCCTCCCCTCCCCTGTTGTCAATCTTCTGGTATCGTCCCCTCTTTGGATACTTTCTCTTTTTCTCCCCCCTCCCCTGCTCTGTTAACCCCTATGCTAACCCCTGTGTCAATCAACCGTCTGGTCCTCGCAAGTGCTTCTCCCCGTCGTCGGGAATTGCTGCAACAGGCTGATTATTGCTTTGACATTGTGATTCCTGATGATTCGGCAGAAGATGAACCGCGATTGGGGGAATCCCCGGTTGAATTGGTTGCGCGACTTGCCCGACAAAAAGCTGAAAATGTTGCGGCTAAAATCAACGGGATGAATCAACAGGTAAAGCACGGAAGAAGGGAAATGGACGAAAAAACAGGTCATCAGACAAATTTCAGTCCCGAGTCCCGGGTCATTCTCGCTTGTGATACTGTTGTTTATTGTCAGAACCAGATTCTTGGCAAGCCGGTTGACCGTGATGATGCCCGGGAAATGTTGCGACTTCTGCGCGGAACCCGACATTCTGTTTTTTCCGGGCTGCATCTGCTGTTTTGGCCCGAAAATCGCGCGATTGCCCAAACAGCGGAAACCGTTCTCGATATGTGTGAGCTGAGTGATGAAATGCTCGAACAATACCTCGAAAGCGGCAAATGGTCGGGCAAAGCCGGTTCTTTCGGATACCAAGACGGAAATGACTGGTTGCGAATCGTAAGCGGCAGTGAATCGAACGTCGTCGGGCTTCCTCTCGAACTCCTAGAACTTGTTTATCCGGCTCACTCCTGATATAATAAAGCACGTTGAAGTTGGACCCCATGTTGAGATAAGGTCTAGGAAGTTGGGGCCAAAATGTGTTGCGTGTAAGGGCAATTCGCCTAATCCACCTTTTTTTGACAGGATGCCGAAGATGTCTATTGAGCCGATTGAATTTTCCGAGGAGCAGAAACAGTTGATTTTTCAGGCGGTTGGTCGTCGCGTTGGAGCAATTGTGACCAATACCCCGGATGAAAAGTTGCAACAGGAACTGGGCGATCTGTCGGGGAAATCGGTTCTTGGAGCGTTTGTTTCGCTGAAACGACATGGACAACTTCGTTCGTGTATGGGGTGTCTTGCACAAGCGTATCCTCTTGCAGATGCACTTGAAAATGCGGCAACCCGGGCGTCCAAAGATGATCCCCGATTTGCCCCAATCAGTCCGGCTGAATTGTTGGAATTGACACTTGAAGTCTGGATTCTTTGGGGGATGAAACAGGTTGATGTTCCGGGGAAAGATCGGGCCAAAGAAATTGAAATTGGCCGACATGGAATTATTTTGGAGCGGGGGAATGACCGGGGATTGCTTCTTCCTGGGGTTGCAACGGATCACCAAATGGATGCTGTTACTTTTCTTGAAGCATGTGCAAGAAAAGCCGGATTGCCCCTTACAGCTTGGTCAGACGATTCGGTCACGTTTTCAACCTTTGAAGGTGTCGTGATTGAGGGACCGTTTTATGATGTTCAGATCAAAAATCAGACGGTTTATGATGCAATGGGGCGATCCGGCCCGCTTGCAATGATGCTGCACAAGAAAACAGGTCCAGCAATTCTCGATGTCCAGAAATTACGGGAATTGAGTGAAGGAAATTTCTTTCTGATTGCGGATAATCTGACACCGACTTTTTATCGTCCCGACGCTTTTGACGGAAATGTCGCGGGAATCGCCTTTTCTATGCAGTTTCCTGACCGGGGACTTTTGGTTTGTTCAAAAATTGGTCCCGATGATGACATTCCCCTTCAATCAGGTCTGATTGACCTGATTCGTATTCTGGTCCAACAGGTTTACAGAATGGGGATAACCCCGCAAGAACGGTTGGATGCTCGGTTGGATTTGACGGTTCTATGGAATCGGAAAGTGCTTGGGAATGGAACAGATTATGACGCGTCGAAAATCGACCAAATGCGGCATAGTATCATGTTACTTTCCGAAAAAGGTTGGGTTTTGCAGTACAACCCAGATGTTCCTGTTCAAGGAGCACTCAGTGAAGCATTTGACTATTTGCAAGTAACGGACCGTTTACAGACGCAGGTTTGCACGTTTGAAACGATGTCAACGACGCAGCATCTTTTGGCGTCCAGTGTTTCCAAACCGATTATTGGACCGAGTGAACGAGAACCGGCTGTTGCGGGGTCGTTTTATCCCCGCGATGTTGCGTTGATGAATGCCGAATTGGACCGAATGTTGGCGTCTGGACCGATTACGAAGTCGGACGGTTTTGTCGGGTCCAACCGACCCGAACCCGAACCACTTCATGGAGCTCATGTTCCCCCGGGAGAAGATCGAAGTGGAGGAATCGGCTTTGCCAATTCGAGCGGGATCAAAAAGAGACATCCGGGGACACGTCCGAGTGAATTCTTTGCAGCTGCGCTCGTTCCTCACGCCGGTTGGGTTTATTCCGGTCGATTAGCTGCACAAACCCTTGCCCGGGTCAAATTCCCTGAACAGGCGATTATTTTTGCGCCGAAACATCGAAGCGGCGGACCTGATTGGGCTGTTGCTCCCCATAAAACCTGGATTCTGCCCGGTCGTTCTGTTGAATCTGACGTTCATCTTGCCCAAAGTCTCGTTGAAACGGTTGATTTCATGCACCTAGATTCCAGTGTTCACGCCGAAGAACATTCGATTGAGGTGCAATTGCCGATTATTGCCCGATTGTCCCCCAAAACGAAAGTGCTTGGCGTTTTAATGCAGAGTTGTACTTGGGAGGTGTTGCAGGAAGGGGCGATTCAATTGGCTGCTTTTTTATTGCGACAACCGCAACAACCGTTGTTAATCATTTCGACGGACATGAACCATTTTACGACGGAAGAGACGACCCGGACGGTCGATCAGATTGCGATTGACGCGATTCGTTCGCTTGACCCGCAAGAGTTGCTCGATGTCGTTGCCGAAAACCGCATTTCGATGTGCGGGGCGATCCCGGCTGTCTTCGTTATGGAAACCTTACGTCAAATGGGGCAGTTGAACGAATGTGTCGATGTTGGTTACACAACGAGTGCTGAAACATCCGGGGATCACTCCCGGGTTGTTGGTTACGCCGGGATGCTCTTTCGTTAAACCCGCGCAAACGGGGGAGAAACGCGCAGAACGTTGTATCGCGGTTCAACGCGGGACAAAGCACTATTCTCCTCGGAGTTTCAAGCCGAATGCTGTGATACGTTCGCGGATTTCTTTCAAACTGGTTACACCGAAGTTTTTACATTCAAGCAGCTCTTCCTGCGTTCTTCGGAGCAATTCGCCAATTGTCTGTATGCCCAATCGAGTCATGCACTTTCGAGCACGAACCGAAAGATTGAGGTCCGTGACGGGACGGAGCATAACCGCTTGTTCGTCGGGACTGAGGACTTCGGTTTCAACAGGATCAGGAGCAGGTCGCTCCATTGCAAATTGACCTAAGCGTAAACCTTTGAGGGACAACATTTCCCGGATTTCGACAAGCGAGGTTTCGCCGAAATTTTTACTGCCAAGCAGTTCCGATTCGGAATGACGACAGAGATCACCTAAAGTGTTAATCCCCATGTTTTTAAGACAGTTGCGACTTCGGACAGAAAGTTCAAAGTCGGAAACAGGCAGATTGAGGATTTGGCTGACCCGATCCCGTTTGCGTTGAGCGTCCTCATCATAGTGCATTTCACTGGACGCGCGCGCATCTTTCAGGAACAAGGACGCTTTAGGATGTGTTGGATACATGTCCAAAATCCGTTGATAACAGATAACGGCGGAATCGTACTGTTCCAAATCCTCGTAAAGAATCCCCAAATTGATGAGGATACCCAAGTGAGTTGGAAATCGGGCTGCTCCCCGTTTGTACAATTCCAAAGCGTCTAGGTCGTTTCCCCGGCGTTCGGTTTCAAGAGCTAAACCAAAAACCGCTTCAGGATAATCGGAGTCGGTTGCAACCGCACGTTCAAACAGGGCAACTGCTTCATCTGTTTGCCCAATTGCAGAAACACATGCTCCCCGTTCGCTCAAATAGGCTGCTGTTTGTTCAACTGCTCCAGAAAGTTTGTCTAACTCTTCGAGTCCCTTTTCTGGTTGTCCGAGATAACGGTATACTTGCGCCCTTGCGATTGTGCAGTCGTCGGCATTGTAACCGGCTTTTTGGGCGAGTTGGAAACTTTTGAGGGATTCTTCGTATTCTTTGCGGGCAAAATAGGTTTTTCCGAGGAAATAGTGAGCAAGAGCACCTCCATCTCCTTTTTTCAACGCTGCAAGAGCTTCATTGGTATGACCGACTAATGCGAGACAAACACCGAGTCGGACTTGAGAAGCGGGGCTGAGTTCTTCCTTGTGTTGGAGTTCGTCAACCGCTTCCTTGAGGACATCAAATTGCGAGAAATCACGACTGAGGATAGTGGAGAGACGGTCGATTTCCCGGGGACCGAACGAACCGTCAAAGAGAACCAATTGTTTTACGTCAAAATCCGGGCTTTGCGTTACCATGTATTTCCTCATTCACGCCCCCAATTCTCTTTGGGGGACTTGGTTGTTTGTGCAGAGTCGAACAGTACGACCTCGACGATTAGAAAAACACCTCTATAAAGTGTAAAAAAAAAAATTTTTTTTACGAGGGGGGGACAGAGTGCTAACAAGTTTCCGAGTTTGATTAAAATGAAAGGCGGTAATGGAGAAAATTCGCAGAATTTTCGGAATTACGCTCAAATAAACCGCAAATCAAGCGTCATCGTTTATGCCCGTTTGCAATGAAACTTGTGAGCCGACTGCGAGGGGGGCGAGACAACGACAAGGAAAAATAGTTGACAATGAGGTTAGACCATTTCCTTTTGAATCAGGTCGCAAAGTTCATTTGCCCGATCTTCCGTTTGCGCTTCTGCTATAATCCGCAAAATCGGTTCCGTGTTGCTTGCCCGAATCAAAACCCAAGAATCCGGCCAATCTATTCGCAAACCGTCCTGCCGATCACACTGTTGATCCGAAAATTTTCGCTCAATTGTGTTCAAAATCGTCGGAATTCGGTCAAACGAAACCGTTGTCTTGCGTTTGACAATTGCGTAATGAGGAAGTTCGTCGGCAAGTTCCGCGATTGTTTTGTCTCGCAAAACCATTGCGTCGAGAATCTGGACCATTCCGACGAAACTGTCGCGGACGAAACCGACATGAGGGTCGATTGGACCGCCGTTTCCTTCACCTCCAAACATTGCGTTTTCAGCAAGCATGAGGTCAACGACGTTTGCTTCTCCAACGGGGGACCGTAAAAGCCGAACACCATAATACTCGGCAATGTCTTGTGACATCCGACTGGTTGCGCAGTTAATGACAATCGGCCCTAATTGGCGATTTCTTACCTTGTGATTCTGCAAGAGATGCTTGACACAAAGAGCAAGGGTGTATTCTTCCCCAAGATAACGTCCGTTGTGGTCAATGATCGCAAGTCGGTCAGCATCAGGGTCTTGACAGAAACCGACATCGACGTTCATGTCCTTGACCTGTTGAAAGACCGATTGCAGATTCTCAACAGTCGGTTCAGGTGTATGCTCAAATTGTCCGTCCGGTTCTCCCCCGAGCAGAATCGTTTCACATCCCAATTGTTCCAACAACAAGCGTCCTAAAACACTTCCGGCTCCCCGATTCGCGTCGAGCAAAACACGAAAACGTCGACGACGAATTCCTTCGACGTCAACCGTTGCAAGAACTTTCTGCAAATGAGCCGAAGTCGTGTCCTCGCAAACGGATTGTTTTCCCAACTCATTGTACTTAGCCCAAGAGATTCGTCCCTGTTTATAACGTGTAAGGACTTCAGAACCGGGTTCTTTCGGAATGACGCGACCTTCTCCCGAAAACAGTTTGATTCCGTTGTACTCCCCGGGATTGTGACTTGCGGAAATCTGTATTCCTCCTGCTGCATTGAGCGAACGAATCAGGATTCCTGTACTTGGGGTTGCCGCAATTCCCGCTTCAATCGTTGACCGACCGGTTGCATTGAGAGCCGCATGAATTGCGTGAGCGAGCATTTCTCCGCTTGCGCGACCATCTCGCGTAATAACAAAGGGGCCGGATTCGGTTCCTGCTGAAAAAGCAGCAACATATTTCATTGCGACATCCGGGGTCAGCGTTTCGCCGATCACCCCGCGTAAACCTGAAACGCTGATGATAAGTTCGGACATGGGGGATAGGGGTTATGGAATGGGGGTTGGGGAATAGGGGATTGGGAAGAGAGTTGTCGTTTGGACGCAAAATAACGTATCGCGCTTAGTACCCCGTTTAACCGCGATACAAGTATCTCGCGTACTTGAATCGCTCAAACGCGCGGAACGTTGTTCCTCGGCTAAACGACAACACTCCACAATGCTTGAAATGTTCCAACAACAAATCTGAAGGAGTCATTGTACTCCCCTATTTGTTGTCTGACAAGATGTTTTTTTGTGAGACTGTGTAGTATTTGCAGAAGACGACATGTTGGTCGCTCAGTTCTTGTGATTGTTTTTGAAAAATTTTCGACAACAAAATCATCAAGCGGAAACAGTCCTAAAATTGAATACGTTGACAAGATGTCGATCTTTTCCAGATTTTGCTTACTCCAGTCTTTTATACGCCTATGTCAAAACCAAAATATCCCCATCTTTTTGATACCGAACTGTCTGAAGAACCGATTGTCAATCGGCTGCATGTTATAACCGAAGAAATTGAGGAGGAGTTTCAGTTTGTCCGTCTCGTTCACCATTTGGGCGGAATTGGTCCTTGGGAGCAATTTGCTCGCAGTGAAATCTATTTTTCCGATTCCTGGTGTCGCCTTTTTGGAATCAGTTCCGAAGAAATGTTTGAATTGGATTCCTATTTACGCTTGATTGACGATCCTGTTCAGAGAGAGCAAATCGGCGAAGAACGTCGGGCCTTGTTGACCCGACCAATTGGGACAAAATGGTCACAATCATTCCGAATAAGGGGACAACAGGTTCAGAGTTCGGCGATTGTTGCCCAAGATGGAACCGTCGTCGGGGTTGACATCCTTCTCAAATGAGGAAACCGTCAATCGGTCAGGTCAACTTGCGGAAAACCGAAAAAGAGTTAGACTGTCTCCCTCAACCTTATAATAGGAAACAGGACAACAGATGCAAGATCGGTTTAGTAATACGACGGAAAAAACGTTCAAAGCAATCCTCAAATCGGGTCAGTCCGACCAGATATGGTCGTTTTGGTCGGAATTGTTAAAAAAACGGGCCGAATCATTCGGAATGACCGAATACCTTCATTTGTTGTCGCAATTGGAAGAGCAGAATGAACCGATGTTGGGGCAATTGCGACTCGCCTGTCATTTGGCTGAGCAACCTGAACAGAGCAAGAATTGGTTTGAACAGGTTGCTCAGCTCTTTGCGGATGTCAATGTTGACCGGACGACCTCGGATTATGACGAACAGTTGCGCGGCGAACTCGGTTGGTTGTGCGGACTCCTTTTTCCCGAATTACACGGCGCAAAATCGGTGTTGGAACAAGGTCGCTCCATCCTCATTGACGGTTTGGATCGACTGTTGGACGGGGCCGGTTTACCTTCTGCCGAAAATATACCCCTACTTCGACCGTTGCTCGCCTGTTGGACCCGCTGTTTGCTTCTTGCCGATTCGGCGAACACCCGACTTTGGAAAGTCCATTCACATCGACAATTTGAATGGGCTGTGTTGCAGACATTACGTTTGACCCGAAAAGATGGTTCGGCTGTTTTCGGTCCCGAATTTTCAGAAAAAAAGGATTCGCTCAAATTCCGTTGTCAAATGGAACAGGCACTTGCGTTTGATTCGGACCCCTTTGACCAGTTGGTTGCGCAAACGGTTCTGCCGGGTCGGAAAATGAGAGACTGTTCGGGGATTCCGTCGGAAAAAATACCTCAACCAACTTATCATTCCGATTGGAGTTGTTTTGCCCTCTTTCGATCTGCTTGGTCCCATGATGCTCCTGCTCTTGCCGTTTCGTATCCCGGACAACACTGTCAAATCGAGTTGAACTTCAAGTCCCAACCTGTTTTATGTGGAGATTGGCAGGTTGACCTTTCGTTGAACAATCGCCGATTGGTCCCGCTTGATGATTGGGTTGCAACGTGTGAGGTGCTTGAACCGACTCATGATTATCTGGAACTGGAACTTGCTTTTTCTGAGGGATTTCGTCTTCAACGACATATTTTGCTTCTTCACCAAGATGACATACTGGTTTTAGCCGATTCCGTTGTCCATGATTCCAACTTGGGTGATTCCAACAAATCAATGGTCGCAGTCCAAAGCGGTTCCTGTTCAACGATCAAAGAGCCGAATTGTTCAAAAGGGACGAATCGTCGCAACCGTTCAACCGCAAACACCTACACGAACTCAAACGCAAACACGAACGCAAGCACGAACACAAACTCAAACGCAAAAACGAACGTCGTTGAATCAACGGTCAATCAAGAGGTCAGGAACCTTGCGAACCTTTCAAAGGGGTTGGTGTATCGCAGTCAGATTCCGCTTGCCCGACCGGTTTTTGGAGCCGTTTCGGACCCGGACGGGACAGAAAGGGTTTTGTGTTCTCGGAAAACAGCAAAAGAGTCCATTCTGACCCGTATTTTTCCTCTTGGTTTGCCGGAATGGACTTCTCAACGGGTTGAGAATGAGGGATTTCAGGTTGGGCAAGAGGTTTTTTCGGGAGAGGGAGAAGGAGCAAGGTCGGGTCAAAAAGTTCTTTCACTCCAACAGGTGAATTCAGGGACAACGCTTTTTGCTCCGTTGCTCTTTGATTTAAGTGGTTCACGAATTCGTCAGGCCTATACTTGGCGACGTTTGACGGTCGGGGAAAAACTCCAAGTTGTCTCTCCTCAACAAGCGGTCGGTTTCCGAATCCAGTTGTGTAAGGACCAATTTCTACTTTATCGTTCCTTAACAGAACAACCGTCGAATCGAACGGTGTTGGGGCACAATTTGGTGAGTGATCTGTTGTTCGGACGTTTTTTGAAGGAGGGGGGAGTCGAGACGATTCTCGATGTTGAATTGGATGCAGAACGGTAATCGGCGAACAAATGTTTAGCCGCGATACAACGCAAGAAGGTAGAAGTCAGGAGGTAGGAGGAAAGAAGGGGGAGACGGGAAGATAACGGCGTCTCGCGAGTTAACGGGTTCCTTCCCTTTTTTGGGGACTCCGTTCTACCTTTCTCCATTCTCCATTCTACCTTCTACCTCCTAACTTCTACTACCTCCTAACTTCTACCTTCTCCAAGAATACGCGCGGAACGATGTTCCTCGGTTCAACGGGGAACACACCTCTAATCAGGAATAACATTGTACGATGAGTGAAAGAATACTTAGGCGGAGATTTTTGGGTGAGATGACAACAGCATCCTTGTTTGCTTCTTCGGCAACTCTTTTTCTTGCCAATCTTACAAATTCCGCTTGTTCCGCTTGTTCCGCTTGTGCTAACCCCGGTGTTACAACCCCGACCAAGAGTGAAAAACGACAATTGGTCAAAAAACCGTTTCAGACCGCCTTGAATTTTGGAACCTTGATTGGGTTTGATCTCTCGCTTGAACGGGAAATTGACATTGCCGCACAAGCGGGTTATGAAGGGATCGAACCCTGGTCGCTCGGTTTGGATCGTTTCATCGAAAAGGGGGGAAAAATCGCCGATTTGCGAAAACGGATTGACGATCATGGTTTGCAAGTGACGACCTGCAACATGTTTTATCCTTGGATTGTGGAGGACCCGGGGATTCGGGCGAAAGGGATTGAGCAGATGAAGCGGTATATGGATTATGCGGCGGAACTGGGCGGGACTCGCATTACGGCGACTTCTGTTGGAGCATCCGAACACCGTTTGGACGATTTCGCGGTTTTGGGGGGGAGATACCGCACGATTCTTGAGATTGGCGAACAACGAGGAGTTTTGCCCCAACTTGAAATGTGTGCTGGAACCCAGACACTCAATTGTCTTGCCGATCTCTTCGCGGTTGCAATTCATGCCGGACACCCGAAAACCGAATTCCTTCTCGATGTCTTTCACCTTTATCGAAGCGGCAGTCCCTTTGAATCACTCGCTTTGCTCAACGGAAAAAAGATGTCCGTCCTTCATTTCAACGATTTTCCCGCGTCTCCTCCCCGCGAAACGATTGAAGATAAAGATCGGGTCTATCCCGGAGATGGTGTTGCCCCTTTATTACCAATTCTGCAAACACTGCGTAATGTTGGGTTTGACGGTTTCCTCTCCTTTGAGGTTTTCAATCCGGGGTATTGGTCGACCAACGACCCGCTTAAAGTCGTTCAAACGGGTCGAGACCGGATTCTTCAGTATATCGATCAAGTCCAATAGTGAAGCAACACAAAAAAGAGGAGGAACCGGTTGACTTGCGTGATGCAATCGTCATACCCGATCCTCCTCCTTCACTTCCACCTTCTGAAAAAAGCGAGACGCTGTTACTTTCTTCCCCTCTCTTCCCTATCCCCCAACCCCTATACCCTATCTTCTAGTGTCGTCGTTCGCGGAAAAGCGGGGAGAAGGGACCTTTGCACGAACCGTCGTCAAAGTCCATCCACCATGAACCATCATGCCATTCTAACGTCACTTTTCTCCATTCCATAGGCGGTTGGGGATAAGGATAGAACGGGCCGATTGCGGGCCAACATCCCGGTTGATACTTTTTCGGGTATGTCACTTGAGCATAATTGGGATGTGCCGCATAACTCGGCCAAGCATAAGGGGGCAGATTCGGTTGTCCGCACATCTGCGTTCCCTGTTGCTGTTGATAAGAGTAATCACGAGGACCGCGAGCATAAGCCCCAGAAGGAACCTGCCCTTGTTGTGCGGACATGTTATACGGCACTTGAGTTCCGTCGACAACAACTTCTTCGTAAATGACCTGACCGGGCATGATCTGACTGCCGTAATTGCTTTGCATTCCAACGGGGCTGATTTTTCCCTGTTTCTGAGCCGAATGAACTTGCGCGGTGCTGACAGGTGCTAATTTGGCGGGACGAGAATTCATTTTGGGCAGTTGAGCAGGTGCAGGTTGGGTCGAAACCAACTTCGAACTCGTCGGATTCGCCGATTGATTGGCCAAAACTGGCGAAATAGGAGGTGTCAAATGCTCGTTCCCGGCTGTCATTTCCGCATTGTAGGACACAAATGTGGGTTGTTGGGTTCCACTCTTCTCAAAAATTCCAGCTGGAATCACAGCATTGTTCGGTTGGGGAGCAACCGGTTGAAGAGAGGTACTCGGTGTTGCAATCGTCATTTTGTTTTCAACCAATTTCACCCCTTCCTGACGTGAAACGGTTTGCAACGCTTTTTGCATCTCCAATGCAGAACCGGCGACACCCTGAAGTATGACGGTTCCGTCATTGTAAACGACCACAAAATCACGATTGGGAAATTGCTGACTCAAACTGGCCGCAATCCGGTTTGCCGACTCTTGATTGTCCGCTTTGACACTCCATACCGAACCGGCAATGAGGCAAGCGGTCAGGGATAATACCAGGACCTGTCGCATGACGTTTTCTCCTTTTTCTACTTTCTACTGTGTCCTAACAAAGGACAACTTGGTGATTTCATAGGGCAATGTGTATCTTTCCTAAATCCCCCGGTCGGCCAAATTGCCTGATTTGGGAAAAGGAACTGCCTGTACTGAATACTCCGATCCTATCGGAAATGATTCTTACTCCATTTTTCGGATGTTTGTGACCTTACAATGAAACGATTCTTCCAAGAATTCCGATTTTTTCGACTCTAACGAAAATTGGGGCGAAAAGGGTCAATCCCCTACAATAGTCATAATCCCTTTTTTAAACAAAAAACTCGATTCGAGAAAATTTTTTGCCGTTATTTCAGAGAAGGACGGATTTTTTGATTTTCCCGTTCCCTTTTCGCGCAAGACAACCTATAATACGGAGTGTTCCGACGTGTGATTTGACGGTCCGACATGTCGTTGTTAGGGAATAGAAACGAATTTGTCTGCAAACTGGAAATGACGATATGGCACCTGCTGCAAAAGACCAATTTGACGATGATGATGTACAGCAGACGGTACAACCGGTCGGCAACCGATCCCGAATGTTGATAATCGGGGTTGTCGTTGCTGTGATCCTGCTTGAAGTCATTCTCGGCTTTTACATGTTGCCCAGTCCCAAACAAACAGCCGAGCAGGTTCTGGAGAGTCAACAGAAAATACTCAACCCTGATCTGACGATTCAGCCGGACATGGATGCTAAATCGTCAAAAGACACCATTAAACCGGTCGATCAGATTGAATTTCCTCTTCCTGATCCGCCGTTTTCCTGCGAGGTGACTTCGCAAGACCGAAGTGCAACCGTTTTGGTTCGGGCCAAATTCGTCTTGAAATATGACAAACCGGATGATCGGGAGTTTAACAAACGGTATGAAGCGGAGAAAAACGCAATTCGGTATGAAATCAACGTCATCTTACGCAGTTCCTCGCTTGCTGACTTTAATGACCCTAAGGGGACCGTCATTTTGAATAAAATTTTGAAAAAAGTCAATGAACTTTTGGGGGCCCCTATCGTCAAATCAGTTTTTTACACCGATTTTTCTGTCGTTGCGTCACAATAGGAAAAATTGTTGGAAGGGATTCTCATGTCGGACGACAATTTATTGGATCAAAATGAGATCGAGCGTCTTCTCTCAGGAGGAGGAGCGGGAAGTTCGTCTGCGCCAACCCCGCCAACTCCGGCTGAACATGAGAGTAACATGCTCGATCAGTCCAGTCTCGATGCTCTCTTGAGCGGTCTTACAGGAGCAAGCGGAACTCCCCCCTCTTCTTCCGCCCCAAAAGAATCCGAACCCGAACCTGATGCAGGTGCATTAGCTCAAGATGAAATCGAAAGTCTCTTAAGAGGTTTGGGAGCAACAACACATGATCCGGCTCCGATTCAGCAACCAACGACTCCTCCTAAATCCGGTTTTACCTCTCCTGCGCAACAAGGTGCGGGCGCAACCCCTTCTTCACCTTCTTTTGCCCCGCTTAGTTCGTTTACCAATGCAAATCAAAATACGCAAGGGACGCAGAGTTCGCTGAATACCCAAAATCCGCAGACTCATTCCGGTTTTGCACAAGGTCTAGGAAACAGTCCCGCATCTGTTCCGCCCGCTTGGTCTGCTCCTTTGCAATCTCCAACAACTTCGGTTCCTCAATCGGCTTCTCCACAATTAAACCAATCACGAGCGGGCAATGTTCCACTTGAACGTCTTGCTGTTCCAACGACAGTTTCTGCCGACGAAGCGGGGGTTCCACAAGGTGACATCGACTATTTGCTCCGACGTGCTGAAGAAGCGTTGGAGTCCATTTCGACCAACAAAATGGATTTGCCGACAGAAGTCGTCGAATTCCAGTTCCCCGAGTTTGGCGGTTCCGTTCCAAACGCTGAACATGCAACACTCGATCAAATCAGCGAAGTCGAACTGGACATCAAAATCGAGTTGGGCCGGACCAACATGTATCTCGAAGATGTCCTCAAACTCCGTAAAGGGGCTGTTGTTCCTCTCGATAAAATGGCGGGAGAAGCCGTTGATGTTTACGTCAACGGTCGGCTTTTAGCACGCGGAGAAATTCTCGTGATGAACGAAAATTTTTGTGTGCGAATTGGCGAACTCCTCGCAGGAGCAATTCCGTTGGAATAAGAAATAAGTGTCTGAAAACTGCGGGACGATGATCCTTTACGATAGGAGACGCTTATGCTGAGTACAGAAATAAGCCCTGAAGTTGTTGCTGTTTTTCCAAACCGTGATTTTACGCTTTCGCTTACGTTTGAAAACGGCGAACAGAAGCTGTTTGATATGAATCCGTATCTCGAAATAAGTCCACGTTTTCGCGAGCTTGCCGATTGGGATTATTTTTCACAAGTTCGTTGCGACATCGGCACCATTGTTTGGCCCCACGGACATGACCTTTGCCCTGATACACTTTATTTGGACAGCAGGTAAGGTTTATCAAATTGCAAGCCGTATGTTGTGCGCGGATCAACGGAAGAGACTTTTTCTCTTGTAGGTGACTACTTCCAGAGTTTGCGGTCAAGAGTTCTGTAAGTGATCGCTTCATAAAGATGCGCAGCTCCGATCTGCTCCAGATCGTCCAGATCGGCAAGTGTTCGGGCAATTCGCAGAATTTTATCATGCGCCCTTGCCGAAAGATGAAAGTCTTCCATTGCTGTTTTCATGATCTGATGTCCCAAATCATCAATCGGGCAAAAAACCTCAATCTGACGATGTGACATCCCGGCATTACAACGGGTTGTTACTTTGCGAAAACGTTTCTCCTGAATCGCTCTTGCATTGGAAACGGCTGTTCGAATATCACAGCTGCTTGTTCCCGGCGTCGCTGTTGCCAATTCCGCATAATCAATCGGGGGAACCTCAACCTGAATGTCAATCCGATCCAAAAGTGGTCCACTTAATTTTGAGATGTAGCGTTCAATTTGTTGGGGATGACAGCGACAGGAACGCCGGGGATCATTTCGATAACCGCAAGGACAGGGATTCAGAGCGGCGATCAGGATGAAATGAGCGGGAAACGTGCTGCTTTGAGATGCCCGGGCGATTGTAACCGTTCCACTTTCAAGCGGTTGTCGCAAAACTTCAAGGGTTCTGCGATTAAATTCCGGCAATTCGTCAAGAAAAAGGACACCATTATGGGCGAGACTGATTTCCCCGGGAGAAGGGTTTGAACCTCCTCCAACGAGTCCGGCTTCACTAATCGTATGATGAGGTTCACGAAAAGGCCGGGTTGCACAAAGCGGTGTTTCACGTCGGGTGTAACCCAAAACACTATACACCTGTGTTGTTTCGAGTGCTTCATCAAGCGTTAGTCGGGGCAGAACTGTCCGAAAACGTTTAGCGAGCATCGTTTTCCCTGTTCCGGGCGGTCCTATCATCAACGCATTATGTCCCCCTGCTGCTGCAACGCAAAGTGCCCGTTTTGCCGATTCCTGACCCTTCACATCGACAAAATCAATGTCATATTCACTTAATCGTTCAAACAATTCGGCTGCAAGAGGAGGATGTGGGATGATTTCCTGTTTGCCGGACAAAAAGTTGACCGCTTCTGTAAGATGCGTGATTGGGATAACATCAATTCCGTCAACAAGGGCTGCTTCTTGTGCATTTTCGGCGGGGAGGAGAAGACCGCGTAAACCCTGTTTTTTTGCAGCAAGGGCAATCGGCAGAATTCCTTTTCCCGGTCGCGTTGAACCGTCAAGAGCTAATTCCCCGAATACGGCATATTGTTGATCCCGTATCTCTTTCGGTTTGAACTGTTTACTTCCCAAAAGAAGACCGAGCGACATCGGCAAATCGAAGGAAGCGGCCTGTTTCGGCAAATCGGCGGGCGCAAGGTTAATGACAATAGGATGATGAGGGTTTTTATACCCTGCATTTTCGATTGCCCGGGTTATTCGATGTGTACTTTCGCGGACAACGGTTTCGGGGAGACCGACCAAGATTATTTTGGGTGCTCCTAAAGGGCTAACATCGACCTCGACTTCAACCGGGACCGCATTGATTCCTAAAACGGAGAAGGTGAGGAATTTAACGAGCATGAGGTAGAAGAGTTAGGATGAAACGACCAATCTTTTGTGCAGGTATTGAGCGCGAGCCCGATCCCGGTCATTCTGCCCCAATGTTTTTCCCGCCAATTTTTGAAGATGAGCCGGTTGAATGTGCAACAAGAGGTCGTTGATTGTCTGAATATCAGGTTCTTCAAGAAAACCCATTTGCAGCCCAAGTCGCAGACTCGAAAGATGGTCCATTGTTTCTTCGCTGCTAATTGTTCGGGCTGTACTGAGCAGACCGAGGGCGCGACTGAACCGGTCGGCGATATAATCCTGTTTTTCCCGATTGAGAAATTCCCGGGCTTCTCTTTCATAAGCAATGATTTGCGGAACCATGTCCTGAATTTTTTGGATTTGTTCCGCTTCACTTTGCCCTAAAGTGACCTGATTGCTGATTTGGAACAGATCACCATGTGCTTGAGACCCTTCTCCGTACATACCCCGGACTGCGAGATTGACTTTTTGAAGACCTCGAAAAACCTTTTCAATTTCTTTGGAGAGAACCAAACCGGGGAGATGCAGCATGACGCTTGCTCTCATTCCGGTTCCCACATTTGTTGGGCAAGCAGTCAGGTATCCCCATTTTTCCTGAAAAGCGTAATGCAGACGACTTTCGATCCGATCATCCAGTTCGTTGATAAAATTCCAGACTTGCGGTTGTTCGAGACCACTTCGGACTGCCTGAATTCGAAGATGATCCTCTTCGTTAATCATAATACTGAATCGTTCCTCACGATCAATCAAGACAGCGCGGGGACCTTCTGAATCGGCCAATTCCCGACTAATCAACTGTCGTTCAAGCAGGAACAGACGGTCAAGCGGTTCAATTTGTCGAAGATCGACAAATTCGACCTCTTCTTTAGGAAAAACATTTTCCAGCAATTCATAAACCGTTTCCTGAACCCTCAATCGATCAGCTTCTTTGGAACGGACGAGAAAGGGAAAACCACTTAGATTGCGGGCAAGTCGGATTCGGCTGGAAATCACAATATCGGATTCCGCCCCTTCACCTCGCAACCAGGGTCCCAACTGGGTTAACAATGCGTCCACTTGCATCATGTTTGATCCTCAATCGCCTTTATCTGATCCCTCAACTCCGACGCTTTTTCGTATGCTTCAACCCGAACCGCCTCTTCCAGTTCACGTCGCAACTGTATTAAGGAAAGTCGCTGATCCTCCATTTTCCCTAAATGTCGGGGAATCTTGCCCTTATGTTCAGTTGCTCCGTGAATGTTCAATATCAACGGTTCTAATTGTTCAGCAAAACAAACATAATCATTGGGACAACCGAGACGACCGCGCGAACGAAAGTCGAAAAAGGTGATTCCACAAATAGGACAGGTGATCGCGTCAATTGCGCGAAGGTCCTCGCTCGCCTGATTCAACGCCAGTTGAGAAGCATTCTGAGCAAGAGCAGCGGAAAGAACAGCGGGGTTTTCCGAACTTTCCGTCGAATCGTTCAGATAAACTCGGGCATGCTCCTCACACAAGTGAAGCTCTTGCGGTTTTCCCCCGGTCAATTCCGTAATGTGGAACGTTGCGGGTCGATCACACTGTTGACATTTCATATAATACGCAGTTCAGGCGTAAGAGGGAGAGGGAGAAAACGGTCCAAACAGAACTCTCATTCTACTCTAAGTTTCCCCGCAACGCAAGCGGCGTAGGACAATCAGTCCGCTAACAAGTTTCACTTTTTGAACCCCAAACGCTTTGCGGTTCGACGTGGGTCCGCTAAATTTTTTTCACAAACTTCTCGCAAACACCGCTCGCCCCCTCTCAGTAATCGCAAGACACTCAACGCCATACTC
>JBOFQB010000048.1:0-21241 GCA_051660685.1 Thermoguttaceae bacterium | reverse complement strand
GGAATTGCACGAATTCTTCGCAAGCCCTCCACGCAACGTCCCACATCGGACGAAGCTAACAGAGAGCAAAATCACCATTTTTCACCCGGCAAAGCCGGTTGGCGTGTGAAAAACTACCTCTTTTTACTGAGTTCTGAGCGATTCACTTGCGATTCTCTACTTTATTCAACAGTTAAGTTATTTCGATAAAACCTCATTTTGGGTTTGGTTAAAAACAATTCAGGTGTTATTCTACTTTTTTCCATTGTCTGTTGCAAGATGGTCGTTTAGCCGAGGAACAACGTTCCGCGCGTATTGAAATCTCTGTACGCGCGATACGTTGTATCGCGGCTCAACATGAGGTCATTTTGGAAACGCGCTCAATGGAGAACTTCTTCCCCCCTATTCCCCAATCCCCTATCCCCTAATCTCCAACCTTTCGTAAGTTGCGCCCCACACTGATGTCCCAAGCAAGAATCCAGCTCTTGCCCTTTTCTTTCATGCCAAAATCGTTTTTCAGGTTTTGCGCCAAACCGGGAAGATGAGCCCCTCCATAAAATATGGCAATTCGCTTTTTTCCTAACTCAATTTGTTCTTTCAGGCGGTCCAGAACTATCGAATTACGCTGATCGAGAATCGTTGATCCCTCATCCCCCGAAAGAATCCAGATCGACTCCTCCATCTGTTCAATCAGGGCTAATGCAAAATGTCGTTTGAGCGTAAGAGCCGAACTCTTCGCGTCCGAGATCAAAACCGTCCATAAACGCCCCTCTTGTCGGGACGATTCATAATCCCGATCTGCAAAGTTGGAGTTCAATGCCCTTAAAACCGTCTGCTTCAACTCCCCCCGCTCCTTCACTCGTCGCATAAACTCTTCCGAACTCATGTCGGCATGGACAAAATTCGGGGCCCGATAATTGATGTGGTCTAACTGGTGAACCAATCCAAGCACCTCCGTCATGCTGTTTTGATAACGGGCCAAAAAATTTTCTTCCGTATCACTGACCTGACTGGAAAGAATAACCTGATTGATTGTGGTGTTTTCAGGCAACAAGAGTTCAAAGAGGACAACCTCGTACTCTTTGAACCGTTCGTTCAGTTCCCGAAAATACTCCGCATCTCCAAGATGTATCGCCGTAATCAGGTCAACCGAAAGAGCCTGTTCCTCGTTTTCCAACCGGAGAATCGATGTTTCCAGACCAAGCGGAACATCAATCCGTCGCCCCGTTGTTGACATCGTTCGGAAAAAATCGGCAACATTCGTTCCCTTCTCATTTTCAGTGTACACCCCTTTCCCCTGTTCAACATTTGTCTCCTTTCCCTGTTCAACACTCATCCCGATTCCTCGTTCAGCCGCATAAGTAATCGGGTTGGGCAACAAGAACACCGCTATGATCGTTATTATGCCGTAAACGGCTAAAAAAAGTTTATTGACCGGGAACGCAGGCATCTTGCCTGCATCAAGAAATAAAGGCGGGCAGGATGCCCGCGTTCCGACAAAACGTCCATTTTCGACCCGTTTTGAGTCTATTGCCGACACAATCGTTAAAATTGCTCTCATTGAATTATTTTGCCCGTTTTTCTGAATTGATACAACTGATTTGACCTGAATAACAATTTCGTCCAAATGGTTGGTGAGTCTGAAATTCGTTTCTGAGTGTCAAGGTGACTTTCCGATGATACCAAGACAGTGAACTGGGGGGGAGTATGCCCGGGAGAATTTTCGGACCCCTTTTTCAGGAACTGATTTGGTTGATAGAGCATCGAAACAATGAACGAGATGCCGTGTAACCGGTTTAATCGTTAAAGTTCGCAGAAAATAGGACTTGTTCCTCTGTTTTGTGTGCAACACGGACCGAGTTTGTCCTGTTCCAACCCAATTGTGTGCTAAACTCGACAATCGGGGTAGTTTTCCGTTTTTTACGTCCCAACAAAAGTAAGTCAATTCCATGTCGCTCAACACCATTCATGACCGGCTGAGTCAACTCCAGGACATTCTTTACAGCTGCTTTTTCGGAAAAGCCCGAAAAAATAAAAAGGACGTGATGCAACATCGGGCTTTGCACCTTGATTCGTTGGAATCACGCGAACTCCTCGCGGTTGGGGTCACGACTCCTTACGACATCCCGGTTTCCCAACTCGATTATCGCTCTGTTCTGGTCGATCTCAACGGAAAAATTCTTGCCCAACCCGCAATCATCGCAGGTAACAGCCAATCAACAGGCGGTTCCAACAACGGCGATGTCGTTATGACATGGACCGTCGAAGAGCCGGTCTGGATTCGTGATTGGAGCGGGACCGTCCAGAGTAACCCCAATTACGGTCAACCCATTCCTCTTGCAACAGGAGGAGAATACGGGATTACGGGGGATTATCAACCTTATCGAAATGCACAAACCGGGGAGATTATCTGGGAGTCCAACATCTACGCCCGCTATTTAACAAATGAGGTGCAACGAATCACCTTGCCCGCTTCCTTTAATGACATGGTTGCAGGAGGTTCCCGCTATAATAACTTCACCTTGCAGTATGGAACGACGATTCAGAAACTGAATTTCACGACTTCCAACGCCCCGGAATATGCAGCTTGGGACACGGGTTACACCAACAATGTCCCGATCAAAAGTACCGCAGCAATGTCCTTTAGTTTCCCCGCAAATGGACTCAATGTCGCTCCTGTAACCGGTTACTTCACTTACAACGAGACTCTCGGTGCTGATGTCAACGCCAAATTGCTCCAAATCGCAATTCGCGGTATGGGCAATTACACCAGTGATGTCATTGTAACCGCAACTTCGGCCCGCGAATTCCACATCGAATTCCCCAATGCTTATTGGAAAGAGAATATTGCCCCGGAAATCGTCATTAACTCCGCGCCCCTGACCGGTTTTCTCGCTGCTGCAACCATTTCAACGATACAACGACCTGTTGTGGTTGGAAATGTGACAGGTGATATGCGAACGGTTGAACAGGCAATTGGTACAGGAACCCCGGCGAACACCCCCGCCAATCTCCCCTGTATCCTCATGGACCAGAATAATGCCTTGCAAACGGCTGCAAACATGAAGTACGCCTTGATGTATGCAATGAGTTATACTGATTTCTTTGCCCCAATCAACAGCACACTCTGGTATGGAGGGGCGTTGGAACTCCCCTTTTATGCCGAATTCGGTTCAACCAATCCCGCCGATGTTGCATCCGTTGAAGTCGTCCCGGTCGGAAAACCGGGTGATCCCGAATATGGGCTTGTTTTTGACATTACCTTCACAAATGATTTTGGTAAACTGAACATCCCCGAGCTGCTTGTCATAAGTGCGGTTGATAAATTGGGGCAACAACATGTGGATCGAACGGAAGTGACGTTGAACAATCTCGATCTTTATGGTCGGGCCTCTTACATTGAAGATGGTGCGCCGGCTCCAGTTGTGACAATCAAGCAGAATTCGGACGTTTTCCGGGTTAATCCGCTTGAACCGATCAATCCGGCAACCCCTTATCTGGATGCACTACGACAAGCCAATCCGGTTGTCGCGGTTGATGCCGACGGTGATTTCGTCATTGCATGGGATGTTGTGTCAGGAAACTATCTCAAACCGATCAGCCTTTATAATTCGTATGACCGGGGCAATGTTTTTGTGCGAACATTTTCCCCGCAAGAGTACCTGAGTGATCTGGAACAATCCGCGGTCCGTCAACAAGCAACATCGGTTGAGGACATTTTCCTGAGTGTTGAGAACAAAGCGGTACAAGGGGTCCGTCCGACGAGCAAGGAAATTCAGGTCAACAAGGAAACGAACGGAATTCAGAGTACCCCGACGGTTGCATGTGATCGTTACGGTAATTTCGTCGTTGCGTGGAACAGTGTTTCAGGTCAGACATTCAGCTATTATGAAGGAGTCAAAGCCCGTTGGTTTGACCGTGATGGTCGTGACACGACGACGGATGTTCAGGTTTCGCAGGAAATCACACATCCGACGTATGCTCCTCGGGCTGCAATGAGCGAAGATGGGGTGACGTACATCGCTTGGACGTATGCACTTTTTAGTTATGAAATGTGGGTTGCAGGTGGAAATCTGGTCAGCTCTATCTGGATTCCAACAGGTGATCTCTACAAGAACGTCTACAATCCGGGGAGTACGCTTCCCACTTTTGTGGAGTCAATTCCGCGTGCTTTTGACCCCAGTTTTGCGTTCGATTCAAGTGGTCGCTATGTCTTCTCCTATTCACTTTACGATAACTATCTCGATTACGATTTTCTGAATAATCCTGACGCTTATCCAACGGCGCCCCGTTTGGAGCGAACCGTTGTGACTCAAATGTACGCCCCTGTTTATGGGGCTGCTGCTAATGGTCAATACGATGTTATTGGCGAGAACAAAGTGGGGGCAGAAAATCGAATCGCTTATGAGGAGACCCGAACGGAGCGTTGGTATTGGACGAACGCCCAATTGGGAACGAGTGTGGCGATAGATGCCGACGGAGATTATGTGGTGTCCTATCCCGGATCGGGCAATGACGTTGATCTTCCGTTGGACGGTATCTTAAGAACACCTGTCCCAACAGTTCTCCGTGAATTGCGTCGGGATGGTGATCCGGCGGATTTCACCCGACTTCCGCGTATTTTGGACCCGACCCGTTGGAGACTTTACGTTAATGAAGATGTTCTTGTTCGGGACAAAAATGGGAACCCAACCCGAAATGCGGATTTGGAGGATTATCTACGATACCCTCTTGGTGTATCAGTTGGCAGTACATGGGATGCTGATATTGATGCAATGATTCGGGATTATCTGACAATAGCACAAATCGACGGGGCGACGTATGGACAGTTAGCTCGAATCAGTGCGTATTTGGAAACGCATTTGGGATTGCTGCGCGGTTCATCTAATGACATACTTTTTACGCTTTTTGATGCGGACCCGAATTTCTTTTCGGATGCTTATAGTGGAACGAATTTGATTGCGAATGCTGTAAGGGCGGGGAACAGTGAGACGTATGGATTGGCGTTGAATAAGCAGAATTCTCGGGCATTCATTTCGCTTCCTGGTCCCGAGTCGTACTTGGGGGCAGCTCATGTCAATGGACCGGATGGTCCGGGAACAGGTCCGGGTACAGTTCCACATTATTGGAACATGCAGAACACGTCCTTTACGCTAGATGCCCATGTTTACGCGGAAGGAGGAATTGGGGCTTTGGTTCCTCAAGCGATCAAGTTGTCTTGGGAAGGAGCTTGGGATGATGCAAAGGGGGTTACTGTTGGACGTTGGACACTGGAATATGATCCGACTAAGATGTCGATACGGAAAATATCAGCGGCAGAAGCGGCGTTGCGTGAAGGGACACTTTGGGATTTCGGTGAACCGTCGGATTGGCGGGCGATGTATGAGGGCAATTCAACGATCAACGATCTGGTGAGTGCGTTGGGAAGCGGGGATTTCAGAGCACTTGCCCTCTTTGAAGTTACGTTCCTTGACAGCATGAACGATCTTGACGTTCAGTTGTTTGTTACAAAAGGGACGACGGCGAGCATCACCTTTCTTGACCCGTATCCTGAGTATAAGGCTGAAGTCAATGGTGATACAATCACCTATACGGCTTTAGAAGCGGAAAAGATGGAAATGAGTCTCACTTGGGTTGCGACCGTTCACGAGCAGTATGGCAGTAGTGGTGTTTCACAAGTCAGCGTCGGGTCCGTGATGAGCAAAAAAGGTGATTTTGCAATCACTTATGCGCAAGAAATGGCTTATCAAGAGAGTCATGCACAGACCCTTTCCGGGGCGGGGGCCGGTGAACGTTATCTTTTCCCCGAAGTGCAAAAGTTGGGGTTGACTTCCGTTCATCTGTTTTTCCGCAATTTCACCGAAAATTCCGATTCGGCAGGTGCTTATGTTACAGATTTTTATGCTGGAGATGGAAATTACATTCGGGATGGTCAAACCGTCGACACGGATCGGTTGAATACCGCGACTTCACCGATTACGGGCGAAATGGTCGGTCAGATTGTCGTTTCATTTGATGAAGAATTGCGGACGATGGACATGGATAAGGTTCATGCGGTCGACAATCCGGCGAATTGGGAATTGTATCGTGATGGGGAACTGCTGAAAGACGCGATTCTCTCGATTGAATTTGGTTTGAATAGATCGCGGGAGTACGAAATTGGGGGTGCCTTGTCTCACGGCAAGAACAATTACGAAGCGGTTATTACCTTTAAGGAGCCGTTTGCGAATGTTGGGCAATACAAGCTGGTTCCTAAGAACAGTATTTACGATATTGCGGGGAATGGGATCAACAAGAATGGTGTTTTCGATTATCAACCCCAAAATGTAACACCTGGAGGTCTTTCTCCGGTCGAGCAAAGATTATGGCTGTATCGAAATAACATCATAACATTTAACGTGATGGGAACGGCGTTTACGCCGGATGGTGATGTTCAGGACGTGACCCAATCGGGCACTTTCCGCAATGACAAAGAAGAAATCAGTCCGAAAGGAACAGCATCGGACGCCGAAGGTAATTACGTTATTGCGTGGACAACGGGAACTCAGATTCTGGTTCAAAAATATCACGCCAATGGTCAGAAAGTTGGAGGTTCTGTCGTTGTTGATACGTTGACGGCAACCGAAATCAATCAGGGTTGGCTTGTCTCCCAAGCATCCGTTGCAATGGATGGTGATGGTGATTTTGTCGTGACTTGGACCAAAGGCAAATGGGATTCCTCACGCGATGTTCCTCTTCCAAGTGATTTTAGCAACATTTATTATTCGTACTTTACCGAACGGGATGGTGCAATTGTCCCCAGTACACTTAATGGCGAAACGGTATTTCAGGTCAATTCGTACAATTGGGGCGTTCAGCAGCATCCGGCCGTTGCAATGGATACAGACGGTGATTTCGTCATTGTCTGGGAAAGTTATGGACAGGAAACGACAACGGCGCAGGATTATACCGATACAGAAAGTTGGGGCGTTTATGGACAGCGATTTTCGCCGTTTTCTTCGGTCGAGAACAATTTGTTGGGTGGACGGAATGCGGTTCAGGAGATAACAATAGTGAACGGTAATGAGGGGGCGACCTTTACGCTTTCCTTTACGCCGCTTGATCCGTGGGGGACACCGACCGGGGGACCTTATGTTTCCTTGCCGATTTCGGTTCGTCTGAATGCCTTTCAAATGGAAACTGCAATTAAGACGGAGTTGACGAAGATATTTAAGGCGGCGGGTCTGGTTAAGGGCAATGAAGATGTCGTCGAGGTCAACGCTGTCAGTTTGGGTCCGATGGAAACATCACCGCTTTTCCCGGCAACGGGGGGGCTGAGTGAATTTCAGGCGAAACTGCGTATCGAATATATTGGCGAACTGGCATCACTTGCAATCACTTGGAATTCCAATACGGGTGTCGGGTTGGGATTGGTTGAATTAAAGCCGGATTATTCGTCCTTGACGCATAGAGGTGCAGATGTCCGACTTTTTGATGCGGTTTATGGTGACAGTGGTGAATTTCGTGCGAATGTAACGACGTATCTCGATCAGCGGCATCCTTCGGTCGCAATGTCGATGACGGGTGATGTTGTTGTAACGTGGACGGGGACGACGAAAAATCTTTTCACGCAAGAGGAAACGACGGATATTTATGCCCGGACGTTTATCTCGAACCACTTTATTCGGGCGAGCGAAAGCACTTACGACCCTGATGATGCCATATATGGTAACGTAACGCCCGGTCCTGGAGTCGGACAGTCTGAGGCGAATGTCGTTGTTGACTCGGATAAATTAACAGCGGGTCTTGTTTCGAGTACAAAATACACAGGCGTTGTCCAGATTGCGGCCGGTGATGTGCTTGGAACCGGGTCCTTGTTGACTTCTCGGTATCACATCCTGACCGCAGCACATGTCGTTACGAATGATGATGGGACAATGACTGATCCGGGCAGTATCGTGGTGACATTTGATACAGCAACGGGTCCTGTCTACATCCCCGTCGTTGACGTTATTGTTCATCCGATGTATCGCGGTATCGATTCGTTTGCGCAAACCGTAGACCTTGCCGTTTTAGTGCTTGGAACGTATGCTCCTCAAGATGCGGAAAGTTACGATTTGTATCGTGGAACAGATGAGCTTGGCAAGGATATGTCTTTTGTCGGTTACGGAATGGGCGGAGATGGTCCTGAGGGTGAATATCTTCCCTATGGAATTAAGCGTGAAGGTTACAATACTTATGAAATAACAGGAGCGACGTTTAATCCGACTTATAACCCGAATCTTTTGTTGTACGATTTTGATGGGACGGCGGAATATACCCGTATGAATGGGATGCCGTATACGTTTACGTTTGACACGTTTGGTGAGCTTTATGGGTTGAACAATACGGGTCTGGGAGTTGGTCGGGAAGCGACATCGGCACATGGAGATTCGGGGGGACCGACGTTTATTGACGGGAAGATAGCGGGTGTCGTGAGCGGCGGTGTTGAATATCGTTCCAACCGACTGCCGGTTGATTTGACGGATTATGTCGGGAATAATACCAGTTTTGGGGCAATCAGCTGGGACGTTCGTGTATCGAGTTATGTGGACTGGATCGATACAGTTATGACGGGTGGAAGTGGTGAGTTCATGGTGAACGAACATTTCTTCACGGCTGGTAATGATGGTACATTTGAAGTTCCCGGCGGAGAGTGGAGCTTTTTGAGTACGTTCCCCGAGGGGAATCAGAAGTGGTCCGACGTTGCAATGGACGCGCTTGGGAATTTTGTTGTAACGTGGACCAGCGAAGGGACCTGGAGCAGCTATACCATTGCCGATATTGAAGGCGGTCAATCACGATACATTGAAACCTCGCTTGTTTGTGCGAGGCGGTTTGTTAATGAACCGACCGCAACACCTTATGGTGGTCAATTTTTTGTAAGCAGCATTCTTGATACAGATGGTGACTTCACGATTCGTGAAACGGTTCTTGGAACGGGCGTTTACGAAGTCAGTCGTCGTAGTTTTGCGACGGATGAAGGGGAGTACAATCCCTTTGAGCAGAGTCATTCCAAAGTGGCGATTAACCCGCGTGGAGATTTTGTGATTGCTTGGGAGGAACAGCAGGGACAGTATATGCCCGGGGGTGAACTTGAGTCTACAACGGATGTCTATTTGCGGTATTACCTGAATACGCTTGATTATTCGAGGTATATGACGAAGGATGAAAATGGGCAGGTGCTTCCTGAGCATGGGATTGTTCTGGGAGCCGATAATCGCCCCGTCGATTTGTCGAAGGACACGATCCGACTGTACGAAGATGGGCGATACGAAAACAGTCTCAATGGTTACAAATCGGGTTATTCTGGGTTCCTCTTCCGAACGGAAGGTGGGGCGATGAATCAGGATTACAATGTAACGGAAGAATATGGCCGACCGGGGATTTATTTTAAATCTCCGAATGTGGCGATGAACAGTAATGGGAAGACGATCATTGCTTGGCAGGAGGAAACGGAAACGGGACCGAATGGGACGATTTCGTACATTCGAGGTGATCGGGTTCCGAATTCCAATGTTTCCTCACCTTTTGTAACCGATGTCATTGCGTATGCCCCTGGGACGAAACCGGGTGAAAATGCAACGGTACAGCAGATACTCGATCAAAGCGAGATATACTTTGGTCCTTCTTATATTATTGTGACATTGAGCGAGGACGTGTATCATGCGAATGTGAATAATCTGGCAAGCATATTGAATGCGAGTAACTGGTCGCTTTGGAAGGACGGAATGAAACTGCCCAGTAATGCCATTTTGAGTATCAATTTTGGCAAGACGCCGCAGAATACACCCAGCTTTACGTTGCGTAATGCAGCAGCCGATTTGATTGGTTATGAGACCAATAAGTATGAAATCGTTTTGCAACTTGATGGGAATCCTTATGACCGGACGAAGACGGAAGCTCTTAAAGCGGGTGAATACCGGCTGGTGTTGAGTGCAACGGTAACGGATGTGGACAAGGTGGGCGGTTTGACGCCGCTTGTGAACCGTTTGGATGGTGCGTATTATGGGCGACCGCAGAGTGATTTCAATATGCGTTTCACCATTGGCGAAGAAGCGGGGGCGTTGGTATTGGATAATGATCCGACGCGACCGACGGATCCGAAGCCGAGTGTGGGGAAAGAGACGGATACGCCGGCAATCAATGACTTGTTGTTGCATGATTCACCGTGCATTGCTGTGCGTCAGGACGGATATTACATCATCGCCGCAATGGAGTATTACATGGGCGTTGACGGTTTGCCCATTTCCCGTATCGTTGTCAAGCATTTTGATGAATACGGCAAGGCAATTGGTCAGCACAATGTTTCCGCCGGGGTTGACATTAACGATTATGAAACGTATTCCGAGCTGTTTTCGCAATCCGAACCGTCGATTTCGATTGACAAATATGGCAACTATGTCGTAACATGGGTCGTTGCGGGACGTGGGACTTCGGGCGGGACGGTTTATGCCCGGTCGTTTGACCGTTACGGAAATCCGTTGACTTCGTATGACGTGCAAATTCCTGTTACATTCGGGTCTTATCACACGACACCGAAGGTTTCTCTTGGTAATGACGGGAATTACACGATTGCGTGGATTTCCAACAACACGGGAGGAAGCGGTCTTGCGATCTATGCCCGGACGTTTTCGCTTTATGGTCAGGCACAAACGGATGTGCAGACGATTGCGACGATACCGCTTTTGACGCAGAATGGGGTGGAACTGGCGACGGATGGTGAGGGGCGATTTGTTGCAACATGGTATGCGTATGACACGAGCAATAATACAACGAATATTTTTGCCCGGACGTTTTCGGTGATTCCGAAAAAAGTGGGGGCGTATTCGTACTCCTATCAATTCGGAACGGCATTTCGGGTGAACACTTATGTTCTTGGAACACAGGAAGCACCGCAAGTTTCGATGGCAGCCGATGGTCGTTTCGTTATTACTTGGCAAGGGATTCATTCAGGGGCGCAGGACAAAACGGGATATGGGGTTTATGCGAGGGCGTTTACGTTTAACGGGAGTTCGATTGCGATAGGCGGTACGACATCGGATGTGCTTGTGAATCAGACGACGAAAGGGGATCAGCGGATGCCGAGCGTCGCGATTTCGGGGAACGGTAATGCTCTGGTCTTCTCTTGGGCAGGTTACGATCAGGAGTCGAACAATGTTGATCCCATTACGCGAGTGCAGCGGCATGATTTCGGCATTGTTGCCCGATATTTTGTTCTTAATGCAACGGGAACAGGTTATGTTGATCCTGTAACCTCGAATAATCCCGTAACACCAAGTGCAGCCAATTACAAGTCAGGTGAATTTGTGGTGAACCGTATTGTTGCGGGAAATCAGGTGACACCAATGGTCGGCATGGATTGGGATGGTGACTTTAGTGTTACATGGGTGACTTGGGGAACTGTGGTGAACAAACCGGTTGTGGGAGAGACGCTTGGCGAATCGGCTCCGCAGATGTATGAAAGAGCATTCCGACCGAATGGGGTTGGGACGATGCCGGTTGTTCAAACAACGGGCATTTTGGGGACCTCGAAGAGTTCCTCCTCCTCCTCTTCCGTCCGTTCGTCCGGCGGTGGATACCAAGTCACGACATCACAAGCGATGGTTGTACTGCCGTATACGATCAAGGGGACTTCGGGCAATGACGTGTTCGAGGTGATTCCCGGAACGGTGAGTGGTTCGTGGGTCATTAAACTGAACGGCGTGATTCAGAACATTCCTGCTGGAACCCCGCAAATTGTGTTTGATGGGGTTGGCGGAAAGAATACGATACGGATTACGGGAACAGATGCGGCGGACGTTGCAACATTTGATGCGGGATCGCAGGTGTTAAGCTGGGACGCCAAAGGTCTGTCCTTAACCGCTTCAAAATTTGGCGTTCTTTCGCTCGATGGTCAAGGCGGAGAGGACACGCTGAAGGTTGTCACCTCCCAATTGGCCGATACCGTCAGTTTGGAAGTCAATGACTTTGCCCTTGACAGTAATGCAATGAAAGCAAGTGCTGTGAATTTTGAAAACGTTATGGTAACATCCGGCGGAGGTCGAGATGTTGCGGTTCTGAGCGATTCCGGCAAGAATGCCCAATTGAAAATGGCAACTTCAAGGACGACACTGGAGGGGATGGGCTTTTATTACGAAGTCAACGGTTTCAGCACCATCAGCGCGTTTTCAACATCGGGGAAGAGTTCGGCGGTTTTGACCGGTTCCTCCTATGCGGACACGTTGATCGCTGATGAATACCGGGTTGCTTTGAATACCGGCTCGATCTGGAATCAGGCTAATGGTTTCAATGCCGTAACGGTTTTGGGTCAAGGTTCGGGCAATGTTGCCCAGATTAAAGGTTCCGAACGTGGTGGAGATTACTATTATGCAACAAAATCCGTTGCGGAACTGGATTATTCGAGCGGACAGACCTTGACGTTCAGCGGTTTCCAGAAAGTCAATGTCGATGTTCACTACGGTTCGCAAGCTGTGATTGAAGGCGGAATGGGTTTCAAGGGGTATGACGATTATGCTCTTTGGACGGGAACGGGTTTCAATCAGACGCTCAGCGGTTTTAACTCTCTGTCCGTGAAATCGACCAAAGGGTTGGAAATGAAAGCGTATCTGGAATTGTCCGCCCAAGCCGACGTGAGTTTGCGTGGATCGGGGAATACTGTTTCGGTGAACGTTGACGGACTCGACCTGTATCATCTGATTGCGTTTGATCAGGTGAATGCGAAGAAGTCGGTCGGCGGAAAAACCGGAACGGTCGAGAATACGACGGATTACCTGTTCACAACCGGGGCGTGGGAGTAGGAGGTTAGGGGTTGGGGGATAGGGAATAGGGGATTCTCCGTTTAGCCGCGATACAACGTATCGCGTGTTCTAAACCGTTAAAATACACGCAGAACGGTGTTCTGCGGCTAAACGATCAAAAGAACGAAAGAAGAGGACTGTTTATGCGGCATTTGATTACCTTGGATGATATTTCGACAGAAGAATTGCATGAGATACTGAATTTGGCTGAACATCTGAAAGCCGAAGTCAAAGGCGCTCTCCGTCGTCCCCTCCTCGCCGGAAAAATGATCGCAATGCTTTTCGAGAAACCGTCCCTGAGAACCCGAGTGAGCTTTGAAACCGGTATGGTCCAACTCGGCGGGGGTTCGCTCTTTCTCGGCGAAGATGCCGGGTTTGGAAAACGTGAGACAATCGCCGATTTCAGTCGCGTCCTGAGCAGTATGGTTGACGCAATCGTTTTCCGCGCCAAAAAACATGAAAGCGTCGTCCAACTCGCCCAATATAGCTCTTGCCCGGTTATTAACGCGCTGACCGATCAGGCTCATCCTTGTCAGGCCCTTGCTGATTTGTTGACCATGAAAGAAGTGTTCGGTCACTATGCCGGTTTGAAACTCGCTTGGGTTGGAGATTCCAACAATGTTGCGGCAAGTCTCGTCCGAATTTGTGCCAAACTTGGCGTTAAAATGTCAATCGCTGCTCCTGAAGGTTATCAGTTTTCCGAATCCGAACAGCAACAGTTGGTTGGTCCCAACCCTAAAAAAGGTTTCGAGCTGGAAGTGACGACCAATCCGAAGGAAGCGGTTCAAGGAGCTAATGCGGTTTATACGGATGTTTGGGTCAGTATGGGTCAGGAAGCGGAAGAAGCGGAACGGAAAAAGATTTTTGGCCCCTTTCAGGTCAATGACGCTTTAATGACAGCAGCGGGAAAAGAAGCGATTTTCTTACACTGTCTTCCCGCCCGAAGAGGTCTGGAAGTGACCGATTCGGTTATGGACTCCCCGCAAAGTCGGATTGTCCAACAAGCGGAAAACCGGATGCACGCTCAAAAAGGTCTTCTCGTCTGGTTGCTTGGCGGAAAATAAGGCTTTTGACAGAAAATACTTGCCAAATTGCAAAAACATTTTGTGACAGGTTTCGTGTGTTTTGGGGTTAATGGATGTTTTTTTCACCACGAAAAACACCAAAAACACGAAATCAATACAAAACTTTGGTCCATTGTGAGTCCGCAATTTAGTTGGGTTATTTGCGTACAAGTCCTGAGTACACGCAGAACGACGTTCTGTGCGTATTGAAATCTCTGTACGCGCGATACGTTGTATCGCGGCTAAACATTAGGTCGCTAAGAGATGCAATCCTTGAATTTTTGCGTCAAAATACATGCAATGTGTCTATCCATTATTGAAACGCACTAAACGACCTAAGTGTTCCTAAAAATACAAATCCCGGTCCTTTGTCTGACGAATCCGTTCAATCCTTTCCCGGGTCATTTCCCGACGCTTTGGATCAACAATCTGCTCCAATTCCCGGGCAATTGCGATTTCACCCAATCGTTGCGTTTCCGAAGAAGCGTAATCAACCAAGTATTCCTCCAACGTCGTTAAAGCATTCGGTGTACAGAGATTCTGTATGAAACCGGGAATTGCATATTCCATGAAAACCTCCCCGGTTCGACCAAGACGATAACAGGCTGTACAGAAACTGGGGACATAACCGTCTTCGAGTAATTGTTGGACAACCTGGTCCAACGAACGGTCATCTGCAATATGAAACTGTTCCCGTTCCAGTTTCTGCCCAATCTGCGCTTGTGAGGCCGCATAACCGCCTAAATCAATTCGCGTCCCAGCATCAATCTGAGAGACACCAAATCCAAGAGCTTCACGCCGAATCTGTTCCGGTTCTCTCGCCGTCAAAATCAACCCCGTATACGGAACCGCAAGACGAAGAATTGCAATCAGTCGCAGAAAATCATGGTCAGAAACGTCATTTTCGCAGACTTCCTGAAGATTGACACCACTTGCCGGTCGGATTCGGGGGAAACTGATCGTATGAGGACCGATTTTGAAGTGTTTCATCAGGTGAACAGCGTGAGCAACCAGACCGAGGACCTCAAATTTCCAGTCATGTAAACCAATGAGTGCCCCGATTCCGACATCATCCATTCCGGCTTCTAACGCCCGAGCATGTGAATCCAGTCTCCATAAATAATCACCCTTGCGCGTTTTTGGAGGGTGCATCTTTTCATACGTCGGTCGATGATACGTCTCCTGAAAAACCTGATATGTCCCAATTCCGGCTGCTTTGACAATTTTGAAACCTTCCTGATCGAGCGGGGCTGCGTTGACGTTGACTCGGCGTAAGGAAGAACCGTTCTGTTGAACAGAATAAATGTGTTGAACATTTTCGGCAATAAATTCCGGCGAGTATTCAGGATGTTCGCCAAAAACGATAATGGACCGTTTATGACCTTGCGCGAGCATCGTCTGGACTTCCCGTGTCACCTCGTCAAAACTGAGCGTCTTGCGAATCTGCTCCCGATTGTCAACCCGAAATGCACAATATCGACAATTGTTCGTACACTGATTGCCAATATAAAGAGGGGCGAACAAAACGATCCGGTTTCCGTAAACATCCCGTTTTAACTGTCGTGCTGCATTAAAAATCTCCTCAACCAACTCAGGAGCATCTGCCGAAAGAAGGACCCCCGTCTCCTCAACCGTTAACGCTTGCTTCTCCTTCGCTTTTGCAATGATCTCACGGACCTGAATCGGGTCGGCTTTCTGCCCAAGAAGAGTGGTAAAACGGCCTATGTCAATAAAATTCTCATTACATTGACTAACACGGTTCATATCGGGTACTTTTGAAACTTTTGGCATTTGTGGTGTGAACACTTTTCGTGTTTGGTGTACTTTTTGTCGGGGTTTAACGGTCGTCGGGGTCAAACGTCGTCCGGCTTGCGCCGGGCTAAGTACGCGCGATACGTTGTATCGCGGCTAAACGACAAGTTTTTTTTCTTCCCCTATCCCCTATCCCCTATTCCCTACTTAATAGACATCTAAGGGACCTTCTGGAAAAGGTTGGGGCGTCAATTCCTGATACATTGGACAGTTGGAACGCATGGAAATGGGCAAATCACGCTCATTGCGCATTGTCACATGATCTTGAGGTAACCGCCAATTTTCAGCAAGGTAGAAGGGGAGAAGCGGTTCCTTGCAAAACAGAATTGCATAAGGGAATCCCCGTTTTTTCGCCTCTTCTAACGCTCGGTTGAGCAAAATTTGCGACAATCCGGTCTTTCGGTATTCCCGGGAAACGGCAACCCCTTGAAAACTCGCTGCCCTATATCGAAAATTCCATGTCGTCGTAATTGCGCGAGCAACAACGGCGACATGACCGATCACTTGATCGTTGTCAATACAGATAACGGAGAACAGGGGCGGAGTTTTGTGCCAAACCCGACGGTATCGAAATATGTCGATCCAATCAGGAAAGCAGGAACAGAGCAACGAGCGAATTCCCATGTCAAGCGGAAAGTCCATCTCCGACTCATCTAACACCCGAATGATGAATTCCTGATTCATCTTGTCTTTTTGACTTATCTTTTGACTGATCTTGTTCTTTACCTTTTCAACCTTCTAAAAAACCATTTCCTTGACTTCAATTCCGGGAATCGCAAGGAGCTTTTTCGTCATCTGGGCCGCTTTCTCGGCTCCTCCTGTAAACTCCAGCAATATCAGCCCGTTCGGAGCACAAATCCCTTCGTCCGCTTCATGCAGACCTAATCGTGTCCGAATGCTACAACCATATTCGCAGAAAACTTGCTGGACTTCGCCAGAATTTTTCGCAAAACTGGTTACATTGACCCCAATAATCATTCGTTTTGACATGTCGAAACTCCTCTGTTGATTTGGAATGACATTTCCCTTTTGGTGAAAAAACGACGCTCACCCTCTTGGGAAAAAAATCGTCCTTCACCTCTTGGGGAAGAAAACACTCCCCCCATTATATTCCAAGTCAACTGTTTGTGAACGGGCAAGCCGTTTTTCGCCAAAAAAGATCGCAGTCAACCCCAAAAGGTGAGAGCAGGAAAACGGCAAATGCCGTTTTTGGGAAAACGCTGCTCTCTTGCTTTTTCTCTGTAACCAACTTTTTTCAACTTTTTTGAAAATTTTACAACTTTTCTTGTTGATATTTTTGTGTATTCGGGTAATATGTAGGGTAGAGGACTGATTGTGCCCTTTTATGCGTCCGAGCGTTTCTCCCGCAAAGATTGCATCAAATTCGTTCTTTTTCACGGAAAAGGACACGTCCGTACATCCCGGTCCTACTTTTTTGGCCCCAAATACAGTCGTTTTTTTCACTTGCAAAACCCGTTCAGGTTGCTGTCTTCGTGCAGTTTTACGCTGAACAACTGTATTGGTGTATACATGCGAGTTTGGTGAACGGGAGCGTGACCGTTCACCAAACTCACCTTACTGTTTTTTATTTTATTTTTTTGTTTTGGAGAAAGATTTAGGAGGAATGATTATTATGCGACATCTCTATGTCGGTCTCCTGTCAATCCTGTGTCTCTCGTTCGCCTTAACGGCGTCCGCAGGGATCGTCGGCGTCTCCGAAGGGGGTTGGTCTGTTTCAGACTTGTGCGGAACTAATGCCGGAAATGCGGATCAATGGTTCGTCTGCAGTCCCTATACCGGAGAAGGTGCTTTCGAGATCGAAGCAACGAAGTTTTCTTGGATGCCCGGGGAAATCGTGCTTCATAATGATGGTGAGTTGATGGACGCAAACGCTTCGTATGTCTTTAATACCTACTTTACTGTAGAAAAGACGGATAATGCGTTTTCGCAAGCAACGCTGAACATCACGTTTTCGTTGATGAACTCCTCACCTTTGACAGCGGTCCTTGTTAATGGTTCTTTACCTGTTGAAGACCTCACCATTGGATATGGGAAGGGTGCTTCTTCGTTCAGTATCGACCTTACGGGTCCCAACGGAATAGGAGCAGGCACTCACATGTTGAGTTTTGTTGTGACCCCAACACAGGGATCACTTTTCAACACCATGATCTTTGGTGCCGAATTTACAGGTGGAATTACGGCAGTTGCGTCACCCGAACCGGCAACCTTGTTGCTTTTCGGTGTTGGTGCTGTTATTTTGCCGGTTGCCCGACGTTTCCGAAAGAAGTAGGAAACCCAAGACAGGACCGGGACAAATTTTGCAGGAATGTTTTTTGCGAGGTTTGGTCGGTTCGATTGGGTGAGTGTTGGGCTGGTATGTTTTTGACATGCCTTTGTTGGAAAAATAGGGTGCAAGTGTTTGTCAAGTAAGCATTTGCACCTTTTTTATGCGCGGTTCTCCCCCGTTTTCCCTCTCCCATTTTCCTGCCCCCCAAACGCCCTGTCCCCTCAACCAGTCTTCGAACAAGTTTTGCGACAAGGAGCCATTTTCATTTTTGAACCACGAAAATCACGAAACACACGAAAATCTCACAAAATACCGTTTTTTGTGTCTTTCGTGTATTTCGTGGTAAAAACATATCCGTCCAACCCGGCTCGGTTCAAATCGCAAAACCAAACTTGTTAGCAGTCTGCCTATCCCCTATTCCCTACACCCTATCTCCTATCCCAATGATTCACCAACTTTCACAAAGTATGATTAACAAAATTGCGGCCGGAGAGGTGATTGAACGGCCCGCAAGTGTAGTGAAGGAGATGATGGAAAATTCGGTTGACGCCGGTTCAACCCGAATCGATGTTGCGGTTGATAAAGGAGGAAGCGAACGGATTCGGATCGTCGATAATGGTTGTGGAATCGCTCAAGAGGAATTGCATCTTGCCCTTTCACCTCATGCAACAAGCAAGTTGGAAAACGCCGACGATCTGTTCCGAATCAAGACATTTGGGTTTCGCGGAGAAGCACTCGCTTCAATTGCCGAAATCAGCCAACTTCTCTTGCGCAGTCGTCCCGAATCATCCCGTGAAGGAGCCGAAATTCGGAGTGAAGGAGGGACGTTTTCGGAAATCGTCCCTTGCGGAATGCCCCAAGGAACGGTTCTGGAAGTTGCCCATCTTTTCTTCAACACCCCCGTTCGTCGCGGTTACATGCGTTCCATGACGACGGAATTCGGTCATATTCTGGAATCGTTTATCCGAATTGCCCTTCCTCAACCCAAAATTCACTTCACCTTACAGCATAATGGAAAGTTGGTCTACGAACTTCCTGCCGAATCTTCCCCGCTTGAACGGATTCGGAAACTGTTTGGACCCGAAATTGCCGATCACCTCCTCTTCGTCGAGTCACATCGCGGTCCAATCACCGTTTCCGGTTATGTCGGTCTCCCCAAAGTCAGCCGAAGTAACAACCGGATGCAGTATTTTTTCCTGAATAACCGTTATATTCGGGATCGGGCGTTGCAACATGCGCTGAGTGAGGCGTATCGTGGTCTTTTGACGACCGGACGGTTTCCGATTGCCTTTTTGCAGATCGAAATGTCCCCCGAAATGTTCGATGTCAACGTTCATCCAACCAAAATGGAGGTCCGGTTTCTCGATTCCAACAAAATCTACAGTCATTTTCTGGGAACGATTCGGGAACATTTTTTGAGAAGTGACTTAACCTCGCAATTATCGGTCAATGATTTTCCCGGTTCCTATCTCAAGGGTGTACCAAACCGGGGAGAACCCAACAAGCGGGAAGAGGAGAATGACCCGAGAACGTCAATGGACGCAACAGCTCGGGAGAATCGGCGACAGGACATTGTTGATTGGGCAAAGGGACTGGACCGCAAACGGCCGGAAACCCCCGGTTCAGGTTCGAGAACGCCCGATTCGTCAGGAGCCGTTTTCTCAGGATCAGAGTTCCCGGGGTCAGGTTGGGCTTGGGAGAATGAAACGGGTCCGGTTCAGCAAGGGACCTCCTACACAAAAGATGGGGGATCGGCTGTTTTGGAATGGTCGCAACAAGCGGGACAAAGGAGAGAACCACTTCGATTGCACGAACGGGCTGTTGTGCCGACCTCAACAAAGAACGGCAACCTCCCAAAACCGTTACAGTCGGGATTTTCACGATCACCCGACTGTTGCGATTCTCTTCATTCTTCCCTTTCCGCTTCTTATGACCAATCGAACGGGCTGAATGAATCGGATTCCGATTGTCGCAACGATGTTGAAACCCGACACCAAAAGGTGATGCAGGTCCATAACCGTTATTTGATTCGGGAAACGGAAAGTGGTATAGCGATCATTGACCAACATGCGTTACATGAACGTCTTTTGTATGAACGGTTGAAACAGCGATACAATTCGGGACAACCGGACATGCAACGCCTTTTGGTTCCGATTCCGATTGACCTTGCGCCGGTTGAATCGGCGTGTGTTCTCGAAAACCAACCCTTATTGCAGCAATTGGGTTTAATGGTCGAACCTTTTGGGGGTGATACGGTCATCATCACAGGTTATCCCGCGATTCTTGAGGGGACGGACTTGCAAGAGGTTTTGTTGAACATCATCGACCAGTTACTTGATTCGGGCAAGAAGACAGAACGCGCGGAGTTAATCGAGGAGTTACTTCATTCGATGTCCTGCAAAGCGGCGATCAAGGCGGGGGAACAATTGCGGGCAGATGCGATTGGAGAGTTACTTGCTCTTGCGGAACAGGAAGTCAACGCACATCACTGTCCACATGGTCGTCCGTCCGTCTTAAAACTTTCCTGTGAAGAGCTGGACAAACTTTTCAAACGGACATGAATGTGTTGCAAAGATGACTGTTGCAGACGAACTTGGGACAAACTGCCAAACGGAAATCGGAAAAAGATGATGTACAATCAATCGTGCAAGTTTTACTCGCTCATATCATCCACGTTTTCAATACCAAAATCAAAAATTCAATTGTTTTGAAAAAAGCTTGGTGTCTTTGTCTGCAAATTCCTTTGGAAACATGTTATTGTCTATACCATAGTCTATGACATATTCGAAAGAACATGTACGCTTGCTTTGTTTTGTAAAATGATATAAATTCCAAAGATAGGCTTGCATACTCCTAGATACACAAGCTCGATCAATGATATATTTCAAAATAAGGAATTCTTTCTCTTTCAAAAGGCCACTTTTTTTCAGATAACAAGCATAATTTAATTCAGTCAGTAATCTGTCTATTTTTCGTTCAGGTCCATTGCTATTGTTGTGAAAATTCTCGTCGTACCAAGTATCATTTTTTTTCTCATAATCAATAAGAGCAAATGCCTCAACAATCGCATCGTTATATCTTATTTTTTCATAAACGTCGCGTATGATATTGGCGCGTTGATTCTTATTGGTTTCACCCCATTTGTATAGAGCCTATTTCATAACCGTCTGAGAGCGATCATGGCACAAGCTGTTTGTAAATAGGCGTTAAACATTGATATTTTATGATCGTAACGAACTACCAAACGTCGAAAATCCTGTATCCACGAAATCGTTCGCTCG
>JBOFQB010000047.1:0-58925 GCA_051660685.1 Thermoguttaceae bacterium | reverse complement strand
ATCGAGCGAACGATTTCGTGGATACAGGATTTTCGACGTTTGGTAGTTCGTTACGATCATAAAATATCAATGTTTAACGCCTATTTACAAACAGCTTGTGCCATGATCGCTCTCAGACGGTTATGAAATAGGCTCTACAGTATATGCACAAAACCAAATGGTCCTTGAATTTTTGGCTTCAAAAAAAGCGTGAACGGTGTATGCCAAGTATTGAAATGCTCATGTCGGTTCTTTTTGAAATGTTAAGTCGTCCCTTTGTAGCCGCATAGCGGCGACCCTATTGTAGCCCGGGGTGAAGGGAGCAACGCGACCGCAACCCTGGGTTAAACGGTCCCCAAAATAACAAGCTCCGTCGGAGCGACACAAGAACCAATTGGCAACATATTTGCGCGTGTTTTTTGTGATGTCGCAGCTACGCAGCTCCTTTTTGTGGGGGTTCACTGAACCCGGGGTTTCGCTGCGCTACACCCCGGGCTACAATAATGTCGCTGCTATGCAGCTAAGAGATGCAATCCTTGAATTTTTAGTTTCAAAAAGGTGTGAAATGTGTATGCCAATTATTGAAATACGCTAAACATTAGGTCGTATAAAGAAGGAGACTCAAGATGGACAAAATTTTACGGGCTTTATTCGTTGCCCTTGCTGTTGGTTTCGGTTGGGGAATTCGCGGTCATTATGGACATCTCATTGGGGCGATGTTTCCCGGCGCAATGCTCGGTCTTGCGTTTGCCTATGTCAACGGACAAAAGACAATGTTTCGTTGGATGCCAATTTTCGGGACCGTCGGGGGTCTGGGAATCGCAATCGGCGGTTACACCAGTTATGGTCTCCTGCACGGTTTTGCCCAATCAGGTCAACCAGCATCTTGGATCAACCCGGCTTACGGGTTTCTCATGCTCGCAATTCAGGGCGGTTGTTGGGGGACTTTCGGTTGCGCAGCTCTCGCTGCCCTGCTCGATCAACGAAAACCGTCCGTTATGAAGTTTCTCGAACTCCTCTGTTGGATTTTTTTCGTCGGCTTGACCTTTCAACTCGTTATGGTCTATCTGGTCGGTTTTGAAATCAATCCGCCCCGCTCCAACGCCGTTTACGGACATATTGGAGGTGTGCTCGCTTTATTGATTTGGTTGACTGTCAATCGGTATTATCTCGCAATTCGAGGAGCTTTGCTCGGTTTTTGCGGGTTCGGTATGGGAATGATTATTGGACGTTTGATTGCCAATGTAATCCGTATTCAAGGTTGGTCAATCAATGACTGGAACATTATGGAAATAACAGTCGGTCTGGTCGGCGGTTTCGTCTTCACCCTTGGAATGATCGGCAAAAAAGTGGAGGAACGCCCCAAAGAAGAAGGTTATGCCTCAATCAGTATTCTCGGGATTTTCTACGTCCTCGGTATTATCCCGCTGTTACATCGTCTGGAACGGATTGACACAACGGCGGTTTTAGAGCAGATGCGGGCAAAAGCAGCCGGTTGGAGTTTGCCCGAACTCGCTCAAACCCCCGAACAAATCGCCCAGTTGAGCATGAAACTGGTCGATCTGGTCATTCTGCTCGGTTGGATCGCAGCCTTTTGTTGGTTCCTGATCTACCTTTTCAACGTAACCCGCTTGTCTTGGTTCCCCGTCCTTGCATTAGGCGGTCTCCTCTCCTTTCTCGACCTGTTTCAGCAATTGTACTTTTTCGACCCGAAAATGCCCGGAATGGATTTGGCGAATAAAACAATTGACATGAGGACTGTCAGTATGGGCATCTACGTCCTCATGATTCTTTACGTCCTGATTCGTGAACTTACATTCCCGCATACCCCGCTTGTCCAAACCGACGAAAAAATGCAGAAAATCCCCTGTATTCGTTGGGGTCTGTCCTGTCTGCTGATCTATCTCTGCATCGTCTTTACCGCCTATCATTGGGTCAACGGTCCCATTACTATGCGGTCTGCTGCAACTCGTTGGCCCCTTTGGAGTTGGAAACAGGGGGAATTTACAGGAAAAGCGGTTGACGTTTCCGAAAATGTTTCACCCCCCTAAAACAAGTGTTTGGACTTCAACAATGAAACTTTGAGCCGACTGTTTTTTCGGGGTCATCTTGGAAATTCTGCTTTCTTGCATTATCTTGTAGAGAGTAGTGTACCGTCCCCGGGATTTCGGCTCAACAGTCTGCTTCTCTCCCCCCCTCCTCCTATTCATGTCAACCTCCAAATCCTTTCAGGAACTTCTCAAACAGGATACGCGGTATCCCAAAGAAGCCTATCAATTCGTCTTTGAAGCCCTTGAATTCGCCCAAAATGTTCTTCTTCTCGGTCAAGAAGTTCCAAGCGAACCGTTGCCGGACGATGTAAAAAGCCCGGTTGAAAATGCCGAAAAAGAAGATTCCGCCCCGCAACGACATATTTCCGGTCAGGACCTTTGCTGTGCAGCCCGGGATTACGCCGTTGCACAATACGGGATGCTCGCTCAAACCGTTCTCGCCTCTTTGGGAATTCACAACACAGGTGATATTGGCGAATTGGTGTACAACATGATTCAAATTGGTCGAATGAGGAAGACACCGGCTGATTCGCGGGCTGATTTTGACGATGTTTTTGACTTCAAAACAGCGTTTCAGGACACATATCGTAAAAAGGGAAAACTGCACAGTCCATGAAATGTCGAGTCGCTCCTCCCCCCGCACAACCGGAAATGAAGATCACCTCGATGATTGACGTGATTTTCCTGCTCTTGATTTTTTTCGTCTGTACCGCCAGTTTTCAGCGTTTGGAAGAAAAACTGTCCCTTAATCTTTCAGCAGCCGGAACTGTCGAGGAGTTTCTCAACGAACAACCGTCCATTGAGGACTTGAAGTTTCTTCAAATTCAAATCAGCAATTCACAAATCGCCGATTCACCAATCACTCATACGCAAGTTGTCAACTCCCAACTCCCCAACTCTCCAATTGTTCATTCAGCAGGTTTGATTTGGACGATTGAGAATCGAGAATACCATTCTTTGCAAGAGGTTGCGACTTTTTTGGTTCCAATTGCCGAATCCCGACCTGAGATTCCGGTTATTCTCGACCCCGAAAAACTCATTCCAATCGAACATGTCCTTGACCTGTTCGATCTCTGTCGAAAACTTGGCTTTACCCAAATCCAATTTGCGGCCGAACCTTGACTTTTGAGCCGTTCTCCCTTTCAAAGCGTTTACCGTTTATGCGAACGTCGGGTCAAATACTCGATCAACGCCCGATCAAACTGCATACTGGTGTCAAGCGGGACGAAATCGATTTTGGCTTGTGAACATTCCTCCTCGAATTTTCCCCGAAAAAGGTCCAATTCTTTCAGATACTCCGTTTTGAGTGCATTCGCGTCCCCAACCATTTTTTCGCCCGTTTCAGGGTCAACCAATTCAACCTGACCTGAAAAGGGAAAACGGACTTCGGCTTCATCAAGAACATGAAAAAGAATGACATCATGTCCTTTATGTCGCAAACGGTAAAGAGACTTCAAAATAGCATCCGAGTCTCCAAGTAAGTCAGAAAAGACCATAATCAGGGACGCATGATGCAGCATGGGAGCTAATTGGGTGAGAGCAGCAGCGACATCGGTTTTACCATCTGGTTGCAATTGGGCGAGCAGAGAGAGCAGGGCGGGGAGTTGGCTGCGTCGTGATTTGGGCGGGAGTGAACGCCGAATCCGTTCATCAAAGGTGATAAGTCCAACAGGGTCTTGCTGATGAATCATCAGATACGCAAGGGCAGCTGCAATGCAAACCGAATAGTCAAATTTCGTCATATCCTGAGTATGGGTGTATCCCATAGAACGACTGGAATCGACCATAAGATAACCGGTCAGATTGGTTTCTGCTTCATATCTTTTGACATAATACTTATCCGTTTTGGCATAAATCAACCAATCAATATCTTTAGGATCATCACCCGGGGTATATTTCCGATGTTCGCTGAATTCAACGGAAAAACCGTGTAAAGGGCTTGCATGAAGACCGTGCATGAAACCTTTAACGATAAACTGGGCCCGTAAATCGAGCCGTTTTATCGTCTGAATGACATTCGGTTTCAAATACTGTTCAACATTCATAAGAGAAAAAAACGGACGATGAGGAATAGGGGTTGTTTAGCCGAGGAACACCGTTCCGCGCGTTTTTGAGAGCATTGAGAATGAAAAATGGAAAGGGGGAAAAAACGGAATCGACGTGTGATCGGTCATATTGCGGCAAAGCAAGGAATGTTCCTCCCTATTCCCTATCCCCCAGTCTCTATCCCCTCGCAATCTAGTGAAGCGCCATACCCCCGCTTACATCAACGGATGCTCCGGTCATATAACTGGCTCGTTCGCTACATAAAAAGACGGCAACTTGCCCAATTTCTTCGGGCTGCGCAATCCGTTGCAAAAGGGACCGCTTATTGTACTTCTCAGGGTCCGTGTCAATCTGTTTCGCAATAATATCGGTGTACATTAAACCCGGCAAAACAGCGTTGACGTTGATTCCATATTTGCCGACTTCAATTGCAAGGGACCGGGTAAAACCGCACATTCCCGCTTTGGTCATGTCATACGCCGTTTTACCATTTGTCGAACCTCTCATTGCCGCTTGAGAGGAAATGTTGACGATTTTTCCTTTGATTTGGTGTTGAATCAAACGCTTGACCGTTTCCCGGGCAATCAGGAACATCCCCTGAAGATTGACAGCGACGCATTTTTGAAATTCGGCAAGAGTCAGATCAACACATTCAGGATTGGCGCAATACGCCGCATTGTTGACAGCCGCATAAACAGGTCCAAGTTGATTTTCAATGACGTTAAACATGGTTAAAACGTCTTCTTCTTTGGAAACGTCGGCATAAACGGCAAGGGCCTGAATGTTGTATTTCTGTTGCAATTCGTTCGCCAATTCCTCAGCGACTTCAGGATTGACGACATAGTTGATAACGACTTTGGCCCCTTCTTCCGCCAAAAGAGTCGCAATCGACTTACCCAATCCGGTTGAACCTCCTGTTACAAGCACAACTTTATCTTTCAAGTTCAAATTCATAACGTGTTAATAATTAGAGTAAAAAAGTTATTATTTCAACAGACTTGCAGCGAGTGAGGCGTTTTGCGTCGAAAGACCGAGCATCTGGGTTCCGACCTGCAACAGGATCGAATCGCGGACCAATTGTGAACTGGCAACCGCAAAGTCGGTGTTGGAAATCAACGATTCCGCCTGACTCAATTGCAACATATAATCCTGCATGAACTGCACTGACGTGTTGAGCGTATCCTTTTGGAGTGAACCGACATTTCCCCGGGCAGTTGCAACTTGCGAAATCGCTCCCTTGACAATCGAGGATGCCCGGGTTGCATCATTGCCAATTGATGCAACACCCCCGCTCATCACCTGAAAGAGGGTTCCACTTTCATTCCCCAGTGAAACCGTACTTAAATTGGGAAGCGTCATTAAAACCTGTTGTGACGGAACAACATCTGTTCCCAATTGGGCGACCTTATCACGATAGGAACCGTCCAAAAGCGGCATCCCCATATATTGTGTTGTTTTGGCAACACGATCAACCGACCGCAACAAACCGTCCATCTGCTGTTGATACGCCGCGCTCATTTCCGGCGTCACCCCCCCTGTATTTGCAGCTGCAACCGCAAGACCTTTTGCGTCGTTCAACAATTGGGATATTTGCGACATGCCCGAATCGGCAATCGAAAGAACAGCATTGGAAATCTGGGCGTTTTTGATTGCCTGATTCCCCGCAATGATGTCACTTTGCATTAAACTGCTTGCAATAAAACCGGCCGGATCACTTGAAGGGGTCGCCGAGATGCCGGTCGAAAGTTGCTGCAATGTGGTATTGACCCGGGAAACCGTTTCCTGCAATGTTCGTGCTGCACGAAGTGATTCGTAGGACGAATTGATTGTGAGCGTACTCATACGGACCTCTTTTCAATACAAAAGGGTTGTTGAGAAAGGGGATAATTGGATATTCTTTTACCTTGCAATGAACGAGTCAAACAAGCAACCTCAATGTTTAACGATATTTCAATAATTGATATACACCTTGCACACTTTTTTGACATCTGAAATTCAAGGACAGCATTTCTTAGCTGCATAGTAGCGACATGATGATTATTTTGTGTCTATTTTTTATCCTGTTTCATCCTGTCCACAATAATTATTGAACCGGGTTAACGGGCCGATTCTTCTTCCGATTGTCCTTTACACTTTCTCGTAACAGGGTATTTACAGACCGAACGGATTCTTCAGGGACCTTGAGAATTGCCCGGTCAATCGTCATAAGCCCCGTCGTATCTGTTGCCAAATCCGTCCATTGATGATAAACAACCCCCGAAAGTCCCTGCAGTAAAAGGGGAGTCAACGGGTTACACAACAGTCGATACCGGTTGAGCAAATCACTCGATGATTCGGCCAGTATTTCTCCAAAAGGTTGTGTACTCAAGGAATGTTCAGGAATGAGAAGGGCGATTCTGCCGAAATCGCCAAAAACATTCGCGCGAAACGGATCATTTTTCAGCGATTGTTGAGCAGGAAATTGGTGAGAATCAACAATCTGTCCAACATTTGAGTTCTCCCGACCCGTTCCTGCGTTGACCAACCGGTTGGGGTCAAACGAGCGAATTTTTTTGGCGTACTCTTCTGTTTTGTGTTGACCCCGACCTTCATCAAAAAGGGTCCACATAACGATTGAGGGGTGATTCGTTCGGGCAAGCAGCAGTTGGAAAAGTTCCCGCTCAAACTGTTCTTGCTGTTTCACCGTCTCATTGTTCCCGGACGGAATGTCCTGCCAAACCAAAAGACCGAGCCGATCACACCAAAAATACCAACGTTCGGACTCGACTTTTGCCGGTTTACGAACGAGATTGAAGCCCAACGACTTGATTCGTTGCAAATCCGCCTGAATCGCTTCATCAGAAGGAGCGGTATACGAACCGTCCGACCAATATCCCGGATCAAGAACGCCAAGCTGAAAGTAAAACTGGTTGTTCAGACGGATTCGGACGCGGGATTGAGAGTCTTTAGCGAGGTCAATTTTCCTCATTCCGAAATAACCCTCAACCGAATCAATCGTTTTGTTGTCGCGGACCAAACGGATTTTCAACGTGTAGAGAAAAGGCTGTTCCGGGGACCAAAGAACCAGATCGTCTCGCGGAATCGACAACAGAGAGGTCCCGCGAATTCCGCCAAAAACTTTTCCAACCAATCGGTTCTCGTTCCCCCCTCTCTCCCCTCCCCCCCCTCTCGAAAAGGCTTCCATTTCGAGCATATCATCCGGCCCGGCATTCTCAACGCCAACCTGAATTGCAACAGAAGAGGTCTCGATGTTAGGAACAGCCCGATATTCTCGAATGTAAGTCGACGGAACCGGTTCCAACCAAACGGTCTGCCAGATTCCACTCACGGAATCATGTCGCGCACCATACTCAGGACGGTTTAACTTTCCTGACGCTGAAGATTCAGACCCGGAGTCGGCAAGAGGTGTACGATCAGAGGACACAACCGATTTTGGCCGATCAGAGATTTGCGTTTGAAAACCGTTGACGATTCCTTCTGTCGGATCGTAGACCGAAACCGTCAAAATGTGTGTCTTCCCCTCACCCCCCTTTTCGTCTGCCAAGTCCGCTCGATTCTCGTTCAGACTATTGTTTAGACCATTGTTTAGGTTGTCGTTCAGATTCTTGTTCTGACTATTGTTCAGATTCACGTCCAGATGAGCGTGATTATCATCCAATTGCGACATAACCGAACGACGTTCAGCCGATTCCCGTTCTCTCCTCCATTGATTCGCCTCATCTTGACGATTCCGTTCACCCCGAATAAAAGGCGTAATGTCAAAGGAAAAAGGGGCATATCCCCCGCGATGAACGCCGACAAAATGATTGTCGATAAAAACAGCACATTCCCAATCGACTGCGCCGAAATGGAGGAGGATTCGACCATCTTTCGGCCAATTCCCCGGAACAACCAGTTTTCGTTGATAAGTGAACCGGTCCCGATACTGCCCGACTCCCGAAAGAGGAGATTCGATTGGAAACGGAACCAAAACCTTCCTTTCCGTTGTCCCTTGTTTTTCCTGCAACAAACCCGATTCCGTTGCAGTCCCATTTCTTAGAGAACCCTTTCCTTGAGATAGACCTGCTTTTGAATCACTTGTCGGAGAACCATTTGTCCCAGATGCACCTTCTTCAGAACCACGTTTCAGCGAACCACTTCTCGGAGATACCCCCTCTTGAGAGACACTTTCTCCAGATGAACCGTCTTCTAATACACTTTCTTGCGATTCACCCTCTTTCGTTCCGTTCTTTCCCGTATTTTTCTGCTCCGTTTGATTTCGGTTGGAAAAAAGAGGGGGCAAGGACGATTGACCGCGAAAAACGGGGGAGATGGAAGAGGTTAAAGGGGAGCGGGAATCGAAACGGGGCGGAATTTCCTGCTCTGTTTCAAGGTCCTCACTTGAGGGGAGGGGGGGGGGGATGAGTTCCAACAGGTTGGGCAAAGGGGCCGATTCCCCCGGATTGGGTTCCGCATCCTGACCTGACTCTGACTCGGAGTCATTTTCAGACCAATCACCCGGCTGATCCCCCAACAGGTCCTGTTCCAAACCGCTCACCTCCTCATCCAACACGGCATCCTGTTTTGCCGAATCCGTCGAATCAGCTGAATCAACGGTTTTCAAAAGGGTCACATCCGGCAAAGGGGCCGGGACGGACGAGGGGGTTCGGGAGTCGGACGAAGTGGTCTGTTCCCACAAAAGGGAAACGGGCATTTCCAAAAGGGTTTCTGAAAACGCTAACGACTCTAAATGCTGGGGGTGTGAACCCGGAAAAATTTCCCAATATCCGTTCAGGTTCAACCAATCAGGCCGCATCATGGTTGGTCGCGGATATTCGGCGTGAACCGAACCCGGCGTCAACGGTTCCCGCAAAAGTTGTTCTCCAAATCGGGTCAACAACGGTCGGGAACCTCGCAATTCCTCTTGCCCTGAAAAAACCGCCTGCTCCGAAAAATTGGCTTGCGCTGAAAAATCTGTCTGTGCTGAAAGAACGCTCACAAACGCAAGGAGAGTCACAACCGCAAAAATTGTGGTCCAAACGGGAACCGGGATAATGAGTCGAGCATTTTTCAGCGACATACAAAAACCAATCTGCGGTTGATTCTCGGGAAGGGACCGGAAAGGACATTGCGGGAAAACCGAACAATACAATTATACCAACAAATCTGATTATACAAGTTTTTCACGCATTGGACATACCAGACCAGACTGCTAACAAGTTTGGTTTTGCGATTTGAACCGAGCCGGACGGATTTGTTTTTACCACGAAACACACAAAAGACACGAAAAACCGTATTTTGTGAGATTTTCGTGACTTTCGTGATTTTCGTGGTTCAAAAATGAAAATTGCTCCTTTTCCCGGAACTTGTGAGCGGACTGCATACCAGACAGGAATGAAACCTCCTATACATTCGACCTTCTCTAAAAACGCGCGGAACGGTGTTCCTCGGCTAAACAACCCCCATTCCCTGTTCTCCCCCCTGTTCCCAATCCCCCATTCCCTATCCCCTACTCCCCCTACTTCCACAATCGTTGAACGGAACGAACGACAACGGTTGCGGTCACGACAAAAATGACGCCGCATATCACGGCATAACCGGTTCGACCATAGAGAATGTTTCCGACGAGGAACAGGCTGGACCAGATCATTGCACAGCCGCAACTCCAGCTGAGCAGGGCGATTGGGATGTTATCCCCCGTTGACTGCACCTCTTCCCGGGTCAATCCGGCTGCTTTCCGAACCGGCTCCCAACCCCAACCGGCCGGTTTCACCTTCTTGTAAAACTCAACCAACGTCGCCATATCCGTCTTCGGTCCAAAATAAGCCGCAATAATCCAAGCAACCGTCGTAACCGCAACGGTCAAAATCAGCCGTTCATGTGAATTCAACACAAAAACCTCTCGTCCAAACTTTTCCATAAGCTCCGCTGCTCTTTGCGGCGAGCTGCACCACCATGTCATGTTGTCCCCAATCACAAACACGGCTGAAATCACAAAGGAGAAGACCATTGCAACGACTTCACACCAAGCGTTGATTCTCCACCAAAACCAACGAACCAAATACAGCAAACCGGTTCCAGCCCCAACTTGGAGTAAAATGTCAAATCCCGCTTTTGCCGATTCGAGAAAAAAGACAAGCGAACAACTGACCAGAAAGATGAGTAAGGTTGTCAAACGCCCAACCAAAACGTAATGTTTCTCACTTTTCCCGGGAACCAAAAAGATACGGTAAAAATCATGCACACAGTACGACGCCCCCCAGTTCAAATGTGTCAGAATCGTCGAGGAATTTGCCGAAACAAGGGCCGCGATCATCAACCCGAAAAATCCAACCGGCAAAAACGTCATCATTGCAGGATACGCAATGTCATCCCCCAACAGTTTATCGCTTAAATGGGGAAAAGCCGTTTGCAAAGAGGCCAAATTCGGGAAAACAATCAACGACGCAAGAGCGGTTAAAATCCAGGGCCAAGGTCGTAAAACATAATGAGCAACGTTGAAGAACAAGGTTCCGCCAAGAGCATCCTTTTCTGACCGGGATGCAAGCATACGTTGAGCGATGTAACTTCCTCCCCCCGGTTCCGCCCCGGGATACCAAACCGACCACCATTGAATCGTAATCGGAATAATAAAGATCGCAATCGCCAATTCCCAATTATCCGTGAAACTCGGGAACATGTTCAGGTAATTCACCCCTCCATCGGCGCTCATTGCCCCGACTTTTTCCAACATATTGCTCAAACCGCCGACAATATCGTTATTCACAGCAAAGTACGCCATTGCAATGACTCCGGTCATCATCACGCCGAATTGCAGCATGTCAATCACCATTGCTCCCCATAAACCGGCGTACATTGCAAAGACAATGTCCAGAATTCCGACCAGAACCAGCGTCTTCCAAGTCGAAAAACCAAACGTAATGTTTGCAATTTTACATGCGGCAAGGTTGACATTCCCCATGATGATACAGTTGAAGAAAAAACCGAGATAAATAGCCCGGAATCCGCGAACCAACTTGGCACTCTCCCCGCTGTACCGTATCTGATAAAACTCAAGGTCCGTCATCACCCCACTTCGTCGCCATAATCGGGCATAAAAGAAAACCGTTGCAACCCCTGTCAAGGTAAACGCCCACCATACCCAGTTTCCTGCAACTCCGTTCTTTCGGACAATATCGGTCACAAGGTTGGGCGTATCGCTTGCAAAGGTTGTTGCGACCATAGAAATACCGATCAACCACCATGGAACACTTCGTCCCGACGCAAAAAATTCGGCGGTACTTTTTCCAGACCGACGACCGAAGTAAAGGGCGGGAAGGAAGCAGATGCTCAGAACGGACGCGAACACAACCCAGTCTAGGGTTTGCATTTGCGGCATTTTCAATTCAAAGGCGGCGAACAAGGACGGTAAAAGGGACATTTTGAGCAATGTAGGTAAAAAAGGGACGGTTGATGAAGTCGAAGACCGACACAAATTTTCGGCTGAGTATATCAGACGTAAGAAGGTGGAACAAGCAAGGAAGGGAAATTTCCCTCTTGATTTTCTTTCGGATTCTTTCTTATACTGCCCCTTGTCAACATGTTGAGGTTTATCCGCTTGGTAAACTCTTGCTTTTCTCGCAGAATAAAGTGAGAAAAACTGTTGTTTAATGACCACACAAAGTAAAATCACCCGCCGAAAGAGTACGGTCAGTTTTTTTATCCTATTTATCAGCAGAGTCAGTCTTGCATTTCAAGGACGGAGTTTTGGAACAACAACGGAGAAACGGAGAAGAACGGCGAATACAGCCGTATTCGGTCGTCGGCTCTGTTCTTGCGCTCATTTTCCTTTTGTTGCCGATTCAAACTGCGTTGACGCAGGAACAGGCAACACCGCTCACTCCTCCTGCTTCACCGTTGATTCCTCAAGAGGAAACGGTTCTCGCTTTGCCCAATACTCCTTCGCCAAATGGTTCACGTTGGTCTTTTCCGACCCAACTCCCCAATTTTCAACGATTTCTCCCGTCTCAACTGAATGGTCCTCCTCCTGCTGAATTGAGCGCGATTCCCTTGCCCGGTTTTAGTGGTCGCTTTGTCCAACCGGACCAAAACGGGGCATTGTTTCCCCAACAAAATTCTCAACCGTTTTACAGTGATCCCGAGTTGGATTCTATGGTTGCCGATTTTTCGGGCAATTCCCCCATGTATTTTCCGCTCAGAGACGAAAAAGAGCCGATTACGATTTCGGCTCGTTCAGGTTGGAGCAAAACCGTTGAACGACTTGAGGTCTACATTCTTGAGGGGGAATGTACCATTCAACAGGGCTTAGACGTTGTTCGGGGGGATCATGCTGTCATTTGGCTTGACATGGATTCTGTCCCTCAATCCGCAACCGTTTATCTTGAAAGTACCGATCCGAAAAAACCGCTTCAAATCGACCTTGCACAAGGAAAGGAAGATGCAAGAATCGTCGATCAAACGTGGTGTGGAACGTTCCGAACGACGCAAAAGATGGACATTGTTTTGCAGAAAAGGACATTGCCGCTTGAAAAGATGCCCCCGATTTACACCCGGGCACATCAGATGCGATTTCCGCAGACCTCGGGATACCGGAACATGCAAATGACGGAATATCAGGGGGGAGAAGGTTCCAACTTCAAAAAAATCCAGTTTTTTTGGCGCAGTGATTCGCCAACTGAAATCACTTGGAGAACGGACCCCCTCACCAATCGCAGTGTCGGTCTGCTCACAAATGGTTTTACGCTTGTGATTGACGGAGTGAAGTTGGCTGAAAGTACAGGTGATCCGCAAGGAGGTCGGGTTCTTTCGGGGGACACGCTTGACATTTCGGCTGACCGCGCTGTTATTTGGACTGCGAACCTGAATGATTTGATGTCGCGCGGAGAACCCGTTTCGGTTGAGAATCTCGACCTTGAAATTTATTTGGAAGGGAACATCGTCTTTTTGGAGGGAACCCGAAGTATTTTTGCAAACCGGATGTACTACGATGTCAAAAACCGGATTGGTTACATTCTCAACGGAGAATTACTCTCTCCTGTTCCCGGTTATGACGGACTTTTACGTCTGAAAGCGGATGTCATGCAGCAAATCGGTCCCAACCTGTATCAAGCGTCCAATGCTTATGTGACGACGAGTCGTTTGGGGGAACCGGCTTATCGAATTCAATCGCAACGAATGACGTTGAGCGAGACGTCTTCTCCGCTTTTTGATTCGTTGACAGGAGCACCCGTTCGTGATCCGATTTCAGGAGGTGCGGCAATGCAGAAAAAGCAGATGTTGACTTCGGAAAACAACCTGATTTGTGTCGGGAATGTCCCGATCTTTTATTGGCCCTGGTTGGCCGCAGATTTGCAGTACAAGGATGCTTTTCTGTACATTCGGGATTTTTCAGTTGCGAATGACAACATCTTTGGAACGCAGGTCCGAACGGTTTGGAATCCTTATCAGATTTTCAACATCAAGAATCGACCTGAAGGAACGGATTGGGACATTAGTCTTGATTATTTTTCCAAGCGAGGACTTGGACTTGGAACCAATTTTGTTTACAGTCGGGGCGATTTTTTTGGAATACCAGGACCGACTGCGGGAATGGTCGATTATTGGGGGATTTATGATAATGGACAGGACAATTTGGGATTGGATCGACGGAGTTTGACACCAGATGCGAAGTATCGATACAGGGCACTTTGGCGACATCGACAGGAATTCCGTAATCAATGGTTTGTAACAGCCGAAATTGGCAAGATGAGCGATTTACGGTTCATGGAGCAGTATTTTGAGACGGAATGGGACACGCAGAAGAATCTTTCGACGGATGTTGAGCTAAAGAAGTTGATGAACAACAGTTCACTTGGGATTTTTGCAAGTGCGCGGTTGGACGGATTCCAGACCGAAACGAGTTGGTTCCCGCGATTCGACCATTTCTGGATTGGTCAATCCTTGTTGGAAGACACGTTCACTTGGTATGAACATACGCGGGTTGGACTGGCGCAGTTCAAAACGGCGGATCGTCCGCAAAATGTGAATACGACGAAAGAGCATGATGAGAATTACTATTATTACCTTCCTTGGGAACTTGCAACGGGGAGTACCAACAACCCGAATGATCCGACGACGCTTGGTTTGGATCGAACGGGAGAGGTGATTTCGACGAAACATGAACTGGATTTGCCGTTTAATCTCGGTCCCGTTCGTGTCGTTCCCTATGTTCTTGGAGAAGCGGCACATTGGGGTTCGGACATGGAGGGTCACAGTGTTCAACGCTTATATTATCAGGCGGGGGTTCGGACGAATCTTCCTATATGGAAGTTAATGCCCGGTTTTTCGAGTCGGACATGGTATGCGAACGGACTGGCGCACAAAGTTGACTTTGTTGGGGAGTTCTCTTACGCCAAATCGAATGTGGATTGGGAGGACTTGGTGATGTATGACGCCCTTGATGATTTTTCCGTTCAAAACGCCCGACGTCGCATGTTGTACACGACATTTGGCGGGAATACACCGGGTATTTTTGATGAACGGTACTATGCAATTCGGAGCGGTATGGGGGGTAATGTCGCTTCTCCCGTCGAAGAATTGGTCGGCGATCTGACCCGTTTCCGGCTTGGTGTTGAAAATCGTTGGCAGACCAAACGAGGTTCGGTCGGAAATCGTCGTATTATCGACTGGATTGTCTTCAACACGCATGTTAACCTGTATCCTGATAATACCCAAAATTTCAACGAGACAATTGGTCTTTTGGATTATGATTTTCGTTGGCATGTCGGCGACCGTTTTGTGTTGTTATCATCCGGTCTTTTTGACATGTTCACGATTCAATCGACCCCAACAGCGGGACCGAATCAGGGGGAGGTACTGACTTATAATGGTCAGAAGATTTTCCGAATTGGCGGTTTGACGGAACGACCGGGACGAGGAAGTCTGTATCTCGGTCTGGACAAGTATGATGGTCCTTTTGATGCAGCCTATCTGAGTATGATTTTGTCCTATCAAATGAACGAGAAGTATTCGGCGAAGATTGGGACTTCGTACAATCTGACATCGCGGGCAAGTGGAGGAGGGATGATGCAGGTCAAACGGGCTGGAGAATCCTTTGCTTGGATTTTTGGCGTTTCCTTTGACCCCAGTCGGGATTCCTTTGGGGTCAACCTGAGTCTCGAACCCGTTTTCCTGTCCAAAATTGGTTCGCGGAGATCATCAGGAATGAACCCTTGATTTTCCAACGTCTAAAATGGTGAACGTGTATGCCAATTTTTGAAATGTTCTAATGAGGGGACAATAGCATGGAAAATCGGTACAAAGAAGCGATTGCCTTTCTCGACGGTCGGGTCAATTATGAGACGTTTCAGTCCATTCCCTATTATGAGATGGAACGGCGTTTAGGACGATTACGATTGCTGCTTGATTCACTTGGATCGCCCGATTCATCGTATCCCGTTATCCATGTTGCTGGAACCAAAGGAAAAGGGTCCGTCTGTATCATGCTCGAATCGGTCCTGCATCATTGCGGGTATAAAACCGGTCGGTTTTCCTCCCCCCATTTACAGTCGTTTCTCGAACGGTTCAGTATCAACGGAAAATGGTGCCCTGAAAACCCTTTTGCCGACCTTATGCTGGAAATCCGCGATTCCATTGTTGATTGGGAAAAAGAGGAAGGTCCGTTGACGTATTTCGAGCTGACAACCTTGTTCGCAATGATGTACTTTGCCCGGGAAAATGTCGATTGTGCCGTTTTCGAAGTCGGAATGGGAGGACGACTCGATTCAACCAATGTCTGCTGTCCCATTGTGACCGTCATAACAAGTATCAGTTACGATCATACAGAACAATTGGGACCGACTCTTGCCGACATTGCGTTTGAAAAGGCCGGAATCATCAAACCGGGGGTCCCCGTCATCTCGGGTGTTCGTCAAAGCCGGTTGACGCAGAAAAATGTTCCCGAACCCGATCAGGTGATTCGCCGTATTGCTAACCAAAAGGGAGCATCTCTTATTGACGGAGAGCGGATTTGGGAAGACTACTACCCTTTATCACCTCCTCTTGCGGTTTTGGGAGATCACCAACATTACAATGCGGCTCTCGTTCTTGCCGTTTTGGATGTCATACGAAACATGGGATGGAGTTTGCCCCATTCAACATGCCGGACTGCTCTTTCTCAAGTGACATTGCCGGGTCGCGTTGAAGTGCTGAACCAACATCCGGTCCTCATTGTTGACGGTGCTCACAACCGCGCCTCAATCATTGCTCTGCTGCAATCCGTTCGAGACGCTTTTCCAACAGTCGGCCCAACCAACCGGTCCCTCCTCTTCGGCTCCATGTCAGGAAAAGATGTCGTCGGCATGTTGAGCGAATTATTGCCCCATTTCAACAACATTGTTTTAACAGAATTACCCGATATACCCCGCTGTATTCCGGCTCAGAAACTGTACTCTTTGTTGGTTGAAACACTTCATTTTCCGTCGGACACCGAAGTCGGTCTAACGATTCAACCGGATTGGCAACAGGGGATTACGGATTTGCTTGAAAAGGCCGAATCGAACGATGTCATTTGTGTGACCGGCTCGTTTTACCTGATCGCAAAAGTCCGCAACTGGTTTTTGAAAGAATGTCCCCAAAATACGGACGACATCAACCGTTGAACAAAATGTCGCTCCATAAGCGACAGTCTCTGTTATTCACGTTTCTCAATCACGACGAATCTCCGTTTTGCCGACATACGGTTGAAGCACCTGAGGAATTCGGATCGAACCATCTTTCTGTTGATACAGTTCGAAAATCGCAACAAGAGCCCGACTGATTGCGATTGCCGTTCCGTTGAGCGTGTGAACAAATTGCGTTCCCTTCTCCCCCTTGATTCGGTATCTCGCGTTAAGGCGTCGCGCCTGAAAATCCGTGCAGTTCGAGGTGCTTGTCACTTCGCCGTATTCTCCCCCCTTGCCCCGACCCGGCATCCAGGCTTCAAGGTCAAACTTACGATAAGCCGGTCCCCCCAAATCCCCCGTTGCTGTGTCAACAACCTGATAAGGGATTCCAAGTCCGTCAAAAATTTTACATTCCAAATCAAGCATCTCTTTGTGCATTGCGTCACTTTGATCGGGCAAGGTGAACGCAAACATCTCGACTTTGGTGAATTGGTGTACACGGTAAAGACCGCGAGATGCTTTTCCAGCTGCGCCCGCTTCGGTTCGGAAACAGTGTGAAATCCCGCATAAACGAAGCGGCAAAATCTCGGCGTCAACCGTTTGCCCGGCCAAAAGACCCCCAAGAGGAATTTCCGCTGTTGCAACGAGACTCAAATCAGTCCCGTCAATGCTGTAAATCTGCGTTTCTGGACCGCGAGGAATGTAACCGGTTCCCTGCAAAACATCATTCCGCGCCAAATCCGGCGTCGTTGTCGGAACAAAACCCCCTTGCATGAGTATCTCGACCGCATATCGTTGCAACGCCAGTTCCAGCAAAACCGCCTCATTCTTGAGAAAATAGAATCCGGCTCCTGCAACTCTTGCGCCTGCTTCAAAGTCAATCAAATCGAGTTTTTCTCCAAGAACAACATGATCGAGCGGTTCAAAATCATAACTCGGAATCGGTGTCTTTCCCAAAAAACGCTGTGTATTCGCCGTATCATCCTCCCCAATCGGAGCATCAGGATGTGTCATGTTCGGTATTTGGCGATGTAACAGATCGAGTTGTTCTTCGATTGCATCCAATTCGGTCTGAACAACATTCTTTTGTTCGCGGAGCAAGCGACCTTCTTCCTTTTTGGCCTCTTTTTCTTCCGCCGTTTTCATCTGCCCAATCAATTTCGAGACCGTATTAGCATCTGTATTCAACCGTTCAATCAACGACTGCCGTTCTTTCCGTTCTTTTTCAAGAGCAAGAAAAGCGTCAATGTCAACATGAACCCCGCGATGTTGGCAGTTGGTTTTGACCTGCTCGGCGTTTTCGAGAATGAATTTGCGATCCAGCATAACTTTGAAGACGGTAAGAGTGCGACCTGGTCTTAGGTCTTGGGGAAAGGTGAAAAACCATCATTGCGGTCAACCCGATTGCCAACTTCTTATTTTATCAACTTCTCGTTTTGCCAACTTCACATTGGAACTAAATCGCAACGGTCAACACACCGTCCACATTGTACGCAACTTTTCTGGATGAGCAAGTGAGGAGTTAAGCGGCAAAGAGAAATGCCTTTCTGAATCAAAAGAGGAAAAAGACGACAACCTGCTCTTCATCTTCATTTTGTGGTCGTCTTAGAAACCTGTTCTTCATTTTCATTTTGTAGTCGTCTTGGGAACCTGTTCGCAAAATTGCTCTTGAAACCCTCTCGATAATTCAGTATCGTCCCAAGATTCAGGGAATCGGTCTCTGAACGTCCGTTCAAAAACAAATTAGGTAATTTAGGGAAAACAGTAAAAGGAGAATTGGCACTATTTCGCGTTTTTCTCTTTGTTGATCCTTGAAAGGGGTTGAGAACAACTCTCTCAATGATGCAATTGGTCGTAACTGACAGAATGTCTCAAAAGAACAGAGCAGGTCGTGCAATCAACACGGTTGTCCCTCGATTGTGGGGATTCGTTGTCGTTGCGCTGCTGTTCCCGCTCTTTGCTGGTTGTATGCGGCCTCATCCAATGAGTGTGACATCGCTGATTCTTGACAAAGAAGCCGACTCAACGACATATCGAGGTCAACAACGGGGCAAAACGTCCTCGCAATCTTCTCCTGCATCGATTGCACAAAATCCGTTCTCGTATGAGTTGCGCCCTCAAACGGATCGGAAATGGTCGCCGAATCATGCACGACAAGCGACTGCGAGAATCGAGGGGGATCGGGTTCGGGTTTTTGACATTCGGAACACTCAGTATCGGACTGCGAAAGAGTACACAACCTACTATTATGACGCCGTTTACCGATTGTCGGATGTTCGCACAATTGATGTCATTGACGTTCCTTTTCGCGGACTTCCGTCCGTCGCTCACCTTGAAATCAGTTTCGGTTTCGCAGATGGACGTCATTTAGGGGTTTCCGTTGAAGCACGATATGAAGAAGGGGAATCGTATGATCCCTTAGGTGCATTTGCCAATCAATTTGAACTGATTTATCTGATTGCGGATGAACGGGATATGGTACGACTTGGGGCGGAATACAACAAAAATGAGGTGTACCTGTATCGATTGAAATTGACCGAGCAGGAAGTCCAGACGATTTTTCTGGACATATTGAATCGGGCGAACAAATTATCGAAAGAGGCGGAGTTTTACAACACGATCAAAAACAATTGCGTCTCGAACATTATCGATCACATCAATCGGGCAAGATCGGACGCAATACCGAAAGAGTATCGGACGTTATTCTCGGGGTATTTTGACCATTTGTTATACGATTTGAACCTGATTGAAACAACGGCCCCGACATTTCAACAGACGCAGAAAGAAGCGTTGATTAACCCTTTAATCCGCGAGTTTGGCAACACCGGTTTTTTTTCAGCCGGAATTCGTCAGAACCTTTATTAAGAGCTGTTCCATGATAATTATGGACAGAGGATAAAATAAGATGACTATTTTTGACCGTTATGTTTTACGCAGTTTTCTCAAAACCCTGATTTTGTGGTTTTTCTGCTTTATTGGAATTTACATTGTCTTTGACCTGTTTTCCAATCTGGACAGTTTTCTGAAAACTGAGGGGGGAATGATCGGCTCCATTTCGTTGATTGCCCGATATTACACCATTCAGTCGCTCCCCTTTTTTGACAAAACCGCCCCTCTTCTCTGTCTGACATCAGCAACCATAACCCTTGCAATGATGATGCGGCATAATGAACTGGTTGCAATTCTTGCAGCCGGAATTTCCCAAGTTCGCGTCGTCAAACCCATTATTTACGCCGTTCTCATTATCAGCATTTCTCTTGTCTGTGTCCGGGAATTGGTGCTCCCCCGCTTTTTGGACGATTTGCAAAAAGTCCCCTCACAATATACGGAACATACAGGTTCTGACATCAGTTCCGCAACAGATACCAATTCGTTTCTCTCTCTGCAAGGTGAAAAAGCCTTTTTGAGCGAGAACCGGATTGTTGCCCCCCATTTTGCTTTTCTCTCGAAACAGTTGACTGAACACGGAAAATACTTGCAAGCGCAAGAAGCCGTGTATCAACCGGCTGATGTTAATCATCCAAACGGTTATCTTATGGTCAATGTTCAGAAACCTAAAGAAATTCTCAACGAACCTTCTCTGTGTGTTGACGATAAAACGGTCATTATTACCCCGAAAGATGCCAATTGGCTTGCTCCAACCGACTGTTTCGTTGTCAGTAATGTTCCTCTTGCCTACATTGCGGCAAATCGATCTTGGCGTGATTACGCCTCAACTTGGGAGTACATCCGCGCTTTGCGCGACCGTTCACTCGATTTGGGGGATGATGTTGAAATGAAAATTCATGCCCGAATCGTTCAACCTTTTTTGGATATGGTCCTCCTCCTCCTCGGTATTCCAATCATCTTGTCCAAAGGTGATCGCAACGTTTTTAAGGCAATGGGGCTTGTCGCCCTTCTGGTCTTCACCTTCCTCGTCGTTCAATATGGGGCCCTCTTTGTCGGAAAAAGTATGGAAGCCCCCATTCTTGGCGTTTGGTTTCCCCTGTTGCTCTTCGTTCCCCTTGTCGTCAATTTGTATCGTACTATGCAGGAAAATTAACCAATGAACAATTACTTACGCGCTATACGAATCACGTTTCGCTTCAAATACTCTATTGTTCTCTCCATCCTTTGCGCTCTTCTGGTCGGTCTCGCTTGGGGCGGAAATATTACCGTTCTCGTCTACCCTATTGTTGAAGTGTGTATGAAAAAAGACACATTCGGTGATTGGTTGAATCGACGAATTGAAGAAAATGGTGTTGAAATCATTCAATACACGGAAAAAACAGATACGTTGCGAACACAGTTGGAACAGACGGAAGAATTACGCAGTCAACGACGATTACAACGGGAATTGTCGGCGGAATTGACACGACTCAATCGGGCCGAGTATTTCCAAGCCCTTTATCTTTGGGGAAAACCCTATGTTGATAAATATGCACCTAATGACCCTTTCAAAACAGTTCTCTTGATTATCTCTTTTGCATTGATTGGAACCGCAATCAAATTGGTGTTGACCGTTGCTCAGAATATTCTTTCCGCCCATATAGCTCAGGGAACGGCGAATCAACTGCGTGAAGAATTCTTCAGTAAGGTCATACAATATGATGCCGGACAATTCAATCATGTCGGGATTGCTCAAATTATGAGCCGCTTTACTGGTGATGTCAGTTCTCTTGTCGGGGGTCTGGGAACCCTTTACGGCAAATTGGTTCGGGAACCGTTCAAGATGATTACCTGTCTGGTTTTGGCCGCAATGATTAGTTGGCAATTACTCCTGCTCACACTTCTCCTTGTTCCAATCGCCGCTTATCTCATTCGTTGGTTAGCCCGTTCCATTAAACGAACCGCGAAAGTTTCCATGCAAGAAATGGCGAATATGTTCAGTCGTCTCGAAGAAGCATTTCGCTCGATCCGCGTTATCAAAGTCTTCTGTCGTGAATCTTATGAAGAAAATCGTTTTCGATTAGTCAACAATACATTGTATAAACAAGGGATGAAAGTTGCCAAATATGATTCGCTGACGAATCCGCTTACAGAGGCACTTGGCATTTTGATGATTTGTGCGGCCGTTCTTGCAGGAGCCTATCTTGTCATGGATGAACGGACAGATATTTGGGGGATTCCAATGTCAAGCGTCCCACTTTCGCAACCTATGTTGCTGATGTTTTTTGGATTATTGGCAGGAGCATCTGATCCGGCCCGGAAATTGTCGGACATTTTTACCCAATTTCAAACAGCAGCAGCAGCAGCGGATCGGGTTTACGAAATGATTGACAAGCCGATTCAGATTGTTGACCCGGCTGATCCTGTTCCGTATACCCCTTGTGAAAAGGCAATTACCTTTGAAAAAGTTTCCTTTGAGTATCAACTGGGACATCCGGTTCTCAAAGAAGTTTCGCTCAAAATCAATTATGGAGAAACCGTTGCAATCATTGGTCCAAGTGGTTGTGGAAAAAGTACGTTACTTGGACTGATTCCGCGTTTTGAGGACCCGAATCAAGGTGAAGTGAAACTGGATGGAATTGCCTTATCCCGTTTTACACTGCATGATTTGCGACGTCAAATCGGTCTCGTTACACAAGAACCGGTTTTGTTCAATGATACAATCAGGAACAACATCAAGTATGGTATGCCGGATGCAACGGATGAAGCGATGATAGAAGCGGCGCAACAGGCTTATGCAGATGATTTCATCATGAAGGAGCTTAAAGACGGTTATGATACGATTGTGGGACCTGGGGGGGGATTATTATCGGGGGGTCAACGACAACGGATTTCGCTTGCCCGAGCTTTTTTGATTAATCCTCGCATTTTTCTGTTGGATGAAGCGACTAGTCAAATTGATTTATTGAGTGAACAGGCGATTCATAAGGCACTTGCTCAATTTATTGGTAATCGGACGACGATTATGGTGACACATCGATTATCGGCGTTAACATTGGCGAATCGAATTATCATTATGCGAGATGGAGTGATTGAGGATATTGGGACACATGAAGAATTGTTGGTGTCCAGCTCGTTTTACAATCGTCTGCATCATCTGGAGAATCTGGAAGAATAAGGATAAGGATGATGAAAAGGATAAGGATGAGAAGAGGCGGGAAAACAGCAGCAGTTGGACCGCGAATGAAACGGTCGAGAGGACAGTGAAGGAAAACGGTAGGAGCGAGAACCCTGTTGTAAAAACGAACATGGAAAATTTTTTTGTGTGCTTTTGACGGGGAACGTGATTTCAGGTATAAAGGGCGGGTCGTGCATTTGGGGTTGGTCGACGGGCTTTTGAGTTGGTCGAACATATTCGACGATCATTGAGGAGTGTGTGAGTGAAAATGTCAGAGACAGCATGGTCCGCCGATTGGAAGGAAATTCAGTCACTTCTGCATGTTGGCAGTTGGGTTTACACTCCTGCAACGGAGCAGGAATCGTGGACGAAGGAGTTGTGTCATTTGTTGGGAATTTCCGACATTGACCCGGCTCAGGTTGTGGAACGACCTTTTCGGATGATTGACCGATTTCCTCAAATACGCACTCTGCTTGAAGAACAGTTGCAAAAGAAGCAGGAACAAGGGGCGTTGACGGTGTTGTGTCCGATTTGTCTTTCAGGGAAGAAGAGACAAACCCGACCTTTTTTGCTGAAAACCCGTTTAAGGGTTGAAGAGGAGGGGAAAACGGAGCAAATTCTTTGTGTGTTACAAGATGTGACCCCGGTTCTTTCGGATTGTCTTTTGCCGCAATCCTTACCGCAGATTTCGGATCGTTTTTTGCAAGCGGTTTATGCATGTCCGGACATTTTTTTTCTTGAGTTGGACACACATTGGACAATTCGTTATTACGATCCTCGATATCCGGCGTATTATGGATACCAATTGGGAGATGCAACGGGGAGTTCGGCCCGGGATTTTTTCCGTGATGCACCTGAGATACTTCAGGGAATCGAAAAGACGCTCGAAGGAAACAGCACGCAGGTGTTAAGCGAGCGATATGGTCGGACAATGAAAATGCGGCTTTTTCCGCAATTTGACAACAAGGGAAAGGTCCAGGGTGTTCTGGGAGTTGGTCTTGATGTAACGGAACAAATGGAAGCCGAACATGCTCGACGCAATGAGGAACAAAAATATCGTACACTTTTTGAGAACACTTCAGAAATGGTTGCGCTGCTTAAGGAGGGAACGGTTCTTCTTTGCAACCCGAATATGTTGAAACTTCTGGATGTTGAGAATTTTGGTGATGTTCTTGGTCGGAAACCGTCCGAAGTCATTCCCCCTCAACCGGACATCGAGGGAGTCCCTTATGATGTTTTTCTCGAACAAAAACTTCAGACGGTTCAAAGTGGTGTCCATCTGGAATTTGAGTGTACCTATCGTAAACGGAATGGAACACGGTATTTTCTGAATGTCCAGATCATCCCCCTTGTTCTTGCCAATGAATTGCTCGAAATGATTCTGGTTCACGACATTTCGCAACACAAGCAGGTTGCTGAATTTGCAAAGGAGCAGGACCGTTTGCTGAAAACGGTTTGCAACGGGATTCAAAACGGCATTTTTGTTGTGGATCGGGAGTATCGCGTGATTTACGCCAATCCTTATGGTCAACGGATGCTCGCTGTCAAAGGGACGGTTCTTGGAAGTATCTGTTATGAAAAAGCGTATAACCGGAATCAGGTCTGCGAACATTGTCCGGTTGCAGAAACATTCCGAACACAATTGCCGGTTCGGACGAAACGGTATGACCCGGAGTTTGATCTTTGGGTTGAATTGAGCAGTTTTCCGCTTTTCGAGGAAATGACCGGGGAAATTATCGGGGCGGTTGAAATGGTTCAGAACATTACAGATTCGCAAAAAGCTCATCTGGAATTGCAAAAACGGGAATCCCTCCTTGCCGATGTTTTGCATGGAATACCAGATGGATTACTCATTATTGATCGTGAGTTTACGATACTGCAAGCGAATCGAGCGATTGAGGAACAACTTCAGGATATTGCGCCCTTAGCGGGTCAAAAGTGTTATGGACGGTCTCCGAAAAAGACGGTTTGTGAACACTGTCCGGCCCAAGAAGCGTTCACAACAGGAGAAACGGTTTCCGTCGAACTCTTTGAACCGGCGTTTGATCCGCGTCCAGGTGTTTGGATCGAGCATATTGCACATCCTATTGTGGATCCCTTGAGCGGGACGGTTGATCGCGCGTTATGTGTGTTGCGTGATATTACGGAGCAAAAACAGGTTGTTGAAGAATTACAACGTAATCAGTCGTTGCTCCGTCAACTCCAGAAGGAGATTTAATGGAGACATAACAGTCCCTAATGAGATTACGGAAACCTCAAATGCGGTTGTTTTATTTGACGGTCTTTTATTGATTATTTATTTGTTGTTTATTATTTGTTGTCGTTTTTTGATTTGACTATTATTGGCTTAATTATTTGCCCGGAATTATGATAAAACTTTACAATACATTGACGAAGACGAAAGAGGTTTTTGAACCGGTTCATCCTAGAAAAGTTGGTATCTATCTTTGCGGACCAACGGTTTACAAGCCCTCTCATATAGGGCACATGGTCGGTCCTATCATTTTTGATACAATCAAACGTTTTCTCGTTTACAACGGTTTCGATGTCACATTGGTCATTAACATTACAGATGTTGATGATAAGCTGATTGCAGAAGCGAACGCCCGCAAAACGTCGATGAAAGCGGTTGCAGATGAGATGACAGCGGATTACAAGCAGAATCTACGCAGTATGGGAATCGATCAGGTCGATCATTTTCCTAAAGCAACAGACTATATGCCGAACATCATCCAATTCGTCGAAGATTTGGTTGCAAAAGGGCTTGCTTATGAATCAGAAGGAGACGTTTATTTTGATGTCCGCCAATTCCCCGAATACGGCAAATTGTCACATCGTTCGTTAGAACAGATGTTAGGAGAAGGGGGTTCGACCGCAGATCGCAAGAATTCGGGTTGTGACTTTGCGCTTTGGAAACGGGCGAAACCGGGCGAACCGTTTTGGGATTCACCTTGGGGTCAAGGACGACCAGGTTGGCATATTGAATGTAGTGTGATGAGTTGTGAGATTTTAGGGGAAACCTTTGACATACATGGGGGGGGATTGGACCTAGTGTTTCCTCATCATGAGAACGAGATTGCCCAAAGCGAGGGGCGACATGGAAATATTATGGCGAAATACTGGTTGCACAACGGTTTGATGCAAGCATCCAGTGAAACGGGAAAATTAGGGGGGCGTAAGACAAGGGCTGCCAATGTGGGGGACAATGGAACGGAAAACGCAGATTGCGTGTTGGAGGAGGGACAGGGGGTGTCCGGGACGTTTGAAATGCTGCAAACGCAAGAAGCGGGCAAAATCAGTAAATCGAAAGGGGCAAACGCATTTCGGGACCTGTTGGAACGGTTTGCGCCAGATACGATTCGATTTTTCATTCTCTCCTCACATTACCGACGACCGATTGATTTCAGCATGGAGCGGATTGAACAGGTTGAAACCGGGTTGGAGACGTTTTATCGTTTTTTCAAACGGTATGAACGGATTGTGGGAAAGAGTTTTTATTCAGAACCGATTGCCTCATCCCGCCCAACAGGTGCTGTTGAACCAGATTCCAATCCGTTCTTGCAACAAGTCGTTGATTGTCGGAACAAATTTTTGGAGATGATGGACGATGATTTCAATACGGGGGGGGGAATTGGCGTTTTGTTTGATCTGTTGAGGATTTTGAATAAATTCGCCGACGAGCAACGGTTGGAGGAACCCGGTCAGAAAACGCAACGGTTGCTTGATGATTTTGTCGGCGGAGTTCGTGTTTTGCGTGAATTATGCGGCGTTTTGGGACTGTTCCGCGAACCCTTCAAGGAAAAGGGGACGGAAAAGAAGGACGAATTGGTTCAAAAGTTAATGGAGTTGATTATTGAACTGAGAGCAAACGCGAGAAAGAACAAGGATTTTGGAACGGCGGACAAGATTCGTTTAACGCTTGCCGAAGTCGGTATTCAGATCGAGGACCGACCGGGCCAAACAGAATGGACGATCAAGTAATTTTTGGAGGAGGTAGAAGGTAGAAGTGAGAAGGTAGAAGGGAATCCAACAGAATAGGAGTTGTCACAAAAAAAAGGGGGAACCAGTTAACTCGCGAGACGCTGTTATCTTCCCGTCTCCCTCTTCTTTCCTCCTATCTCCTATCTTCTACCTTCTCAAAGCGCGATACGTTGTATCACGGTTAACGGGGTACTTCATTTAACAGGCGTTTCATTTCAGCAACTGCTTGTTGGAGACCGACCATAAGGGATCGGGCAATGATGCTGTGTCCTATGTTTAGTTCGAGCATTTGGGGAATTCGGGCAATCGGCAGAACATTGTGATATGTCAAACCGTGTCCGGCATGAAGTCGCAAACCGATTGCGTTGATTTCCTCTCCTGCCCGCGTCAACCGAACCAGCTCTCTTTGCCGTTCTGATTCCGTCGTTGCATTGGAATAGGCTCCTGTATGCAATTCAATTGCGTCACAACCGGTCTTGATCGCCGTTTCAATCTGTCGCAAATCAGGGTCAAGGAACAGACTGACGCAAACCCCTTGTTCATGTAGTTGGGACGTAATCTCCGCAATCCGCTTGGGATCGGTTGTCAAATCGAGTCCCCCCTCGGTTGTAATTTCTTCACGCCGTTCAGGAACCAATGTCGCTTGGTCGGGCTTGATTTGACAAGCAAATTGTACGATTTCTCGAACACAGGACATTTCTAGGTTGAGTTTGGCGCGAACAGTTTCTTTCAACAGGCGGACATCACGATCTTGAATATGTCGTCGATCTTCTCGCAAATGAACGGTGATTCCGTCTGCGCCCCCCAATTCGGCAATTGCGGCTCCCCAAACCGGGTCCGGCTCGTTTGCCCGACGTACTTGCCGAACGGTTGCAATGTGGTCAATGTTGACTCCTAATTCAATCATTTCGTTGGTTACTCCACTATGATTTGGCATTTCAAAAAATTCCACACAAACATTACATAGGTCAAGGTGTTTGCGTGTTGATCTTCCGTAATACACGAATAAATCGAGATACACTATTCAATGTCAATTGCATAAAGAAAACCTTCTCCAGCAATGTAAATTCCCATTTCTGATGCGGCACAAGGGGCAAAAATCCGATCTGGCATTTGCATTTCTCCCAAAATTTTCGGTGTTCTCCCCGCTTGAAGAACATAGAAAAGACGTCGATCTGTCCCGATATAAATTTTTCCGTCTACGAGAAGCGGTTTGGCCCAAATGTCCCCTTTAAGCGGCAATGTCCAAACCAATTGCCCCGATTCTGTCTCATAACAGTAAAAATTCCCTTTACGATCCGCAAAATACAACAATCCGTTCGAAATCGTGATTGGCGTGATTGCTCCCCCCTCAATGTTCCCTGTCCCCCATATCAACGCCGTTTCTGTTCGATCAACCGTTTCTCCTCCTCTATCCCCTATTGTTTCGTGTCGATCATATCGAGCATCAAGACAGGCAAGCCAAGTCTTGAGCGGTTTGGCCCCATTCCAACCGTCAAAACCAAACAGCATGAAAATTCGTTCTTTCTCATAAGCAGGAGGGGGTAAGCAGGTGTACGACGCACTTCCCATTTTGGTTTCAAACGGCGGAACCACTTCCCCGGAATGAGGTTGCGCTCTTGGGTCACCATGAAAGGTCCAATTCGTTGGAATCACAACCGGCTCGCCGTTGTTTTCCTTTACACGGAACAACAAATCATCTCGGTTGAATGTTTCAAAAGCGTAGAGAACACCATTTCCCCCTCCATAAAAGATGTAATTCACTCCGTTGACATTCGCAAGCGTCGGCGAACACCATTGTCCATGTGAAATGTTATTCCCAATTCCAAACGCATCTCGTGCAAGTAAACAACCTGTTTTGGCATCCAAAACAATCATAGCGGGAGCATCAGGATGCTCAACAATTTGATGAGTGTAATTCGGCGCATTTCCCGTATTGACATAAAGAAGTCCCTGATCGTGAATGATTTGGCAATTGTTCGTATCATGTGGTTTCGCATTCAGTTCCCTGAACATATCATAACGCCAGATAATGTCCGCATCCTTTTCCGTCATCCCAACGGATTGTCCCGGTTCAGCTGCGTATAACAAAGATTCCTCTTGATAAGGCCCGGTATTTCCGTTTGTAAGACCACACAGGTCGAGACAGAGTACCTCACCTCGACCTGTTGTCAGAAAAACCTCATCTCCAATAACGGTCGGTGTTGACGAAATGCCTACACAATAGGAATCGAAATAAGGTATTCCATCATTCTTTGGAAGAGCAAGTTCCCAAAGAAATTCCCCGGTTTTTTCGTCGAAACAGAGCAAGACATTCCGACTTCCACCTCGTTCAGGAACATACGGTTCATTGTTGAGCGTTCCAATAAGCACTTTTCCATTTGCAACAACCGGGGTTGCATAGGTTGGAAACCCGATTGGAACAGCCCAACGAACATTTTTTCCGGTTGCGAGAAATTGTCCAGAACGCGGATCACGCCGACCCGGTTCAAACGACTCGGGATACTTGCTCGTTGAAGAGCGACCTTGTTCCGCCGCAAGAACAGAGAGGGGAAACAGCAAAAAGAGAACTGTTCCCCAAACGCATAAACGAAATAGGAACCGTTGCGGATTGTCTTTCTTAAGATCAGCGACGTTGTACAAAGGGTCGTTATTCCGCATGATTCCACGTTACTCCACATTTTTAGCGTAAGCGTCCAAAATCAGGGCGGTACTGCTCGCTCCTGCATCATAATGCCCTCTTGTCCGTTCTCCTAAATTCCTCGCGCGACCAAATCGGGCAACCAAGTCCTTTGTCGATTCCGCCCCAATTTGCGCTGCTTGTGCAGCTGCAAGGAGCAATTCCTGAACCGAGACTCCACTTCCTTTGAGCGATTGCATCTTCTCAATTGCCGGAATATAAGCATCCATAAGCGTTTTATCCCCCTTTTGCGCTTTTGTCGCTTTCTGCAAAGCAGCAAGTCCTGCAACAAACAGATCAATGACTTGATCGGTGTTCATTTCTTCGGACGTGACTGCTTCACTCATTCCTTGAAAGAACGACCCGCAAAGAGAGCTGGTTGAGCCGCAATCTTCTCCTTCAACCGCCCAACCTATATCGAACAAAACGTCTTTGAAGGGACCTTCTTTTTCCGACGCTTTTTGTGCCGCTTTCATTGCCCGGAGAATCGACGTTCCGTGATCTCCGTCCCCAATCGCCGCATCGAGTTGGTTCAAATCATCCCGATGATTCTCCAGTTCCTTAACAGCAGCCGAAATCATTCGGCTCATTTTCTCTCGTGTTAATCCCGTTGACATGTTCGTATCCTCTTTCTGTACAATCTTTCTTCACGACCTTTCTACACAATACGGCAAGACTCAAAAAACGGTCAAGCACAGCACCAATAAAACGGTTAAACACCAATTTTATAAGCAGGATTGTTTTTCTGCAAGAGAGCCGATTGACAGAACAGGCGGATTGCAGAGTCAAAAGGGTCATTCCCCAATACAACGACCAGAATTCCTGAGCTTGTGTCGACAAAAACCTGAACTTGTATTCTGCAAAAAATAGGTTAGAATGGTCGGGCGACCCGATTGTGAGGTTGTTTTTCGAGGTTGTTATTGTGGTGTCGATGCAAAATGGGCAAAGGGGGCCTGAATATGTATTTTTCCTGTTGGATTTCCCGCCCAGATTCATCTGCAAGGATCGCTCGTCATTCTGGAGTACAGAATTATACTGTCGACTGACAATACCGTTTGCGGCATAACCCTTTTCCATTTATGCGTAGTTTATCAATCCGTCATAAACTGATTCTCCTAATCATCCTCCCCCTCTTTATCGTCTATATCGTCGTCGCCCTCGTACAAATTCGTCTCGAATCCAGCATCGTTATTGAACAAACACAACGTTTTCTGATTGAAAAAACGGCACATCATGCCGCTTTATGTGATATGGTCTTTTCCAACACGGCAAGTGTGACAGAAGGTCTTGCCGATTATATCTCGGTTTCTCATCCAACTCAAACAGATGAAGTAACAGCCTATATTCAACGGATTCTTGAGGAATATCCCGATATTATAGGCAGTACCGTTGCGTTTGAACCCGGACAGTTTCCGAATTTTCCCGGTCGTCACGCCCCCTATCTTTATCGTCAGACCGATTCCAATGATGTTGGGGAAATGGTTGGCATTTTTCGGTACAAAGACCTTGCGCAGGAAGATTACTCGTCCGCCGATTGGTATGCAATTCCTTCTCAGACCCAATCCCCAACCTGGTCTGAACCTTACTATGATGTCGGGGGAGCCAAAGTTCTTATGTGTACTTACAGTGTTCCTCTTTTGACGGATTCGGATTCGGTCAAAGGGGTTGCGACAATGGACATGTCGTTGCAGGATATTCGGGATATTCTCTCGAGAATCAATTCCGAAGGAGGAGAATTCATCCTCTTCAGTGCTCAAGGAACGGTCATTTCCTCGCAAAATGCGTCTTGGGAAATGACGGAGAACATTGACTCGCTTTTCGAGTATTGGGGGTTGGAGAATATGAGTGAAGCAACGCAAAAGATGCTCTCAGGACAATCGGGTTATTATAGGGCTTACAGTTCCCGACTGAACGAGCAATCGTTTTTCGTCTTTTCCCCGTTGAACGAAACAGGTTGGTCGCTCTTGGTTCGCTTGCCCGAACAGGTTGCTCTTCGTCAGGTTTATCGTCAATTCTTTGTTAATGCCGTTGTTTTTCTAACCGGCATCTTTTTTCTGACGATCACCATTTCCATTACCTCACGCAGTATCACACGTCCCCTTGAACAGTTAACGCTTTTTGCCAAGAAACTGACCCCGGGAAATTTGGATATAACCGTTGAGGGGATTAAAGGGAATGACGAAATCGGTCAATTGGCCCAGACCTTTAATGTTATGGTCAAGACCTTAAAGCAGAGTATAGCGGATACTGTTCAAAGTGAAGCACGTCGTGAAGCGGCGTTGACCTCGAATCGGGCGAAAGGGGAATTTTTGGCGAACATGTCACATGAAATCCGAACGCCAATGAACGCGATTCTGGGAATGACCTATCTCTGTTTACAAACGGATTTGACGGAAAAACAGCGGGATTATTTGGAAAAATCGCAGACTGCGACCAAAAATCTGTTAGGGATTATTGATTCGATTCTTGATTTTTCGAAGATTGAGGCAGGAAAACTGGAGCTAGAACAGATTCCTTTTTCACTTTCAACAGTTTTGCAGGAAGTGATTGACCTTGTTGGGATAAGGGCGCAGGAAAAAGGACTGTCCTTAGCGACACAATATGCGGGTCTTGTTTATGACGAATTGATTGGTGATCCGCTCCGATTGCGACAAGTCCTGTTGAATCTGGTCAATAATGCGGTCAAATTTACGGAAAAAGGGGAAGTGATTATTGGCGTTGTGAACACGAACAACGAAGCACAAGACGATGAAGAGGAATCTCAAGGAGAGGGGCAAACAGAGGAAATAGGTGCGACCCAAGAGCGGAAAATGATCGAGCTGATGTTTTCCGTCCGGGATACTGGAATTGGTATGACGGAAGAGCAGATTGACCGTTTGTTTGTCTCCTTTACCCAAGCAGATGGTTCTGTGACGCGAAAATACGGCGGAACAGGTCTGGGATTGGTCATTTGCAAGAGCATTGTCGAACTTATGGGGGGAACGATTGATGTTATTAGTACGCCCGGAAAAGGAACAACGTTTTTCTTTACCTTACGATTTTGCAAACACCAATTGGTTAGTATGCCAATTGGCAACCGCGATTTGTCCGAAATCCGTATGCTCATTGCGGACGATGAACCGACATCTCGGGAGATTGCGAGCGAAATTGCCGGGTATTACACCCGTTATGTCGATACAGCTCGTTCAGGACTGGAAGTTTTGGAAAAAGTGAAAGCGGCGAGCGAGCAAGGGGTTCCCTATGATTTGTTGCTTCTTGACTGGAAAATGCCGATTATGGACGGTATTGAGACGGTTCGGCGTTTACGCGAGAGTAAAGACATCCATGATGTGCCGAAAATTTTAATGATTTCCGCCTATGATCGTACTGAATGTTTACGTCAGACAAAAGGTTTGGGTTTGGCCGGTTTTCTGGTCAAGCCAATTTCCCGTCAATCTTTTCAGGAAACGGTACTTGCTGCATTGGAATCGGAAAAACCGACGGACATAACGACAACGAGTCATGAGACTTTGGATTTGACCGGTTTTCGGGTTCTTTTGGCAGAAGACAACAAAATCAACCAAATGGTTGCCCAAGAAATGCTGACTTCATTTGGAATTGTGTTGAGCATTGTGGACAACGGGAGCGACGCCGTTGAAGCGGTCAAAAACAACGACTTCGATTTGGTGTTAATGGACGTTCAGATGCCGGTTATGGACGGTTTGTCGGCAACGCAGGAAATACGCAAACTGGACAAACCGGGGATTGAAAAGTTACCTATTCTTGCAATGACAGCGAATGCAATGGAGCAGGATTACAAGAAGAGTATGGAGGTTGGGATGAACGATCATTTGACGAAGCCGATTGACCCGGAAAAATTACGTCGCGCTTTGGAGAATTGGTTGATTCGTCAATAAGGACGTTGCGATTCTTTTATATCATTCCGCCAATCAACTGGACAACATGCAAAAAACACCCCGGATTCTTCTCGATCAACTGCTGCTTGTTGCGCTCTGTTGTGTCTTGTATTTTCCTTTTTTAGGAACAGCACCTCTTTGGGATTTTGATGAAGGTTACTTTGCGACCATTGCAAAGGAAATGTGTGAAAATGGAACTTGGATTGTCCCGGTTTACAATGATGCTGAATTGGGTGATAAACCGATTCTGATTTTCTGGGGGATGATTCTGTCAATGAAACTTTTTGGAATCAACGAGTTTGCCGTTCGTTTTCCAACCGTTCTTTGGGGGATCGGAACAGTCTTGTTGACTTATCATCTTGCGCGACGCTTGTTTCAGAACCGTTCGATTGGTCTTAGAGCCGGATTCATTCTTGCGACAATGCTGTTGTTCTGCGTTGAAACACGCGGGACAACATGCGACGGAGCAATGTTATTCTGTCAATGTGCCGCATTAACGGTCTTTGTGTATGCAACTCGCGGATTTTCCTGTTCAGGAACCAACCCAAAACCTGAATTTCAACAGCAATTGACGGACTGGTTCCCGCAAAACATCTTTTGCGTTCTGCTGATGTACGCTTTCCTCACGCTCTCGGTCCTCGCAAAAGGTCCTTCCCCCTTCATCCTCATCGTCGCCCTCCTCGGACTCTTCCTGTTCGTCAAAAGTCTCCAAATCGCCCCCTCTTGGAACCCCCTTCATCTGTTGGGACGCCTTTTCCTGATCGCTTGGATGATGAAACCGTTGACCGCAATCGGAGTCGCCCTCTGTCTCGCCGGTCCCTGGTTCTTTCTCGTCAGTTGGTTGACCAATTGGGACTGGTTGAATCTCTTTGTCATTGAACACCATTTTCAACGAACGGTTTCTTCGACACGAGGTCATTCAGGTTTCCCGTTCTTTTACACCCTCACCTCGCTCTTTGGGACTTTTCCCTGGTCGATTTTCTTCCTGCCGTTTCTCATAGACCTGATTCGTCGACTTTGGAAAAAAACAACGTCTACGAACGCCTACATTTTCTCCGTCTGTTGGGTTTTGCTCTTTTACCTCTTTTTTAGTGGTGTCAGCACAAAACTGATTCATTACGTTTTTCCCGCTTATCCTGCTCTTGCAATACTGGGAAGCGTCTTTCTGGTTCATTGGCGCAATGCAACCGATTGGGCGGGAAAATACTGGACCGGCATACTCCTTTCTGTCCTCCCAATCGTTGGAATCGGCATGACAGTTGCTTTTTCCCTCTTGTTGCCTAAATACTTTCCCGAATTACCCCTTCTTTACACGCTCCCCCTCTTTGTCCTCGTCGCCGGTTTTATCGGTATTTTTGCCTATCTCCTCAAAGGGCGTCCCGGTTTTGACCTCTTCTACAACGGGTTCGCCGTCTGTTTTGTCGCGATCCTCTTTCAATTCTGCGTCGTCCAGATTGACTCTCTTGCGGTTCAACAACACCGTTTGATTTTCCCGAACCGGGCGGAAAACCAAGCACCCCCCTTCTTTGTCAGTCTGGGACTGTTGGAACCGAGTTGGATTTTTTACTACGATCATCCCATTTTTCAGCTGGAATTAGAGGATTTGGAAGATTTGGAAGATTTGGAAGAGGGAAGAGGCCGTTTATCTCTGGAGGAACAGGTTCGTCATTATTTCATCGTGGAGGAAGAGCAAATCGAACGTTCTTACATTCCGAATGAAAAGCGGCGAAACTCGCTGAAAGGTCCTTTGTTTATTCTGGCGACACGGCCCGGTTTTGACCAGAAAATCCGCGACTTATTTGGAGATGCGGCAAAGGAAGTCAAACGGGAACAGGCCTTTTTGAAGAATCATGATCTGGTATTATTTGAAATAATAACCCGGGAAAGAGGCGGACAAGAGTAGAGTTTCTGCCCGTTGAGCGGGGATACAACGTATCGCGCGTAATGTTTAGCCGAGGAACATCGTTCCGCGCGTAAAAAGGAGTTGGGAGGAAAGAAGAGGGAGTCAGGAAGATATACTGCAAACGGTTAGAAAGGGTTTGTTTTCCGATTGGAACGCGGGCATCCTGCCCGCCTTTTTTTCTTGATGCAGGCAAGATGCCTGCGTTCCGACAAAATGTCCATTTTGTACCCGTTTTGGGTATAACGGAGTCTCGCGAGTTAACGGGTTCCTTACCTTTTTTGGGGACTCCAAATTTTTGTTTGCCTCAATTCTTCATTCTTCGTTCTCACTTATCCATTCTCCATTCTTCCCCTATTCCCCAACCCCTATTCCCTATCCCCTACTCAAAACTGGAAATAGATAAAAGCGGCCCCTCCGACACTGAAAAAGGTGAAGAGGAGGAGCAGGAGACAGGCGATTCCGGTTTGAAGGAAAATGTTGGAGTTTGCATACCATTCTTCGAGCGCAGGTTTCCACTTCGGCGGGGTCAAGTGGAGCAAATACCCGATGATGAGGGCGAAGACGAACCAAGAACTGTAACCGGAGATTCCGGGCGACCAGGTTCCGATCCGGCTCAAAATGGTCCAAACATTTTGCATCACAGATGCCGTTTCTGTCGCTTGAGCACGGAAAAGAATCCAAGCGAAACAAACCAGATGAAAGGTAATGACTTGCCGAAAAAGGATGAGAGAACGGGAGAGACCCTCTGTTTTAACGATATGCCTTGTTCCGAAGAAGAATTTTTCAAAAGCAAGGGCAAGACCATGAATTCCGCCCCAAAGAACGAAGTTCCATGCTGCACCATGCCAAAGTCCGCCCAAAAGCATCGTCAAAAGCAGATTTCGGTAAGTGAAGAGTTCTCCATAACGATTTCCTCCAAGCGGGATGTAAAGGTAATCGCGCAACCAAGTTGAAAGGGAGATATGCCAACGTCGCCAGAATTCGGTGATGCTCGCGGAAATGTAAGGTCGATCAAAGTTAATGGGGAGGACGAAACCGAGAATTCGCGCCGAACCGATTGCAATGTCACTGTAAGCGGAAAAGTCACAATAGATTTGCATTGCATAACCGTAAACGGCGATTAGGAGCCAAAATCCTGAAAAAGCGTTTGGATCGCGGAAAACGGGATCGACCAAAGTTGCGGCGAGAACATCGGCGATCATGACTTTTTTGAAGAGGCCGGAAAAAATCTGAAAGAGACCGCGAAGTGCGGCGTGATCGTCATAAACCGGCTTCGTATCCAGTTGGGGGAGAAATTCTTTGGCCCGGACAATCGGACCTGCAACCAATTGCGGAAAAAAGGCGACAAAGAGGACAAAACGGGGAAAACTGTACGTCGGTTCCAACTGCCGACGGTAAATATCAAGGGTATAACTGAGTGTTTGAAAGGTGAAGAAGGAGATACCGACCGGAAGAATGATGTTCAGGTGAGGAATGACGAGGGACCAACCGAGCGATTGGGCGAGCGTTGCGAAACTGTCAAGGAAGAAGTTAAAGTATTTGAAATAGGCGAGAGTCCCGAGACTGCCGAGCAGACTGATCCAAAGCCAGATTTGGCGAATTCGGTTGGAAGAGGACGCATAAATACGATGTCCGGCAATATAATTCAGGGCGGTTGTGAAAAAAATCAACCCGGCAAATCGCCAATCCCAACACATGTAGAAGTAATAACTCGCCGCAATCAACCACCATGTTCGCGCTTGCTCAAAACGGGCGATCATCCAGAAGATGATAACGACAATCGGCAGGAAAATGGCGTATTCAAAACTGTTAAAAAACATGGAAGATAGGGAATAGGGGACAGGGGTTGGGGGATAGGGAATAGGTAGGGCTAACGCATCAAAATCTTGTTAACTTAGGAAGATATGTTGGAAGAATAGGAGAAACAAAAGCCGGAAAGGAGGTGCGCAGCACCGTATTGACGGTAGTATTTTGAGACAACTGAGACAAATAGGAGGTTTGTTGACAAAAAAATGTCACAAACCGTCAGTACGCTGCGCTCCCTTCCGGCTGTTGTGTTTGCCTGACACTTGTATTTTAACCAAATTAACGATGAATCCATATTTTGATGCGTTAGCCCTATCCCCCAACCCCTATTCCCTACTCCAACACCCCGGTTGCAATCAGTTGTTGGGCAATCGCTTTTGCCAAAATCTCATTTCCAGCCGGATTCAAATGAATCAGGTCCTCAAAGTATTCCTTTTTATTGGGAACACTGTTGGAAACATCGAGGAAAGGTATCTGTTCTTCTTCGGCAACCTTTTGAGCACAAGAGTCAAGCAAGTCAATCGCTGCAAGTGCGCCGGGGAGTCCGAGTCCAAAAAAATCGCCTGTAAATTGTCGCTGTTGTTCCTCAACACTCAGGTCGGCACGCAAAAGGGAAACAAGCGGCATGAGAACAGGTTGCACCCCCTGTTCTTTGCAGGAACGGATCAACTGGATATACGATTCTTCGAGTGAAGTCGCACAATCATTCGGGAGACGTTTATATTTTCCGGCATCTGAACCGGGGGTGTAGACAGTAACGGCATCCCGACCTGCGTTGTAGAGTACACTGTTTTTCAACCGCCAAGTTGCTAAAAAATGCCGTTTGGGTCCAACCCCGCCCCGCATGAACGGGGTAATATCATTTGCGGGAATACTGATAATTGCAATTTTCGGTTTTAATGGGGCAACTCGACGTTCAAAATGGTTCTGCATCATTGAGGTTGACATCCCCGGTATCCCCGCGTTAATGACCTCGACCTGATTCGGTCCTAATTCGTTGTTTAAGACCTGCTCCAAAACAGCGGGCAAGGTTTGATGATCGCTGTTGGTTCCTCCACAAAAGACATTGGAACTCCCCAAAAAAGCAATTCGGACTGTTCGAGGAATCGGTTCTTGGGAAAAACTTTTGCCCCGAAAACCCTGTTCGTTAATCGTTATGGTCCGCAATTCCCCTTGAGAAACAAAATGAGGCTGTAAAGACCGTCCTTCAACGGGGTCATCCCGTATCATGGTACTTTTCACTTCACCAAATCGTCGGGCTGCGCGAACCCGCAATGCTGATTCGGCCAAAACGAAGAACAATCCGATCAAAAGACCAATCCAAAAAACTTTCCCACAAAAAAAGTTCATTTTCGATTTCGGTAAAGTGTAAAAAAATCCGTTTATTCCAACATGAAACTGCGGAGTACCTCATTGGGAGCGGGTCCATAAGCGAGCGGTTCCATAGAACTACTTGCACGACCTTGACTGAGACCTCGCATAACGGAAGTGTAACCGAACAGATTGGCAAGGGGTGTTTCCGCTTCAATCACCGTATGGTGTCCGCGAACTTCTGTCTGCTTAATCAAAGCCCGACGTTGTTGCAAATCACTGACAATATCCCCAACATACGAATCCGGCGTTGTCACCTCCAGCTTCATAATTGGCTCCAACAAGACGATTCCCGCTTCTTTGAGACCTTTACGGAATGCGTCCGAAACCGCGATCCGAAATGCCGTTTCACTCGATTCCGATTCACTCATCTGAACCCCCATTACGGTCATTTTGACATTCATCAACGGAAAACCGAGTTGTCCCCCTCCCTGACTCTCTTCACGAATCGACTCCAACGTAACCGCTTTGTAGAGTTTGAGGAACTGTTCGTCTTTACACTGATTCTCAATTTCAACAGACGGTTCGCTGATCGGCTCAAGTCGCAAGGTCACTTCCGCCCAATGTTTCGTCCCCCCCAAATTCCGATTGCATATCCCATTCACCTCAACCGTCTTGAGAATCGACTCTCTATAACTGACACGCGGATTGTGGACCCGGACATTCACCTTGTGTTCCCGCAAAAGTCGGTGTTTAATCACCTCCAAATGCAATTCCCCCATTCCGCTAATCAGTATCTGACTCGTCTCCTCACTTTCATGGACCCTGAATGTCGGGTCCTGACGTTTGAGCATGTCCAAAACCGCTTTGAGCTTTTTGTGCTCGTCCGCACTATCCGGCTCAATCGCCATAGAAATCACCGTTTCAGGAAAAGTGATCGATTCCAACAGAATTGGATGCTTGACATCACACAAGGTGTCCCCGGTTACTGAAAATCGCAGACCAACGACCCCGCAAATTTCTCCGGCTGAAACCTCGTGTACCTGTTCCCGACGATCAGCCTGAATCCGCCAAAGTTGCGGAATGTTCTCCTTCTTGTTCTCTCGCGGATTCAAAACCCGGGTATTTTGGGACAAAGTGCCTGAATAGACCCGCAAATAACACAAATCTCCATGTCGGTCCGCCTGAACCTTGAACAAAAGAGCGCAAAAAGGATCATGCGGGTTGGGATGTCGTTCCAGTTCCGGGCAATCAGGTCGGGTTGGGTCCTGACCTTGAACCGGGGGAACATCATGCGGGGACGGAAGATAATCGTTCACAGCGTCCATAAGCGGTTGAACACCGATTCCATCAAGTGCCGATCCACACAAAACCGGAACAACCATATCCGAAAGTGTTGCATTTCGCAACGTCCCGCGAATCATCTCTTCCGACACCTCTTCTTCCGAAAGGAGCAGTTCCGTCAGTTCATCACTATACATTGCAAGATCGTCAAGCATCTGGGAGCGCCAGATTTTGGCTTCTTCAACCAGCTCCTCGGGGATTTCCGCGACTGTTACCACTTCCCCTCCCCCGGTTGAAAAGGTCAGTTTTTTCATCCGAATCAAGTCAATCGTCCCGCAAAATGCTTCTTGAATATGCGGGGGACCTGCTCCAATTGGAAGAACAATCACAATCGGTTTGGCGTGCAACCGTTTCTTCATCTGTTCCAAAACGGCGTAAAAATTGGCCCCTTCCCGATCCATTTTGTTAATAAAGGCAATTCGCGGGACATGGTATTTGTCCGCTTGTCGCCAAACGGTCTCACTTTGGGCTTCAACCCCTTCTCTTGCACTGAAAACGACGACACCTCCGTCGAGAACCCGCAACGAACGCTCGACTTCGGCCGTAAAATCGACATGTCCGGGCGTGTCAATCAGGTTAAAAACATGATCTTTCCAGTTGAACGTAACAGCAGCCGCTTGAATGGTGATTCCCCGTTCCTGCTCTTCAGGGTCAAAATCAGTAACCGTTGTTCCCTGATCGACCATACCGATTTTGTGAACGAAGTTGGAATAGTACAACATTCGTTCAGTAACGGTTGTTTTTCCGGCGTCGATATGGGCGATAATGCCAATGTTTCGTATCTTTTGCAGTTTGCTAATCATACCATTCTAGGTGAGAAAACCATTTCAATGAGAAAGGGGCATTTTCCCCCTTTAGGCGGTCATTGTCAACCCGGCGAATTGGCGAAATAACGTGTAATTTTGTTTTTCAGGTCCGATCCCCGTGTTCCGACCCCTGCTTTAGGGTATATTAGGTAGGGGATAGGGAACAGGGGATAGGGAATGGGGAGTTCCAGTTTAGCCGAGGAACATCGTTCCGCGCGTCCCAAATAAACGGTTCAGGACGCGCGATACGTTGTATCGCGGCTAAACGACGGGTTCTCCCCCCTATCCCCTAATCCCCAACCCCTATCTCCCAATTTACACATTTCCTTTTTTTGAGGAGTCCAACGTGAAACGTCCGGTTGACGAACAGATTTTATACGAGCTTGAAAACAGTTATGGTGATTGGTTCAAAGGAAAATTTGAATCGCCCCAAATGACGAATGAACTGTATCCCTATGAAAATTTGTTCCGTCCGATCAAAATTAACGGAATAACCGTCAAAAACCGAATTGTAATGGGTCCAATGGGGAACATTAACATGTCGGAAGAAACCGGTCGTCCCAGTCAAAAAATGATCGACTATTTTGAAGCAAGAGCAAAAGGTGGAGTCGGTTTGATTACAACCGGTCTCGTCCCGGTCAGTTTTGGGATTGACCCCTCGATTATTGAACTGGGAAAACTGTCGTACTTTCCCCGAATTGATCGCAGTCGGACCGTTTGTGTCGGTTGGCGCAACATTGCAAGTGTCGTTCACACTCATGGAGCCAAAATCTTCATCCAATTATCAGCCGGTCTCGGTCGGGTCGGAAATCCCCAATGTCTGCTCAACCAGTTTGCATTGCCGGTTTCGGCAAGTTGGAACCCGAATTACTATATCCCCCAAATTCCCTGTCGTCCCCTCTCAGGTCGGGCCGTTCGCCGATTGGTCGGTCGCTTTGGTCAAGCAAGTGCAGATGCAAAAGCAGCCGGTTTGGACGGTGTTTACTTACATGGACATGAAGGTTATCTGCTTGAACAATTTTCCAATCCGGCGTTCAATCGACGCCTCTTTGGTCGATATGCGAATTGGCAACAGTTTGGACTGGACATTGTTCGGGAAATCCGGGATCGGGTTGGTCCGAAATACCCGATCATGTATCGAATTGACCTCTCTTTAGCACTGAATGCGACGTATGGTGAAAAGATGAAGGAGGTCAAGTCGCTCAAAAAGTTTATGAAAGAACGAACAATTGAGCAGTCGCTTGATTACATGCTTCATCTCGTTAAAGCGGGTGTTGACATTTTTGATGTGGATTTGGGGTGTTACGATAATTGGTGGTTGCCTCATCCTCCTTCCAGTATGCCAAGCGGTTGCTTTTTGGACATTTCGCAACAGGTTAAGGACTATTTTGAAGAGCAAAAGGTCCTCTCCAACGCCGGTTTGCCGGTTCCAATCGTCGCGGTTGGAAAATTGGGATATCCCGATTTGGCCGAAAAAGCCTTATCACAAAAGAAATGTGACATGGTGATGTTAGCGCGACCCTTGCTCGCCGATCCTGATTGGGTCAACAAGGTGTATGCGAATCAGGTTGAACAGATTGTCCCCTGTATTGGTTGTCAAGAAGCGTGTATTCGGGAATTTGTTGAGGGGGGACATCCTCAATGTTCGGTCAATCCGCGAACAGGTTTTGAGGACAGTATTCCGCAAGAGTTGAATCAGTCGCAAAAACCACAACGGATTGCAGTCATAGGAGCGGGACCGGCCGGGATTATGACAGCGCAAACATTACTTTCTCGCGGACATACGGTTGAACTGTATGAAAAATGGGATCGAGTTGGCGGTCTGCTTCATGCGGCAAGTGTCCCGGCAATCAAATACGAGTTGGCCAATTACGCCCAGTATTTGGAGAATCTCGTCCGGGAATTGCAGAAAAATGATCGATTCCAACTGATGTTGAATTCGGAGAAAACGGCAGAAGAGCTGAAATCCCAACAATTTGATGTTATTGTGGTTGCAACAGGAACCCGGTCAATCCCGGTTTCAATTCCAAGTTCAATCCCAACTTCAACGTCGGGTTCAATTTTAGGTTCAACTCCGGTTTTGGAAAAGGATCGAATTTTTGAACTGGTTCAGGTCCTTGAGAATCCGGGATTGATTGAATCGGCCAAGAACATCACGATTCTGGGGGGGGGAGATGCGGGTTGTGAGACCGCTTATTGGTTGGCGTATGAACTGGGCAAAAAGGTGACGATTGTTGAGGTTGCGCCGACTCTTATGACACATTCCTGTACAGCGAATCGGGGACATGTTTTGCATTATCTTCAAAAAGTTGGGGTTCTCGTTCACAATCATTCAACGGTTCGATGTTTGACGGAAAAGGGATTGATTATTGAGAAGAACATGAGCAAAACGGTTCCTGATCCGTACAACACTTGGTCCCCCATATTACCGGAAAACATTAAGAATCCGCTTGCCCGAAAAATTCTGTCGGAAATCCGTGAACTGGAAATACCAAGCGATGCTGTCATTGTCGCCTACAACCGTTCTGCTGATTCCGCTCTTTATGAAGAATTGGTTGAAAGTCATGCAGCTCCTTTGATTTTCAACGTCGGGGACAGTAACATTCGGGGAAAAGTTTTCAGTGCAACCAAGACAGCGTTTAGAAAAGCGAGGACGATATAATCAGATGTCAAAGATGCAATTAACGCGAGAAGAACAGGCGATTTTGGACGGACAAGAGGGGGAGATCAAGGCGAAAATCTTGAAGACGTTGGTCCTTTATGGAGAAATATTTGGGGCAAAACGGTTGGTCGACATCACACATGAAGGACATTTGGTCACAAGTTTTGGAATTGGGGTGATGAAACCGCTTCATCGTATTTCACATGAAATAGCAGATGCAGGTATTGAGGCGAAATGGAAATTTACAGCGAATCCGCGACCGCTTGATTATGAGAATGTCAAATGTTCCCTGCTCGAAAAATTGGTGTTCAGTTGGTTCATTTATGACCGACAAGCGGATTATGAACGACAACTTCGGAAAATAGGGCTTCTTAAGGAGGACGGTTACACCTGCACCTGCTATATGAAAGAGGTTGGGAATGAGCCAAAATTTGGTGATGTCCTTTCTTGGGCCGAAAGTTCCGCCGTTGTTTACGCCAATTCCGTTCTCGGTGCTCGCTGCAATCGCAATAGTGCAATGTTCGACCTGTTTGGTTGCATTCTCGGGAAAGTCCCGGAATTCGGACTGTTACTTGAGGAAAATCGTCGGGCAAACTGGATCGTTGAGGTTGACACGAAAACACTCCCTGAACCGCAAATTCTTGGAAGTGCAATCGGCTTTGTTGTTCAAGAAGGGGTCCCGCTTATCAAAGGTCTTGACCGATTTTTGGGAAATTCGTTGACGGAAGATGTCAAGGATTACCTGAAAGATATGGGCGCAGCATTAGCGTCAAGTGGAGCAGTCGGACTCTTTCATGTCCAGAATTTGACCCCCGAATCGGTTACAATGTCAAATCGTGAAGAGGAATTGGTCGAAGAAAACGCTCAAACACTCATCATTGATGATGCTGTTCTCGAAAAAGTCTACGACAGTTATTTCGTTCACCCTCTTTTTGAAAAAGCAACGCCAAAACTCTGCTTCATCGGTTGTCCTCATCTCAGTCTCGCTCAACTGAAAACCTGGACCGTAAGAATTCAGGACGGTTTGGAGAGAAACAAACGGTCGAAAGTGACGATGCAAACGGTCATTACAACTTCGCCCGGCGTTTTGAAGGAGTTCAAAAAGACAACCGAGTATGCAGTTCTGACGAAAACAGGGGCAACCATTTCCTGCATCTGTCCGCTTATGTACACAAGTAACCCTCTTACGCATAAAAAGCCGATTATCACCTGTTCCAACAAACTCCGGGCCTATTCCCGGGCCAAGTATTTTAAGGAGTCTGAAATCGTTGACATAATAACAGGAAAGAAATAGAGGACACGTTACACAACCAGTTGCCCAACAACGGGAAAAAACGGAAAAACAAGTCAACGGGAAAACAAGTCAACGAGAAAACAGTAAGAACGAAACAAAAAGAACAACAATGTCCGAAAAAAAATTTCAAGGTCGTGTCGTTGCAGCGGGAACTTTTTCGGGAGAAGCGGTTGTTTCCCGGGTTCCCGTCAACATTTTGCCAACTTTTCAGGAAAGTGCAATCAAAAAACGAAAAAATGCAATTTGTGAGGATCGGGACAATCGGGATATTTACAAAAAAAATCTGACCGGAAAAGCATTGTGTTTACCCGCTTCCAAAGGTTCAACAACAGCCGGAATTATTCTTCAGACGATCTGTTCAATGAACATTCAACCAAGTGCTTTTCTCTTTAGTGAGAGCATTGACAGTCTTGCAGCAAGTGGTATTGTCCTTGCCCGGGTTTGGGAAAATTGCCCGCTGATTGCTGTTGACCAATTGGGAGATGAATTTCTTCAAACCGTTCAGACGGGAGATAAAGTTGAAATACACGAAGACGGAACCGTTGTGATTCAACACAGTATTGCAGCAAGTTGACCGACAACCGTTAAAAACGGAATTGCGGATTTGATTTTGTTTGTTTTTCAATCTTACTGTCAACGGTTGATTTTTTCTTTATTCCACACTCAACAATAAATTCCTGTTTTCTCCTTCTCTTGACAAGCGAGCGTGAGGGGGTAGAATGCACACGTTTTTGGACAGTTCATTCTCCTCCTTCTTATAGATAGACACGGTAATAATAATGACAAACGCGAGATTGGTTCTTGAAGATGGAACAGTGTTTCAAGGTGAATCATTTGGTGCTCCCTGTTCAACATCCGGGGAAATCGTCTTCAGTACAGGAATGACCGGATACAGTGAAGCATTGAGTGATCCGGCGTGTAAGGGACAAATTTTAACATTTACTTGGCCCTTGATCGGCAATGTTGGAGTTCCTCCCACAACGGTCGAGAATGGTTTACGACAGTTCTACGAATCGGACCATTTAACCCCGAACGGCGTCCTTGTTTCGGAGTATTCCTCCACTTACTCTCATTGGAATGCAGCCCGATCTCTTGCCGATTGGTTGCGTGAGGAAAATGTTCCCGCAATCACCGGCATTGACACAAGAGCGATTACACAGATACTCCGGGAAAAAGGAACCATGTCCGGCCAAATTCTTATTGACGGTTCTGATTGCAAAGGAAATGGTCAAGCGGACTGCAAAACGGCAACATCGGGTTGTTCGTCCAACCTAATCGGCGAAGTCAGTTGCAAGGAAGTTCGGGAATACAATCCGAACAACCAATCAAACGGCAAAACCGTCCTTGTTCTCGATTGCGGCGTTCGCAACAGCATTCTCCGAGCAGTCCTTGATCGAGGTGCAAAAGTCGTCCGCGTTCCCTACGATTACGATTTTAACTCAATTCCTTACGACGGATTGATTATCAGCAACGGTCCTGACGATTTGAATTCCGTTGAGCCGATTGTTCCCCGATTAAAAAAGGCAATTGAAAAGGGCAAACCTCTTTTTGGAATGGGTCTTGGTTGCACTTTATTAGCCAAATCGGCAGGAGCGGACGTGTTCCGACTCCGTTTTGGACATCATGGACAGAATCATCCGGTCATGCAATCCCAGACGGATCACACAATGGTGACGCTTCAACATCATGGATTTGCGATTGACCCTCTTCGACTGGAAGAAGGTTGGGAACAATGGTATGTCAACCTGAATGACGGGACGTGTGAGGGAATCCGACATAAAAAACTCCCCTATTTTGGTGTTCAGTTTCACCCCGATTCCGGTCGAGGTGCAAAAAATGTTCTGAATTTCTATGACCTGTTTTTTGAGAAAATGGAGAATAGGGGATAGGGATTAGGGGATTGGGGATAAAGCTGACCGGTTAGACCCGTTCACTGATTGCGGTTTGCAAGAGCAACATTTGATGTCGCATGATGTTCAGTGCTGTGTTGAATTCAATGTTGTTCTTCGCCATTTCAGTGACCTGAAATTCCATGCCGACATTGTTGTTGTCGTGATACAGAATCGGTTTGTCTTCCGGCCAATCATCACCGATTACAGAGGATTGATTTTTGAAGGGGTATCTCGCGTAATTCGACCCGGGCGGTCGATGTCGCTCTTCAATTGCACCTGCCAGTTTTTTCTTGAAATTGGCAACATCAAGATCGCGTGCTTTGTAAAACGGCGTGTCATAGTTCGCTATATTCCCCGCTAAAAGCGATTGACGCGCTTCATCAAAATTGACGACCTGCTCCAGAACGGGAACGGTCGTTGCATTAAACATTGCTCGGAATTGTGACGTTGGTCGAATCATGGAACACCTCGGTTGACAAGGTTGTTGGTATACAATACTTCAGATTGGTAATGACAGTGTTTACTTCGACTGAAAATCAAATCGGTCGCTTGACGTTTTTTTGGGTGATTGGGGAGTAACATTTTGTCGTGCATAAGCACCTGCAACTTTTGCCCCGCAATCAAGCCGTTTCAAATCCAATTGTGTTTGCTGCTTCATCTTTTCAAGAATCGTTTCACTTTGTCGGTCCCATTCTAGGATTTGTGACAATAACTCTTGAGAACGGTTGATTGCCCTTTCACAATCAAGACGTTCCTGCTCTGTTTGCCAATATCGATCACGCGGGTCTATGTCCCGAAAAGGGTCAAGTGCCCTTTCCAATTGATCTAGGTTTTCAAGGAACTTCTGTTTTCTCGCCAAAATTTTAAGCAGCGTCGTAATGTCATTACGCTGAACAAGTCCATGTTGCTTTTCAGAAACCATAAGAATCTGTTCAAGCACCTGAACCCGATCACGCATGATTTGTGACAGTATTCTTCCCGAATTCTTCTCGCTCTGTTCCATCATAGAGACTCCATTTGCATTTGCCAGTTCAATAATTCATTCCATTCCTGTTCGTTGAAACGGTATCCTGCTTGAAACGCCTTTTCCGCAGTCAGTTTTTGCAGCAGTATCTTTCCCCGATTGATTGTCTCAAGAACACTTTCTGTCATTCGAAGTCGTCGATATATCTGCGCAATCTGTATCAAAATGTCAAGTGATTCCGGTTGGTCAATATATCGATTCTGCGCCTCATTAAACGCCGTTAACGCTTGATTGAGTTCTCCCAATTCCAACAAAAGCTGGGCAACCTGAATATAGGAAATCATAAGCATCATTTCTTCCGCTTGAGAAAGAACCAGATCGTGTTCCCGCTTGAGTAAAAGCTGTTTCGATTTTTGATAATACTCAAGTGCTTTTCTTTTCGCCCGTTCCATTTCCAGATCGGATCGCTCTCGGACGGTACTCAAAGGGGTTTCGTCCTTGACTTTTTTCGCTTCCTCCACTTTCTTCAAATTCAATCGGGCAAGTCGGTAATACGTTTCAGCCGATTGAACAGCATCAGGATACAAGACAATCGCATCTTCCAGTGTTGGAATCGCTTTTGTCAAATTGCCGGTATTGTAATACAATTTTCCAAGAGCAAACATCGAATCCCGATACTCGGCTGCATCAGGTGCAAGAATACCACTTAAATTTTCAAGCAACAATTCTTCCGCTTTCTGAACATTCCCCTTTTCTGTCTGAGCATAACTGTCAATCAACCGAACCCGAAAAACAAGCGGACTGTCAGAATAATACGTCAGAAAATCATCAAACATCGCAATTGATTTGTCCAGCAAATCCAAATCGAAATACATCTGCCCAAGTAAAGCCCGGACTTCCGCTTGTCGTTCAAGAATTTCATGCTGCATGTACTGTTCATACATCCGTATTGCGCTCAAATAATCTTTTCCGGCCCGAAATGCTTCGGCGCTGCGCCATATCCATTTAACAAACCGATCTGTTGCAAAATCATACTTCGCTAATTCACGATACCAACGTCCCGCCAAACGAAATTTCTCCCGCGATTGAGCAAGGAGTTTTTCATGTTCCTCAAACCGAGTCCTGTTTGCATCCCTATGTAATTCCTTGCCCCATTCTTCATAACCGGTTGCACAGATTTGGGCAATCTGCTCTTTGGGAAAGAGGGGTTTGAAAACCGACAATAACGAAAAGGCCTTGTTGTAATCATGGAGTTCCAAATACGATTTGACTGCTTCATCAGCCCGTTTTTGCAACATTGTCAACGGAAAATAAGGATTGATGTATTTCTCCAACTGTTCATATTCCTGAAGACATCGTTCATATCCGGTCAGGGAACGGTCAAAATAACCCAATTTTCGTTCAATTTCCGACCAAAGAAACTCCCCCGCAACTCCCGTACTTGTTCGCGGAAAAGAATTGACACACAAACGGTACATGTCTTGGGCTTTGCGGAATTCCCCCATTGTTTCATAACAAACACCTTGCAACAGCGTCGCGCTTCGGACAATTTCAGCATTTTCAGGGTCAGCCTTTTTCGACATTTCCAAACGCAAAATCGCCTCATTGTATTTCGCAATTGCCTCTTTTCTTAACTCCCGGACTTGAGCGATTCTCACATCCATCTCCTGAACAGCCGAATCAATCTGTTGCGTTTCCGGCGGTCGTAGACCCAATGTTTTGGGCTCTGTCGTCGTTTGTCCTGTCGTCGCTTGTAATCCTAACGCCGTTGTGCTCTTCGACTGCAATTCAGATTCAGACTGTTGGAATCTAACCGGTTGGATGTTCGCAACCTTTTCTGAATGTTCTGAACGATCTGAAGTATTTGAATGTGCTGAATGAGCATAAGCAAAACGAATTGCATTTTCTGCAAACGGTTGGGAAACCGGTTCCTTCTTTTGTGAATACGGAATTCGTCGTCTTTCCTGTTCAGACACCTCAACCGGCCAATTCGTTCCTTTCTGCCGTTTCACCATTTCCTGAATAAACAATGACGTGCTTGTTGTCTTATCATCAACAGCATCTAACCAATTATCAGGAGATTCATACAGTTCCTGATAATCCGGTTTCTGCTCGGGAATCACAGGAGTCTCCCAGAAATCATTCGGTTCCTCACTTGGAACAGTTGGATTCGGTTGTGAGGATGCTCCCATTTCCGGCTTGATTTCAAACGGCGAATCGGTCAAAAACAGCTCTTTCTCCAATTGGATTGCCCTTAATCGCAATGTATTCGCTTGCTCCATAAGAATTTGTGCCCCGACAAATTCCTGATAAGATTCCAATTCGTCTTTGACGGGAACCCGATCAAAGGTCTGAATTGCTTCATCCAATCTTCCTAATCGAAGTAAAATAACGGTTTGAAACAATTGGGCAATTTCCCGCAAATGAGGGTCGGTCACAACTTTCAAGTACAAATCCGTATAATGCAACGCCGTGTTATAATCCGGCTGATCTGTTCGGGTTAATCCCTGAGCAAGCAACCAATAAATCAACGACATATTTTCCGGTTTCACTTTTTCGGCTTCTTTGAAGACCTCAACTGCTTCTTGGAGATGATCGGCGTAATAAAGTGATTTTCCGAGAAAGAACAATCCTTCTGCCGCATATTCTTCTGGAAATCCCAACTTTTTCGATTCCTGCAAGTAATTCGCTGCTGTTAGATAATACGCCCGTTTTTCGGGAATCGTCGAAATATCCGTTTGCAAACAGAGTGACATCCCCTTGACAAGTAAGGCAGTCGCCCGTTTTGTGACTTCCTGCTCTTTGGAATACTTCAAAACGGAATCGGCAAAGTGCTGTGATTGAGTGTAATACCCCAGTTGCAGAGACTCCATTGCCTGTTCAACGGTCGGACGATTTTTAACCGCAATGATATGCCAAACCAAAAGTCCAACAATGAGGAGAAAAACGACAAACGCGCTGATCAGAATAATCAACGCTTTGACTTGGTTTGCTTCAATCCAGTCCCGAATTTTTTCAGGTGCTGCAATCAACCGTTCTTTCAGCTCGGCAAAACTGAAACCTTGTGATTCCTGCGCATCTTCCTCCTCCCCAAACTGTCGTCGTTGAGGGCGATCATCCTCGTCGTTGCTGTTCTTCTTTGCAGGAGACATATTTAATCGGTTGAAAAGGCGCAAAGTCCACGAATTATGACTTGTACATAATAAACCGATATAAAGTCAAGAGGAAACCGGGAAAACAACACTTTGAAATAATAATAGGCAATATAGGGCAAATAGAAAACACAAAAAGATTATACAAAGTAAAAAAAAGAAACCGGACGAAGAATTCCGTCCGGTTTCAAAACCAACAACGCTATTTATCCAAACAGCCTATTTTCCGCAACCGCAACTGCAACCACAACTGGATTTCAAAGCAGCGCGGACAGATTCAAGTTGTCCGGCACTTCCGAGTTTGGAATTCTTGTGAATGATATACTCGGCATAAGCGGTCATAAAAACTTTCCCCGGGGGACGGAGATCAAAATTGGCTGGATCGTCGCGGAATGCTTCACGATGAATCGCACACCAAACCAAACGTCCATCTGTATCAATGTTAATCTTCGTCACTCCCAACTTTGCAGCCGGAAGATATTGGTCTTCGTTGACGCCGCTTGCATCTTTCAGTTGACCGCCCGCTTTGTTAATTCGGTCAACCCATTCTTTGGGAACAGAAGAACTTCCGTGCATGACGAGCGGAAAATTTTTCGGAACTGCTTTTTGAATCTGTTCCAAAACGTCAAAATGCAAACCCTGTTTACCTGAAAATTTGAATGCTCCATGTGAGGTCCCGATTGCAACTGCCAAAGAGTCGCAACCCGATTTTTCGACGAATTCGGCTGCTTGTGCCGGATCAGTCAATTTGACACTTCCAACAACGTCTTCTTCGACTCCTCCCAGTTGTCCCAGTTCCGCTTCAACGACGATCCCTTTTGCGTGAGCGCGGTCAACAACTTTTTTGGTGATTTCGATGTTCTTCTCAAACGGTTCATGTGAAGCGTCAATCATCACCGAACTGTAAAAACCGCTGTCAATGCAATCATAACAGGCTTCTTCTGTTCCGTGATCGAGATGGACCGCGAAAATCGCGTCCGGGAACACCTCTCCTGCTGTTCGAATCATTGATTCCAGAAAACGTTTGTCGCTGTACGAGCGAGCACCGCGAGAAATCTGGATGATGAACGGAGCACTTTTCGAGGAATCATTCGCGTCCTCGTTCTTGTTCCATTTCCCAAGATTCCCCCGAAACAGACCGACGGTCTGTTCAAGGTTGTTAATGTTGTACGCCCCAATTGCATACTTTCCGTATGCCTGTTGGAACAGTTCTTTCGTTGTTACGATCATCGTCAACTCCTAATAATGAAAGTGAGAATGGTCTTACCGAACAAGCGGTTGTACCGAATACGGACTGAAAACCGGCTTGATTCTACCATTTTTGGACACAGCGAACAGGGGAGCATTGCGGGTCAGCCTATTTTGACCTTTTTCAGAGGGGGGATTTTTTTAAGGGGTATTTGTTTTTTGAGAAACAGAGAAACATTGGGTGATTGAATCAGTCGATTTCGGCAACCTTAGGGAAACGTGAGGAAGAGGAACCAAGAGCATCTTTCCCTGTCAAACTGTTCACCTCTCCTTGATTATGAACCGTATGTCTACCTTTTGACGAACTGTAATCATAGTATAATTGGAAAAGGTAGAAGTTGGTTTTCCCAAGTATTTTCCAATCCCCCTTTTTCCACGTTTTCACTCTTCCACAATTTCCATTTCCAACCCTTTTCCTCTATTTCCTATATTTCCTATTATGACTGAACTAGGTTTTTCCACACAAGCCCTTCATGCGGGTCAAACAGCCGATCCCAATACAAATTCCTGCGCTGTTCCGATCCATTTGACAACCAGTTTTGTTTTTCGGAGCAGCGAACATGCACGAAAAGTTTTTGAACTGTCCGATCCCAGTTATATTTACACCCGATTGGGGAATCCGACGACAACGGTTTTTGAAGAGCGTATGTCGGCTCTTGAGGGAGGAGTTGGAGCACTTGCTCTCTCAAGTGGTCAACAGGCAAATGCGATTGCTCTGCTCGCTCTCGCTTCTTGCGGTCAACACATTATTGCATCAGCCGGTTTATACGGCGGAACTGTGTCCCTGTTGACCAACACGTTCAAAAAATTCGGTGTTGAGGTCTCTCTCATTGATTTTTCTAACCCTGAAAACATTTCTGCGGCTCTTCGTCCGAATACAAGAGCTGTTTTTTACGAGACACTTGCGAATCCGAAAAATGAGGTTCTCCCTTATGAACAAATTGCCGATGTTGCACACAAACATGGACTCCCGGTCGTTTGTGATAATACGGTATTAACCCCCTATTTGTTCCGTCCGTTTGAATATGGGGCTGACGTGACGACTTATAGTGCGACAAAGATGATCGGGGGACATGGAACCTGTATGGGCGGGGTCATTGTGGACAGCGGCAATTTTGATTGGGGGAAGGAACCTGAAAAATGGCCGCAATTCACCAAACCAGACCCGGCGTATCATAACATGGTCTTTTATGAAGCAGTCGGTCGCGCTTGCTACATCGTGACTTGTCGGACTCATTGGTTGCGAGATTTGGGCGGTTGTCTAAGCCCTATGAGTGCTTTTCAGTTCCTGCAAGGTCTTGAAACCTTACCTCTTCGGGTTGACCGACATTGCCAAAATACGCTCGCTGTTGCCGAATACCTCGAAAAACATCCGAAAGTTGCTTGGGTCAATTATCCGGCCCTTCCTTCTCATCCCAATTATGTTCTCGCCCAAAAATACCTCAAAAAAGGTTGTGGTTGTATTCTCGGATTCGGAATTAAAGGCGGAAGAGCAGCAGGAGAAAAATTTATCGATTCTGTTAAGTTGGCAACACATGTTGCCAACATTTGTGACGCTCGGACATTGGTGATACATCCCGCAACGACGACACACGGTCAGTTGTCGGACGCTGAATTGATTGGGGCGGGCGTTACGCCGGATTACATCAGGGTCAGTGTTGGTCTGGAAGACATTGCGGACATCCTTGCTGATTTTGACCAAGCATTAGCAAAGGTGTAAAATGGGCGAACGTCATAAATTGGTGAACGTCATATCACCTTAATTGGCATACATTGAAAGTGAGCAAAGGTGTAAGTGGACCGATTGACGATTCTATTCGCTAATCGGTTCCGTCCGTTTTCGTTGACGTTTTTGGGTCAATGACCGGAGTTCAACACCCAATTCAGTGATCGTCTTGTTCAAGTCCCGGATTTCCGTCTGGAATTCCTTGATTGCAAGGACGAACAGACGGACGATGTAGCAGATTGCGATAATGAGTCCGATACAGATACCGACGATACCGCCTTGTACCAGATCGTTAAGTACAGGAATGTCCATTTTGGGAGAATGTAGGAGGGAGGAGGTAGAATCTAGGAGGGAGAAGATTGGCAACAGGGACACAAACTGGAGAAAAGGGCAAAAGGATTCAGAATTCGGGGGTCAGGAAAGGGTCGGGAATGGAATTTGACGAGGTGCAAGGTTCCAGTTTTTCGGACCTTTGGTACTTTCAACATAAGTGATTGCAAAAGCGTCTCTGTATGTCCCGGCACACATTGCCCGAATATCTTCCTCAGAGAGCCAAATCACACTTCCCGGGTCCTTTTCGTACTGTCCAACACCATAAACATTCCCCCAACTGTTCATGTGCGCGAGATAAACTGTCCCGGAAATGATTCGGTATGCGACAAAAGCGGTTGCGTGCGACCAACGTCCTTGCAAGGTCCCGGTTTTAACCTTTTCCTTATAAACTGGCTTGTTGGAAACGGCGGTTGAACCGCCGAATACAATCGGATGTCCGGCCCGAACCGAGAGAATGATCGCATCTGCCATTTCACGACTTGGGAGATTGCCCAAATAACAACAACCGGCTTGAAAGGGTTCTGCGTCCTGAATGTAGTTGCGCCAATTGACCCCTTTTCGGATTGATTCGTTGTACGTCCCGACTCTCGAAATCGGAAATCGTCCGTATTTGTTAATGCCGTTCAAGACCATTGAAAGACTTGCCCCTCCTCCTATGTAACCGGCATCTTCTCGACCGAGGACCCAAGCAGGATAAGGGTTACTTGGAATAAATTCCAATTCAACACCGTCTGCCAAATGTTGCAACAACATGCAGAAACTGGCGGAATCGGCTGCAAAACCGGCACATGTTCCGAGAGAACCTTGATTGGATTCGAACCAACGACCTACGGTTTAGGAAACTGAACGAATAGTGGTTAGTGGTGAGTGATTAGTGGCGAGTTGAATTGCGTCAAGTCCTACGTTTTACGGTACTTTCGGCGTTTAGCCCGCTTTCAGAGAAAGCGGCTCTTGGCATTCAAAAGAGGTAGAAAGGTACGAATAACCCGAATGGCAAGGGCACCACTGCGGGCGCGCATTGAATACGGAACAATGGAATCGTGACCGCTGTTTTCTACACAATAACATCGTAAATACGCTTGCCATCTACGTTTACCCACTCTGCTTTCCGCTCTTTGTTCTCATCTAACCTAAAGTCGAACGTCAGTAAGTAGCCTTCCGATAAGTTTTTACTGTTCATGTATGCTAAAAGTTGTTCGTAGGCTTCGTCGTGTTTCACATCGCCTTTCCAAATCTTGAGTTCCACGATAAATTGCTGTTTTCCGTAATCGACAACAATATCCATGCGTCTTGTGTTGCGAGTCTCCGGATCAATGTGATAAAACCCATTTCCGTTGATAAGCGGCTGCAAATACGAGAGAAATAACAATCGCCCGTGCCGCTCGTAAAATTCAAAATCGCGGTCCGCAAACATTTCATAATAATGCTGGGCAAACTTCTTTATGCACAATGCCATATCGAATTTTCCGTCGATAATTACATCTTCACGCAAAACGCCGGTTATTTGCTTGTGGTTCATTTCGTCGTCTGCAATAAATTTGTTGCAAATAACGAGTTCAAAAATTTTGTTGGATACGGCAACGCCATTTTCGGAGTTTTGCACAATACAATACGTTGCCCCCAAATCAATCGCAGCGTTGCCATAGGAAAAAGCACGTCTATCGCCTTTGATCACAATATCATAGAGTAATTCGTACAGCGATGGATTGTTATCCATGTTTTTGAACATATCGTCGAATAACGTATTTTTTTCGTTAATTATCCTTTTTACAGCCGCTTGTACGCCGTCAATCGTCCAGTCGCGGTCAAGATCGTCTTCGATGATTTGGCAAATTCTCGAAACAAGAAACGGATAGCCACTCGTGTAATTGTGTATTTCCTGCGAAATGACGGGAATATTCATTCCCGTTTTATGGTCGTTTTCGTATTCCGACAACATTGACGCTATCTCTTTTGGATTCAAGGACATATCAACATCAAAGTTGACGGCAATGTTCCAAGGCGAATTGAAGCTACCTTCTCCGAGCTTCAATTCATGCTTTCCTTCACGGATCAGTTTTTGTTTTATGTTCTTAATGTCATGCACACCTGCGAGAACAACGCTGTGAAACGTAAAGTCTTTTCCCGACTGGGCGAACAGAAATTTTTCGCGGAGCATTCCCAAAAAGTCCAAAAATGTCTGATTCGTTGACGTTTTGTCAACTTCGTCAATGAAAAGCACGAAATTTTTGTCCCGACACATCTTTTTGATATGTAATCCCAATTTTTGAAAAGAGTCGATGCTTTCGTCCAGCCACGAAGCCGTATTCGAGTTGTACATTGTTTTCAGGCTTTCGTCAATTTGTACCAAAAGCATTTGGCAAAAGTCTTTCGGCGTTGCGAACGCATCGTCGCCTTGTCCTTGAAAGCAAATTGAAATGACGGTGTATTCGTTTTTTAGGCTCTGTTCGAGGAGCAATAGCGTCGTTGTTTTTCCGTATTGGCGACCACGATTGATAGTGAAATACTTTCCTTCGTCGATCATTTGACGAATTTTTGCAATTTTTTCGCTGGTGTCAGCCATGTAATGCTTCGATGGCACGCAAAGTCCGGTGGTTACAAATTCTCGCATTGGGGGTACTCTTGGTATGTTGGAGGGTGACTGAAATTGTGGTGCGACAAAATAATACTGTTTACGTTGAGCCGTTTGGCATTGGAAATTAAGGAGCAAAAAACGAGTAATACTTCTTGACTGTATGTTTTGGCAACATAGGTGATATAGAAGTATTGTTGAAAAAACACCTTGTTTTCCAATTGAAAAACGGGCATTTTTTATAAAAGGGACAAAAATTAACAGCATTATTTTGCCGCACTTTGAAATTGTTCATTGGTTATCTCGGCAGTACCAATTTTCGTTCGCCGACGGCAAGGAGCCATTCTGCGTTTTCCGATAGGGCTTCTGTGCCAAGATCACGCAATACGTCTTGGCACATGGTTATATTAACTGGTGTTGATTCCAATAGTTTCGTCAGCAATTTATTCGCTGTATCGTGAGGGCAAATCATCAACTTATAACGATTTGCCTCCTGTGCGTAACGCATCAATTGGATATACAGAATCCCCGACACGAACAGGCTAGAACAGATGGTCAATGTCATCCCAAAAGCCACGACAATCCAAAGACCGATGTCTCGGTCTCCCAAACCGTGAAAAATCCATGCGTTGATGTTGTCGGCTACCGGCTGTGCCAAAAGAAAAAGTGACAACAATAAAAACAGCACGCCCTTCATCCACTTGTGCGTGGCAATGTACGACAATATGGCAAACAACTTTTTGGCACTCCATGGGGCTTTCTCGTGTTTCCACGGTCGTTCTCTTTTGGGAATGGTGCGGCGAAAATAACTCAACTGTCCAGAATCCTTATCGACAATCCATTTGCATTGCGTAAATACAATGCGTTTTTCCAATTCTGTAGGCGACATATCGGCTGGCGTGTCTAGCAACACATCCAGACCATTCAGCGCACAGCGAAGCCAAACGAGGTCGTCCATCTGGTGAGAGCGATAGTATCCAGATACGCAATCCCGCATCCCTGCTATTCGCCAAAATATCTGCACTCGCAGTGCCTCGGCAACCGTCCGATAGCGATGGTAGCGATGGTGAAATTGCTCAAACTTCGCAAAACAATAGAGCCCCAGCAGAGCGGAAAATACTCCCCAATAAATCACCGACAAAAGAAACATCGAGTCAAAGGCACTTTCACTTCCTGCAATCCACAAAAATCGGAACCATGATTCGGGAGTGTTGCCCCATCCGTTTTGCCTGACTACCCAAAATGAGGCGAGCGTGCCACTGGTGAGTAACAGCATGAACAAGAGAAATACATAACCAGTAATCGTCTTCACCGTCCGATTTTGGAAATAGATAGCGAGCTGGTCTATGACAGCATAGTAATCTAACAAAATGTCGGTTTCGGCATCGAACTGGATACTATTGCGTGCAGATGGGGTTATGCCCATATCCGTTTTGGAACACTCCTGTTTGTCTTGTGAAATATGCGCATAGTTTTCTACCATGTCGCGGTTTACAAGTCCCAGTCGCACTATAGCACTGGTAACCGCTTTATGGTATCCTAAGTTATTAGGAATGGTAAATTGCATGTCCTTTGTTAATTCACCACGTTCTTTTGGAGGCAGATTATCCCGTTCCCACAAAAATACAGGAGGTGATTGCGATGGTGAATTTTCGATGGTCAACCACTCGGGTAGAATATTTCTTTTATGCGCTGCATCATCACGGGTAACGAAAATCTGCACGACTGGTCCGACTGTTGGAAAGGTCAACGAGTTGCTATTTTCTGTTTCAAATGATTTTGGATTTGCTTCCAGTTTGAATCTGACGACAGTCGATGTACCACCGATTTTTTCACTCTGGTCAATACCATCCCATATCGCAAAAAGCGTGTGGCTATGAACCGCGAGGAAGTTAGCAACCATTTCGTATTGCAACGCGCGTCGCCACTCCGTTTGTGGATTATCCGCATCTACAAGCTCAGTGTGTGCGGTCTCACCAATATTTTTTGCATGTAATGGCATTGGGATGATGGTTGTTTGCGAGAGTATCTTTTCAAATCGTTCCTTGTCGGTGATAGTCTTGAGATACACCGATTTTTCCATCGGCAGTACGGCAATGATGGCAATGTTGAATTTTTTTTGCAATTCCAACGCAACTTCCGCAGCAATCATGTCGACACCATCAGCCATACCGGTTAGGAGAATCAGTGGAGCGTATCCACCAGAATCTTTGAGCCAACATTTTGCCAATGAGGTGAGAAGCGTTTGGAATGTTTCCCTTACGTTGCTTTGTACAAAGGTGCGATGCCCTGTAACCGCAGTAACATAGGGATATACTGGCACGTTACTGTCTTTCGTGGTGTGATAGCACAACTTCAGAATTTCATCTATACTTGTCGAACTAGTTTGATATGTCATTGTAGTAATAAAGGGTTTGACACCAGTCCGGTGTGGTGAATCGTTACAAAAAATTTCACGAACTCTCGCAAAAATGTTTAGAGCCAGTTTCATAACTATTTTGGCTTTAAGCAGATTGATATTGCGTCAATCGCAGTGTTTTGGTAATCATACTGCTCTTCAGGGAGGAGTATTTTATGAAAAAACGTGAATACACAACAGGTCTTGAATTAACG
>JBOFQB010000046.1:0-2624 GCA_051660685.1 Thermoguttaceae bacterium | reverse complement strand
ATCGGCGCAGCATTCAACGGCATTTTTCCCAATTTCGGGCCAATGGTTTGCCGCTCATCGAGGACGTGACGGACTCGAAAATAAAAAAGTATCGAATCATGTTGCACGAGACGGCGTTACGGTTTACGTTGGATGAAGTGATTGCGGTTTACACGGGCCGATTATTTTTGGAACCGATGATGGGTTCGTATTTTTGGGAGGCGATGCAAAGTGCCCTGAAAAAGATGCGTCAATCGTTGGGAACCCAACTGATACGATTTTTGGAACGGTCGATTGGAACCTTTGGCCGGACGGAATTTGGCTGGAGTGATTATCAAGGTCGTGGTGAAATGCTTGACGATTTGGCAACGGCGATTGAGAATCAGCAGTGTGTGGTGATTTTGTATCAATCGCTACAAGATTCAGAGCCGTCGAGGACGAAGGTTTCGCCTTATGGACTGATTCATCACGATGGGTCCTTGTATTTGGTGGGTTTTTCTCATAAGCGTAACGGAGTTCGGCATTGGAAGGTGGATCGGATGCAAGGGGTGACGCGGACGGGAGAATTATTTTCAGGTGCGGGAGAATTTGACTTGCAAGAACATATATCCAGTCTTTTCGGGATATTTTCTGAGGAGAAAGGCAAATCGCAGCAGACGGTTCGGATACGGTTTGATTCCGTCCTTTCGGGTCCGATTCGTGAGAAGCACTGGCATAAAACGGAACGGTTTTTAGAGGAGGCCGATGGTCGTGTGGTGCTGGAATTTGAAGTGTCTAACCTTCAAGTCGTCAAACGTTGGTTGCTCAGTCATGGTCGTCATGCGGAGGTATTGGGACCTTCGGAATTGATTGATTTGATACGGTCCGAGGCGTCACAAATGGCGGCGTTGTATGGCGGATGATTGAGCGTGGTTGTGGTGTGGGACGGAATTTTAACCTTGTTTTTCAGGAGTGGATGATGAAAGAAATACATTTGGGGACGAGAATCATTCTGACCATTATGGCTGTTTTTGTGCAGTTTCACTACGCTAAAACGGAGGAAGAGGTTGTTTCGACGAACCGACTGGAGCGAAATGCGGGTGAACGGAAGGTGTTGATGCTTAACGGAGTTGAATACGCCTTACGATGGTGTCCGGCAGGAACATTTATAATGGGAAGTCCTGATGGAGAACCAGAGCGATTTGGTAACGAACTACAACATTCAATAACGCTGAGCAAAGGTTTTTGGATGCTTGAGACCGAGGTAACGCAGGAGGTGTGGGAAAACGTGATGGGCAACAATCCGAGCGCGTTCAAGGGGAACAAACGGTCTGTTGAACAGGTCAGTTGGGAGGATTGTCAGGGTTTTATCACAAAGTTAAACGAATTCTCCGCATCCTATATTCCCGACTCCAAATTTTATTTACCGAGTGAAGCACAGTGGGAATATGCGTGTCGAGCTGGGACAGAAGGAGCATACGCTGGTGATCTGAATGAGATGGGGTGGTATCGAGATAATTCAGGTCTTGAAACCAAAGATGTCGGTCAAAAGAAACCCAATGCTTGGGGGTTGTACGATATGCACGGTAATGTTTTTGAGTGGTGTTCGGATTGGTATGACAGCGGATACTATTCGCAGTCTCCTGCTGTTGACCCTGAAGGTCCTTCTACTGCTGCTGACCGAGTGAATCGCGGGGGCAGTCATAGTAATGTTCCCAACCTCAGCCGATCCGCTTATCGGGGGGGCATTGATCCATTGAAATCATTCAACAATCTGGGACTTCGCTTATGTTTTGAAGAACCGGTCGATCAACGGAAGGTACTGACGATCAACGGTGTGGAATACGCTTTTCGTTGGTGTCCGCCGGTGACATTTATGATGGGCAATCAGGAAACTCAGGGGCAAAACCGGGATAAACAACGACTGGTGACACTGAGCAAAGGTTTTTGGATGCTTGAAACAGAGGTGACGCAGGAGATGTGGGCAAGTGTGATGGGGAATAATCCGAGTCATTTTATCGGCGATGTGAGACTCCCGGTTGAACAGGTTAGTTGGGAAGATTGCCGGATGTATATCGAGAAATTAACCACCGTCTCGGCAGTTCCCGGTTTTAAGTTTGGGTTGCCAAGTGAATCGCAGTGGGAATATGCTTGTCGAGCCGGGACAACAGAGGCTTATGGCGGTACGGGCAACCTTAATGAGATGGGTTGGTATGGCGAAAATTCAGGAGAGAAAACTCATGTCGTGGGGCAGAAACAGCCCAATGCTTGGGGTTTTTATGATATGCACGGCAACGTCTGGGAATGGTGTTCGGATTGGTATGACGTAATAACCGAAGGGAGTGTGACGGACCCAATAGGTCCTCCAATCGGCACGAAACGCGTGAATCGCGGTGGAAGCTATGTTGATGGTCCGGGAAGTTGCCGTTCTGTAGACAGATACCGAGATAACCCGATGGACATTCAGCAGACGTTGGGCTTGCGGCTTATTTTGACCGACGAATGACCTATTACTATTTCATTGACCTTTGGTATCCGTTCACGGCAATTTGAATTGGTCTTGACATGATTGAGGTATCAAACGTATACTGCGGTCATTATGGATGCCAAAGATAAACGTATCGCCGAACTCGAAGCTCTCGTCAAAAAATTGCTCGAACGCATCG
>JBOFQB010000045.1:0-49428 GCA_051660685.1 Thermoguttaceae bacterium | reverse complement strand
TGCATACAGGCTTGCCCAATAAACATCTCGACGCCGCTCACGACCGTACACCCTTTTGCTCTCGCCTGTTTAATGAGCAATGTATTCTCAGGATTGTAAACAGAATCGAAAACAAGGGTATCCTGATCGAGTCCCGATTTTTCAAAGGGGGTTGCGTCGACAAGAGGGTGCATCCCAACAGGGGTGCAGTTCAACAACACTTGCGGTCGAATTCCATGCCGCAACTCCCATTCCACAAAATCACAACCCAACTGTTCCGCCAATTGTTGTCCCTGCTTATCATCAATATCGGTAATAATGACTTTGGCACCTCGTTGCAGGAGACCATACGCAATTGCTTTACCGACACCTCCTGCGCCCAGAACAAGGGATCGTTTATTCAAAAGCGGACTTTGATTGCCCGGATTTCCGCCGTTCATCGCTATTTCTAACGCAATCATCGCCGCAACATAATCGGTGTTGTACCCATATCGTTCCTGAGAGTCAATAATGACCGTATTGCAAGCCCCGATTTCCTCAACAGCAGGGTCAAACTGTGTCAGTTCCTTGAGAATCGCAACCTTATGTGGAATCGTCACGCTAAGACCGCGAATGTCAAACTCCGGCGCAAAACGGAGATAATCATGCAAATCTTCGGTTGCGAGCAACTGCGGAACATAAATCCGGTCCATGTCATCCTGCGCAAAACCAGCATTATGAATGAGCGGACTGAGACTGTGTTTGATCGGATTACCGAGAACGGCATAGACTTCGGTTTTCGGATTGATGCCGTCAAAACGGTAAAAATCGCGTAAATGCGTATATTCCAAAAGACCGGGCGCAAAAACCCGCGACTTGGAAAAGGTTGCGTAAGTAAAGGGGGAACCCAGTTTGTGCGCCAGAATTCGGGACATGATCCCGATTTCGCCCATACTGATTCCAATGACGGGGACTTCGGGAAACAGTTCATTCTGGTTTTTCGTCAACTGCATGACCCGAAAAACGTCAGCGATTCGATTCGCTTTAACGGCGATTTTAATAACATCAGGGTCACATTTCCTCATTCGGTCACAAAGACCTGCCAAATCATCCGGCGTTCCGTTCATGTCATGGAAACTGACAATCCGTTTGGTTTTCCCGAATCGTGGAATCGACGCTGCAATGTCTTCTTCGAGATCGACGAATTCGACACCTGCAACAATTGCGGACCGCAAGAGGAGCAACCGTTTCTCTTCCGTTTCCCGCCAATTCCCTCCATCCTGTCGTCGTCGAACCGTTGCAACAACCGGTGTTGGTCGATCAGGCAACAATCGTCCAAGATCAGGGTTTCCTCGCAAAAAATCAAGACGCAACTCGACCAACTGAACCCCTTCATCGGCGAGCGAAAGGTGTTCGGCAATCATACGACGATGACTTCCACATGCAATACTGACACAAATCATAAGGTATACTTCCGCTCGTCTAAACTTCCTTTTTTTCCAACTGTCAAAAGACAGGTCCGCAAACTCATTGTATATTATCCTCTAAAATCTCACAACCGTCTCTCCGTTGACCAGACTGCTAACAAGTTTTGCGAAAAGGAGTCATTTTCATTTTTGAACCACGAAAAGCACAAAAATCACGAAAACCTCACAAAATACGGTTTTTCGTGTCTTTCGTGTATTTCGTGGTAAAAAACGTCCGTCAAATTCAACTCAATTCAGGTCGCAAAACCAAACTCGTTAGCGGACTGAACACAACGAATCAAACACTCATGCCGTTCTGTGAATTTCAAGACGAGTTAATGCAAGGTCAATTTCGTCTGCAACTTTATACAGACGATCTGGTTAATGCGGAAAAGGTTTCGCGGGAAATTTTCACCGAACTGAAACGATTGGAATCGCTCCTGAGTCGTTTTGTACCAGGGAGTGACGTTGCTCGACTGAATCGACTTGCGCAAAATGAAGCGGCAATCATTGCCCTTGAAACATTTCGTTGTCTTGAGACAGCCGAACAACTCCGCAGAACGACAGAAGGTCTTTTCGACGTGTCCTTCCGTTCAACACGGGAAAACTCGCAAAAACCCGCCTATGATTTGCAACAACGACCTCCCCGGGTCCGCTCTCTCTGTCCCCAACTCCAAATCGACTTAGGCGGAATTGGCAAAGGTTTTGCGCTCGATCAGGCTGCTCTGATGTTGGAGCATTATGGTTTAACGAACGCACTTCTTTGGGCGGATTCGAGTACCGTCCTTGCCCTTGATTCCGTTTGGTCCGTTGAAGTAGGAAACGCCGACCAAATGTTGCAAATCACCCGCCAATCTGTCAGTTGTTCAGGAACAGCAATTCGCGGGGAACATGTTTGCGATCCTCATTCGGGCCAATTTCAGACACAACAGCAGCGATGTTGGGTTCTCACCGAAACGGCAACGATTGCTGACGCGTTATCAACAGCGTTTATCCTTGCCGAAAAAACCCAAATCGCAACCATTCAGCGTCATCAACCGGGCCAATGCGAGGTTTTTTTCTAATTCTTCCTCCCTGCGTGTTTCCCCGTTGAGAGCATTTCCAAAATTGGCATACACATTTCACACCTTTTTGAAACTAAAAATTCAAGGATTGTATCGCTTAGCTGCATAGCAGCGACATTATTGTAGCCCGGGGTGAAGGGAGCAACGCGACCGCAACCCCGGGTTAAACGTGTCCCCCAACAAAACAAGCTCCGTCGGAGCGACACAATCACATACCGTTCTGCGTGTATTTAGCAACTATCCAAATTGCAGATTCACAATTGATTAAAGTTTTGTATTGATTTCGTGGTTTTGGTGTATTTCGTGGTATAAAAGAACCACTAAAAACACGAACATCACGAACGGAACAAATGATAAGGTATCCGTTATTTATGCGCAGATACTAAGCTGTTGCCTCGTTTTATAAGCACTTCTTCTCTGGTCTCATTATAGACATACACACCATTTGTATTTTCAAAGGTGAACCCAAATAAATATCCGCTCTCTTTTATCAGAGTAACCATTTCGGCGGACCCTGAAGAATGTTGTTCTGCATCAATCATTCCAGTTATTGTCGACAACATTCTTCCGTCAAAAAATAAATCGCCAATACAGATCGCCTTACCATCTGGATAATGACTTGCGAAATAACCTGCTTGTTCTTTCAAGAGCAGATGTGTTTTATCGGGCAACGCTATGTCAAGATGTTTCTGCGAGCCAACATCCACAACGTCAAAGGGAACCTTATCTCGCCCAAAAGATTCTCCCTCCATAAAAATAAGGTCATAAAACACAAAAGGTCCAACCGACGGATCGTCTGAGGACCACCAATTCCCCTCTATATCGAACAAACAGGTATCCTGAAAGGCAACGCGACAGGTTCCGTCAGAACGTAAGGTCACTGACTTATAACAACAGGTTGAATCTATTGCTTGATAACGACCAACAGGAGACAACGTGGTACTATCTATTCCCATAAAACCGTGATCCATTTTGGTGATACGTCAAACCGCAGAATACCGTTCTGCGTGTATTTACCCAAAACTGCCAATTTCCGCAGCTCGCGGAAAACCGGGATAACCAAGTGAGAATTTTGGTCCCGCATGTAAGGTTGATTGGCCCGGTTTCACCTCACCTGATTCGGCCCAATCATCCGCCAAACCGCACAAATCGTTCATCAACGTCTCCGTCTTCTGCCGAAAATGCTCCAACACCTCACGATTAGCCTGTTGCGGAACCCAAATGTCGGGACTCACAACCAGACGAACACGCGAGCAAGGTCGGGGAACGGCAAACCGGTCCCAACTCTTCATTCTCCACGGTTTTTGAATCCCGGTTCCGAGCAGGACAAGAGGAAACTGCAACTTGGACGCCAGATAAATCGCGCCAATTGCCAACTTCCGTCGCGGTCCGCGCGGTCCATCCGGGGTAATCGTCAAATGACCTGACCCCGCTGCTTCCATCATCTGACGAATCGCCTGAACTCCTCCTCGATACGAGGAACCCCGCACGCAATCAAAACCAAAAATGTTCGCAACCTGTTCCAGAACATGTCCGTCCCGATGTTGACTCAAAAGCATCGTCAAATTGCAATTCCTACGCAGATACAGAGGAACAAGAATGTATTCATGCCAAAAAAGGTAAATCCGATGTTGTCCGTCATTCGCATAAGCCGGATCAACGACAGGATCATAATAGGCAACCTGATAATCTAGGGTACTCATCCAAGACCGAACAGCGGACGAACCGAGAAACCCCGCCGTTTTCAATAAGAGTGGATGCATGATTTCCTCCTGTTCTTTTTGCCTCATCCAACAAAAAAAAGGCTCCAGACCCCGGATTGCCGTATCAACAACAATCAGGGACCTAAAGCCTCCTAACTTCTGTGTTAGACCAATCGTCTTATTTGATACTGACTTTGGCACCCTTTTCTTCAAGTTCCTTCTTCAGTTTTTCGGCTTCATCTTTCGGAATGCCGGTCTTGATTTTGGCTCCTGCTGTTTCAACCATTGTCTTGGCATCTCCCAGACTTGCACCTGTTGCAGCGCGAACGATCTTGATGATCGAGATTTTATCGGCTCCAAAGTTCTCCAAAACAACGTCAAATTCCGTTTTTTCTTCGGCTTTTTCACCACCATCTCCAGCTCCTCCGGCCGGAGCCGCCATCATGACCGCTCCGCCTGCTGCTGCTTTGATTCCATGAACTTCTTCAAGGTAATCACTCAGTTCCTTCGCCTCTTTGAGGGTCATCGCAACGATTTTGTCCCCCATCTCTTTGATTGCCGATGAAAATTCGCGTGTTTCGCTCATTAAAATGTCCTTTCTGGTTTCAAAAAAATTTTGAGTTAAAATATGTATTCAGTACGAAAAATCCGGTTTTCATTCCGACAAGCACAAGATGGACCCGGTTTCGATCCAAATGCCGGAATGTCCAAAACCTTACTCTTCCGATTTCTGTTTGATTTGACTTGCGAGAGCACCTCCAACCGAGATGAACTGCGAGGAAAGTTTGGAACCGACACCCACGATTTGACCAACGAGCACGGAAATTTGTTCTTCCCGCGTCAACCAATCGCTAACCTTAACCGCTTCTTCAGCGTTGTACGCTTCACCGTCAATAACGGCTGCTTTGACCGCAAATCCTTTCAGGGTCTTGTCTTTGCTGAGTTTCACAAGCTCTTTCGCCAATGCAACGACATCGCTTGCTCCCCAACATACCGCACATGCTCCGCCCAGACCTTTGAATCCGGCTGCAATTTCTGTCCCCTCGGTTGCTCGCGCCGCAAGGGAATTCTTAATAACCTGCATTTCAATCCCCTTTGCAGCAAGGGTCGAACGCAAGGTGTGATTCTTTTTCGCTGTAATACCGACTAAAGAGACAAGCATCGCGTACTTGACACCTTCCAGTCGTTGTTTCAATTGATCCGTAACAAGTTGCTTGACAAATTTACTCATAATGATGCGACTTTAGACTAGAGTGACTTCGGTGTATGGGATAATTTTTGTGACATTCGGTTTCGCAGATCATGCGGAACGACCGAAATTAGACGGCAACGCGAACACTCGGGGACATCGTTGCTGAAATGGTAACACCTTTGAGGTACACCCCTTTAACAGCAGCCGGTTTCAGACCGTTGACATAATTGATAAACGCCTCAAGGTTCTCGACCAGTTTCTCCGAGTCAAAACTCAACTTTCCGGCAACCGCATGAACAATTCCACCTTTGTCATTACGGAATTCAACCTTACCCGCCTTGTACTCCTTAATCGTCTTTTCAACATCCATCGTAACTGTTCCTGCCCGGGGTGAGGGCATTAAACCGCGAGGTCCGAGAACTTTTCCGAGCGGACCGACGAGTCCCATCATATCTGGGGTTGCGATACAGACATCAAAATCGGTCCAACCGGCCTTGATTTTATCGACAATATCAGCATCGCCAACAAAATCGGCTCCTGCATTGGTTGCTTCTCCCGCCTTGTCACCTTTGGTGATAACGCAAATCCGCAGACTTTTGCCGATTCCGTGAGGAAGAACAATCGACCCGCGAACAATCTGGTCCGCCTGTTTCGGGTCAATCCCCAGTCGCATTGCAATTTCAATACTCTGGTCAAACTTGGGACCTTTGAATTTTTTCAAAAGGGCAACCGCTTCACCAAGCGGCAACTCATTGATGCCCTTTCGCATTTTCAGATTCGCTTTAACTCGCTTCGAGGTTTTCATTGTAGTTTTCGCGTTAAAATTAGTGTAAAAAGTTCAACCGCAACCCACATTTTCACTCCCTCTTAATGTTGCGTGAAAAGGGGTCCCAACCGATTAAACCGAATGTTTAGCCGCAGAACACCGTTCTGCGCGTAAATAATCAATCAAAATTGCGGAATCACAATTGATAATAAACTTGTATTGTTTTCGTGTTTTTTGTGTATTTCGTGGTAAAAAAGAACCACTAAAATCACGAACTTCACGAAAGAAACAAATCAAAAGTATCCAAATTCATGCGCACATACTATGTTCTGTGCGTACAATATTTCCGTCACACTCAACCGACAACTTCCAGCCCCATGCTGCGTGCCGTTCCCTTGAGAATGTTTTTGGCCGCATCCATATTCCGGGCATTCAGATCACGCATTTTCTTCGTTGCAATGTCTTCCAACTGCTTTTCCGTGATCGAACCGACTTTCGTCCGGGGAACATTTCCACTTCCGCTCACGATCCCAGCTGCCTGTTTCAAAAGGTCAACACTGTGAGGAGTCTTGGTTTCAAGGTCAAATTTACGATCCGCATAAACCGTTACAACGACCGGAACTCGCATCCCCAGATCGACCTTCGACCGGTCATTGAACTGCTGCACAAACTGACCCAAATTCAAACCGTACTTACCAAGTGCTGTTCCGACCGGGGGAGCTGCTGTTGCCTGTCCACCTTTTGCGTGAAATCTAACTGTTGCTGTTACTTGTTTGGCCATTTTACTTTACAACTTCTCTTGACAACTTTGGAAAAAATAATCAACCATTTCGCGTGTCTCTCACACGTTCAGCAGCTCAGCTGGGAATCTCGACCTGCCAATATTCCAATTCAACCGGCGTGCTGCGTCCAAAAATACTCAACATCACTGTCACGCGACCATTATTCAGGTCAATTGCGTGAACTTCCCCTTCAAAATTCTCAAACGTTCCGTCCTTGACCTTGATTTTATCACCAATCTGATAACCGATGTTCAATTTCGGTGCTTCTTCGGTGTCCGCTCGTTCCAAATTCAGCATCCGCTGCACTTCATGGGGGAGCATCGGAGTCGGTTTGCCAAGCGATCCCGTAAAATCACTCACCCCCGGAGTCTCTCGAACCAACAACCAAGTCTCGCGTGTTATTTCGACGGAAATAACAAGGTAACCCGGATAAAGTTTCTTCTTCGTTATTCGCTTTTTTCCGCCCCGGAATTCCGTCACCTTCTCCGTCGGCACTACAATGTCACCAAAATACTCTTTCAACCCCGAGATTGCGGCCCTTCGAAGGATTGCATCACGAATCGGGTCTTCCCGGTTCACTTGAACCTTGAGAATATACCAATCTTTGCCGGAACCGGGCACATAATTCGGGTCTTCAACCGGAGCAGGAGCGGGAAAATCGTGATACTTCTCCGGTTTCTCGGCTTTTTCCTTCTTTTCCTTGACCGGCTTTTCTTTTTTCTCTTTGACGACCTTCTCTTTAACGACCTTGACCCGGGCTGTCTTCTTCCGACCTTTTGCCGCAACCGGCTCCTCAGACAATTCCTCGTCTTTGGATTCCAAAACAGGCCGTTCCGTCCGAACCTTCAGGTACACACCATCATCGACAGCGGATGAGGCAACCTCACCGACGTTTTCCGGGACTGCTTGTTCTTCAAGCTCCGCTACACGTTCTTCTTCCATGTCGAAAATATCCTAAATAATCGGTAAGAACCAGTGAAAAACGCCATACCATAAAATGTCGAACGCATAGATCAACACGGCAAGCAACCCGAGAACGATGAGAACGACAATTGTCGACACATACAGTTCATTTCGGGAGGGCCAGGATACCTTCATCATTTCCGCTTCGACCGACACCAAAAAGTCAGCAAACGCCGGAAAATTGACAGCCCGATAAGACAGCCAAAAACCGACAGCACCAATGAGCATTGCGGAAACACCGCGAACAAACAGTGAGGCAGGCAGGTGAAGATACAGTGTATAAGCTCCAGCAAAGAAGAAAAGGGCTGCTGCGATCATCGTCAGACGCCGCGCCATTTTTCCTTGTGCAGATTTGTATCTTCGTGTACTAAATATCTCTTTAATAATCTCGGACATAGGTATGGAAGGGGGAAAACAACCCTTTTTTTGGCCGATAAAAAAAATGCAAAGCAGGGGAGGAGGGAATCGAACCCCCACCAGCGGTTTTGGAGACCGCAGTTCTACCACTAAACTACTCCCCTCTACCGTTTAGTCGGGGAACAACATTCCGCGCGTATAGAATTTAATACGCGCGGTACGTTGTACACGCGGCTAAACAAAAAAGGCAACTTATTTCAACACTTTGGTCACAACACCCGAACCGACGGTTCGACCACCTTCACGAATTGCAAATCGGGCATTTTCCGTCATTGCAATCGGCGAAATCAGTTCGACCTGAAGTTTAACATTATCACCGGGCATACACATTTCGGCATCCCCCAAAAGGTTGATCGATCCGGTCACGTCCGTTGTACGGAAGTAAAACTGCGGACGATAACCGTTAAAGAACGCTGTTGCACGTCCACCTTCTTCTTTCGAGAGGACGTAAACTTCGGCTTCAAACGTGGTGTGCGGGGTGATGGAACCCGGCTTGGCCAAAACCTGACCTCTCATGATTTCTTCACGTTTAACACCTCGGAGAAGAAGACCAACGTTATCACCAGCCATACCCTGATCGAGGGTTTTGTTGAACATTTCAACGCCGGTACAAACGACCTTACGTTTTTCATCGGAGAAACCGACGATTTCGACTTCTTCACCTGTTTTGATGACACCGCGTTCAATACGACCGGTTGCAACAGTTCCACGACCTTCAATCGAGAACACGTCTTCAACCGCCATAAGGAACGGTTTGTCCTGTTCACGTTCAGGTTCGGGGAAGTAATCGTCAATCGCATTCATCAGGTCGGTGATACACTGCGAAGCAGCGGGATCGCCCGGTTTCTGTTGGGCATCACGAGCGACACCACGAATAATCGGGACATCATCACCGGGAAATCCGTTTTTCGTGAGAAGTTCACGAACTTCCAGTTCAACGAGTTCGAGGAGTTCGGGGTCATCCAGAAGGTCAATTTTGTTGAGGAAGACGACGAGTTTGGGGACGTTGACCTGACGGGCGAGAAGGACGTGTTCGCGGGTTTGCGGCATCGGACCGGCATCTGCTGCGACGACGAGGATTGCACCATCCATCTGGGCAGCACCCGTAATCATGTTCTTGATGAAGTCCGCGTGACCCGGGCAGTCAATGTGAGCATAATGTCGTTTGTCCGTTTCGTACTCAACGTGTGCAACCGCAATCGTAACGGTCTTTGTCGCGTCGCGGACGGTTCCGCCCTTCGCAATATCAGCGTAACTTTTGACCTTTGCAAGGTTTTTCTGAGCCTGAACTGCGAGAATAGCACTGGTCAGCGTCGTCTTGCCGTGGTCGATGTGACCGATGGTTCCGACGTTGACGTGAGGTTTGGTTCTCTGAAATACGTCTTTCGCCATGTTGAAATCTCCTGAATGAAAATGTTTAATTGTTTAGCCGACAAATAACGCTTGTCGCGTAACTGACGTGTTAGAGTCGCGCCAAACGGTGTTTGGCGGCTAAACGATCTAATAGTTCTAACTCGTCAAAAGCTGCTGGTGGGAATCGAACCCACGACCTCATCCTTACCAAGGATGTGCTCTACCGACTGAGCTACGGCAGCGGTAAGGATTACCTATGTTTCCTATTTTCTTCACAATATAAGCGGGTGAAGGGAATCGAACCCTCGTCTTTAGCTTGGAAGGCTATGGCTCTACCATTGAGCTACACCCGCAAAATGGGGGATGGAGGATTCGAACCTCCGAAGTCGTTGACAACAGATTTACAGTCTGCCCCCTTTGACCGCTCGGGAAATCCCCCCTTTTTCACACTGTTTTGCGTGTTTCCTCATCGACCAACAGAGCTAGTGGGGGGACTTGAACCCTCAACCTGTTGATTACAAATCAACTGCTCTGCCAATTGAGCTACACTAGCTTTTAGGCTGTACGTTTAGAGGACGGGATACGCACTATCCAGTGGAGCGAGATAGATTACACGAAATATGGGGTGAAACAAGGGGGAGGTATGATTTGCACGAATTTTGTAGTCTCGTAGGGACGACCTAAGTTTAGCCGCGATACAACGTATCGCGTGTACAGAGATTTCAATACACGCAGAACGTTGTTCTGCGGCTAAACGGTTAAACCGCGAGCCAGATTTCGCAAATGGGTCATTTGGGCAAAATAATCATTGGCTTTGAAGACGGCGGTTCCGGCAACCAAGAGGTTGGTTCCCGCTTGGGCGGCCTGACCGATTGTCTCCTCGTTGATTCCCCCGTCGATTGAAAGAACTAACTCGCTCCCTGTTCGCTCCTTGTAGGCGTCGAGGACCCTGATTTTTTCCAAAACCGTTTGGTCAAATTTTTGTCCGCCGAAACCTGGCATGACACTCATGTTTAAGAGGAGGTCACAATAATCGAGAAAGGGCAAGACGGTTTCGAGCGGTGTCGGGGGGTTGAGCGAGAGACCGGGGATTGCTCCGAGGTCGCGGATTCGTTCCAGAACCGCTCGGGGGTCGGGGAGAACCTCGATATGGACGGTCAGGAGGTCAGCTCCGGCGTTTCGGAACGGGACCAAAAAATCGGCGGGATTGTCCAGCATCAAATGAACATCGAGGGGAAGATCGGTGATTTGGCGGATTGACTGGACGATTGGGATCCCCATACTGAGGTTGGGGACAAAATGCCCGTCCATGATGTCCAGATGCAAAATCTGCGCCCCTGCTTCTTCAAGCCGTTGAATTTCTGAACCGAGCTTTGTGAAATCCGCCGCAAGTAAAGAAGGATTGATGACCGGTTGATTGGCAAGAAGGTCTTGAATGAGGGACATGGGGTAGGGAATAGGGGATAGGGGTTGGGGAATAGGGGGGGAGGGGGGAGGAGGGGAGGGAACTGCGGAATAGGGTCATTACTGTAATTTCTTAGCTGCATAGCAGCGACATTATTGTAGCCCGGGGTGAAGCGCAGCGAAACCCCGGGTTGGGTGTGGGACAAAAAAAGAGCTGCATAGCTGCGACACACCCAAAAAAACATGCAAATATTTTGCCAATTGGTTCTTGTGTCGCTCCGACGGAGCTTGTTTTGTTGGGGGGACGCTTAACCCGGGGTTGCGGTCGCGTTGCTCCCTTCACCCCGGGCTACAATAGTGTCACTGCTCCGCAGTTAAGATACCCTGTTGTCGTCTACACCAATGATTGAACCGCTCAAAATACGCGCAGAACGTCGTTCTGCGCGTTTGGTCGGCTAAGTACGCGCGATACGTTGTATCGCGGTTAAACCGAGGAGGGTTCCGGCTCCGATTAGGCCGCAAAAGGACAGAGCGAGACCGAGGTAGAACAGGTTCGGGCGATACTGAAAGGTGATTCGAGATTTCCCGGCTTGCACGTTAACCCCCTGTAAAACCTCTTCAACCGGAAAAACCTCAACCGTCATACTCCGCGCTTTCTGCATTGGAACATTCAAACCGTCCCGAATGTCTTTCACCTCCGAAAGTGCCAACCTTTCCGAATGTCCCCCCGCCTTTGTACCTGAATCCGTCCCGCTCACAACCGTCTCGACTGTTGCTCGCCAACCCGGCCAAAATTGTTCCGCAAGAACAACCGTCTCTGCCTCTTCCAGATCGACTTCAAGGACAATGTAACCCGGTTGGTATTCGATGATCGGACAAGGTTTTTGGGAGGACCGCAACCAAGCCCGTTTTGAGGGGGTGATGCCGGAAGTTGGGGTGCTCGGGAAGAACGGGGAAGACTTCAACTTCCAAAGAGCGTAATCCTCGTCAAAATCACGATACAGACAGTCAAACGATTCTTCGTCCGGTTCCTCTTTTGCAGGAACCACAATGTACTCGACCCCAAGTTCGGCAAGTCGCTTTGCCGCTTCAACCCCGAACCGACTCGTCGTCCTGACCGACCAAATGCTTTTTAAGCGATTCTTATAGGCTCCATTCATCAAAGTTCCGGGCACGTTAATAACGGCAATTCGGTTTTCAAGCGTGTACTCAGGAAACAACGTGTTTCGGTCAAAGCGGACACTTTCCGGCAATCGGTCGGCACTCTGTTCCTTCAAAAAAGATTCGGGATACCAGACCGGAGAACGGTAAAGCCGAACTGGAACCCCCGACGAAATGCCTTTTTCTGCAAAGTCTTCAATATTCTCAAATTTTTGACTGTTCCCAGATTTCCCAGAATGTGCGTTTTGCACAAAAGCCTCATTCTGTTCAACCGGTTGCAACAATCCGAGTAAAGGGGATTCGGTCTTGAAAACATCTCGTGAGGTCGTCGGAACCAACCAAGAATTGGCCCAAAAAAGGTCAATCAGGACAAGGAGAAGGATCAATCGGGCAAACAGTTTGTTTGCCGACTGGAACGCGGGTATCCTGCCCGCGTTTTTTTCTTGATGCAGGCAAGATGCCTGCGTTCCGACAAAATGCCCCTTTTTGCCCCGTTTCGGTTGTAATCGGGACAGGGACAAGAGCAAATGGAAGAGGGCGAGGACGATCAGGGTTTGGGCGATTGACCAGAACAAGCCGATTCGGGCAAGTTCAGAGTCAAAGGGTCCGAACATCAAACAGTCTTGCGCCTGAAACTTCCAAAAGGGCAGAACGCTGAGCAGGAGAACGGCAATTCCGAACACCAGAAATGACAGTTTGTTGAGACGTTTGCGGACCCGATGATTTTCAATCTCCTCACTTTTTTTAATCGCTGCAACTGTTTCATGGTTCGCAAGGTTTACAATAGATGCCGTATTTGCAACCTTTCCCCTTTTTTCAAAATCCCTAACATCTGCAACACGTTCAATTTTCTCAACATCTCTGACCTTCTTAATCGCTGCAACCCTTTCAACCTGCTCCTCGATCTGCCCCGTCAATCGTTCTTCAAAGCGTCCAAAAATTCGATCCCAACCGATTGCGGCCAAAACAGCAAGCGGAAGAGCCGCAAAGGTCAACCATTTTCCCGGGTATCGAAAACCGGCATAACCGGGCAGGAGCAGATTCAGCAACCAATAGACTCCCCCGACCGGATCGCCTATTCCGCTTGTTTCTCCCAAAAATCGGTTCAGCAACCAACCGATTCCGAACTGACCGAACGACGCGAGAACGGAAAACAGCAATGTCCAACTGAGCAACACGCCTAACCGGTCGTTTGTTCCCGGACACAGCAGCTGTTTGTTCCTTCCAAAGCGAAAACGCAAAGCGGACAAAGCGAGCAGAAAGGGAATCAGGCCGCAATAGAGTGACGGAACCCAGATATAATCGTCCCAAACCGGGAAATGCAACCAACGACTATTTTCGGGATAGGGACGACCGCTGAAGTTGGGGAAGACGTATTCCGCCAATCTCCGGGGAGAAACGCTAAAGTGGTACATCGTCCGAAAATGTCCCGTTTCAACCCTATTTTTCCCCCCAGTCTCACCCTCTTTTTCCCCCCCACTTTCTTTTTTTTCCCCTTTTTCTCCCCCTTTCGCCCCCTTATTTTCCTCCTTATTTTCCTCCTTATTTTCCTCCTTATTTTCCTCCTTATTTTCCTCCTTATTTTCCTCCTTATTTTCCCCCTTATTTGGCAACCGGGCAAGGAAACCGTCCTGAATCTCCTCCCAATCCCCTGATCTGAGCATTGCCCAAACCGATTGCGGGACTCGCGGTTCAACCCGGTCACTTTTTTGCGACCATTCCCAAGACGGAAGAATCTGAACAGCCCCGACGAGAAACAGGGTCAGGACAATCACCAACATCACTTGGGTTGTCCGCAAAAAAATCCCCGGGAACCCGGACATCTTGCCCGCATGATCCCTGATTTTAAGGTTCAATAGATTTGAAAGAATCGCAAAACGTCCATTCTTAGCGTTTTTCTCAACATCATTCGTCACAACACCGTTTTCCAACCTTGAGGTTCTTCGTCCGCGAAAGAGCCCCAACAACAGGACAAACAGCAATCCGTTGTAAACAGCTTGAATGTCCCCGCCCAAAATCATCATGGAAAAACAGAGACCGGCAAGAACAGCAGCCGAACAGGTCGGGACGAAAGATCGACGACGTTTCGTCAAATCGTCAACCTTTTGCTCGCTCGCCCAACCTTGAAACGCGAGATCGGCCCAACGAATGGATTCAGGCAACCAAGCAGCCCCGACCAGAAAGATAATGTTCAGATGCTGATACAGCACGCAACCGCCAAGTGAATACGTCATTGCGGCCAAACATGCGGCGTCAACGCGCATCTGCCAATGTCGAACCAAACGATACATCGTGATTCCGGCGAGGACGACATGGAGAACGATGTAGAGGTGATAGAGAAACGTGTAGGAAAGGGGGAGCAGAAACAGCAATTTCCCGGGATACAGAACGCTAGAACAGGGATTGGCGAAAAGGGGTTGCCCAAGATTTTCATAGGGATTCCAAAGCGGAACACGTCCTGAGGACCATTCTTCCTGAATAAAGCGAAAGAGCGGAAAATAAAAATGGGCCCCGTCCCGAAAAGCAAACTGTTGGTCCCCGACCAGAACCCGCCCAAACAACAGACCGACACCTGTTAGTAGACAACCAAACAGCAACCAGGGAAAGCGCATAATAAAAGAAAGAAGGTAGGGAATGGGGTATAGGGAATAGGGGTTAGGGTATAGGGAATGAAGCTCTTTCGTTGAGCCGTGATACAACGTATCTCGCTTTGAGAATCGAAAAAACAGGCGGAACGGTGTTCCGCCGCTAAACGGAGTTCCCCCAATCCCCCTATTCCCCAATCCCTATCCCCTATCCCCTACTTCCTACCTTCCAATCAGCATTGCGGCATACTGAGGAAGTTGGTTAGCAATTCCCAGAACAGAAGCACCGGATTGAACCAGAATTTGGGTTCGTGTCAAGCGAGAACTTTCGACCGCAAAATCGGCGTTCGATATACTCGCTTCTGCTTCAGACATTTTCTGAACCGTATCTTCCAACGCCGCCATATTCGGTTCGAGTGTACTACGCTGTAAAGCACCCAAACGACCTCGCGTCATTGCAATCGACAAAATCGCTTCCTGAATGATTTTATCCGCCAATTCAGGATTCGTCCCAAGTGCAGCCCGTTCACCCGACTTCAACTCGTAAAGATAACCGCTCAGACCCCCCAATCGTGTGCTGTTCACACTCGGAATACCAACCCGAATCTGCTGATTCGAGACCACATCAGGGCCCAACTGGAATGTTGCTCCCCCGGATGCAATGTAAAACTGCGTCGAATCCCCCGCTTTAGCATCCTCACTCATCGTAACGGACATCGTAAGGGTCGAGGTATTCACCGAAAGTGTCCGTCCATTTGACGTCGTTGTCAAACCATTGATTAGGGCTTGCATATCCTGCCCCGTTGCACGTTCATTGACGCGACCATATTCATCCTTCACTTCAAAAAAGCCCTCAATGACCCGAACTGACACAAGGGCTTTGGAACCAACCCCCGTTGACATAAACGTCAATCGGTTCGGGTCAGCATCCGTCGCTCCCGTCAAACTCGCCCCTCCAACCGTTCCTTGACGAATGCGACCCCCTGAAAGTGACAACGAATTGTCCGTCAACGTCACGACCCCATTACCCGCGCTGTCCACTAAGTCGACCTTGAACAACGTCTTCGTCGATTCCGAGGACTCAATCATCGACTTCACCTGCGCCGCTGTCGTTTCCCCTTCACGAATGTTGACCGTAATGATCTTATTCGCTACATCATACGAAACCGACGGTTGTGACGCATTGTCCACAAGAGCCTGATACTGTATCCGAACCCCCTCGTACTCCGTCCCCGCTTTCATCGCAATCACATCATAAGAAGCACTTGCTCCATTGACCGCAACGACGCGACCTCGCGGTTGCTGATCGACCCAATCCGTATTCGCCGTGATAAACTCAATCGGCGACGCAATCCAACGATCACACAAGTCATAATATCCCGTCGGTTTCAAAATTCCACGACCATCCTGTTCAATACAGAACAAATCAGAAACATTATCAATCCCGGCCGGTTTCCAAAGACTCACACTGATCCCCTTCGTCTGCTCCGCCGTCAAATTACTGAAATACTTCACCAAATCACTCGCCGACGTAATCGAATTACCATTTGCATCTGTCGCCAGATTCACAACCATGGTGTAGGGAGCATCCGTCGAACAACCCGTCTTCGTAATCGACGTTATCATCTTGTAATCCATCTCCGACGGATTGCCCGAAACAACACCAAGCGTGTCCTTGCGAATGTCAATCACCCCTTGACCTGTACTTCCCGGATAAATCGACGCGACAAAGAACGATTTCGTTGCAACACTATTATTGATTGCATCCGAAACCGCTTGTGCTGTGATTTCTTTATCTGAACCGGCCAGATAAACCGTCACAACCCCTCCCTTATGACCGCCTGTCGCATAAGTATTCCCTATTGAAACCGGCGACCGTTGTGTTGCTCCCGTCAACAGTTGCGAAAAATCAACCATTCCAACATCGCTAAAGGGTGTCGAGTTGTAACTGTAATCATACGCCGCATTGAAGGTCCCTTCTGAATTGATTGCGGCAATTGCATCTTGCAATTTCACCGTAATGTCATTCACCGTCACAATCATTCGCTTGGAACTCGGGTCAAACACCGCCGTTGCCTTATCCGTCTGAGTCGCGTCCAACTGAATCATCACCTGAACGTCATTGTAATTGGAACCCTTATTGTTCGCGGTCAAAATGAAATTCCCCACTTCTTCATTCGTCCCATTCTTCGTCGTATTGATGCTGCAATATGCAAAAGCAGCAGAATCACCCGGCTCAAACGTTGCATAATTATCAGCCGGAGTAAACGTATTGTCCATACGAATGTAACGAACCGCAACATCCTCATACTCAACTCCCGTTTGCGTCGCGGTCAACGTATACGCCGCATTTGCATTCGTCGCCGCAAGAGAAGCATGAGCATTAAGGACCGGATTGTTGATAAAGGCAATCGAAAGGTTCTGATTCGCTCCTCCCGTTCGGAACTCAATGTTCGGCGACCCTGCCGGTCCCAAAAATTGCAAGCCCGTCTCCAAAAGGGGATCACCATAATAGGCAACCTCTTGGAATAACGTCAGCAATCCTTCCCCCGTATTCCCAATCGCAAGTTGCGCCGCAAACATCTTACTTAGCACTTCATGATTGTTGATAAAATCAATCAGTTCATTCGCCGTTACAACCGAAGTCGTCCCCGAATACCCCCCTTGCATTGCCGACGCAAAGAGACGGACCCGTTCCTTCGCATCTCCCGCGAGAAAAATGAGACCACTTCCATTACTGTCCACAAAATTTTCCGCCGAAATCAACTTGCTCAAGACCGAATCATTATTGATCGTGGTAATCACATCATTCGCCGTTGTAATTCCATTCTGAGCATTGTAAATAATCGCCCCAAAATCCGTCCCCATTTTACCCCCGACAACACCGATATTCCCGGGTGTCCCCGATATATTCAGCGACGTATTCCGATCTCCCAACTGGAACGTGTTCACTCCCCCGCCCCCCAACGCATTTGCAAGAGCCGACATCTTCTCCAAACCGGTCGGAATCAGGACAGAGGAATTCGGACTGCTCGAAACAGCAACCGTTACGGTTCCATTCGTTGCATCTTTTACGGCTTGAAGAAAATTCGCATAACTGGCATTTGCCAAATCACCCACAATATGCAAAAGACCATCTGTTGGATTAAACGCAACCGCAATTTTCCCGTTCGTGTAATTCGTGCTGTCATTTTCCAACTTAATGTCCATTCCATTGAGCGCACTCCCCCCCGCATTAACCGCAAAGGTCAGGTAATTGGCCCCGTCATAAAACACGGTCTGAGCCCGTTGCGATGTTCGTACATAAGTAACAGGGTCCTGAACATTCATCACCTTGTTCGCACCATCCAGTGTAAAGGACGCCGGAACTTCACTCGCTCCCAAACCAAATGTCCCGCCAATCACGGTGTTCACCCCGGTCGTATCTCCCGTCAGTCCATTATTCGTCCCCAATGTCAACGTCGTCGTCCCCGCCGTAATCGCCGATGCTGCGCCCGTTAAGGTCACATTGTATCCCAAATTGGCTGCTCTCAACGCATCATTCATTGTTGATGCTGTTACAGCATTAAAATTGGCTGCATCAACCGTGATCGTTATCACATTACCATTTTGCGCGGCAGAAACCGCCCCGGTTCCCCCCGTCGTTGTCGCAAAATTAAACGTGACTCCATTGTACTGACTCCCCGTATTATTGGCCGAAATCGTCAACGTGCTGGTCCCCCCCGCATTCAACGAAATCGTCGTCGATGCAACTTGAGGAACTGTCACTGTTTTTGTACTGCCCAAAACCGCATTGACTTGTGCGGTCGCCGCATTCACATCCAAAATCGTTGTTCCATCTGTTCCATACACCCCCGAATAAACCGCCCCAACCGCTGATGCAGGAGGAGGGGTCGCCGTTCCCTGATAATCCCCCAGAACCGCTGCTCCTAGAACCGTCCCCAAATCAGCGGGAGATGTAACAAAAGCCGTATTGGATGCAACCGACGTTTTAACGGCCAGTTTGTAACTTGCTTCACTAAGAGCCTGATTGATCATATCAGCTGTTACATCTTCAACATTAACACCATTTGCAAGTGAAACGGTAATTGTCCCGCCAACTGAACCGCTCGCACTTGGAACCGTTCCCGTTCCCGCAACGACCGCCAGTTTGGTTCCATTGTATTCTGAACCCGCTTCTGTTGCGAGTAAAGAAAACGTGTTCCCCGCCCCGTCCGTCCCAACTGTTACTCCCGCTCGTTGAGGAGAACCAATTGCAATCGAACCCGGCGTTCCATTCATAATGTTATACAACTCGGTGTTGTTAATGAAAACAACATCCGTATTGTTCATTGCTTCTCCAGCTTGATTGGCCGCAAATTGAATCGCATTGTTCGTTCGCAAATCAATTCCGGCAATTTTCCCCTTATCGGTACTTGAATTCAACGCCGTTGTTCCCAGAATCGATGTCGCCGAAAATTGCGGATAAGCACTGTTGATCGCCGCAACAATATCATCAACTGTTGTTGCCAATCCCCCCGTCTTGAACGAATGATACTCAATGTTCAGAACACCATTCTTATCAAGCGCAACGGCAATCGGACCGTTAATGTCAGGATTCGTATTCCCCGGGTCTGCCGCAATCAAATTGATTGTGTTGACCAGTTTCCCCTGTGTTGTGTTGATTGTCAGTGAAGCATTCGGATTGCTGAAGAGACTGAATCGGGTCGAATTAATCCCGATCATGGATTCGTCAATCGTCGCAGACGCTGCTCTCCAGGGTTCCATTTGAAGTTGGAAGTCAATCACCCCCGTATTGTTCGCAATCGGATCCGTTATGACGACATTTGTCGTCTCAGAATTCCCGGCTGTAAATTTGACCGAATAATTTCCGGCTGCAGAACCGGCTGTCAACGCTTTCAAATTGATGTCATTATTCAGACCTGCGCTTGTCAACATGATTTGACCATACGTTGCATCCTTACCGACAACAGCGACGACCCCGGAAGAGTCCGCCAACATGTTGATCGCTTTTGCCATTTCTCCAACAGAAGCGTTTGCATCGAATTTGAAAATATTTTTGCCGGAATTTCCGCCGATTTCGAGAACGACAGGTGTTGAGGTATAACCGTAAGCATACGACAGTTTCGCCGCTTGCGCGTCCGCGAGAATGTCGATGTTGACCTCAACCCCTTGTTTTGCCCCAAAACTTGCACTGTCAATCTGAACCCGATCAACCATGTTACGGTCAATTCCCTGAACATAAAAGTCGAACGAACCGTCCAAAAGTAATTGCCCCTGATAATTCGTCGTCCGCGAAATCCGGTCAATCGAGTCAATCGAAGCATCAACCTGCATCTGGTTCGCTGCAATCTGCTCATCTGTCATTGCGCCCTTATTTGCCGCTTCATTGATGAGGGCCCGCACTTCGTTGAGCAGGACGGACACTTGACCAAGGGCACTTTCGGCAATCCCAATCACACTGTTCGCCCTTTGTGTGTTCTGAATCGCCTTGTTCGTTGCCGTTATATCACTTTTGAGCAATTCACTTGCAATCAACCCCGCCGGATCATCTTTCCCGGAATTGATTCGTAAACCCGTACTGAGTCGTGTAATCACTTCAGAAAGCGTATTCGTATTACGCTGGAGATTGATCTGCGAACCGAGAGCAGCCGTATTTGATGCAACGTAGAGTCCAGTCATGTTTCGTCCAATCCTCACTAAATAGAGAATGCTGTCTACACAATCATCAACAGGGTCAACTATTTCCTGCAACAATTGCGAGAGGAGAGTATTCCTCGCAACAATAGTCGGCAAAGCGAATTTGCAATAAGAAAGGAAAATAGGCCAAGAAGTTAAAAGTTCTTTTTTCGTGCTTGTATGATTGGAACAGACGGTAAAACAGGAACGAGCGGAATGTTGAACGGCGAGTTGTGAAGGAGGGTTGGGAGGATGAGGAAGAAGGATTGAATCATGGGAACTTGGGAATCAATTGACGGTTGAGGGGATTGCAAAAGAGAAAACAAGAGAAATAGAAAGAATAGTGCAAATAAACAAAGAGGAATGATTGCACAATATAGGCAACGTGAGCAATATGAATAAAAAAAGACGTTGGACATCAGGTCAAATTCAACCGAACGTCCAACGTCTTTGGTTCAAAGTTCCAATGTTGCTCTTAATGCGGAAGAAAATCGGCAATTGGCATTCCGATTTCTGGAAATGTCGGTACAACAATCGGCACAACTCTTTTTTGGTCCGATTGGGCCAAAATTCTATCATAAACTTCCTGTCGATTGACCGGAATGTTTTGAGGAGCGTCAATACCAATCCGTACACGGTCACCTCGGACATCAACAACAGTGATAACGATGTCGTTACCAATGTGAATACTCTGATTTTGGAAACGTGATAAAACTAACATAGGTATATTGGGTCAAGTGGAGTAACTGGGATGAATTCGAGATGCAATATGAATCGGCAATGATAAAATGAATAATTTAGCAAAAGGACGGTATTTTGAGAAAAAAGAGAAAATAGGAAAAATGCGATTGGTTTGTCAATTGACCTTTGAAAACAGTTATTTTCGGAGTCGTCCGAACAAATTGGCAATCCTCTTTCATTCAGGCGAGCTGTTTCCAGTTCCAACCGTTTTCGCTCCTTCTTGATTACCAGAAAATAGAGGCGTATACTGTAGGGGTTGAGGGGTTGCGGAATAATCCCTCGTTTTTTTATCCTTTGACGAGAAATTTCAGATGTCAACAATCCTGCTTAAACCGTTTGTCTTTGTGATTTCCCTTTCTCTTCTCCTCCTTCTCGGTTGTGACGCCGGAAAACCGCGACATGTCCGTTATAAAGCCGACACCGAAAAAGAAACGTCCAATTCGTCGCAATCAATGAACTCGACTGCAACACAAACATCCGAAAACACTAGGGAACAGGAAACGGCGCAACCAAGTGTTTCACCTGAAATGCCAAAAAAAGAGATCAACGATGAGGTGAAAGAAAAAGTGAAGGAAGAGGTGAAAGAGCAAACGGTTCGGACAGAAACGGTTCGAGCAGAAGTTGGTGTAACCGGGAAAGGGGATTACTCGAAGTCCCCCGCAATGATGAGTCCCGTTACTGTTCCTGTCAGCGAATACTTTAAGGCGAACCAACGAGCGGTCTTTGACATGCAAATACCGAAATCGATGCAGATATACAAAGCAATGAACGACAACAAGGGACCTGCAAGTCATGAAGAGTTCATGAAGTCGATTATACAGGAAAATCAGATTCGTTTGCCGGAATTGCCGGACGGACATGAATATCAGTATGATCCGAAAACCGAGACGCTCAACATTGTTCGGCCTGTTCAATAAGGAAAGGGAAAGGAGGAATGAGAAAAGAAACAAGGGGCTTTTTCTTCTCTTCCCTTACCTGCCTCAATCTCTTTTTCAAGAAACTTTAATAAAAATGGAAAAATAAACCCAAATAGGTCAAAATTGGCGTTGACCTATTTCAGGAAATGGTTTAGACTTCCGCGCACAATTGGAGAGACGAGAGTTTCTGCCGATCAGGCGAACGGATTCGCTGGACAAAAGGGCGAGCAAAAACATGTTTTCTGCAACACAGCCCTTTTGGTGAGAAATGGAGTTCCAACTCTTATCCGATTCAGAGGAATCAAAACCCGGGAGTGTTTGTGTCGCAATCGTCTTACGAAAACGTAAAAGAACAAATCCGGGATGCTGTTGACATTGTTGAACTGGTTTCGCGGTTTGTTCCGCTCCGTCGATCAGGTCGCCTGTTCGTTGGACGTTGTCCTTGGCATGATGATTCCCGTCCGAGTCTCCAAGTCAATCCCGACCGTCAATCGTATAAATGCTGGGTCTGCAATGTTGGGGGGGATATTTTCTCCTTTATGATGCAGATGGAGAAGGTTGATTTCAAGGAAGCCCTTGAAATATTGGCCGATATTGCCGGGATCGCCTTACCAAGTCCAAAACAGCGTTTGTTGTTGAATCGACCTGTCTCAACAGATAAGAAAAATGGGACAATTGATCCGAATGATTTGTTGTTAGAAGCAAGTCAGGAAGAGCAGGATTGGTCAGACGTTTATGCCGGGCAATTGGATGATCGATCAAGTGTTCAATCGGGGTTTCAACCGAATTTCCAATCAGGTGATCGAGAAGGGGCAAAACAGCCGGAGATTTCCAAACGGACCTTGTATCAGGTTATGGATTGGGTTCAGAAGGAGTATCACAAAGCGTTATTGACGTTGGATGAAGCGGCAAACGCGCGAGAGTATTTGAAAGAGCGAGGAATCACGCAACAGAGTATCGAGCAATTCCAACTGGGATATGCCCCGCTTGAACGGGATTGGTTGTTAAAACGAGTTGAACGTCATACAAGACGGATTGCGTATTTGGAAGCGGTTGGAATTTTAGCCGTTTCACAAGATGAATCAGGTCGGGTCAAGCAAGGGGATCGTTATTACGACCGATTTCGGGGACGGTTATTATTTCCGATTCGGGATACACAGGATCGAACGATTGCATTTGGAGGTCGCCTTTTACCCGGTTCGACATTGCAAAGCCGGGCCAAATACATTAACTCGCCCGAAACACCCTTATTTTCCAAGCAACGGTCGCTTTACGGATTGGATATAGCCCGATTAACGATCAGGAATAGTCGTCGCGTGCTTATCATGGAGGGATACACCGATTGTATCATGTCACATCAAGTCGGTCTGAGTGATTCCGTTGCAATACTTGGGACAGCACTTGGAGCAGAACATATCCGCATACTGAAACGGTTTGCAGAAAAAATGATTCTGGTTTTAGACGGAGATGAGGCGGGACAGAAGCGGGCGAATGAAGTTTTGGAGCTTTTTGTTGCACAAGGGGCGGATTTGTCGATTCTGACACTTCCAGAAGGGGCTGATCCTTGCGAGTTTCTGTTGGAGAATGGTAAAGAGACGTTTGAACAGTTGCTGAAAGAGGAAGGGATTGACGCTCTTGAGCACGCATTTCGGACAGCAGTTCGGGGGATTGATTTGAAGGAAGATGTGATTGGTTCATCACAAGCACTTGACCGATTGATTTCCGTGATTGCATCGACTCCAGAAGGAATGAGTCGTGATGATCCGGCTGAATTGCGACTTGCCAAAACAATCAACCGTTTATCGATTCGGTTTCAAATTGCAGAAAATGAGATATACAAACGATTAAAGAGTTGGAAACAAAAGCGTTCACAAACAGCAACGGGTTGGAATCGGCGAACGGATTCGGGTTTGGATTCAGGGACAGAAGGAAACGAAACGGATTCAACAACGGAGTCGGATTGGTCCCTTGATTATTTGGAACGGGAGTTGCTTGAACTTTGGTTTGCTGATCCGGGGACGTTTAACCGGACGGAAGAATTGATACCTGATGATTGGATACAATCAGCGTTGACGCGTGAGATACAAAAAACTTGGCGTCAGATTCGGGCAGAATGGGGAGAATGTCACTTTGAACGCTTGCTTCTTCAATTTGACGATCCAGGTCTAAAAAACATTCTGGTTGAATTGGACGAATCCGCATCTAAAAAAGGGCTGGACTCGAAGATGGAGGACGCGAAAAGAGAACGTTATATCCTAGAAATTGTTCAAGGTTTCACACGTCGGGACACAAAACGGCGCAATCCTCAATCAATCAGTCTGCTGAAAGGTGCGACCTTAAGTCGGGAAGAAAAACAACAAAAGTTGCACGAAATATTGCAACAACGACGCGATCAACAAGGAGTTGAAGAGACGTCGAATTAAAAGAACAAGGGGACAATGATTGTCCTTTATCGTTATTGTTTGTATGACCTTCGTTTAACCCAGCTCGTCATGGAAGACGAGAAACAAGGAGTATGTATGTCAAGGATTGACCTTTTCGATTGTGAATGTCAAGATGTAATCACCAAAGGAAAAAATCAGGGACGTTTAAGTCTTGATGAAATAGCACAACGGATTCCAAACGATGAACCGTTTGATCTGTTCCAGTATTCCGATCTCTTTGATTCGCTTGATCGTCAGGAATTTGACCTTAGAAATCAGGACGATTCAGAGGATGATCTTTTTGATCTGAATGAAGAAGAAATCAATGGGGTCGGAGAAGAACAATCGCCTTTTGAAGAAACAACGGAATCGCCGGTCAAATCCCAATCCTCTCCTGTCGATGAAGTCGAAAAATGGAGCAGTGATCCAATCCGGCTCTATCTGAATCAAATGTCCATACTCGGTCTCCTCTCAAAAGAAGAAGAGATTCTTTGTTCAAAAAAAATAGAATGGACGCGACGTATGTTCCGTCGCAGTGTTATGGAATCCCCCTTTGCATTACAGAATGCTTTCTCGGTGTTGACAAAAGTTTATCATGGAAAATTGCCGTTTGACCGGACTATTAAAATGTCGTTGACGGAACATCTTTCCAAAGAGCAGATTCTTAAACGAATGCCGGCCAATCTTAAGACGCTTTCTGTTCTGCTCAGTTCAATGACAGATGATTTTGAATTACAGGTCCGAAAAAGTACACGCCCCTCTTTGCGACAAGAAGCAAGGGTTCGATTTCTGCAACGACGCCGACGTGCTCTTGTGTTAACGGAAGAATTAAGCGTCCGAACACGTCGGGTTCATGCTTTGATGAAGCAAATGGAGAAAATGTCGCAACGTATGGACGCGATTCGCAGTCTTCTTTCGAGTAAAAAAACAAACATGACTGCTGAAAAGCGGATTGCACTTCGTGATGAATTGCGACAGTTGATTCTGACCGCGCAAGAGAGTCCTCGCAGTTTGCGGAATCGTTGTAAACTTATGCGGGATCGACTTGCTGCTTATGAACAGGCAAAAAGTGATCTTTCACGCGGAAATCTCCGATTGGTCGTTTCCGTTGCTAAAAAATATCGCAACCGCGGAATCAGTTTTCTTGACTTAATTCAAGAGGGCAACACGGGTCTTATGCGGGCTGTTGACAAATTTGAGTATCGTCGGGGTTACAAATTTTCGACGTATGCAACATGGTGGATCCGACAAGCGATTACGCGGGCGATTGCGGAACAGGCCCGGACGATTCGGATTCCGGTTCACATGATTGATGCTTTGACGAAATTACGGGCTGCATCCCGCAATCTTTATCAGCGAACAGGCCGGGAACCGAGTATTGCCGAGATTGCAGAAGCGGCCGATCTTTCTGTTGATGAAGCCCGAAAAATCATGCAAATGGGCGCAAACCCCATAAGTCTTGAACATCCGGTCGGTGATACGGATGAAGCCTGTTTTGGAGAATTTGTTTCTGATAATAGTTTTGAAAAACCTGAAAAATCAGCAACAAATGAGATGTTGAAGAACGAAATTGGCAAAGTTCTCAATACACTTTCCTATCGTGAACGTGAAATTCTGAAATTACGTTATGGTTTGGACGGGGGTTATTCCTACACCCTTGAAGAAGTCGGGCGTATTTTTCAGGTAACGCGGGAACGTGTCCGCCAAATTGAGGCAAAAGCGGTTCAGAAACTGCAAAATCCACTTCGTTGTCGTCATTTGGAAGGTTTTCTTGACCCGATTGAAGAGGAAGACTTTTAATGAAAATTCTCTTTGCTGATGATGAAGTATCGTTGCAGGAACTCATGCAACGGGAATTGCCGGGAATGGGGCATACGGTTGCGGTTTGTCCAGACGGTTTAACCGCAATCGCTGCTCTTGAAAAAGATTCCTTTGATTGTCTGTTTGTCGATCTGGACATGCCCGGCGCAACCGGATTGCAAGTGATTGAAGCAGCACAAGAAAGGTGTCCAGATGCTGATTCAATTATTCTAACGGGTAAAGGAACGCTTGATACAGCAATTGCGGCACTTCGAGAAGGAGTGTCGGATTATCTGACAAAACCTTGTCGATTAGCTGAGATTGAACGGGTTCTGAATCGTGTTGCGGAAAAACGCGAACTGACGCGAAAATACAAGGCGGTTAAGGAACAATTACGTCGTGTTGAGGGAAAACGGCAGTTGATTGGCTCCTCGGTCAAAATGGAACAAGTTCAACGTTTGATTGACCGGATTGCTCCCACAGATTCAACGGTTGTGATTCTTGGTGAAACGGGAACTGGAAAAGAACTGGTTGCAAAAGCGATTCATCAGCGGAGTCGTCGGGCTGAACACCCCTTTGTTGCGATTAATTGTGGAGCATTGCCCGAAAATCTCATTGAAAGTGAGCTTTTTGGACATCGTAAAGGGAGTTTTACAGGAGCTGAAGAGCATCGAACAGGTTTATTTCAGGTTGCAAATGGAGGAACCCTGTTTCTGGACGAAATTGGCGAACTGCCGAAAGGGGTTCAAGCCAAGTTGCTCCGATTTCTCGAATCAGGTGAGGTCCGCCGAATTGGCGAAAATACATCAACAATTTGTGATGTTCGGGTTGTTTGTGCAACTCTTAAAGATTTGGAATCAATGGTCTTACAAGGAGAGTTTCGTGAAGACCTTTGGTTCCGAATTAACACGTTTGAGATTAAACTTCCCCCTCTTCGTGAACGGTTGGAAGATTTGCCCGAATTGATTTTGCATCTCGTCGGAAGATACCAAAATGGACTGTGTTCGAACAAAGGGCTGAAAACGGTTGACGAACTATTTTCCCCAGATGCTTTAAGCATGATGTATGAATATGATTGGCCGGGCAATGTCCGTCAATTGGCAAACGCAATTGAGTATTCCTTTATTTTGGCGGACAGTCTTCCAATCGGTTCAGATGCTCTTCCACAATCTATTCGGAATCCAAAAAAAGCATCTTGTGTCTCCCTTTCCGCTCATTATGGGGCAACAGAACAATTTGGGGAGTTGGACGAGAGAGGGAACGAGAGAGAGAAAGAAAACGGAAATGAACGAAGAGAACAGGAACAAAGAGATCATGAGGAACATGTTCATGATCGGGTTTTACGGCGACCTGACCGCCCGATTACCCGGGTTCGGGACATTCCCGTCCTTGCAAACAGCGTTACTTCCAACAGTGCCGTTACAAATGGACTCCCTAGAAACGGAAAAGGTGAACCGGGCGTGATTGACGAGTTGTTGTCGTTTGACCCTAAAATTCCCGAGTCGGGGAAAACCTTGCGTGATCTTGAAATGGACGCGATTCAAGCCGCTTTGCAACGAAATGAGGGGAATAAGGCAAAAGCGGCGGAAGAACTCGGAATCAGTCTCAAAACACTTTACAATAAAATCAACCAACCTAATGAAGCCAAAAAAGCGGGATAGGGGGAGATATAGGGAATGGGGAATGGGGAATAGGGTGAACTCCGTTTAGCAGCGGAACACCGTTCCGCCTGTTTTTTCGATTCTCAAAGCGCGATACGTTGTATCGCGGCTAAACGAAACTTCTTTCCTTCTACCTTCTACCTTCTTTCACTAATCCCTAATCCCTATCCCCCATTCCCTAACCCCTATTCCCTAATCCCCCCCCCTCCTCCATGTTCCGCACGTTATTTCGGCAAATACATAACAATTTTCGTCCGCAACTGTTTTCGGTCTTGAAAGAGGGTTACTCTCTCCAGAAATTCTCGGGCGATCTCATTGCCGGAATCATCACCGGAATCGTTGCCCTACCTCTCGCAATTGCATTCGGTATTGCATCTGGTGTAACGCCCGAACAAGGTTTGTATACGGCAATCATCGCCGGATTCTTAATCTCGTTCTTTAGCGGAAGTCGGGTCCAAATTGGGGGACCAACTGGGGCCTTTATTATCATCGTTTATGGAATCGTTCAGACTCAGGGAATACAAGGTCTTTTGGTTGCAACCATTTTGGCCGGATTGTTGCTCATTCTTATGGGGCTTAGCGGACTTGGGAAATTGATTAAGTATATCCCCTATCCCGTCATTCTTGGGTTCACCTCAGGAATCGCTGTCTGTATCGCAATGTCCCAAGTTCAACCATTTCTTGGACTCAATCTGGGCGGAGAAACCGTCCCGCCTGATTTTTTGCATAAAATCATCCTCTTTTCAGGTTTTCTGGGGACAATCAATCTCTGGTCGGTCGGTCTCGCCGTTCTCACCCTGTTGATTATCACTTGTACTCCCCGAATCTCTAAACGGATTCCCGGGTCCCTAATCGCTGTTCTCGTCTGCACATTGCTCGTTACTTTCCTTAATATTCCCGTTGACACGATTGGTCAAAAAGTGGGAGAAGAAGCAATGTCCTTGCAAATGAGTTTTCCTGCATTTGGAGTTCCCCAAATTGATTGGTCGCATTTTCGAGACCTTTTTCGGGCTGCAATCGCAATCGCAATACTCGGCGCAATCGAATCCCTTTTATCCGCAGTCGTTGCAGATGGAATGACGGGAATGAGACATCGTTCCAACACAGAATTGGTTGCACAAGGAATCGCCAATGTCATTACCCCCTTTTTTGGGGGAATTCCTGCAACTGGGGCAATTGCGAGAACCGCAACAAATGTCAAAAACGGGGGACGGACACCAATTGCCGGACTCATTCACGCCGTTGTCCTCCTCGGAATCGTCCTATGTTTGGGTCGATATGCCGCAATGATTCCCCTTTGTACTCTCGCCGGAATTCTTATGGTCGTCTCATTCAACATGAGTGAACACCTACATTTTCGTCGGATGTTCAATGCCCCCAAAAGTGATTTAAGTATCATGCTCATTACGTTTTTTCTGACAGTTTTGCTCGATTTGACAACGGCAATCCCGGTTGGGCTGATTCTCGCGTCCTTTTTGTTTATGCGACATATGGAACAAATGTTCCGAACGGGAACGGTCGATCACAAGCTCCATTCACTGTTTGAGGACGATCCTCATGAAGACCCGCTCGCTCTTCGCCTCTTCGATGTTCCAGATGGTGTTCATATCATTGAAATCAACGGGCCTTTCTTTTTTGGAGCGGTCAGCAAATTCAACGCCGTTTTTGATGCCGACATTCCGCGCGTTCTGATTCTCCGAATGAAAAATGTCCCGGTTATTGACGCAACCGGTTTACATTCACTAGAAGAAATTGTTGAACGGGCTGAACGGATTGGGGCCAAAGTTTTGATAACAGGAATACAGCAACAACCGTTTTGCGTGTTGAAACGATATGGTTTGTTGGAAAAAATCGGGACCGGACACCTTCATCCGACTATTGTTGACGCCTTACCTCATGCAGCCGAAATCATTGAGGAGGAAATCAGGGTGAGAAAACAGCAATTGGCAGCATGAGGGAGAGAGGAGGTAGAAGAGGGAAAACAAGATGAAAAACAAAGAAAATCACAAAAAAGAGGTGAACCACTTAACTCGCGTGACGCAATTATCTTTCCTGTCCCTTCTTCTTTACTTCTACCTCCTATTTCCTACATACTCTCCCTAATCCCCATTCTCTATTCCCTATTCCCTAACCCCTACACTAACAGACGAACATGCCGGATGAAGGCGGAGAAAAATCACATGATCCAACTCCTAGACGCCGAGAACAGGCGAGGGAGGAAGGTCAGGTTGCAAAGAGTCAGGACCTTGCGTCCGCGCTCATTCTCTTGATTGCAATCATTGCGCTGTTAACACAATGTCGGACAATTGGGGTTGCTTTTTATGAATATACGTTTGAGAACATAACAGGTGATCTTTGGTTGAGGGCGGATCAGGACACGATACTGAATTACATTATTGCGGGCATTTTCAAGTTCCTGAATCTTTTCTCGCTTTTTGGTCTGCTGTTGATTCTCGGCGCAATCCTAGTCAATCTTGCCCAAGTCGGTATTCTCTGGTTGCCCAACAAATTGGGATTTGACTTTTCCCGTCTTGACCCGATGAAGGGGTTTGGACGTATCTTTTCCATGCAAAGCGTTATGCGACTTGGAATGGGCATTTTCAAAATCATCATCTGCACGATTGTCGCCTTTTTTGCGGTTGCAGGTGATATAGAATCGATTATGGGATTGACGGAACTGACAGAAGGTCAAATCAGCGGTTACATGGTTGAACTCATATTATGGATTGCGCTGAAAATGACCGTTGCTCTTGTGATTCTTGCAATTCTTGATTACATCTACCAAAAGTGGAAGTACGAGCAGGATTTGAAGATGACGACGCAGGAAATCCGGGAGGAGATGAAGAACACGCTTGGTAATCCCGAGATCATGCAACGTCGACGACAAATACAGAGGGAAATGGCGCAACAGAGAATGGGGCAAGCGGTTCCGAACGCCGATGTTGTTGTGACCAACCCGACGGAATTGGCGGTTGCGCTCAAATATGACCCCGAGAACATGTCGGCTCCAATCGTTGTTGCAAAGGGCGCGGGACTTTTAGCTCAACGAATTCGTCGGATTGCGCTTGAACATGGTATTCCGATCATTGAACGGAAACCGCTTGCTCGGGCACTTTACCAATCGGTTGAGGTCGACCAACCGATCCCGGTTGAACAGTATTCCGCTGTTGCTGAAGTTCTCGCTTACGTTTATCAATTGCAAGGGAAAAAGGCCCCGAATCGCAAGAATCAGGGACCGCAACAACAAGCGGCGTGAGAGGGGAGAGAAGGTAGGGAATGGGGGGGGTTCCGTTTAGCGGCGGAACACCGTTCCGCCTGTGTTTTTGCGATTCTCGACGCGCGATACGTTGTATCGCGGCTAAACGGAACTTCTTTCCTCTCCTACTCCGCCAATTGTAATTTGAATTCGTCAGAATTCCCTTTCAATTCAGGAGCATACATCGCCTCAATTTTGCTCGGAAGTACACTGAATTGACCCGGCTGTTCAGCCCGGATTCTGTACGAGAGACTCTGTTGACCCCGCGCAAGTCGGTTCAGGAAAAAGGAAACCCGATTGTCTCGGAACTCAACATACGCATTTAACGGATTCCCGTTATAACCGCTTTGCGTTTCAACAGGCTCAAAACCGGCTGCTTTGAAATCCTCAATCAACAAGTATTCATAATCGTTCTTGCTCTCGATCAACAATTCAACTTCAACCAAATCTCCACTTTTCAGTTCCGTTCTCTCCGTAATCGGCGTTCGCTCATATTTCTCGACGTTCAGTTCAACGGACTGACCGCGACCTCCTGCAACTGCCTCTTTTGCGTCCGTTTTTCGGGTCAACAGATAGAATTTTCGGTCGATCTTGACTTCCAAACCGGCCCGGGTTATTGGGTCCTCAAGTGTGAAATTCTGCAAATAGGTGTTGAAATACAAAGGTCCCGTCCCCGATTTGCGGAATTCAATCATGTGTTTTCCGCTCGCAAGGTCTGCTCCTTCCAAGACAACCGTGTTGTCAATGAGCAACATGTTTTTCGGGTTGATCTCGACCGTTTGCCGGTTTTCCCCGTCAACCCAAACCTCAACCGTCATGTTCGGCTGATTTTCTCCCGTTGCCCGCAAAAATTCGGCAAAGGACTCGACACAAACAGCCGTATCCCGCGTCGAATTCCAATATGTTGCGTTCTTCCGATTGTTAAGCAGGTATTTGACCAATAGGGGCGCAACCTCACTCTTAGGATTCAAACGGACCAAAAGTCGCAGATAATACGCTTGTGTTTCAATCTCGTCAAAACACCAGCTCCACCATCTCCAAAAACCCAATGTTGCGCCAAAACCGGGCAAATTCAAATACGCCGTTTGATTCTCTTGGTCCAGAACCAAATACTGCTCCAACATCCGCTCACACATTCTCGCCCGTTCAAGGTCATTCTGCATCTGAAGTGCAAGACCAAGCATTGCAACACCATAAAGGGACAGTTTCGTTCGGTCTCTGTACAAAAATTCCCGCATCTCATTCATGCTCTGATCTGAATTCCGAACAATTCCCGGCCGTCCTTGATTCGGTTTTGCCAATTCAGATTTTACTTCAAGCAACACCATGTAAATGAGAGCGTCCGTTTCATCCGCTTGACTCTTCCAACGAAGTGAGCGACGTTTTTGTTCGTCCAATTGGCCGTTTTTGATCCAGCTAACCTGTTCGGCCTGATATTTTTTCAACCAATTGACTCCCCGTTCAACCACATCGGCGTCAACAACAGCATCACAAGACCGGGCCAAATGAAGTCCGCGAACGACAAGAGCGGTCAAATGAGCAGACGCATGTTCACCATATCCGCTAAACCAACCCCAACCCCCGTCAGAAAGCTGCATTTCACTCAACCGTTTCACCCCCTCTACAACCATGTTGTTGACTTCGGATTGACGATAAACCGGATTCTGCGATTGAACTCCGCCCAACTGAACCGCGCCAAATGGTCCGGCTCCCCCAACATTGCCCGACCCCGACTTCGATTCGGCTTGACGACGCAATTCTGCCCTTTCCGCCGAATCCCCCAACTCCTGAGCATTCAAATTGGCATGTTCCTTCTCCAAAACCGCAAGGTCAACCCCCATCTCAATCAACACCTTCTGTGTCAAAATCGTCGGCAAAAACCGATTCAACGTCTGTTCCGTACAACCGTAAGGATAATGAACTAAATACGGAAGAGCATCAATCATGGAACCGGCTAATGTCGGCGAAAACCGGACAGTCAACCGCGTCTCGTCGGGTCGTCGCTCTTCAGGAACCTGAATCTCAACCGTCCGACTCGTCTCGTCCTGCTTCATCATCCCACTTTGCGCTTCCTGTTTCAACATTCCGTGAACGTAAACCGGAATCGACTTTTGCATTGCGTCCGATTCCTGATCGGTCAACGCTTTCATTCGAATCACGGCATCTCCGGGAACGGACGCAAGGACGGACCAATCGACCCGAACTTCACCTTGAGAAGGAACCTGAACCGTCTGAATCAGTTGCGTTTCGGGTCCGGGAATCAACGTCGGACCGTCCAATTCAAGTACGACTTGAACCTGTTTTTCCGAATCAAGATAATTGTGGACATTGGCAGTCAGGAGAACCTGATCCTTTTGGACCAGAAATCGCGGGGTCTGCATTCGGATAATCAGGTCTTTTCGGGTCAACACTTCGGCTTGACCATATCCAACCCGGGTTCCAACACTCATTGACCAAACGTTGATTTTCCAAGTCGTCAGGTTTTCCGGCATTTGTAACTCAATCTCGGCAATTCCGTCTTCATTCGTCTCAACCGCCCCAACCCAAAGTGCTGTATCCGCAAAATCCTTGCGAATTGCCGGTTCAACCAAACCCGTTCCACTTCCGCCGGTCTCGGAATCAACCGATCCAGCAGATGAAGATGAATCAGCAACACTCGCGTCATACGCAACCTCTAAAAGCATCTCTCCACTTTGGGGACTTGTACTAAAAGCAGCAGCAGGAGCAGGAGGACCTCCTGCATCCATTCCTTTCATCATCATGTTCCTTTGCATCATACGCGGTTCCGCAATCCCCAATCGGCCCTTTCCTTGCCCCCTATTTCCCGGGACCATTCCATTTGTTGCGACCATACCATACTCGGCTGTTTCATCAGCAACAGTTGCACCAAAAACTCCCAGAAATTGCATTGCGTGAGCATTCGGCGGAGTCATGTTCGGAAAATACCGTTCCATATTACTCCAGGTCGTCGGACTACAATATCGTCTCCATTTCCAGAAAAATTCCCGAATGTCCCCAACATTGCTTCCTCCTGAAATGTATTCAACCGATTTGTCATAAACACTGACAACGTGTTGACCAACAACCGGTTTCCCCTCAAAATCGGTGATCTTCAGTTGCACTTTCCCCTTTTCTCCCGGTTTGTAAGCCGAGGAAGACGGTTGAACATCGACGTTGAGAATCCGTTTTTCAGGCGGAACAACAATTTCTTTCTGCTCTGTTATTGTCTGACCGTCCACAACTGTAACCGCTTCAACGAAGAAATTCGGCATATCTTTGAGAGAGACGGGAATCTTAACCGAAGTGCTTTTTCCGTCCAGTTTCAGCATTTGAGGAGGAAGATAAACCCCGTTGCTTGGTCGGACAAACAGCAAAATGGTTGAATCGGTTCGATTCGTGTTGACCCGCAAATCAACCGTTTCATTCGGCGCATATTCCGCCTTATCTGGAATCAGTTCCAACGCATTAAATTCAAAAGAACCCGTTCCCGCTCGTTTCGGTCCATAAACGCTGAAAATGTAACCCCCTTCTTGTTCATGTCCGACTGAATCCTTGACGATACAGGAAAAACGGTATTGTCCTGTTTCTCCCGCATTGAGTGTCAACGATCCACAACCTTCCTCGTCAAGTGAAATCGGGGCCGAATACACCTCTGTCTCTTTCGGCCCAATTGGAACACCTAATTGGACATTCTTTTCCAAACTGGCGTCCGTTTGAATAGGACCGGTTTGCGATCTGTTCGATTGTGCATTTCCCGACTTGTCCGTTTGAGCATCTCCCAAGTCGGCATGTCGGTCAGATGACCCCGGATATGTGATTTTGAACAGTTTCAAAACGGCATCTCCAGAAATCGGTTTTCCGTCCAACCGTTTTGCCTGAACATTGGCCTGAATCGCCTGATTCGGTTCATAATATCCCCGATTAACCCAAGTTCTGACTGTAAACGGCTCTCTCGCAAGAAGAACCGTTCCACTTCCAACAATCGTCCGACGTGATTGGTCCACAACTTCCGCCGTAATCGTGTATTTCTGATCGTCATTTGGAAAGGCTTCTTTGACAAACGAGGTGTCAAACTCAACCGCAACAGTTCCGTCCGGTCCTATTTCGACCTCCCTTTCCAAAACAACTTCAGGAGGTCCTGTTGGACGTTTGGGAAACCAAAAACCGATTGGTCGGACACAACCCCATTTCGTCCAACCGGGATACCAGGGGGTATCATAAGCAAACCAAGCATAACCGGGACCATAAAACCAATCCCAAGGTCGAACAGGATACCAGTTGGAACTAAATGGTTCACGCAAAACCTTGTATTTGACTTTTGCATTTTGGACAGGTGTACCAAAATAGTATTTGGCTTTTATTTTGGCAGAAATCGGTTCTCCAACCGCAACCGGCTCCGTCGGGGCCTCAACAGTCACTTCATACTCCGGTTTTCGATATTCTTCAACCCGAATTGTCCCGTCTCCATAAATACGTCCTTCCCGAATTTCGCCGGAAGTGCGAACAAGTTCGGCAATCCGAAAATGGTAGACGCCCAACTCTGCCTGATCGGGTAATTCCACTTCTCCATTTACACCTCCAAAAGGGTCAAGGAGAACGACCTTTTGTTCAATCCGGTCCCCTTTTGGAGAAAAAAGACTTAACACAAGTTCTTTGCCCGCCATTTCGCAGGAATCAGCAAGATCGTACTTGGCCGTTCCAACCCAAAATTTGTACTGCACTTTGTCTTTTGGTCGATAAACGGGACGGTCCGAGATGAAAAAGGCTTTAACCTGATTGTACGATTCATCATAACATTGGTTGTACCAAACACCTATAAAACCGACGTAAGAGAAACGCCCTTTTTTCCCGACGGACTCCCGATCATTCGGCGTTGTTGCCGTTATCAACCATTGAAATTGATTCGAAACTTTGTCGTTTCCAACAATCAATTGCCCGTTCACGTCCGTCGTTTCCGTCAATTCCTGAATGTCATAATCCAAATCATTGGACACTCGACGTCTCCCGCGTTGCTGATCCGTTTCCATTCTGTTGCTGATTTTATAACCAAAAAAATCAACCGTTGCATTCGGAATCGGATTCCCTGTTGCTGCATCAGCAACATAGTAAAAGATTTTATTTTCAAGCGGTTTGCGAATGATTCCTGTATCGTTCAACCAAACGACGATATAATCCGTATTTCCCTCTTCCATTTGGGCTTCAACCAAATAGGCCCCGGAATTCATAAGCGGCGTCGAAATCATCACTCGACGGTCAAAATGATGAGCAGCCGGTTCAAGCGGAACGGTCCAACGCGCAACTTCTCGTCCTAAATACTTTCTTCGATCAACATTTCCAACAACAAGTTGGTATCCAATCCCTTCAATGTCGATTTTTTCCCAACTGAGCGGAGAAGGACGTGTTCTGATGTAGGTTTTAACATCCGCAATCAACTCAGGAATTCGGATTTCGTGTGCAGTCAAGCGAACATTGTTCCCGTTGCGGAACAAGTATTGCAAATCGGCTCCCTTCCCCGACACGTCAGATTGGGTCGGTTGGAATTGTCCCCAATTCTTCACAATCTGGTCATAATTGTTCTTCCACATTTCCCGAATTGACGAATCGGCAAGGGGAAAATCTTTCAACAGTCGATTCCAGTATTCGGCTGCTTTAGGATACTGACGACGGTTCTCAAAAATCTGAGCAAGCCCCGTCAATGCTTCCTGTTTTTCGTCCTTTGAGCCAACTTCGACGACTTTTTTGTAAAGGGCAATATAATCCTGTTCGTCGGGCAACATCCAACGTCGAATCCCAATTGCCAGTTTCGCAATCGTTTCATTCTCGGCAAGTGTGTGTAACGCCCAAGTCCCCGTCTCCTGCTCCCTTGTCCCGGTTTTTCCGTCGGAATCTTGAGATTTCGCAGAACTCGCCCCATTTTTCATGCGATCATTGCGAAAAAAGAAACTGTACTCGATCATGGTTTCAACGCCGAACTGATTCTGCGAAAAACGGGCCCGATCAAGCAACGTCCGACCTTGAAATTGAGCAGGATCATGCACAACCGACTGTTCAAGACACCATCTCCAACGTTCTCCGTCATTCTTTGCATCTGAAAATGCAGCCGGAATGGTGTAATAAACCGGATTTTCGTCGACATCAACAGGTGCTTTTGAAAGAGTTGGCCTGAAAAAATAATAGTTCTCATATCCAAAAACATAATCAGGCAAAACAGCCAAATCGGTCAAATTCTGCAACATCCAGGAAAGTTCTCCGTCCCGACCATCTTTCCAGAATTGCGCATACTGATAATAAAAATCCGCAACCGCTCCCTTGTCCGTTTCATCCTTGAGTAATTCGGACGCTTGCTGCATCAACTGCAACGCCCGAACCCGGTCACGTTCAACGGCACTTGCATATTGACCGCCCCCTCGATTGGGTCCCCGCTCAAATTGTCCCGCAATCATAAAACCCGAATGATCCATATTCAAATACGATTGTGCAGCCGATTGCAATAATCGCCAATTGTCAGAATGAACCGTAATCACTTCCTCAAGATAAGCGTCTATTTCGTTTGTCCGATTGAGCATCGAAAGACATTGAATCGCCAATTGCTGTCCTTTCCCCACTTCATTCGGCTCAATATTCTTACTCAAAGTCCAGGGAACCAATTGTTCCAATGCTTCTTTCCAAAGTCCCTGTTCGGTTAACTTCAGACAACTTTTCATCTGGATTGATTCAATAGATTTCATAGGAGACTTTGATTCTTTCCCCTGAATCGGTCCAACAGATTGAGGAGGAATAGGGCGAACAGGGAAGGAATTGCGCAAACCGCGTTGTGCAAAAGTGTTTTGTACAAAGATCAGCAGACAAACACAAACACAAAGAGTGAGAACTAATCGTCGTGTTGACATAATCATTCAGGCAAAAGGTAATATTCGAGCTTGTATACAGAGACCTGTTCGGATACTCATTGGATTATCCAAAAAACATGCCTATTGTCTTGTTCTATGAAATTCTGGGATTGGCGATTCGGATTCAGTTAAAAATCTCTTGCATTGGGAGAGAGATTGTCGAATGAGAGTACCGCATTTGCGTTTTTTGTCGTCTCCTTAAGAGCGACCTACATCCCGTTTTGGCGTGATACAACATATCGCGTGTCCAAAACGGGATATAAACAGCAACGACCTTGCTTTTAGACGGTCAGATGCCGACCAAAGTTCCCTGTTTTGCGTTTTCGCGCACTTTCTCCACTTCCTGCCCCTCATCACTCCTCGTCCCCCCGTCTTCACTATCCCCTATTCCGAAAAGGTCGAGTAAGAGACAAAACCAAAACGTCTTCCCTAACCCCCATTCCCTATTCCCTGTCCCCTATTTTATCACTCCGTAATAACGGCACATCCAATACGGGAGCAAAAACTCTTCCCCGGTCAATTTCTCGCTGAAATCATGTCCCCCGTTCAGATGAAACCCGTTTGCGTTATGCCGCATCATCCGTTGTTCACCTTGTGTCAACAACTCTTTCGATTCCTGCGCTCGAAAGTTTTCGTTCAAATCAAGGGACAACTGTTCAACATCTTTACGATGTGAATTCCGCATACGGTAATCCCAACGATCAAGGTTAAACTCGCGCAACCACCATACTGTTGAATCAAGGTCAATATTCCCGGTCAACGCATACGGAATAATGTTCCAAAGCGCATTTCGTTCAGGACGCTCGATTTCCCAATGATCGTTAACAATCCAGTCATAATCCTTTTTGTACGATTCGTCCAATCGATTCTTATGCAAAACCCAATATGTCAAAAACGCCATTTCATCATCCGAATGATTCCAGTCTTGCCCCATTACGATCCCTTGATGTTGAAATCCGGGCGTAAAACGGACATTCTTCATTGGAATGAGCATGTTATCCCAGTATCCCCATTCTTTCCAAAGACGAAACATCTCGTCCTTGTACAGCTCTTTACCTGTCAAACGGTATCCCAATTGCAGCATCGCTGTAATCAACGCGCTGTTCAAGCGACGATCAAACTGGGTTTCGGCAAAACTGTTGACGTATTCCTGATTCCAACGGGCCCAAAGTGTCGGTTGTCCGTCATGATCAATCATGTAATAATCATTTTCGATAATATGTGTCAGAATCGCGTCAAAATAGTCGGCAACCCTTTTTTTCTCTTCTGGGGTCTTTGCAACAAAACGGTCGATCAAATCGGCAATAAAAATATACCCGACCACTTCATCAGTGCTCGTTGTCCCTTTCCAAACCCAATCGTCTTCAGGAGCATCTCTCCATTCCGGTCCTCCTGCAAAACCTTTACGTTCAAAGGTTCGTGAGGAAAAACCTTTAACGGGATGTATGCTCAAATTCCGTTCAAATGCTTCAAAGGACTCCCAAACATTACGTCGGGCCGCTTCCTCCCCGGTTGTCGCATAACGAAATGCCTGACTCCCCAGATAAATGGAGGTCCAGAGTCCATCATTATCATTATCTCTCAGCGAAATACTGGTCGGATCACCTGGAACGGCAAGACGACCTGCAACAGACCAACCAAACCGAAGATGGTTCTTCTCAAGGTCCTTCTGTAGTGTTGCCGCTTTCTCTGCAAGCGTTTGCGTCACATACTTGATTTCATTCAATCCGGTCTCCGTCAAAAGGTAAACATTCCCCTCTGAATCAAAGGAAATGTCCTTAATGTCGTTCTGGTCCAACCAACGTTTCCACGCAAAATAGCGGTATCGATCCGGTTCCCGGCAAAAGGCTCCATTTCGGGTAATAAACCAAAGTGTTCCCTGAACATCAACGATTTTTCGGATTTCGGAGACGGGAACTCGGTCAGTCAACGGGTCCACAATCTCACCTTTTAGTGAAATCGCGTAATACCCCCGAGTCGTTCCCAAATAAATTTTCCCCTCACGAACCGCAAAACAGGTTAAGTGCTGTCCTTTATGAAGAGATTTCCAAACCTTATTTTCCAGTTTATAGAGACAATTCTCCGTCAAATAGTAAAAATCTTTGCCCGAACAACCTGCTTGGACGAGGGGTTCTGCGGGATTGGGAACATCCGCCAGTTTTTCTTTTCCTTGATACAAAGCTCCTCCACTTTTTCCAAGCAAAAGAATGTCATCATCCGTGTTGACCAGAATTTGTTGGTATTTTCCTTCTTCAAATTTGCCGTATATTGTCCCGGCATGTGCATTCGTCAAAAACTGATTAGAATACAGATAGTAAAGGTAACCGGTTCCTTCCTGAATGGTAATGTCAACGGGTTGCAAATCAACCAAAGAAGCGTAAGAGTAATCCTTTGCAAGAATCCCGTCTGGAAAATCACGGCACAGACCTTGATCGGTCAACACAAAGACATTATCCCGATAATCAACAGCAACTTTATGCAGTTTTGCCCCTTGAATACGGTCATTGAGCTTAAATTTTACGGAAGTGGGTTGTCGAAAAGGAACATCTTCAACGGGTTCGATCCGATTGGGCTCCTGAGCAGCAACGGTTAAGGCCCCTAAAGCGTAAATGACAACCATAAAAATGGAAGTGAAGATTTTTTTCATCAGACACCTTTCTTTTTCTGAAATCAAACAACAAACAAAAATGGGAATAGATAAATAGTTAAAACAACCTTATCCTAAGGAGCCTTGATAATCAATAGGCAGTCCAAAAGAGCCGATCAAAAAGTGCCCGGACAAAACCGGGAGAGAGGGAAATTGTTCACCCCCTTGCAAAAGGGACAAAATTCCGTAGAATTTGCCTTTCCGAGGAGTGAGTGACAGACCGGTCCTCTCAGAAGACCGTTGAATGACCGTTGTCAGGATGTTAATTTAGGTAAATTTGAGCAGTAAAGTAAGGCGGAACAGGTATGGAAAAGACATATATGGCCAAACCGAAAGAGGTCGAGCAAAAATGGTGGTTGGTCGACGGATCGGATCAAATTGTGGGTCGTTTGGCAAGCGACATTGCGATGTATCTTATGGGAAAGCATCGTCCAACCTATACACCCCATGTTGATACAGGCGATTACATCGTCGTCACAAACGTCGATAAAGTCAGGTTTACGGGGAAAAAACTGGACCAGAAACGTTATACTTGGTATACAGGTTGGCCGGGTTTGCGAGTCCAGACAGCGCGAGAGCGTATGGAAACCAAGCCCGAACTGCTTCTTTGTGAAGCTGTTCGGCGCATGCTCCCAAAAAACAAGTTGGGGCGAAAAATGCTCGATAAACTTAAAGTGTACAAAAGTGGTGAGCAGCACCCTCATCAAGCCCAAATGCCTCAACCCCTTGAACTGGGCAAAAAATAGTTCGACGGTTGGACAACTCCTATGTTGAACAACGAACGTAACCGCATATCGTATTATCCGAATATTCGATCAGCCGTTTATTGGTTAAGCTGAACAGACGAGACAACTACACGAAATAAGAGAACATGGTCAAACTTGGAAATTTTGTAATTGAGGGAAACGGAAAGAATGATTTTCTCGGAACCGGTCGTCGTAAGTCGTCCGTTGCAAGAGTTCGTATTCGTCCCGGTTCAGGACAAATCAGTGTTAACAATCGCGAATTTGAAGAGTTCTTCAAAGGTGAACAACAGCGACAAGCGGTCTTGTTTCCCCTCAAAGCGACCGAAAAGTTGGGACAAGTTGACGTGATTATTACGGTCAACGGGGGAGGAATGACGGGACAGTCTGACGCTTGCCGACTTGGAATCGCAAGAGCCTTACTCCGATTTGATCCTGAAATTGAAGCAATTCTCAGAGATCAACGACTGTTGACCCGGGATTCGCGTGAAGTCGAACGCAAAAAGTATGGTTTGCGCGGTGCTCGTCGCGGAACACAGTTCTCAAAACGTTAATTTTGGAGTCCACACTATGAAGAGCGAACGACGACACGATCTTGCGGAAAATTCCCTTGCAAAATGGTTAGGTTCTCGTCTTGAACAGACTGCTCCTTACCAGAACTTTATTTATTGGGTTATCGTCGTCGTTTTGGTTGGCATTTGCGTCAGTATGCTTTGGAATCGATACTCCACTTCGTCGCAGTCCAAAGCATGGTCCGAATATGTTTCCGCCCTTAGTGCTCAGGATGAAACTCAATTTCAAACGTTGATTGACAATTATCCAAGTGGTCCAATTGGTGTTCGTGCAAGAGTTTCAGCGGGAGAAATGCTGCTTTCCAACGCTTGTGATCTCGTTTTTACGGATCGTGACCAGACTCTTCCCAAATTGGAAAAGGCTCTTGGTTATTTTCTTTCCGCTGAACGGTTGTTGTTGATTCCAACAGGTGAATTGGCCCAACAAGTTGCGTATGATTTGGCGCAAACGTATGAAATGCTTTCTTACCTTAGAACCGGGCAAGGTGATTTGGAGAATGCAATCAAGTATTATGAGAAAAATGCTGAACTTTGGCCGGACAGTGTTTATTATTTGGAAGCGAGCAAACGGTTGGAATTGTTGAGGAGTCCAAGCGGAAAACGTTTTACGGACTACTTTGCTACAATTCGTGAAATTCCAGGTGCTGCAACTTCTCCTGTTGATTTTCAGGTTGATCCGTCCCTTCCTGCGACCCCCTCACAAATGTCGATTGAATCGCAGCTTAATCTGGACGACACCCCCGTCACTCCCGTTGAATAAGTATGTCTTACAACTCAATTGTCTTGGTAAAACAGGTTCCTGACACGTCGAACATTACGACCGACGCAATGAAGGAAGATGGGACCGTCAATCGTGCTGCACTTCCGACGATTTTTAATCCTGAAGATTTGCACGCTCTTGAAGCAGCTCTTGACTTGAAGGATCAGTATGGAGGGACTGTTACTGTCCTAAGTATGGGACCCCCAAAAGCAGCTGAAGTTCTCAGAGACTGTTTATATCGGGGAGCAGATCGGGCGATTTTGGTGACCGATCGTCGCGCAGCTGCAAGTGACACGCTTGCAACCAGCTATATTCTTTCCCAAGCGGTCAAAACAGTTGGAAATTTTGATTTTGTTTTTTGTGGACGACAAGCAATTGACGGAGATACAGCACAAACGGGACCACAATGTGCCGAAAAACTCGGGATTTCTCAGGTCACTTATCTTGAGAAGATTTTGGCGGTTGAGGGAAAAACGGCGACGTTGCGACGTAATGTTGGAAATGGTTGGGAAATCGTCCGGGTTCAATTGCCTGTTTTGGCGACCGTGATCGAAACGGCGAATACTCCCCGACCCTGGTCGGCAAAACGGTTTATGCGGTTTCGTCGTCAACAGGTTGAATCTGAAGTCGCTCAAAAAGTTCGTGCTGAATTGAGTGTTGCTGGGAAACCTGATGAGGCGCAAATTGCTGAAAAAACGGTTGCGTGTCTCAACGAATTGAAGCAAAAGGGGCACTTGTTGGAACAATGGGGTTTAGATGAAATAGGGGGAGACCCGAATCGTTGCGGTTTGCCGGGATCACCAACCAAAGTGTACAGGATTCAGTCCATTGTTTTGAAAAAAGAGGGGTTTACGTCCGTTCTTCCGACAAAGGAAGGGATCCGCTCGCTCATTCACGAGCTTGTTGCTGATAAAACATTGGGATAGTAAGATGATTGAGAAAAACACAAGCGGGGAAGTTTGGGTCTTTGCGGAGCAGCAAGGGGGACAATTGAATGATGTTGTCCTTGAACTTTGCGGGAAAGCGCGGGGATTAGCGGAACAACTGGGGACGACGGTTGGAGCGGTTTTGCCGGGTAAAGGGGTTGCGGCTCTTGCTCAGACGTTGTTTCAGTATGGTGTGGACAATGTTTATCTGGTTGAGGATCAAGAACTGGAGCTTTTTCGGACGGAACCGTACACGAAAGTTGTGGTTGACCTGATTGCCAAGTATCGACCTCAAATTGTTCTTTATGGTGCAACGAATGTGGGGCGGGATTTTGCACCCCGGGTTGCATCTGCGACACGAAGTGGAATGACGGCGGATTGCACGGATTTGGAAATTTCCGACGTTTTAGATTCCAAAACAGGTGAGCTGCATAAGAATCTTTTGCTGCAAATCCGTCCTGCATTTGGCGGTAATATTGTCGCAACCATTATCAATTACGAATGTTGGCCGCAAATGGCGACGGTCCGAGAAGGGGTCATGCCGCTTAAAAACCCTGATCCCAAGCGAACGGGGAACGTTATTGCGGAAAAAGCGGTTCTCGATCCGGGACTTCTTCTCGTTGAGGTGATCGAACGACATGTTGAGAAGCGGCGATTGAACCTGAAAGGTTCCCGAATCATTGTTGCAGGAGGTGCGGGAGTCGGGAGTAAGGAGAATTTCGAGATGATTTATGATCTTGCAGGGGCGTTTGGCGGGGCAGTTGGGGCAAGTCGCGCTGCTGTTGATTCGGGTTATATCGGTTCGGAACATCAGATTGGTCAAACGGGGACGACGGTTCGACCTGCTTTGTATATTGCATGTGGAATTTCCGGGGCGATCCAGCATCGTTCAGGGATGCAGGAGTCGGCAAAAGTCATTGCGATCAACAGTGATCCGAATGCTCCGATTTTTTCGATTGCACATTACGGGATTGTCGGGGATTTGCGACAAGTGATTCCGATGATGATAACGGCTTTTAAGAGCCGGGATTAGGTTAGGAGCGACCTAATGTTTAGCCGCGATACAACGTATCGCGCGTTCTGAAATTTCAATACGCGCGGAACGTTGTTCCTCGGCTAAACGACATATTTCGGTCGCTGCTGAAATTCTTTTTCTTTTTTGTGTTTTTTTGGTCCCAAATTTCCCAAGTTGTCTCTTTTTATGGTATGATTGGGGGTAAGCTCCATGTCCGACTTGAGGAGGGTTGGGCATTGTTCTTGTTGGAACATTCCAGATGCGGGTTGTTAGTATTGTCAGAAAGACATTGTTCAGGATGTAAGCCCTTGCAAAACTGAATTTTCGGGAGATGAACACGATGATTAGGCGAAATTTAGGCGGACTGATTGGGGTATTTGCAGTATTATTGATTCTGTCGCTCGTTGTGAGTGTTCATGGTGCAACAGCCGAGCAATCGGGATATTCCAACTCGGGGGTTCTGATTGACTCCAAAGGGGTTCTTTCGGCCGTTTCCTCCTCGCAACACTCAACACCGCTGAACCAACAGAGGATACAGGCTGCTCTTTCCGCTTTACCCCGCGACCTTGCGTCCAAAAGTCCGTTGCGACTGGTCTCGCTCAATCGTCTGGAACAGGAAATCATCCGAAATAATGGGGTTATTACAGATGAGATGCGTTATTTAGCCGGTTTGCAGCGAGCGCAATACGTCTTCTATTATCCCGAAACGGGGGACATTGTGATTGGAGGACCGGCAGAAGGTTGGGTCCAATCCTCCGAAGGGGTTTATGTCGGGGCAACGACAGGTCATCCTGTTCTGGAATTACAAGATGTTGTTGTTGCATTGAGAACATTTGCTCCTCGCGGAACTCAACCGGGTGTTGTCGGTTGTTCGATTGATCCAACCGAAGAAGGTTTGGCTGCAATGCGGCAATTTGTGCGTAATACGCCGATTCTTTCACCTAATCCCGTTGTTGCGGAACAACAGAAGATGCAGTTTATGAACGGGGTTCAACAGACACTTGGTTTTCACACGATTCGCGTTGACGGAGTTTCCCCGTCCACACATTTGGCGCAAGTTCTGGTTGCAGCCGATTATCGTATGAAACTGATCGGGCTTGGATTAGAACATCATCCCGGTCTTCGTCTCATCCGGTATGTCGATAAAGCCGATCCGGCCCTTGTTTCACAACACTCTTTAGCCCGTTGGTATTTTGTCCCTGATTACAATTGTGTCAAAATGACCGAAGACCGTCTTGGTATGGAATTGGTTGGAAACGGCGTGAAATTGGTTGACGAAGCGGAATTGGTTTCGCAAACGGGCGAGCGAACGGTTGCGGGGAAAACGAATAGGGCAAGCAAGGAGTTTGTCAACAGTTTTACCAAGCAGTATTCGCAGATTGCTCAGGTTGCGCCGGTTTACGCCCAATTGCGGAATGTTATTGACCTTTTGATTTGTGCAGCCCATATTCAAAAAGAAGGTTATTATGCAAAAAGTGGTTGGGACATGGAGTTTTTCGGGTCTGAAGATCACTTTGGCGTTGAGAATTACACGATCCCACAAAAAGTGGATTCGGTTGTAACCCGGGTCGAAAATGTCAACAAAGGTCTTTTCAGTGTTCCAGTGAGTGGAGGTGTCGTCATTCAACCTGAACTGGCTCTCGAAACGAACAATGCGAAACCGGCTGAACAGCAACAGTTGAGCAAAGCGTTGGAGAAAACACAGATCGAATTGCAGGACGGACAATGGTGGTGGAACGCGCCAAAATTGAAGTAATACCGTTGATGTCGTTTAGAGCATTTCAAGAATTGGTATACACATTTCACACCTTTTTGAAACCAAAAATTCAAGGATTGCACCTCTTAGCTGCATAGCAGCGACATTATTGTAGCCCGGGGTGAAGCGCAGCGCAACCCCGGGTTAGGTGCAGCACAAAAAAAGGAGCTGCGTAGCTGCGACACAATACAAAATACATACGTCAACATGTTATTGTGTCGCTCCGACGGAGCTTGTTATTTTGGGGACCGCTGAACCCGGGGTTTCGGTCGCTTATGCTCCCTTCACCCCGGGCTACAATAGGGTCGCCGCTATGCGGCTACAAAGGGACGACTTAGATTGTTTCAAAAAGGGGCATACACCGTTTATGCTTTTTGGGCATCTGACACACAAGGACAATCTGGCGTTGTGAGATGCACAGTGATTTTGGAAATGCGCTAGCCGCGATACAACGTATCGCGCGTACTTAGCACAATTGATTCAAGTTTTGTATTCATTTCGTGTTTTTGGTGTCTTTCGTGGTATAAAAGCACCACGAAAAACACGAACCTCACGAAATAATCAAGTTATTATGGCCCCGTGCTTTATGCGCTGATACTTAGCTCCGCGCAAGCCGGACCCCTTTCATCTTTTACACTTTTATGATGCGTCAACTTTTTCTTTGCCTGTTTCTTTTTGGACTGTTGTTTCAATCCGGTTGTGAACAACCTCGTTCGTTTTTGAATGTTTCGTATGACCCGACGCGGGAATTGTACGAGGATTACAACACAGAGTTTGCCAAGTATTGGGAAGACAAAACGGGGGAGCGGATCATTTTTCAAAAGTCAAATGGAGGTTCGGGGAGTCAGGCCCGAAAAGTCATTGGCGGTCTTGACGCCGATGTTGTGACCCTTGCTCTTGCTTATGACATTGACAACATCAGTAAACAGGGAAATGGTCTGGTTCGCGCGGATTGGCAGGAACAGTTGCCGAACAACAGTTGCCCTTACACTTCGACGATTGTTTTTCTGGTTCGCAAAGGGAATCCGAAAGAAATCAAGGATTGGGACGATCTGTTGAAAGAGGATGTGCAGATCATTACCCCCGACCCGAAAACGTCGGGGGGGGCTCGTTGGAATTATTTGGCTGCTTGGGGTTATGCGCTCAAGAAGGAATTGGGAGATTTAGGCAAATTGCACGATCCTGAAAAGAAAGAGGAGGTTGAAGCGGCCCATGCTAAGGCGTTTGAATTTGTCAAAGGGTTATTCCATTCCAGCAAAGTTCCGGTGATGGACAGTGGAGCGAGACAGGCGACGAACACGTTTGTTCAGAACAAGCGGGGGGACGTTCTTCTTGCTTGGGAGAATGAGGCACTGTATTATCTGCAATCACCCGAAGGAGCCGCGTTGGAAGTTGTTGTCCCGAGCGTCAGCATTCTCGCCGAACCGCCCGTTGCGATTGTTGATCGTGTTGTGGACCGGCGTGGAACCCGAAAAGTTGCGGAAGAGTATTTGCAATACCTTTATGAACCGGCTGGTCAGGAGATTTGTGCGAAACACTTTTATCGACCGACGAACCGAGAGGTTTCGGCGAAATACGGGGATCGTTTTCCTGAGGTGGAGTTGTTTACGATTGACCAGATGTTTGGCGGTTGGGCCAAGGCACAAAAAGAGCATTTTAATGACGGGGGACGTTTTGACCAGATTGGGAAACCGTAGGAGCGACTTACTGAAGTCGTTGAGCCGCGATACAACGTATCGCGCGTACTTAGCACAATGGATTCAAGTTTTGTATTGATTTCCTGTTTTTGGTGTCTTTCATGGTATAAAAGAACCATGAAAAACACGAACCTCACGAAAGGAACAAAGTACAATAGATCAGGTTATTTTTGCGCAGACACTTAGCCGGGAGGAAGTCGAACTGTCCATTGAATGTCAGCTACTCTTTACAGCGGACCGATTTTGTGGTAATTTACTTGGGGGCTGGGGTGTGGGGCTGATTTGATGGAGGGGTGTCCGTTGGGGCAAACGTGTATTTGCTTCTACATTTGTGGTATCTTCAGGATAAAGAATATGTCGGGCGATTAGCTCAGTTGGTTAGAGCGCTGCTTTCACACGGCAGAGGTCACAGGTTCGAGTCCCGTATCGCCCATTTTACATAAGTCTAAGCTGAATCCGGGTTTAGGATACCGTCAGGCAGTCTGACGTGCAGCAGAATCAAGACGGGAACGTGAGCGGTTCTATGCGCGGATTCGTTGGGGAACAAGGGACCGACTCTGCTGAACGAAGAGTGGCTCGATCTGCGAGACGGAAACATTGGCTGACTCTACTCTTTGATCGGTGTTTTAGGCCTATTTAAGCGATTTGAGTGCAGCCCGCGCGGTCTATGTTTTCGGTTTGCACAGCCGAAAACCGTCTTGCCAAACCGAATTTGACGGGGTAAAATAGGGGTAGTCGTTGGTGCAACACCCCAAAAACCAACCCGCCAAATAATGCCGTCTCGAAAGAAAAAATCACAGCCCGAGTTGACAACGGAAACCCGAGAGGAACTGCTCAGGGATTTCAAAATCCGGCCAAACTCGGACATTTTTTTCGCAACGTACTTTTCCGATCCGAAGCACGAAAGCACGCTTGTCAACTTTATCAACGCCGTTTTGACCGACTCCCACGATCCGCCCGTTGTCAGTGCTAAAGTCCTTAACCCCTTTAATATCAAGCGGTTTGCGATTGACAAAAGCATGATTTTGGACGTTCGGGCGAGGGATAACGGCGGACGGATTTTTGACATTGAGATTCAGGTGTCGAATCATTTGGCGTTTAAGGAGCGGATGTTGGGGTATTGGGCGGACA
>JBOFQB010000044.1:0-32642 GCA_051660685.1 Thermoguttaceae bacterium | reverse complement strand
GACATGTTGGCCTCCTTGCGTTGAAAAAGACGTAAATCGTTCACGTTATCTTCGTATACGCAAGAAAAACCGAGTTGTGTGCCCCAAAACCAAATTTTTGCCAAAATTGTTCCCCAACCTGAAACTTGTTAGCGGACTGGTAGGACAATCTCAAATTTCAAAAATTCAGCATCACTGATTCACATAAAGGTAGACCCAATCATAAGGATTTGTCTTTTCTCCCGGTTTACCCCCATATCGAAATTGACGTTCATCTTGCGAAAATTCGTCTCCAGGTCGCCAAAAATACAAACGTAATGTTTTGCGTTCCAAATCACGACGATTTTTTAACGATTCCCGCGTCAATTTCTCTCCTTCCTTACGAATCGGTTGTCCCTCTTCGGTTTGTTGATTCTCCCAACGATAAGCGTTCGTCAATCCGCTCACATCAACCCAAAAATTGTTAAGTTTAGGGTCAACATCAATCCAAGTTGCAACCCCCCAACGTGTTTCGCCCGGTTGAATTGGCGTTTTGGCAATACTGACCGAAGTCTCCAGTTTTTGAGGGGGATTTTCCCGGGCAATGATTTGCGATAAGGCAAGGGGTATCACCTGATCCTGAAAAAAGACTTGCGATTCGTCCGGCGTTGAGGTGATTTTTCCTGTCTTGAGATTGACCGTTGTGTCTGTTTTCTCGACAACCTTGTCACTTGCAATAATAAAAACCGGCGCAAACTGGAACGGCAACGCAACTTTTTCAGGTTTGTAAAAACCGACCTGATTACGAATCAACGGCGATTCATTCAAATTGATCTGCCGATCTGCTCCAGATGCACGATCCCGCGTACAAAAAGAACAAGTACAGGGTGTTATTTGAACCGTTGTCTGTTCGGGAAATTCAACGCCCTGATTCTCAACGGTTGTCCGTAATGAATCGCCCCGATTTGTGACAGAATAAATCATGTACCAAACGGGTTTCTTCTCAATTTGACCATTTTTGCCCGGAAAATCGACCCAAATCAGTCTCATTGGTTTGAAGGTGAACTCAAGACAGGTAATATCCCGACTGAAACGAATGTCTTTCGCCCATTCTGACCGATTAAACCGGACATCCGACGTTTCGCCCCCCTTTTCGGTTTCTCCCCCTTTAAGATCGTGAAGCAATTCGACCGCATTATCACGACTATAGGTTTCGTTGTACTCCATACAAGGTTGGATCGTCGTCATGATTCCAGGTCCAAGTCCGGCTGTTCCCTCTTGTGCAGCAAGAGGAACAGCGAAAAACAGCAACAAGGACAAGCCGACCAGATAAAATATGGACTGTTTCATCTTGAATTAGGAGGGGCAAAAGGAAGGTGCAAAACGACAAATCGGAGTCAGGAACAACAGGTGTACTTCGTCTTTACAGCAACCCATAATCGCTTAGTGTCCGTTTTAGTTGCTGTATATCACCACTTTCAAGTGCCGTAAGGGGCAAACGTAACTCGCCTGTATCACGACCTAACAGTTGCATTGCCGCTTTAATCGGAATCGGGTTTGTTGCAAGGGACAACATATCCCGACAAAGGGGGAACATTTTGAAGTGTAAACGGCGTGCTTCTTGCAGATTGCCGGAATCAAACGCTTGACAAAGGTCAATCATATCTTTGGGAATGATATTTCCGACAACCGAGACGACACCTCGTGCTCCAACCGAGAGAAGCGGCAGTGTCAGACTGTCATCTCCGCTTAAAATCGTCAAATCCGTGTTACTTGCAATTGCGGACGCTTGATCGAGTGAACCGGTTGCTTCCTTGACCATAGTAATGTTCTTAAATGCAGCAAGACGAATGATCGTTGCAGGTTCAATGTTCTTTCCCGTTCGACCGGGAATGTTGTAAATACAGATCGGAATGTCAATCGACTCGGCCAACATTTTATAATGCTGGAAAAAACCCTCTTGCATAGGTTTGTTGTAATAAGGGGCAACAACAAGTGCCGCATCTGCGTTCGCCTTTTTCGCAATTCGGGTCAACCAAAGTGCTTCTTCCGTACTATTGGCCCCTGTTCCGGGCATAACTTTAATTCGTCCAGATGCCGCTTCAACGGACGCTTTTATGACCCGTTCATGCTCCTCAAAATCAAGGGTTGGAGATTCTCCCGTTGTTCCAACCGGGACAATTGCTGTTGTTCCCGCTTTAATCTGGAATTCAACCTGTTGTTGCAAAGCGTTATAATCAACTTCTCCGTCCCGAAATGGTGTAATCAGGGCAACAGAGAGTCCGGCAAAATCTTCTGAACGTGTTCTCATATAATAGTGCAGTTTATGTAATAGTGCGGTTTATGTGATACTTTCTCAAATCGGGTTTTACTTTGAATAGACTTTGAATTTACTTTGTCGCCTGAATGACCCAAGTTCCTTCAGAAAACGGAGCATAAAAATAACCATTTTCGCGTTCGTCTTTCCAATCGACCGGGACTTTTGGTGAATCAGGGTCCAAACCGGACCGGACATGCAACTGTTCGGTCGAGTCGGCATATTTGGCGGGAATCCGAACATGACCTCTTGTTCCGTCCGGGACGCTCAACGCCATTTCAAATTGTCCATTCTGTTGGTCCAGATTCACAACAATCGGTCCAAAGGGTGTTGGAGTCGTCGATTTGATCCATTTCAACGATCCCATTTGCGGAGAAACAATAAAGTTCTTAAACCCTCCATATTCGGGAACCTGAACTCCCGTCGCATATTGGGAAAGCATCGTCAGACCTCCCCCGGACCAAGCGTGATTGATTGTTCCTCCTCCATATCCCTCATTGCCGATTCCCCAACCTTCCCAAAGTGTAGTGTAGTCAGGATGTTCAACCATTTTGGTGAACCGTTCTTTCATCCGAGCAAGGGCATCCTCTTCATATCCCATTTTGAATAGGGCTTCAAGGATGTATTTTTCCATATACGGACTTGCATGTTTCTGCTTGAGAAGGACTTCTCTGATTTTGGGGTAATTTTCTTTTTTGGCAAGACCTGAAATGACGGACATTGCATTTGCCCTATCATCTGTTTTCCCCTTATACCCCGGGTCACGATACTCCTTCCCGTTCCAAAACACCTTGTCAAAGTTCGCCTCAATCAACCGTTTGCGAACATTATTCTTCTGAACATTCTGTTCGTTCTCAACCAGTTTGGACCAATCATATTGACTTTTCAACGCGAGATAATACCAACAGTTCGCTAAAACCCGCAAATCAATGTTCTCCCCCCAATCGCCCCAATCCCAAGCTCCTGTTCGGTGTAAAATCAAATCATCATCACCAAACTTCCAAACATCCATGTACTTTTCCATACGGTCATACAGATCAAAAATGGGTGTCTGATCTCCCGTATATCGAACCCAAGTTCCAAATCCGTAAGGACCAATACTTGCGAGCATTTGAAGCGGCAATTCCTTATCCCAAATCCCCGGAATCGGCGAATAAATAATTCCGTCCGGTCGTTGCCAATTCATCAACTCGTACATCCCTTTTCGTGCAATCGTCGCACTTTTCGGGTCAAGGGCGTAAAAGGCTTCTCCCAGTTCATTGACTGCATCACCCCACCATTGTGCCCTTTCTCGATCAGGACAGTCAAAATAGTTGTCCCTCATCGTAATATAAAGGGTCCGTTGCGCCTTTTTCCACAATTCATTGAAAAACGGATCATCACATTCAAAGGAACCTGCAAATTCTGAATCAAAACCTGTCTCGCGGAACTTCAAATCCAGAATTTTGACCCCGACCGGCATTGTGTAAATCACCTCATGTCCGTTCATCCAACCAAGCGATTCGTATTCCTGAACGCCCGCTTTGGTAATGTATTCAGCCCGGACATTATACTCACTCCCCCCCATGTAATTGTCTGTCCGAATGTCAATCGTCAATCCTTCTGGAGCATCAACTTTCAAATAGGGTGTAATCTGTGCATTATAGGGAAGTTTACACCGAATCGACTTTGTTGTTGAAATTTCCGGCAATTCGTCTTTATTGACGTAATCTTTCAAACCATAATCTTTCCAAAGTGGAATCGGTCGCTCATACAGTTCATTCCAAGGAGCAATTGGGGGAACACCAACCTCTTTGACATGATCCCATTGTGAATCGTCAAAATCGACCGATTTCCAATCCCCGACGTAATCGTATCTCGCGTCATATCGAATATTGGACTCGGACAGTCGCATGTTCGGTTGAGGATCAGCCGTATACCGTTCATAAGGGCAAACGCCGATTTCTTTCCAACGAATGTCCAATTGCCCGGTTTCGGGATTTTTTTCCGGCATAGACCCCAGAAACGTGTGAATCGCCCCTTTCCAAGTTGCGTCACTAACCAACTCCAGACCTTTGGGTCCATTTGTTGTTGCGTCCAGCAAAAAGCCGGGCATTCCACTACTTTTGTGTGAAAAACCTTCTTTGCCGAAATACCACATTAAAACTGCGATTGTATTCTTTCCTTTGTGCAAAAATCGGGACAAGTCAACGACATCAAAATAGGTGTCATTCGGGGTCGGTCCTCGTTTCAGCTGACCTTCAAAGACGACCATTTTTCCGTTGACGAAGAGCCAATACTTGGAGTCACATGAAATCCGGCAAACCGCCTTTTCCGGCAATTCGTTCAGATCGAAACTTTTCCGAAAAACGAACCAGAGATTTTCGGGAACCGGATTGGGCAAATTCGGGGCGAGGACCCAATTGGCTTTGAAATCATTCGTCGGCGGAAAATGATTCCCGGCGAATACATGACCAATCAAGCAAAACAACAGCAATACAAGCAGAAAGATAAGTCTTTTCATAATCCAAGTCCCGAAAAAAAACAGGTAAAGCCCCCTTAATGGAAACTTTACCTGTTTTGAGCTTCTTTTCAAGACCTCGCTGCAAAACCGCGAGTTTTTTGCAAATCGCCTTTTCTACAAATCGTCTTTTTTATGAACCATCTTTTTTGTGAACCGGTTTTCCTGCAAAAGGATTTCCAGTGTATAAGGGTTTATCGCCGGACCTTACTACGATTCAGTGTCGGGGTTGGATAAGCCGTTTTGGTCGTTCGATGCTGTTGTGTGCCTGAATTCACTACACTTGTATTCATACGTCGCATGTTGGACGTCGATTCAATCGTTTCTCTCGGCACACTTTCCGTTCCCTCCTCATAATAACTTTCCCCGGGAATCACGCCTGAATCTCCTGAATGTTTGCCGCAATTACAGGGTTGAGAACTATTTTGTATTCCTTGAACCGGGACGGTTCCTCCTGATTCCGCATTGTACATAACCTCATCACCATACGAAACGCAAGAAGAGCAGCCGGAATAACCGGAATCACTGGAACGACAGGAATCATAACAGACACCGAAATCAGGACCTCGCAAACCGTAATTGATTTCCGATGTTCCGCGAGTCAAAGCAACTTTGTCGTTAAAAACAGGATTACACCGATTGTACTCACTTCCAACAGCAGGATACAGATAGGACAAACCGCGTTGACAGGTTCCCGTAATACCGCAAGGTCCCACTTCCCCGGAATAACTTCGGTCAACAGAACCGGCCCAGTATCCATCTGGTGTACAAGGAGAACAATAGTCGCCCGGAGTCAAACCGTAATCGCCCCAATAGACCTCTTCGCTACAACCTCCCCCCGCACAACCTCCTCCATAATACTGTCCTCGCACAAAACCGAAAACGGGCGCGACAACTTGTGAGAGAAGCGGCGAGCAATAGGGACCGTTTGGTTGAACATTACAGGTTCCACAAGTCCCACATCCCCCACAATCTCCGCAATCTGCCAAAATTCCTCCTCCAGAAACTCCGTAAGGTTGTGAGTAACCATAATAACTGGCACAACCAGTAAAAAATAGCGGAGTTATTAACAGGAAACTGAGCAAAAGCGTTCGCTGCATTGTTATCCTCAAATCCTAAAAGTGCAAAAATTTTGACAGTAAGCGAGATAGAATCTCTGCCCCTGATCCTTAGTATCGGTCGGCAAAATCGATATATTGAGAAAAATCGACATAATCGATAAATTTTAACATGTAAGACGGTTCCAACATTTTTTTGAGGGAAATTTTCTCGTCGTGATTGCGAACATCTTGGACTGGATTGCTCTTGCCGCAATTGCAAAAAAACGATACCCTGTTTGCGAACCCTTTCGTCCTTGATTATGATGAACACCTACGTCAAACGATTCCAAATGGTTTATGATCTGCGCAATCGGCCCCTTATTGAGCCGGTTCTGCCCGATCACTTTGTCTGGATTCCCTGGTCGCAAGGAGTTCTGAAAACACATGCAACTGTTATTTATCTTAGTTTCAGAGAAGGTGTGGACGGAAAGATTTTCCCCTCGTTTGGCAGTTTGGACCGTTGTCGAAATTTAATGGATGCTCTCAGTTCACGTCAAGGTTTTTTACCCGGGACAACTTGGTTGATTGCCCGACATTTGCCCCATTCTCCCCCCGAATACTGCGCAACGATTCAAGGTATCCAACACTCAAGTGAAGTCGGCGGTATTCAAAATGTCGCCGTATTGCCCGAATTCCGTCGTCGCGGTCTTGGGGCTGCTCTCATTCAAAAAGCTCTCTTGGGTTTTCAACAAGAGGGAATTGAACGGGTTGGATTGGAAGTAACAGCGGAAAATTGTTCGGCTTTACGGTTATACAAAAAAAATGGTTTTAGTGTCCTTAAAACCATTTATAAGGAGGTTGTTCGGTGATTCCTGATTCTTCTGAGCAATCCTTTTGGGCAAAACTTCGTGAACGGTTTGATCTTAGCGCAACCGGCCAACTCTTTGTCTGTTCCGTCCTGATTGGTGTTTTTGCCGGATTGTGTACACTTTTGTTTTTTCGGGCAACGACTTTTACCGAACGTGAAATCACCAAAGTCTTTGCAGCAGCGGGAATTCGTTGGGCTGAACCGGAACAATGGAAGATAGGAAACCCGACACACACTTCCATTGACGTTGGGAAAGACGTTGCGAGCGAAGTTAAGAGTGAAATTGCGCGGGACGTTGGGAATGAAATTAGGAGAAATGTTGAGAACGAAATCGGGAAAGACGTTGGGAGAAAAGCTGACGTAGATGTTCATGTTGATAATCAGCGGAAATTGGAAATCAGGATTCAAGAAAAGGAGGAGCAAGAGGAAGAGAAAAATGGTCAAAACGAACATCATGACAATCCGTTTTTAAGTCCGGGAACACAAACGGAAGAAATACTCGGTCTTTCTTCCGTTCCCAAGTATTGGCTCCTTGTTTTGCTGATTCCTGCATTGGGGGGATTGGTTTGTGGAATCCTGATTCATGCTTTTGCGCCGGATGTGGATACAGAAGGAACGGATTGGGTGATTCGTTCGTTTCATCAACGAAGTGGGGTTATGCGACTACGATTAGCCCCGATTAAAGGTTTGGCGAGTGTTGCGACCTTAGGTTCAGGCGGTTCAGGGGGTTGGGAGGGACCGACTGCATTGATTGGGGCGGGAGTTGGTGCCTTTTTTTCCAAACATTGGAAAGTGGACGCCCGGGAACGTCGTCTTTTGCTCCTTGCTGGAGTTGCAGGAGGAATTGGCGCAATTTTTCAGTCCCCTTTTGGAGGAGCTTTATTCGCTGCTGAAGTTCTCTATTGTAGTACGGCAATCGAAATTTCTGCCCTGCTCCCCTGTATTATTGCTTCTATGGTTGGATATGCGACCTTCACGTCGATTGCCGATCATCCAGGTCGGATTGCCCTTACGGAACCTTTTACCTTTCATCTCGGTTTTGACATTCCCTGGTTGCTCTTGCTCTGTCTTTGTAGTGCTGTAATCGGAATGTTCTTTGTCAAAATGCTTGAATACGGACACAACCGTTTTTTTGGGCGTCTGAGTATTCCCAATTTCTTGAAACCGGCTCTTGGAGGACTCTTGCTCGGTTGTATCGCCCTCTTTCTTCCTCAAGTACGAGGAGGAGGATACGAGTATTTTCAGGTTTTGGTTGAGGGACAGCTTACGTTGGGATTGGTCTTTGCCTTATTGATTGCCAAAATGTTTGCAACCATGTTGACGCTTTCATCAGGAGGAAGTGGAGGACGAATTGTCCCAAGTTTGTTCATTGGAGGACTTTTAGGTTGCGCTTTTGCCGGTTTGGGAGGACATGTTTGCCGAATGATGAACATGCCGGAATTGGCTCCCTCGATTCCGCTTTACACCTTCATCAGTATGGGCGCATTCTGCGGGTCAATCGGCAAAATACCTTTAACCGCAACTGTCCTCGTTTGCGATATGACCGGTTCCTATAGTCTCTTGGGACCGATACTTGCCTGTTCGTTGATTCAGATTGCCCTACACTCTCCAAGAACCACTTTATTTCGAGAGCAGGTTTTGACATTAGATGATAGTCCGGCTCATTTGGGTGATTTTTCGACCGACATTTTGCGCGGAATGACCGTCCGTGAAGCGGTTCAGGTCAACAGAAGTATTCAGACGATCAACGCCGAAATGCCGTTGTCCGAATTGGTTCGTTTTGTTGCCCAAAATAATTCCCCGGTTTACCCCGTCGTTGATTTGAACGGACTCCTGCTCGGTCTCGTTTCGTCTGAAGATGTCCGCTCAACCTTTCAAAGTTATGGTTTTCGTAAACGAATCGTTGCAAGTGATCTTGCTCATTTCGACGGAGTTGTCGTTGTTCCTGAAGATAACCTTGAAACGGCGTTGCGACTGACTGTCCGTTTTGCGATCCCCGAATTGCCCGTTGTCGATTCCACAAATCAGCGTCAGATTTTGGGAATACTCAGCAAAACGGACATTATTAAGGCGTACAATGACCGTTTGATTTACATGGACAATGGAGATGATGTCGGAATAGAGAGGTAGGAGGAGGAGGTAGAAGGTAGAAGGTAGAAGGTAGAAGGTAGAAGGTAGAAGGTAGAAGGTAGAAGGTAGAAGGTAGAAGGTAGAAGGTAGAAGGTAGAAGGTAGAATAGGAAATTGAGAATGGAGAGTGGACAATGGAGAGTGGAGAATGGAGAGTGGAGAATGGAGTTCCCAAAAAAGGGAAGAGACCAGTTAACTCGCGAGACGCCGTTATCTTTCATTCCTCTTATTCCTAATCCCTATCCCCTATTCCCCAGTCCCTATCCCCTACCTTCTACCTTCTCAAAAAAGCGAGACGCCGTTATCTTTCATTCCCCCTATTCCCTATCCCCCGGTCCCTATTCCCTTATTAGGCCAATTTGCGCAAGACAGTCGGCAGAATTCCCCCCCCGAGATAGTATTCGAGTTCAACAGGGGTGTCGATTCGAACCTTCACTTGGAAAGTGGTTTCGGCAAACAAACCGGGGGAAACCTCTTTTTCGGCTCGAACGGAAATGCGACTTCCCGGGATGAAATCGGGTCCAATCGGGTCAAACGAAAACAGTTCTGTTCCGTCCAGATTCAACGACGCCGGAGTTGCTCCGTCAACAAATTCAAGCGGGAGAACCCCCATTCCAACCAGATTCCCGCGATGTATTCGCTCAAAACTGATTGCGAGGACTGCCCGGACCCCGAGTAAGGCAGTCCCTTTTGCAGCCCAATCCCGCGAACTCCCCGTCCCGTATTCCGCTCCTGCAACAATCACCAAGGGGGTCCGGTCCTGTTGATACCAGATTGCAGCATCATAAATTGGCAACACCTGACCGCTTGGAAAATGTTTGGTCATTCCCCCCTCCATTCCGGGGACCAATTGATTGCGAATCCGAATATTGGCAAATGTTCCCCGGGTCATAACCCGGTCATTCCCCCGTCGTGCTCCATACGAGTTAAAGTCATTTTGCATAACCCCCCGATCCAGAAGAAAGCGTCCAGCTGGAGAATCCGCCTTGATTGATCCGGCCGGAGAAATATGGTCCGTTGTCGTCGAATCCCCCAAAAAAGCAAGAACCCTTGCTTGTTCAATCGGTTTGACCGGTCCCGGTTCCAATTGTATGTTAAGCAAAAAAGGAGGTTCCTGAATGTAGGTGCTGTTTCGATCCCAGTCAAACAGTTCGGACACTTCACTTGCAATCGCATTCCAACGTTCATTTTTACAACCAACATTGTTGTATTGCGTTTGATACATGTGCGGGTCAAGAGCCGATTTTTCCGCGAGATCGAGTTCTTCTTCTGTCGGCCAAATATCATGTAAAAAGATCGGGCGACCGTCCGCCGTTTCTCCTAAAGGTTCGGTTGTCAAATCAATGTTCGTTGTTCCTGCAAGAGCAAAAGCGAGGACAAGCGGGGGACTTGCGAGAAAATTGGCTTTAACAAGAGGGTGAACGCGACCTTCAAAATTTCGATTTCCGCTGAGAACGGCAGAAACGAGCAGATCAGCGTCGAGTATCTCTTTTGCAACGGGTTCAGGAAGGGGACCACTATTACCAATACAGGTCAGACAACCATAACCGACGACGTGAAAACCGAGTTTTTCGAGCGGAACTAACAAACCGGCTTTTTGGAGATACTCGGTTACAACCCGGGAACCGGGCGCAAGACTTGTCTTTACATAAGAGGGAACCGCAAGACCGAGATCGACTGCCTTTTTCGCAAGAAGACCGGCTGCAATCATCAATCGCGGATTGCTCGTGTTTGTGCAACTGGTAATCGAAGCAATCACAACCGAATGATTCGTCACTTGGGACCGATTATCCCGTGTTTTAACGGAATCACCCGTTTCAGCAGAATCAGGGTTTTCAACGGAATTTTCCGTTTTCATTGTTTGCATTTCCCGGTCGGATACTTTCATTTTTGACAGGGGAATACGATCTTGAGGGCGTTTTGGCCCCGCAAGAGACGGTTCAACTGTCGCAAGGTCAAGTTGCAAAACTTTCGTGTATTTGGGAGTCGGTCCCTTTGCTTCACGAAAGAGTCCTTGAACTTTGGTATATTGTTCGACAACCGCAATCTGTTGAGAATCCCGCCCTGTTTCGTGTAAGAAGCGGATTGTTTGTTGATCGACCGGGAAAAATCCCATTGTTGCCCCGTATTCAGGGGCCATATTGGCAAGAACGGCTCTTTCAGCAACCGACATGGATTCGGCGCCCTGTCCAAGGTATTCGACAAATTTGCCGACTACTTTCTCTTTTCGGAGTAATTCGGTCAACGTTAAAACCAAATCGGTCGCTGTTACTCCTGTTCGCAACTGTCCGAGCAATTCCATACCGATTACTTCAGGAGCGAGCATATAGTAGGGGAGACCGAGCATGACCGCTTCTGCTTCGATTCCGCCGACTCCCCAACCAAGAACGCCAAGTCCGTTAATCATAACCGTATGTGAATCGGTTCCGACAACAGAATCAGGATATAATCGGGGGATGTCGGTTTTATCGTCGATCATGACGACGGACGCTAAATATTCGAGATTGACCTGATGTATGATCCCGATTGAAGGAGGAATGACGCGGAAATTATCGAGAGATTGTTGGGCCCAATGTAAAAGGGCATATCGTTCAGCATTTCGTTCAAATTCAATACGGACGTTCTGCTCAAGAGCATCTGGAGTTGCATAACAGTCGGTTTGGACAGAATGGTCGATAATCAGATCGACGGGAATGAGCGGATTGATTTTTTTGGGATTTTTCCCTAATCGCTGCATTGCGGCTCTCATTGCAGCAAGATCGACAACAGCGGGGACACCTGTAAAATCCTGCAAAATCACTCTTGCCGGTTTGAACGGGACCTCAATGTCGGCACATTGAGTCGGATTCCATGATGCAAGGTTGCGAACATCGGATTCCGAAATGGTAACACCATCTTCATTGCGCAAAACCGATTCGAGAAGAACTCGAATGGAATACGGCAAATCGTTCAATGTCAACAATCCTTGTTCTTCAAGGGCTGCAAGAGAAAAGTATTCATATTTTTTTCCGTTGACCGAAAGTGTTCGTAATGCTTGAAACATCATTATATCCTGTTCAGAAGTAGTATCCCGACAAACCGACGAAACCGACAACACAACCGGTTGGTATTATAATCACTCATACCAAGTCGTCAATTCGACAGGAATTGGCAAAATCTGCTTGTATGTTGAAACGACAGATGTAGAATGATTCTCACAGTTGTTAATCGTTGACGTTCCTATTCCTTGCGTCCTCATTCTCTGCTCCTTATTCCCTTCTCCCTATCCCCTGTTCCCTACACCCTATCCCCTATATGAACACTGTTCCAAAAGGTCTCCGTCTGCATCTCGGTTTCTTTGGTCGCCGAAATGTCGGCAAATCTTCGCTCTTGAATCTGTTGACACGAACCGAATCCTCCATTGTCTCTCCAACTCCAGGAACAACAACGGACCCGGTTGAAAAAGCAATGGAATTGCTCCCTTTAGGGCCCGTTTTGCTGATTGATACAGCCGGGATTGATGATTGCGGCGATTTAGGGGAACAGCGGGTTCAAAAAACAAGACAAGTTCTGGATCGTTGTGATGTTGGATTATTGGTTGTTGATTCGACATTGACTTGGGGAGTCTCTGAAGAGGATTTGATCCGGGAACTGCAAGGACGAAAAATACCCTTTTGCGTTTTGTGGAACAAGTGTGATCTTGCGGAACCGGATTGGGAGATACTTGAACGCTTGAACAGGGACAACATCCCCTTTGTCCAACTGAGTGCAATTGAAAAACGAGGAATCGGGGAACTGCGTGAACGACTCATTCGATTGGTTCCAGAAGAATTCCTGACCCCCTCCCCGATTGTTGCTGACCTTGTTGCTCCCAACGAACTGGTTGTTCTTGTTGTCCCAATTGACAAAGAGGCCCCTAAAGGACGGTTAATTTTACCCCAAGTGCAGACGATTCGTGATTTGCTCGATTCGGACCAAAATGTTTTTGTCGTGAAGGACCGTACTCTTGAGAGAGGACTCAAGGAATTACAACGACCTCCTGCTTTGGTTGTGACCGACTCTCAAGCGTTTGCGCAAGTGAACGCCCTTCTTCCCCCTCATGTTCCGCTCACCTCGTTTTCCATTCTTTTTGCACGTCAAAAAGGTGATATAAGAATCATGGTCGAAGGGGCGAAATCAATTGGAACCTTAACCCCCCATTCCAGGGTTCTGATTGCTGAATCATGTACACATCATCCGATTGCGGATGATATTGGCCGGGAAAAAATCCCGCGTATGTTGCGTCAATTTGTTGGAGAACATCTCACGATTGGGCATGTTCAGGGACATGATTTTCCGACTGCGACGATTGGAGATTGGGACCTCGTGATACATTGTGGGGGTTGTATGTGGAACCGACGTGAGATGCTCTCACGAATCATCCAAACACTGGAAGGAGGAAGCAGAATGACCAATTACGGTCTTGCAATTGCTTACATGCTTGGAATTCTGGATCGGGCAATTGAACCTTTACACCTGTAATTGAACCTTTACACCTGAATGTCAACCTTTACACCATTCAGGATCAACAACTCTGTATTATCTCATTGTTTCTTTTTTGGCCCAATATCCTAAATTGCCTATTTTTCTGTTCTTGTAATCTATACGGATAATTCGGATTATTCTAAAAAATCATTGGACTCCTCTGACTTTGCGGACGATACTATGAAAGCCGGTTGTTTCTTTGACAGGACAAAGGGATTCAGTATCGTCTCTGACGATGTTGAAGAAAGGTGTCCAACCGAAACACCATGTGTTTGTGCGCGGTTTTCCCCCCCTCACTCTTTTTTATTAAGAGAGTGTAACAATCATGGAGGATTGTATGGTTGCATCACAGTTGACCGCAGAAGAAGTTGCAAAACTGTGGAATGATTTTATTCAGGATCGGTCCAATCAGCATTTGCGAAATCAATTGATCGAGCATTATGTCGGATTGGTTCGGTATCATGGAGAAAGAGTTTGGTCAAGATTGCCCGACGAAGTGGAACTGGATGATTTGATTTCAGCTGGAATCTTCGGTCTTATGGACGCAATTGACGCTTTTGACCTTTCCCGGGGAGTCAAGTTTGAAACCTATTGTGTTCCTCGAATTCGAGGTGCAATGTTGGACGAACTGCGCAACATGGATTGGGTTCCACGTTTGGTTCGGTCTCGAGCCCGTAAACTCATGGAAGCGAGCAAAGAGTTGGCCGACAAATTGGGGCGTCAACCGACACATGAGGAATTGGCCGGACATCTGCACATGTCGTCCGGCGATTTAGAACGGATGATGTTCGACGCAAATGCCGTTAATCTCGTCAGTCTGAACAAAAAATGGTTTGAAAGTGACGGGACGAAAGATATTAGCGAAATTGACCTGATTGAGGATCAGAAGGAGGAGGACCCGACCGGTCGATTGCAAAAAAACGATTTAATGCGTCTGGTCACAAAAGGGCTAAACCGCAATGAACGGTTAATTATGATTCTCTACTATTATGAGGAAATGACGATGAAAGAGGTCGGCATGACACTCGATCTAAGCGAAAGTCGGGTCAGTCAAATGCACAGTAGTATTGTCGAACGACTTCAAGCTCAACTCGAAGAACGACGACCGGAATTTGCATGATTTATGTGAAAAGCATCTTGCCGAAAAAGCGTCCTAACGCGCCTACAAAACGAATACGCGGTGTTCGCGCGTTTTTGTGAACTGTTTCCTGTCCCAATACTCCCGCAATCAGAACCGTATTCGCTTGCAATACGCTGTTCTGTCTTGCTCTTGTTCTTATTCTTGTTCTGCCCTGCTTGGTTTGGGACAGGGTTGTTTCACAACTCTTTCTCGTTCGCGTTTTTTTGACCGATCAGTCGCGTTGTCCATGTTCAACGACAACCGTTGTTGAGATACCCCCGCGAGGTGTGAAACTCGCTGTTAATCGCAAATACTTGGGGGACAAAACGGCAACAACCTCGTCCAGTATCCGGTTCGTGATGTTCTCGTAAAAAATTCCCTGATTGCGGAATTGCTGCAAATACAATTTCAGACTCTTCAGTTCCACACACTTCTGATCGGGAATATACAGAAAAGTCAACGTTCCAAAATCCGGTTGTCCGGTTTTCGGACACACGGAAGTAAATTCGGGACAGACAATTTCTATGGTGTAGGTCCGATTCGGGTATTGATTGTCAAAAACTTCAAGCATCTTGGTTTCTTCTATAATTATAATTATTGTTCTTATACTCAAAACGGGTCCAACGTGGACGTTTTGTCGGAACGTAGGCATCTTGTCTGCATCAAGAAAAAAAGGCGGGCAGGATGCCCGCGTTCCAGTCGGAAAACAAACTATTTCTAACCGTTGACAGTATAGAAACAGTAAATAGACAACGATTGTGTTTTCTCCGAGACAGGAATCGCGCTCAACGGACCTCTCCCCTTACGGAAAAACTGTGGTATACTCTGGACGGTTTGAAATTCCTGACGCTGAACAGATGGAGTCTTGCAACGCAAGGCGTTTGCGAAGCAAACGCCCAAACCGGCTCAGTATAATCCACATAGTAATCCGCAATCGTTTTCTCAATATACTATATTTTTTTCGTCCGACAATGCAACAGTCCCTTCTTCCTGATTCCCGACAAAATTCCCAACGTAATCTGCTGCTCTTCGTCTTCATGGTAATGACGTTTCTGATGATGCAGTCCTATTTTAGACCGGAATCGGTTCCCCCGGTCCAAGAAAAGGGGGACGAAACGTCGTTGAAAACGGAATCCGACTCGGTTGGAATGATCGGGGATAAAATGACCGGGGATAATACGTCGGTTGGAGAGGAAACGGAATCGGTTGCAAATCAAGAACTTGCGCCGCTTGAAAAAGCCGATGTTGTCCCAACCTGGGTTACTCTCGGTTCACTCGATCCTCAAAGCCCTTATCGTATGCTCGTTACTCTTGCCAATTCCGGCGCAAGTGTTCTGAGAATTGAACTGAATGAACACCAATATCGGGAAGTTCAGGATTTTACAGGTTATCTCGGTCAAATTGTTGCCGAGTTGGACGTGCTCAATGAAAGGGAGGAAAAAACCGAAACCGGTTGCCCGGTTCAGGTGCTTGGTCGCGGAACACCTGCTGAAAGAGCAGGTGTGCAGTTGGGGGACCGAATCGTTGGACTGGACGGTCCTAACGGAAAGGTGAGTATTCTCTCTTTTGATGATTTAAGGGCTGCACTTCTTGCGACGACCCCGCTTGACCAGGTTGTATTGACTGTCCAACGCAATCAGGAAACATTGACAATCCCCGTTCAACTGGGACATTCTCCGTTAAATGTTGTCCGTCCAATCGGGACTATAACGACTTATCAGGAGTACAATGCACTTTCAGGATTGCACGGTTATAGTGCAACCCGGGACGATCAACTGTCGTATCTCTGCACGTTGAGTCAAATTGACGATTTGGAACTTCCTTTACCCAAAAGTTTTTCCGATCCTGAACAGCAAGTTGGAATAGTCCCGCGTGATTTGAGTTTGAATGTGGAACTGGAAGGGGTCAACATGCGTCGCGGTCTTTGGGAACTGGTCCGTTCTTCTGAGGATGAAGCCGTTTTTCGGATGTTATTACCAAAATGGCGACTTGAGGTGACGAAGACTTTTCGTTTAGCGCAAAAAGACGAGCAGGATTCGCCGGATTCGCAACTGCCAAATGGGGCTTATCATCTGGTTGTTGGAATCAATGTGAAGAATCTGGACAATAAACCGCGTAAGGTTGCGTATTCTTTTGACGGTCCGACTGGAATGCCGCTTGAAGGGGGTTGGTATCCTCGCAAAACGGGACCGGGTTGGGGTTCTTACGGAATTCGGGACATTGTGGTCAAGTTTGAACATGGACCGAGCGAGACGATTGCCAATAATGTTGTTGCTTATGATCGGTTCAACCGGGAACCCTGGAAAGGTGATCGACTGGATTATATTGGGGTCGATTCGCAGTATTTTCAGAGCAGTATGATTCCGCGAGGAGAAAAAGAGGGGGAAATCTGGCAGTCCCAGACGTTTCCAATTCGGGTTGGCGCACATGATCTCGCTTGGTCAACCTTAACGGATATATCGTTCCGAACGAAAAGTACGGTTCAACAATTGGGGCCGGATGTGTCTTTTGATCGGGAATACACCCTTTTTGCGGGCCCCAAGAAACCGGATGTTCTTGCCGTTTACGGACTCCAGAACAGCATTTCATACGGTTGGTTCTGGTTTGTTGCGGTCCCTATGTTGATGTTCCTGCATTTTATCAAGAACAATCTGGTCTTTCATTACAGTTTGGCGATTATTGTTTTGACGATTTGTGTCCGTTTGCTGATGTATCCTCTTAGTCGGAAACAGGCGATCAATGCGGCGAAGAATGCGGCTCTTATGCCGGAGATGCAAAAAATCAAGGAGAAGCATAAAGGTGATCTTGAAGCCCAGAGTAAGGCGCAACAGGAACTTTGGAAAAGGCATAACTTCAATCCTTTAAGTGGTTGTCTTGGTCTATTCATTCAACTTCCAATTTTCATAGGGCTGTACAAATCACTTTCGATTGACGTGGAGTTGTATGGAGCGCCGTTGATTTCCAAGAGTATTCGTTGGTGTAATGACCTTTCTGCCCCGGATCAGCTTTTTGGCTGGAGCAATTTCTGGGAATCATTGGGTTGGAACTGGTTTAATACGGGACAGGGAGTTTTTGCGCTTGGTCCGTTTTTCAATGTATTGCCTATTTTAACCGTTATTTTGTTTTTGGTGCAACAAGCGGTTATGATGCCCCCTCCTACAGACGATCAATCGAGGTCGCAACGGAAGATCATGCAGTATATGATGTTGTTTATGGGGTTATTATTCTTCAAAGTACCGAGCGGACTTTGTGTCTATTTTATAGCGTCGAGTCTTTGGGGATTAGCGGAGAAGCAATTGATACCGAAGTATGAGTTTAATTTTTCAGAGGGTGAGGGACATTCTAATGAAGCGGCGAAATCTTCTTCTGTTTCAAAACCGTCCAAATCGTCAAAACCTTCTTATGTGAAGCCGACGATGAGGGAGGAGGAGCCGAAAAGTGGTTGGGCGAAATGGTGGAAGAGTGTTCAGGATAAGGCGAGCGAGCGTAACACGCTTCCTAAGGGACAAAGCGGCAACAAAAAGAAAAAGAAACGTTAAATGAAAAGAAGGTAGAAGTTAGGGAATGGGGGTTGGGGGATAGGGATGAGGAGCACTCCTCGCTTTGCCGCAAAATGAATCATGCGTCAGGTTATACGTTTTTGCCCTTTTCTATTCTCAATTCTTTTCCCTATTCCCAAACCCCTATCCCCTATTTCCTAACTTCTCTCCCAAATATGCGCAGAGTGTTGTTCTGCTGCTAAACGACATTTGCCTCTTCATCCCAGTTTTTGGTATTATAATGCCCTAGGTGCTTGATAATGAGACAAGATTCCATGATTACTGTATTGCCGAGCGGGCCGATTCGGGGGAGCATCACCCCGCCCGGGTCAAAAAGTATTACCAATCGGGCAATGCTCCTTGCCGCAATTGCAAAAGGTTCCTCGCATCTTCAAGGAGTGCTTGATTCCGAAGACACTCAAAAAATGTTCTCGGCCCTGCAAACACTCGGTTTTGACATCACTTGGAATCGGGATTCCGCCGATTCGAACATGACCCTTGTTGGAAAAGAAGGGCATATTCCGCAAACAACTGCCGAGATTGAGGTTGGAAACAGCGGAACAACAGCCCGATTCATTACGGCTGCTCTTGCTCTTGCTCCTCAGAACAGTGAAGACACGCAATATCGTGTTTTTGGGAAACAACGAATGCACGAACGACCAATCCGCGATCTCGTTTCCGCGCTTCGTCAACTTGGGGGGAACATTACCTGCGAAAACAATAACGGTTGTCCCCCCGTTGTGATTCGCAACAACCCTTATGCTCAGTCCGACTGGAATCAGCCCGGTTCACTTGGACGTCCAATCGTCGCAACAATCACAGGGAACGTCTCCAGTCAATTCCTGAGTGCTCTGATGATGAGTGCCCCGCTGATTGCTCGGGATAATGACATTGTATTGAAATTGACAGGTCCTTTGGTCTCAATCCCTTATGTCGAAATGACCGCTTCTGTTATGCGGGCATTTGGCGTAGACCCCGTTTTCTTTGATCCAATAGAGGAACAGGGACCTTTATTTTCACAAGGAGGGACCATTACGATTCCGCAAGGTTCGCGGTATTTGGGACGGGAATACTGGATTGAACCGGACGCATCTGCTGCAAGTTATTTTTTTGCGGCAGTTGCTGTTTGCGGGGGAGAACTGACGGTTTGCGGTTTGACCCGAAAATCATTGCAAGGTGACATCGCCTTTCTTGACTGTCTCGAACAAATGGGCTGTCTGGTCCGAGAAAACGCCAATTCGATTACAGTTGTACGCAATCTCGAACAACCGCTCCTTGGAATCACGGTTGACATGAACGGAATCAGTGATACTGTTCCAACACTCAGTGTTGTTGCTCTTTTTGCGCAAGGTGTGACGCGAATTACGAATGTCAAGCACATACGATATAAGGAGACGGACCGAATTGCGGCGATTTGTTGTGAACTTCGCAAAATCGGGGCAGATGTTGAGGAGTTTGAGGACGGATTGGCGATTCGACCGCCGAAAGAGCGAAAAATGGCGGAGATTGCGACGTATGACGATCACCGAATTGCAATGAGTTTTGCAATTGCCGGACTTCAGGAACCGGGAATCCGCATTTGCGATCCCGGTTGTACCGAAAAGACCTATCCTCACTTCTTTGACGACCTAGAAAAGGTGAGGAGGTAGGGAATAGGGGTTGGGGATTAGGGGACAGGGTGTAGGGATCAGAGATTAGGTGAATGAACGATAACGGCGTCTCGCTTTTGTGAGAAGGTAGAAGGTAGAAGGTAGAAGGTAGGAGATAGGAGGAAAGAAGAGGGATACAGGAAGATAACGGCGTCTCGCCGATCAACGGGTTTCTTCTTGTTTTGTGCAACGCCTGTTTTTTTTGACCTGATTCTATACGACAAACGGTTAGAAAGGGTTTGTTTTCCGATTGGATCGCGGGCATCTTGCCCGCCTTTTTTTCTTGATGCAGGCAAGATGCCTGCGTTCCGACAAAATGTCCATTTTGGACCCGTTTGGGGTCTACCTTGTTTGACCTGATTCTACCCCTTTTCCTGATGTCTTCCCTCTTCTATACTGTTCTCTGCAACAAATTGCCGTTTTGCTCGGTTGACAATCTGCAAGGTCAGTTTTCTAATCGTTCAAAACAAGCAGGTTGTGACGGACGACGGTTAACCTATTTTGTTCTAACGTTCCTTGACCTTAACAGCAACAGCAGAAATGATAGTTTTAGAAACCTCGATTCCCGGGATGCAGCCGAAACGCGGAAAAGTCCGGGACGTTTATGATTTTGGCGATTCACTCCTTTTGGTCAGCAGCGACCGAATTAGTGCTTTTGACTGGATTTTGCCGACCCCGATCCCGGACAAAGGTCGTATCTTGACCGAAATGTCCGTTTTCTGGTTTCAGACTCTTGGGGTCAAAAATCATCTTATTACAACGGACCTGACCCAAATGCCTTTTCCAAAGGGGACGGACCTTGACATGTTTGCAGGTCGTTCCATTCTGTGCAAAAAAGGGAAAGTCGTCCCAATCGAATGTATCGTTCGCGGTTACTTGAGCGGAAGTGGTTGGAACGAATACAAAAAAAGCGGAACTGTTTGCGGTTTGAAACTTCCAGAAGGTTTGACAGAAAGTGCGTCGATTCCCTTACCGATTTTCACCCCCTCGACCAAAGCGGAATCGGGACATGATGAGAACATTTCCTTTGAGCAGATGATTGAGATTCTGGACCGTGAAACGTCGGAAAAATTGCGAGACATGTCGATTGACATTTTCCGTCGCGGTTCGGAATACGCCAAAACGAGGGGAATCATTATTGCGGACACAAAATTCGAGTTTGGTTGGGTTGACGGGGAATTGATTCTCATTGACGAGGTGTTGACCCCGGACAGTTCGAGATTTTGGCCCGCCGATCAGTATACACCCGGTCGTTCTCAACCCTCTTTTGACAAGCAATTTGTCCGGGACTGGTTGACCGCAACCTCTTGGGACAAAAACAGTCCTCCTCCTGAACTTCCCGGGGAAATTGTCGAGAAGACGCGATTGAAGTATATTGAGGCGTTTGAGATTATCACGCAAAAAAAGTTTGACGCAAAATGAAAAAATTCCTCAAACAATGGAGCGGGCCCGGGTCGCGCGCTCTTTGTGCCCTGATCCTCGTCCTCCTGCTCGGTTTCATTTTTTCTGGAAATGGAGCCTTTTGGAAAGGGGGGACGCATACAGATGCTTTACGCCAATCATCCGTCTATGGAATTCTCGCAGTCGGTATGACATTGGTCATTATAACGGGCGGAATCGACCTCTCTGTCGGCAGTGTCCTCGCCGTTTGCGCCGTCTCCTTCAGTCTGTTCTCCATTCATTGGGGTTGGTCCGCTCTTGCGGCAATCAGCGCAACCCTGATTCTTGGCATTTGTTGCGGAACAATTTCCGGGAGTCTGACTGCCCGCTTAAAAATACAGCCCTTTATTGCAACCCTTGCAATGATGGTCTTTGCCCGGGGATTGGCGAAATACATTTCCGGCGGAATGAAAGTCTCAACGGCGGTCCAACAACCGGACGGAACATACAGTTTCGTCGAATTGCCGACCCTGTTCAGGATGATTGACCGTAAAGTCCTCGGAGATAACATCACGGTCGTTTCCCTCATCTTTCTCGCCTGTTTCCTCCTCTGTTGGATTCTGCTGTCCCGACATCAATTTGGCCGGTCACTGTATGCAATCGGGGGAAATGAAGAAGCAGCTCGACTGTCCGGCGTCCCGGTTTGTCTCTACAAAACACTTGCGTACACACTTTCAGGAGTTTGTGCGGCAATTGCTGGAATTTGTCAAGCAGCTCAAGAAACTCAGGGAGACCCCGAAACGGGAACGGGATATGAACTCTCTGCAATTGCAATGGTTGTGATTGGCGGAACCAGTTTGGCGGGCGGTCGGGGCGGTTTGGGACTCACCTTTCTCGGGGTCCTGACAATCGGGTATCTCGAAAAAATTCTCAGTATCAACGCCATTCCTGAATCCGGTCGTCTCATGTTGACCGGCATTATCGTCATCATCGCTGTCCTCGCTCAACGCCAAAAACGATAAAAACGCAACCCCCCATTTTCGATTCCCCTACCCCCCATTCCCAGACAGCTAACAAGTTTGGTTTTGCGACCTGAATTGAGTTGAATTGGACGAACGTTTTTTACCACGAAATGCACGAAAGACACGAAAAACGGGTATTTTGTGAGGTTTTCGTGATTTTTGTGATTTTCGTGGTTCAAAAATGAAAATGACTCCTTTTCGCAAAACTTGTTAGCGGACTGTCCCTATTCCCTATCCCCTATCCCCTATCCCCTATCCCCTATCCCCTATCCCCTATCCCCTATCCCCTATTCCATGTCTCCTGATCTCTCCGTTCAAATCGGTTCCTTACATCTCTCGAACCCTATTCTTGTCGCGTCCGGGACATTTGGTTATGCCCGGGAAATGGAGAACATGGTTGACTTGAAACGGTTGGGGGGAATTATTCCCAAGACCGTTACTGTTGCAGCAAGATCGGGGAACATTCCGCCAAGAACGGTTGAAACATCATCCGGTTTACTCAATTCGATTGGGTTGGACAATGACGGAATCGTTGAGTTTTTAGAGCAGAAGTTGCCTTATTTCCGCAACCTGAACGTCCCGCTTGTTTTGAGTATTGCGGCCAAGAAACCGGAAGAATGTCATTTTTTTGCCGAACAGATTGCAAAATATGAGGGAATAGACGCAATAGAGCTGAATGTTTCCTGCCCTAATGTTTCAGGAGGGGTTGATTACGGAAGTAACCCGAAATTGTGCCGAGAAATGGTCCTTGCTCTTCGTGTGGAAACAGACTTGACCTTGATTGTGAAACTGTCCCCGAATGTGACCAACATTGCTGAAATTGCACAAGCTGCGCAAGAAGGAGGGGCAGATTGTATTGCCGCAATCAACACGGTTCTCGGTCTCGCCGTTGATTGGCGGAATCGTCGTCCCCGTTTGGGAAACGGTTTTGGCGGTCTAAGTGGTCCGGCAATCAAACCAATCGCACTTCGCGCCGTCCGACAGATTTATAAGGCGGTTTCGATCCCGATTATTGGAATCGGCGGAATCAACTCGGCGGAAGATGTCCTTGAATTCGTCGTTGCTGGAGCAAGTGCGATTCAGGTTGGAACTGCCAACTTTTTCAATCCCAATGTGACGACGCAGATACTGGACGATCTTCCTCTTTTGCTTGAAGAGGCGGGGATCACCTCACTTGCCGAATTGCGGGGAAACCTTGATTTCCCTTAAAATGGGTGGAACCCTGACGGGGTTCAAAATCATTATTTTTCCGTTTTTTCTACCATTCGGAAACACCTAAGTATCTGCGTATAAATAACGGGTCCCTTTTCATTTGTACCTTTCGTGATTTTCGTGTTTTTAGTGGTTCTTTTATACCACGAAATACACCAAAAACACGAAATCAATACAAAACTTTAATCAATTGAGAATCCGCAATTGATATAGGTTATTGACACGCAGGTACTTGGCCGCAATTACTGCGTCCCTTTTACTTTTTCATTGCATTGACTTTTAACTCGTCCGGCATCTTTTCGATTGCATAACGAAGTGCCGTTCTTGGCATTTTTGTTTTGTGCTTGAGAACAAATTGATAGACGGTCTCCTGATCTGACTGACTGGTCACTTTGAGCAACCAACCGTATCCTTTTTGGACCATATCTTCAGAGTCGGTCAACAGAATTCGGGCTATTTCGTACACCGTTTGGTGAAAAAGGCCTTTTTTGGCCGGAACAATCAGGGAGACAGCACCTGCCCGGCGTTTCCATAAATTCTCGGATCGCGCCCAATTTTTCATTTCCCGGACAAAGGAAGGATACATTTCAAGAAACGTCCCAACACTGTGTGTACAAAATGAATCACAAGCAGCCCAATTGCTGATATAGTGATCGACCCAATGTTCCAGTGTCGCAAAATCATCCCGGACAAACTCTTTAGCAAAGCGTTCGGCAAAGTAACAGGCAATTGCCGTTTCCTCAAGATAACCCGATTTCCAGAGTTGTTCGCAAACGGAAAAAACATCCGTTTTTGAACAACCTTTCATCTCCTTCATTTCTTTCAAAAGAGAGCGGGCCAATTGACGAACCTGAGCTGCCTTAACGCCATAAATTTTGACATCTTCTTTGAAAAACCGCAGACCGCTCAAACGAACCGACTCTTCCGCCTGTTCCTTCAACTTCTTCTGAATCGTCTTTAACAGGTCCATCTTCAACATGATAAAAAAGATTAAATGATACACCGTTTAGCCGCGATACAACGTATCGCGCGTTTCAATCATCACCAAAACGCGCGAAACGATGTTTCGCGGCTAAACAAGGACGCCTCTATTTCTTCGCGTCCGCCAATTCCGTGTAAAACTTGTACTTCTCGTTAATGTCATGCTGTGCTTCTGACATAAACTTCTCATACATCTCGGGATTGCTCCGACCTAAAACCGAAAAACGGTTCTGTTTCGACGCAAAATCAACCAACAACCCTTTCGGCTCCTTACTCGTCACCTCAAGCGGCTGCTCTTTACGCGGGTCATAACTGTAAAGCGTCCAATATCCACATGCAACCGCCTCTTTCTGCGTGTCAAGGGCCGTTTCCATGTTAATACCTTGTGCAATACAATGAGAATACGCAATCAAAAGCGAGGGACCTTTGTACGATTCGGCTGCACGAATTGTTTTCAGGGCGTGCATCGGATTAGCTCCGATTGCGATTTGGCCGACAAAAACATTCCCGTAGGACATCGCCATCATTCCCAAATCTTTCTTTCGGGTCGGTTTTCCCCCTGCTGCAAACTTCGCAACAGCACCAAGAGGAGTCGATTTGGACGCTTGACCTCCTGTATTGGAGTACACTTCCGTGTCCATAACCAAAACGTTAATGTCACGTCCGCTCGCCAAAACATGGTCCAGACCGCCATATCCAATGTCGTAAGCCCAACCATCTCCGCCAAACGCCCAACAACTGTGTCGAACGAGAGCATCCGCTGTTGTGAGCAGGTTCATTGCGGTTGTCGGACAAGCACAATGACAATCACCTGCCGATTTGCAGGATGAAATTTTCTCCTTCAACTCCGCAACCCATTTCCGTTGTTGAGCAATTTCCGCTTCTGTCTCCTGCTTGTTTTGCAACAGATTATCAACGAGTTCCGCTCCAATCTGATCCCGTTTCCGTCGGAGAATCTCCCCCGCAAATGCCGCTTGCTTGTCAACCGCAAGACGAAGACCCAAACTGAATTCCGCATTGTCTTCAAAAAGCGAGTTACACCAGCTCGGTCCACGTCCATTTCGATCCTTACAATACGGTGTTGTCGGGAGATTACCTCCATAAATCGACGAACAACCGGTTGCATTGCCGATCATCATACGATCACCAAAGAATTGGGTAATCAATTTGATATACGGGGTTTCACCACAACCGGCACATGCGCCTGAGAATTCGAAGAGCGGGAGAAGCAACTGCGAACCTTTGATTGTATCGGCTGCAACTTCGCTGCGATCAGCATCGGGAATACTCAGGAAAAATTCCCAGTTCGCCCGTTCAGCGTCAAGATGTGACGTCTTGTTCTCCATGTTGATCGCTTTACGACCTTCAACCTGCTTGTTCTTGCCCGGACAGAAATGAACACAAGCTCCACAACCTGTACAATCATCAGGTGCAACCTGCAAACACATTTTCGAACCGGCGAATTCCTTTGTTTTCCAATCGGCACAACGGAATGTCTTGGGTGCTTTTGCGGCAATTGCGGCGTCGAATTTCTTCATCCGAATTGCGGCGTGAGGACAGACGAGCGAGCATTGACCGCATTGAATACAGGTGTCCGGGTCCCAGATCGGAATGTCAAGGGCGATACTCCGTTTTTCAAACTGCGAAGTTGCTGTTGGAAATGTTCCGTCGACCGGAAATGCACTGACCGGGAGTTCTTCACCTCGTTGGGCCAAAATTTCGCCCAAAACATTTTTCATAAAATTATCACATTTTCCGACTGCGCCCGCATGTCGGGTCAATTTCGAGGTCGCACTCTGAGGAACTTTGACTTCTTTCAAAGCGGCGAGAGAAGCATCAACAGCCGCATAATTTTTCTGGACAACGGCGTCACCTTTTTTACCATACGTCTTTTGGATCGCCTTTTTGATTTGGCCGATTGCTTCCTCTTCAGGAAGGAATCCCGCCAATTTGAAGAAGCAGGTCTGCATAATCGTATTGATCCGGTTTCCCATTCCAGTTTCTTTTGCAACCTTAACAGCATCGACGACGTAAAACTTGACCTTTTTGTCAATAATCTCCTGTTGCAGTTCAACAGGAAGTTCATTCCAAACCTCTTCAGGTCCAAACGGACTGTTCAAGAGGAAGGTTGCTCCTTCGACCGCAGATGCAAGCATGTCCAATTTTTCTGTAAAAACAAATTGATGACAGGCGATAAAATTGGCTTTGCTGACGAGGTAGGAACCTTTGATCGGGTTTTTGGAGAACCGAAGATGTGAAACGGTTACAGACCCTGCTTTTTTGGAGTCGTAAACGAAATAACCTTGTGCTTTCCAATCGGTGTTTTCGCCAATAATTTTCGTCGTATCCTTATTAGCTCCAACCGTTCCGTCACTCCCCAAACCAAAGAAGAGACAACGTGAAACGTCCTTTCCTTCTGTTGAATAATGCGGATCATAGACAAGACTCAGTTGGGTCACGTCGTCCTTAATACCAACGGTAAAGGGTGATTTCGGCGAGGATTGGGCGAGATCGTCATAAATCGCTTTGACCATTGCCGGGGTAAATTCTTTCGAGGAGAGACCATAACGACCGCGAATGACCTGGATTCCGCCGACATTTTGTTGGGCAAGAGCTGTAATAACATCCTGATAAAGCGGTTCGCCAAGTGCGCCCGGTTCTTTGGTTCGGTCCAAAACACTGATTTTTTTGACCGATTTCGGCAAAGCAGCGACAAAAGCAGCTGCATCAAAGGGTCGATACAAACGAACGGAGACCAGACCGACTTTTTCGCCTTTTCCAACGTGATCGAGATATTCTTCAACGACCCCGGTTCCAGACGCCATACAAACAATAACGCGATCAGCATCAGGAGCACCAAAGTAATCAAACAGTTTATACGAACGTCCGGTCAACTTCGCAAACTTGTCCATTTCTGCCTGAACAATTGCGGCGACCTTTTCGTAATACGGATTACAGGCTTCTCTCGCCTGAAAAAAGACATCCGGGTTCTGCGCGGTTCCGCGAAGTACAGGATGTTCAGGACTCATTGCCCGACCTCGGAATGCGGCAATCGCGTCCATATCGAGCATTTTCTCAATCATCTCATCTGTAAGCGGTTCAATCAGATTGACTTCGTGTGAGGTCCGAAAACCGTCAAAAAAGTGCAGAAACGGAACCCGGGATTTGAACGTTGCTGCATAAGCAATCATCGCCATATCATGTGTTTCCTGAATACTCCCCCCGCAAATCATTGCCCAACCCGTTGATCGGCAGGACATCACATCACCATGATCGCCAAAAATCGAGAGTGCATGAGTCGCAACGGTTCTCGCAGAAACATGAAAAACGGTTGGGGTCAATTCGCCCGCAATCTTGAACATGTTCGGAATCATCAGCAACAAACCTTGCGAAGCGGTAAAGGTGCAGGTCAATGCTCCTGCTTGCAATGAACCGTGTACGGCTCCTGCTGCTCCCGCTTCACTTTGCATCTCAACGACCGTCGGGATCGTCCCGAAAATGTTCGTCTTACCTTTTGCAGCCCATTCATCGGCCAATTCGCCCATTGTCGATGAAGGTGTAATCGGGTAAATCGCCATAACTTCGTTGCATTTGTGCGCAATCAATGTGGTCGCTTCATTTCCGTCGGCCATAATAAAACGTTGTTCACTCACGATAACTCCTTGAAACGTTTGTTAGAGAGAATAATGGAATAATGCTGGTGTCCCAGAGAGTCCGAACCGATTGGAAACGGAACGGCACAATGCTATATCCTACCTGAAATTCGTTTTCCGTAAAACCCCCCTTAAAAAACGAATAACCCGAAAAAGCGACATCATGGGGAAAGACGACCAGAGATTTGTTGCTCCCGAAAAACTTAGGGTGTGTTGACACGATTCGCGTAAAATTTCACAAATCGTAGTGTTGCGTCAACCGGGAAAATTTTGATCGTTGTTTGCTTTTTATTGGTTGTGAGCTATAATCCCAACATTCAGGGTCGGTGATCGGCGTTTTTGCTCCAAACACCGTTTGTTCTCTTTTCACAACCTCAAACCCCCTTTGCCGCAATGTGTTCTTTTTTGCTTTTCTGTCTCGCAACAGTTGGTTTAACGGCGATTCTGGTTGACGGAACCATTTTTGCACCTTTTCGGGAACGACTTGCAGCGGAATCGCAATTCCTGCAAGAAAAACGTCGGGAAAAAAACCTTCCTGAACATAAATCGTTCAAAGAAATTCTGCACAACATCCTGAGCTGTTATCAATGTTGCGGTTTCTGGTCCGGCCTGTTTTGCGGTTTCTTCTTTTCCTCCCTGTTGCCCTTGCATCTGCACGGTTGGAGTCTCTTCAACTTGCCGTTGTTCTTCATCATGTTGTTCTTCTATGGAACTATAGGAAGTATTCTTGCTCACATTTATCGCGTTCTGCTCGAATTGGTGTTTGTCACAACCGTTTATTTGCAGAAAGCGACCCCGGATCATCAGGAACATCTGAGTCATTCGCAAGATGAACAGGGACAGGGTTGAGTTTTTGGAAAAGATTCCGTGTTTCGCCCTTGTTAGGTTGAAAACGGGGGGAGAAATGTGTGAATCAGCTCAAACGGAGATAGTCTCGCAACCGTTGCATCCCTTCATGTGTTGAAATCATTGGGCTAAAACCGAAATCCCGACGTGCAGCCGAAATGTCATAATAATGAGAGGTTGCAAGTTGTGCAGCAAGAAAGCGGGACATTCGCGGTTCACCTTTCAAGCCGAGCAAGGAATAAACGGTTTCGAGAACCGCTCCAATTGTCCAAGCCGCTTGAAAGGGGAGTTGTCGTTGGACCGGTTCGAGATCAACGAAACCGAGAATTTCATTGATCCAGTCCCAACAATTGATCGGTTCACCTTGTGAAAGAAAGTAGGCGCGACCTTGAACAGCACTGTCGGGCGTTAAAGCATCGGCTGCTTGTAAATGCGCTTGTGCCGCATTTTCAATGTAGAGCTGGTCAACCAAATTTTTTCCGTCCCCGACTCTCATCAAACGACCAGATCGTGCCCGATCCAATAAACGGGGAATCAGATGTTGATCGTGAGGACCCCAAAGTAAGTGAGGACGCAGGGAACAGGTCAGGAGCCTACCTTTGCCGTTTCGTAACGGAGTTCCATTCGCTTCCAAAACCAATTGTTCCCCAAGTGCCTTACTGTGAGGATAATGTGCTAACCATTTTTCAGGATAAGGGACAGATTCGTCAATATTTTCCTGCGATTTTCCGGCAAAAACAACACTGGGGCTGCTTGTGTAGACAAGTCGGGAGATGTTGTGTTCTCGACATCCTTCAATAACGTGTTGAGTACCAAGAACATTGGTTTCGTAAAACGGCGTCCATTGACACTGAATGCCCGGAAGAGCAGCCGTATGAAAGACCAAATCCATATCCTGACATGCTTTTTGGACGTCCTCCTTGTTGCGAATGTCCCCGCGTAAAACCTGAACCCCCATTTTCTTCAATTCAGGATAGTCTTTTCTCGCAAAAGTACGGACCGTTTCCCCGCGTTCTAGCAGAGCTTGAACGATGTAACGTCCTAAAAAACCTCCTCCCCCCGTCACAAGTACCTTCACGGTTGTCTCCCAATTTCAGGATGTATACCCTAAGCCTAACAAGCATCAATACGGGTGCTGTTTTCCGTGATTGTTATTTTCCCGGATGAATGTCGGCAATCGAACGTCCCAATTTGCGTGTTCCGCCCGATGTATTCGCCGGATTGGAAAGGCGTCGTCGATCAGTCTGATTCCCTTCTTCCTGCAAAAAATGGAGAATTTTAGAGCGAGAGGTTTCTTCATCATGGGGCATTCCGATCACATCGACTGCATCAGAAACACCGAGGAGGACTGAACGTTTGACTCCATCCCGAATCCATTCAAAAAAGTTAAAATTCATTGAAATCCCTTTCATGTTTGTTGACTGGATTGTCTATTGCCTTGTTGTTGACAGGATTGTGATTCTATTCCGATTACATTCCGTGAAGGAATGTGAGCGAACGAAAGAATAACAATGCGGCCAATTAAGGTCAAGAGCAAAATACCCCTAGTTTTTTTTCGGAAGAAGGACTAGAATCAATTCTGTGTTGGGCCTTATTGGCTGATGTTTGATGTATTGCGCGACGTTTGATGTGTCACCTCCTTTTTGGTTCCTTAGCAACTTTTTGATTCCATGAAAGACCGATTTTATTTATTCCTATTATTCGTAATCTGTTGTTGTCTGTTTTTGATATTTTCAGGCGGAATTCTTTTGGCTCTTGAAGAAACAGAAAAAGCAGGAGCAGGTGAATCATTGGTGATGAATGAACCGACCGAGAATGAGTCGGGGGAAAATGCGGGGTTGGAATTTCTCGATCAGGCAACGGTCGAAAAGATTACGGCTTCCTCTCTTGAAGACCTTGCAAAAGTGATCGTCTTGTGTGACCGGGCAAAAGAAGCCGGGTTGACTTCCGAAAATGTCGATTTTTGCGATCAATTGAGGGCGTCAACCCTCATGCAACGGGGTATGCTTCTTGCCCAAGCGATTTCCGAGGGGGGAGCACCCGGTTGGGAGTTGTATCGTAATCGGGCCCTTTCCGATCTGCGAGACGCGCTAAAAGTCATTAAAGTGCATCCTCAAGCCTGGTTTTTCCTCGCCCAACTGAACTTTCTCCCCGGGGGAGATCGGGAAGAAGGTTCAAAAGCCCTTGAAACGGCAATTGAACAGTTTGGTGAAGAGGATACGGAGATGAAAACCAAAGCCCTGTTGCTCAAATCGGTTTTTGAAGAAGACTTGGAAAAAAAATTGGGCCTATTCCGTGAAGTTCTGCAACTGAATCCCGATTCCGTTCCCATTTTATTGGCGGTTGGAGCAACATTGGTTGAAATGAAGCAAGGGGAAGAAGGCGCACAATGTATTGAAAAGGCAATTGCGCTTGACCCGGAAAATACGGCTGCTCTCGGTTTGGTTGCTGATGTTTACGTCCGGGAAGGAAAATGGGAAGAAGCAATTTTGTGTCTGGACAAACTGGAAAAACTTATGCCGGGCAACATACAATTGCGGATTGAACGAGCCAATTGTCTCGCAAAAGGGGGCAAAGTCGAGGAAGCGATTGCTGTTCTGGAGAATGCCCGAACAATCTCCCCGGAAAACCCGTTGATTCTGATCCGTCGTTCGATTGTTTACCTAGACAATAAGGATTATGAGAATGCGGAAAAGGATTTGGACGCTTTAACGCAAATGGAGATGTCGTCGGAGTTGCAGGAAATAGCCCAACGTGTGAAAATCCAGATTTTGTTGGAACGGGAAGAGTATCGAGAAGCGATTGAACAGTTAGAAACGCTTATCAAAATCTCCGAATACACAAATGATTTGCTGTATTTACAAGCAATGGGCTTTGCGGCCTTAAAAGCGAATTCAAGGGCGTTTGACGTTTTGGAAGAATTGGCCAAGAAAAGTCCAACTGAATTTCGGGGGGAAAAAGAATACTTTCATGTTCTGCGCAGTTTGGGCGATATTGCATTGGGATTGGGGAAACATTATGAGGCAATTAAGGCGTATCAAAAGGCGAGAGAGATTGACGGAGAAGAGTTTAATCTGTTGAACAATTTGGCTTGGGTTCTTGCGACTTCGCCGTTTGACGCTTATCGAGATGGTCCCTTGTCCCTAGAATTGGCCCAAAAATCGGCAGAATTGAGTGAATACAAGATGCCGCATGTTTTAAGCACCTTAGCGTCTTCTTATGCAGAGTTGGGGGATTTTGACAAAGCGATTGAATGGTCTTCCAAAGCGGTTGAATTGGCCGAGAAAGAAGAACATGAAAAGGCCAATGATTTGCGTAAGGAATTGGAAAGTTATAAGAAGCGGGAACCTTGGCGTGAATTGAACGAAGAGAATGTCGAACTGGAGTCTGAGAAGAGAGAAGAGCCGGTTTCCAATGAAAGATAATAAAAAAGAAAAAAAGATGAACGGACGTGAGTCATCGTTTCATCCTCGTTTAGCGCATTTCCAAAATCACTGTACATGGACGACACCAAATTGTCCTTGTGTGTCAGATGCAAAAAAAGCGTGAACGGTGTATGCCAAGTATTGAAATGCTCATGTCAGTTCTTTTTGAAATGTTAAGTCCTCCCTTTCTAGTCCCGTCGGGACGACACTATTGTAGCCCGGGGTGAAGGGAGCAACGCGACCGCAACCCCGGGTTAAGCGTCCCCCCTACAAAACAAGCTCCATAGGAGCGGCACAAGAACATATTGAAAACATATTTACTTGTATTTTTTATTGTGTCGCAGCTAACGCAGCTCATTTTTTTGCGTTATTGTGTCAAGTCAAACCCGTTTAGGAAGGAGTAAAATCATGTAAAGTCAACATGTACAAACCTTTTGGAGACCTTGCAGGAAAAGCCTGCCCGGTAAGGTTGACCACCGCCGGAAGCGAGTTTTGCGTGG
>JBOFQB010000043.1:0-103901 GCA_051660685.1 Thermoguttaceae bacterium | reverse complement strand
ATCGAGCGAACGATTTCGTGGATACAGGATTTTCGACGTTTGGTAGTTCGTTACGATCATAAAATATCAATGTTTAACGCCTATTTACAAACAGCTTGTGCCATGATCGCTCTCAGACGGTTATGAAATAGGCTCTAGTTCCTTTTTTCACTTTTACCCCTCAAAAAAATGAAATATCACTTGATTGACGAAACAAAAACGTTGGAAGATGGTCGGATCGTTTACCGTGTTGTCGCCTCAAAATCATTCGGAACGGTTAAAAAAGGCCAAAAAGGCGGATTCCTCCAAAGCATGGAAAATCTGGACCAATACGGCAACTGCTGGGTTGCCGGAAACGCAGTTGTTGCGGGTAACGCAACCGTAACAGGAAACGCGATTGTTGGTAAAAATGCCTTTGTGGATGACTACGGAAAAGTTGCGGACAATGCCTACGTCGGAGGTCAGGCACAACTGCTAGGAGACTGTTTTGTGTGCGAAAACGCGAAAGTCGGAGGATTTACCATTCTTGACGAAGCCGCAGAGGTCAGCGGAAACGCAAGGGTCAACTGCTCACCCCGGCGAACGGTCTCCAAGAAAAACGTGTTACCAAATATAAACGGCAATGGGATGGTAACAGGATCGGCCCGAGTTTTTGGTAAGGTCCACATAACGGACAAAGAATTCTGGCGGGAACTTTTGATAAAAAAGGCAACGGAAAACAAACAAGACGATTTGGTACAGCTCTTGTCGAGCGACCGAACATGGAACGTCGCTTGGGGGCATCTGGTTGCCATGGATCAGGTCGGTGTGACGATTCGCCAAGACGACAAAACGATTGTGTCTGCGGCCAAAGAAGCGGGTGTGTCGATCATCCTCATTGCCCAACTCGCCTACCTGCTCTTTCAGGTTTGGCTTGCAATCCGGCGAGAAAAACGTAATCAGAAAGGAGTTGGTGAACATGATTAATTTTTTGAAAAAAAGCTGGAACGTGATTTTACTCGTGTTCGACCTACTGCTAATTGCTTGGAAGTACAGGAAAACAGCGTTGATTCTCAGGGACTTTATTAAGCAGCTTGCTGTGTTTATCGAACAGGTGATGCCAGAATTTGATTTCAGTTATTTGGGGATTGGTTACTAAATGGGCAAATACACAAAAGCAACAGCTGGTCATCGTCTCGACATTAGTGCTGAGGCCTACAATGCGTTTTTGGATTCCGTAACGGCACAAAATGCGTTCGGTAGTGAGGCCAAAACGGAGAAGCAACAGTTTGCAATAACAGGAATCAACAAATCTGGTATTGATCTTCCTGCGTATGGAATTGTGGGTATTGATGGTTTGCTCTTTGAGCCAGACGGGGAAACATTCCCGCCTAACTTTTTTTCGCGTCCTACCCTCAAACTGGTAAAGCCTAATCAAGAGACTCATGAGAAACGATTTGGCGTCACACAGCAATCCATTGGATCGGACAAAGCTGGTCCGGTACTCCTTCTCGGTCTTACGCCGGTCAGGGTGCAGAGAGATGGGACCGACGATTTTTCCGAGGCAGGTTTTAACGATTCGGTTGAGTCTCTGTCGTCCAACAACAGTGGTATCCCTATTTTATGGCACGAAAAGACAAACCGTTCCGGCAATTGGTGCTGGGCTTTTGCATTACTTGGCGGCGGAGGCGGAGGAGGGGGAGAGTATTGTTGGGGAAAAGTTGTTGTAGGAGGTCGTGACGAATACATCAGAGTGCAAGTTGCGATGGTCGATAAGACGGCCAACACATTGAAGTTTCCTAGACCGTACAAATATATCGATGTTCGTCACGACCCGTTGTTTCCAATCTCTGGAGTCGCACCTCTCGGTGCCGTTGTGCGTTGTGTACAAATTGACAGTGTATGGTACTTTGACAAAATAAATTACTAAAATGGGAAATGGACGATTTTACGATGATTTTGGAAAACTGGGACTCCCGGTCGAGTCGCTGGAGGAGTACGGACATATTGTTACTTTTCGCAATTGCCGCATTTCGGTCTTGCCAAAAGGAGAGGAGAAATGGCTTGTTTTTGAACCTAAAAGAGACAATGCAAGGCCGGATTGGCTTTTGAATACTAAGCCCATTGAAGACAAGTATTATACGGAAGAGGAGTTTAAGGAAGCACTTACGAAGTGGGAAATAGAATATGAAGAGGCTTGGGAGACGAATTATCAGTTACTGAAAAATGATTGTCTGGTCGCGGCGTTTTCGTCTGTCCAAAAGATCATTGGCGAGTTTTACATTTCTGTAAAAACCGGTAGGCTTTTGACGATTTGGTACAAAGACCCAAAACGGGGTTGGATTGAGTGTATCAACCAACTTGCAACATTTACGGGCGGACAATCGAGACCGGTTGATACGGGGATGCTGTACGCGCCGGGACTTCTAACGGGAACCGCTTTTTCGCTTGGCGGGAAAACGTATTTGATTTCTGGTACAATAGAAAATGACATTTCCAGAGTCCAGCTGCTCGAAAAGATCAAGGTTGAACTTGTCATTAAGGGAAATGAGTTGCGGATTTACAAAAACAATGAATTAGTCACAACACAAAAGACGGAGAAGTTAGGTTATCAATCCGTGCAGACTGTTTCGCACGCCGATACAATAACTCACAATCTTGATAGTCTTGTGATTTCAAGCACCAAAGACAATGAATCGCCCGTTTCTGTTGTCTCTGGAAAATCGTTGGCTGGTTTGTTTGCCGATACGACAATAGGTGATTATTCGTGGGAAACAGAATTGCCGAATCGGATTGTCCCGCTTGAACATTCCGAACAGTCTGTTACGGTTCTTGCCCATAATGAGTGGACGGTTGTGGAAACACCGGGAATCAAAGAGCCAAACCCGACTTACAATCCGTATAACGCTATGGACGTGAACACGAGAATCATCGAGCGGTCCGGTTACGCTATTTTTATTCTGGCGCATCCAACGGAAAGTTATAACCGAATTATTGTTGTCTTTAACAAGAAAACCAAAGAAGTCGTTACGAGAAAAATTCCAGCGGAAAGCACTTTTGTAGGGTATTCAGTGTCTTCTCCACACCTTTATCCTAATATACACGATAGTGCAGCGGTATTTTCGGTCTACGATTGGTACAGAACTCGCTTGTCACAAACGAATACTCCTCGTGCGGCAGACAAGACAATTGAGCTTGATTGTGTAGGAATCCATTACGCAATCGGGGAGGTTTTTAGGATTTCTGTTCCGCTTCTCTTATATGGAAGGTACACGCAGGTTTTTGCTGGTGACAGGATCGAAGAGTATAACAAACCCGTTTTTGGCGAAATTGATTACGGTGACTCGGAACCAAACTATCCTGCTGTTTTACCCCGTATTCTCACCCCAGCACCTGTCTCTGGTGCTTATTACACCGTTCCGGTTGGTCTTAATCTTCCGACCAAGTTTGAGTTAAGAGATAGATACGATTTTAACACCAACCGGACGTACTACGCGAGTGAAGCTGATGCAGGCGTTGGTTCTATTGCTCTTGAAACACGACACAAAAACGGGACGAAATTGTTCACCCATTATGTCGGCGCGTCAGTGTCGGTTGTTGCCGGTTACAATTACGATGAGCAGAAATACACGGGAACCGCCCATTACACGCCTCAATACCCACCTTCACTTCGTTCACGTTACGGTGTAAACAGCAACACTATTGGTGTTGCTGGAAACAGTCGTTGGATTTGTGAAGATAACGTGCCGATTTATCTTCTCGTTCACAATGTTTGTCTAAGTGCTTCTTCGACGGAGAAAACGAGGTTGTGTTTTCTGGAAGATAAAAAAATCGACATGGATTCGACGGACAACGTGGTTGGAATGGCGGGAAACTATGTTACGTTTGTAAACAGAGATTCGTTTTGGTATGATGAAAACTTGACAATCGTCGAAACTGGAATCGCGGGAACCCATTATTTTACAGCGTTTTCCGGTCATTACGCCCTTTGTGAAGGAAAGGTTTTTTACAAAGGAAATCAGACCGATTCCGTCGAAAATGCCTTTTACCTGTTTTCAACCAATTATAACACTCCCATTGCCTTGTCCTCGGAGAATTGGTACGCGATTTTGTATGACAATGTCATTCCTGATTATAGATTTGGCAACCATATTTTTACCGGGCTTTCTGTTGTTTACGAAGGAATCGTGGTCTATCGTAACGAGGACGCTGCGGTCGGTGTGAAGTGGAATTTTAACGATAATACCGTCCTGAGCAGTAACGTGTACGTTCACCCAACGGGACGTTATGCAATATGTTTGTACTCGGATTCTCTTTTGTACAACAGTACAAGACGTGTTGTCGCGGTTTATCTGGACAAGGTTATTGAGGACGAAAAACTGGGTTCGATACCGTTTTTATCACCAACGGCACGTTATTTTGTTCACAACAATCGTGTTTGGCTGGATGGTGTGGAAATTCGTGACACATCGGTTGACCCGAGTGAGTACGAGTCCATTGTAACAACCGGGGAGGAACACGAAGGAACCCTTTCGCTGATTATTGAATTCAAGCACTTAGGCGGTACTGTTACAACTCGCTCCTATCTCTGTCTGGGCGATAGCGAATCTCAGCGTTTCGATTACTTGATTACGAAAGAATCAAAAAGTCACACTAAATTGAAGCCGCAAGCGTCGGAGGATATAACAATCGGACAAACATGGGCAACCGATGCGATCATCAGCGATTACCAAGCAAGGCGAGATAACCCGTTTGGATTTAGCGGTGATTCCTCGGACTTTACAGACCTGAATCCAATTCTCATTGACGGGGAATGAAATGCAATTGATACAGATTTCAAATCGGTTCGACACGAATACGGTAACGCGCAGCCGTCAGGTTTCTCGGTTTCGGACTTTTGTCCCCGGTGCTGCAACGACCGGGGCTTTAGAGGGTGCGACGCTGGGCAAACGCTCGGCAATCCTGATTCACAATCTTGGGCCGTACTGTCCCTTGCGCGGAACCTTTCGTGTACTGAGAGATCGTAACGATCAGTATGTTTCCTGGAGCGGGTTGTTGGACGGGATCGGTCTAAAATGGACGAAAAAGGGTATTTATTACGCCAACAAGTCGGTGTATCCCGACCCAAGGACTTGGCCGAATCTGGTGAATACCCAGTTCGGTACGGTTATTATCGCAAACGGACGTGCCGCTGACCCGGTTGGTGTCTTACGGTGGGGGGGACAATATGTTGTTTTTGGACTTGACCAGCTGCGTACACGCTGGGGAAGTGCCAATAATGTGTATCGCTGGTTACACTCGGGGATTCAACAGCGTTTTGATGTTATGCAAAACGACCCCCTTTATATGTGGGGTTGGCGACAATCGCGACGGTCTTCCCGTTTCAACGTCAATATTACGCAACAACAAGGCATAGGTGCGTGGTATTCTGTTTTGAACAGGGTCGATCCGGTGTCTGCCTTTACAAGCCGTCAACGAGTCGTGCTTGACAATTTGATTCAAGTTTGGGCACGCAGTATTGCAACCGATCTCGTCACGTTGCTGTACAGCGGCCCGTATCCAATAGAATATGGCATTTCATTGCCGGACGGCGAGTACGAGTCATGGTCTGTTACACAAGGACAGCTTTGGCCACAAATAATAACAGGGAAAGTAACAAATTTTGTTGTAAAAAATCGAATCCTTGACAATCTTCCGAAGGTTGAATCAACCGACTGGAGCGTTCAGGATGACATATTGACGATTCGTTGGAAAACAAGTAATGGTGACACCATTGCAGACGCTGTCTTTGAAATTGTGTTTCACCCATCCATGACAACAATCATTGTTCCGCACAAACAATTGCAGCAAAATTACTTATTTTCTGCCCGAACCGCTGATACTACAAACGTTACAATCACACCGATTAAAGGTGAAAAGCGTGGGGACTCTGTAGCAATACCAATTGACTTGACCCGACCGTCAACTCCAGTTCAAGGTTTACACGATGAGAATAGCAGAATTTTCGATTAAAAAATCAAAGATACCGGGGTACCTAACGATTGTATGGGCTTCAGCTGGTTTGGAATGGGTGTATCTGGACGGAAGGTTTGTTGCAGGCCCCATTGATTCTGGCACTGTTGATTTGGCAATTCCAAGCGGATCACATGCGATTGAAATTGTGACAGGAGAAGAGTATCAACCATCGGATAGTGTGCCGCTTGTGCGGCCAAACATCTGTTGGTTGCCGGTTGATAACGCAACGCAGTACCGTATTGTTGTTAATGGAAAAATTGTACAAACAATCACGGGTCAATCTGATTCGTATGAATACGCTTGTCCTATTCGGCTAACCTCTAACGGCGGTGATTGGCATAGTATTCGTGTCGATGCGGTGACGGATCGGGGAATCGTCAACGTACCAACCGTTATCCTCAATTACTGGGCGATTGACATACCCGTTCCACCTTCCGTAACATTCACAAATAAAGATGGACTTGTTCAGCTAACAATTACAAAATAGGAGATGTCATTATGGCAATTGCAACACCGGCCCAACTGGAGGCCTTTTATTGCTCGAATCAACTTGGATTTAACGGGGCCGCGCCGGCCCAATACACGATTCAGTCCGGCTCAACCCGTACAGCCCTTACCATTGCAGGGGCAAATCAGGCGACCGATTTTTGGAACGGAGCGACCGGATTTGTGTGCGGAACGCAGGCGACCTCCTCGCTTAAAGGGGAGACGTTTCATGTTCGCAGCTGGAACAAGGAGACGAACACGCTCTTGCTCGCGTCCCCGCTTTCGGTTACACCGGAAGCAAACGACACACTGGTCCTGTTCGCAGGCGGTCTGTATCCCAGCAATGTCCCGGTTCTGCAAAGTAAATGCAATGGTATGCAGCCGGAAGTCAACCCCCCTTCCATTGCAATTTCAGGACAAAACGCTGTAATGGCGAAAAAAGTGTCAAGTTATCTTGGCGAGGGAACGCTGCAATTTCAGTGGAATGGTTCGTCGAAAACATTGGCGATTCGGATGGGGAGCAGTGAAGACTGGGGACCGTCTGTGACGCTTTCGGGCAATGTCACCGATCAACCGATTTATCGCAATGACAATCAGGGTTTTGTGATCGTTGATGTCAATTATGCGCTTTTACCAACCGGGGCCGGAACCGTTACGGTGAGTGCGACGATTGTTTATCCGTCTCAAAATATACTGGCCAACCAAGAGGGTTACGAAACGAACACCAACGCTGGGTTAAGTCGTTACAAGCTGATTGCCCTGAAAAACCTGTCTTCAGATGCTCTCACATACATGACCGGGCTTGGGATTTGGTCGGCGAAACCGGCGGGGACCGATACAACGCTCAATGGTTCGCTTGCGGCACCAACGACCAATGGGACGGCACAAAATGTAACCGTGACCAATGCCGCAAATTGGCCGTTACGAGGGTTTTGGATACGCAATACCGTTAATAAAGATATTCGTTATGTGAATTATCGAAATGGCAATACGCTGTATTTAGCCCCGGTTTTGTGGGGATTAGTCCCGTTTCAAAATGGGACAACCGGGTTGATGAGCGGAGCGTATATCGAGTCGAGCTACTTACCGGCAACCAACAATGCGGTGATCGATCAGGTGATTATTGAAGCTGGTTCGCTGGAGGCGGGGACGGCGAGTGGAACATTGATCGTGAAACGGTTTTTAGGTTCGTTTGGGAATTCCTACCAGATTCGCAACAACAATTCGGTGCAAATCGCTTCCAGCCGTTCGCCCGGATCAACTCGCGGTTGGCGCGGTATCACCGCCGTTTCGTGGAGCAGTGGTAACGGCGTCGAGTTGTTTACACCGGTCGATTTGGGCTTTGATTTAATGAGCGACGGCACTTTTCGGGATATTCCTAATAGTTACACGGCTCCGACGGAGATTGTGTTTTCCGGCGTTCAGGACTCTGCGGCGGCAATTGAGATTGAAACACTGACTGGCGGCTCGGCGGTCGGTGTCTGGATTCGTGAAACAATTCCAAGCGGTGCGCAGTCAATCACTGGAGTTGATGCGAGCATTAACGCAAAATGGTATTGATATGGCCGTCTTATTTATTCTTATTTTATTCGGGTTACTTTGGTTTTACTTTGACCAATCTTGGAATTAAAAATGAGATACACAAAACACATTCAAGGTAAAGAACTGATTAGTCAGGCGGAGGCGTGTAAATTACTTGGCGTATCGCTTCCGACACTTATCAAAGCTCGCAATGCGGGCGAAGTACCCTTTGTCGCGGTTGGTCGCCGAAAACTTTATAACCGTTTTGCCCTTGCAGCACTCGGACAAACTTCGTATCGTCCGTCTGCACAAGAAGTCGCCAATACAAATATGGAAAGGAGTTCATAATGGCGACACTTATAAAACGAAAGAATAAGGATGGTCAGGCGTTCGTTATTCAGTGGTACTCTTGCGGCAAACGGCAAAAGATGTCGTTGCCAAAAATGTACACCGAACGGGACGCAAAGACTATCGCTGCAATGATTGACCAGATTGCACAGTGCAAAGTTGCTGGCACACCTCCAGATAAGTCTTCGCAGGCATGGTTGGACTGTATCAACGATGATTTGCGAAGCCGCTTCGTGACCGCCGGTTTGTTAGCGGACACCGAATCAATGGAACTTAGCAGGTTAGTTGCCGAATACTTCCGTGAAACAGAATCATCGTTCGCAGCCAATACGGTGCAGAACAAGGTGTCGGCAACAAACCGACTGAAGGACTTTTGGGGACCGGATACGTTGGTCGAAGAAATTTCGCAGGAATCGGTCCAATCGTTTCAGGACGATTTGTTGGAGTCATTCGCGGAAGCAACGGTTGCCGGTGTCGTTAAAGTTGCCCATGCGCTGTTTGCTTGGGGGATCAAGACGAAACGGATTAGGAACAACCCGTTTGCTGGCATCAAAGCAGGGTCAATGGTTAATAAGGATCGGGAACACTTTGTAACCCGGTCCGATTACGCTAAGCTGCTTGACGCTTGCCCCGATCAGGACTGGAGGGCGATTATCGCCCTTTGCCGGATCGGAGGGTTGCGGAACCCGTCGGAGACGCTTTTGCTCAAGTGGGTTGATGTAAATTGGGCAAAATGCGTAATTCGTGTTTCGTCTCCCAAGACGGAACGATACGCCGGGAAAGGTTCGCGGACTGTGCCAATGTTCCCTGAACTTCGGGCCGAACTGGAAAAACAGTGGGAACAGGCCGAGGAAGGAGGCAGCCCCTACGTCATAACCCGGTATCGGGACACGGCGGCGAACATGCGGACGCAGTTGCAACGGATCATATTTCGGGCCGGTTTGGCGGAATGGGAGCGATTGTTCCACAATTTGCGCGGAAGTCGGTCGTGTGAACTGTTTTCCGAATATCCGGCACACGTTGCGGGCGAATGGATGGGGCAGAGCAGCCAAGTTGCACTGTTGCACTACTTGCACGCGACAGATGACGACATTCAGCGAGCGGTCCAGATACCGAGCGGGAAAGCAGTCCGGGAAGAACAGACGGAAGAAAAACTTGGGTGATCCCCAAAAAGTCTTGGGCGTTTTTTTGGGCGGTTTAGGCTAAAACTAGCTAAAACTAACTAAAACCAGCTAAAGCACAAAACGGGGTTTGGCGTTTGAAATAACGGCAAATGCCTAAAAAATAAGGGTTTCTGGCAGATGCCAAAAACCCCAAAGGATACCCCCTAGGGGATTCGAACCCCTGTTACCGGGCTGAGAACCCGGCGTCCTAGACCCCTAGACGAAGGGGGCGTATTCTGTAACTGAACGCAGTTTACTACCTATTCCTCCGCTGTCAACATCCCCACTTCAAAAAATAACGCGCGATACGTTGTATCTCGGCTCAACATTAGGTCGCAGCTACGCAGCTCCTTTTTTTGCTGCACCTAACCCGGGGCTAACGCATCAAAATATGAATTCATCGTTAATTTGGTTAAAATACACGTTTTAGGCAAACACAACAGCCGGAAGGGAGCGCAGCGTACTGACGGTTTGTGACATTTTTCAACAAACCTCCTATTTGTCTTGTCCCAAAATACTACCGTCAATACGGTGCTGCGCACCTCCTTTCCGGCTTTTGTTTTTCCTATTTTGGAGTCCGGCTTGCGCCGGGCTAAGTACGCGCGATACGTTGTATCGCGGCTAAACATTAGGTCTACTCCGCCTCTTTGCGGAAATCAAGGCAGTATAGGCGGGTCAGGTCGCGGACTAACAGATAACCGTCAATGAGCGTCAGGGGCGACCAAGCGTCTATCCCGTCCTCAAAAAGGTCATAAGACGCTATTTTGCGAAACTCTTCCGGCGTCGCTTCCGCAAGCGTCAACGTCCCCTCATCCGAAAGAATGAAAAACATTCCGTCCGCAATCAAGTAAGGTCCCGCCCCCCGCGATCCCATCTCCGCCTTATTCGCACTATGCCAAAGAACTTTTCCATTTAAGTCCATACAGACAAATTTCCGACCAATTTGGCGTATGCCGAAAATATGGTCCTTGTACAACAGCGGAGTTTGCTGTTCTGAACTGAAAACAGCCGAACCCGATTTTTGAACCATTTTCGCCAAGTACGGCAATTCCGCTCCCTCTTGCGGTTGTATCTCGAAAATGACAGACGGTGCTCCATATCCCCCGCAAAGAAAGACCCGATTGTTCGGAAGAACAAGAGGAGAAGGGCAGGTTGCGATTCCAATACTCCATTCTGAGGTCAACCAAAGCAATTGTCCGGTTTTCGCGTCAACCCCAGCAACTCCCCCTTTTCCGGCGTAAACAAAGGTTTCACGATCACCAAGTAACATCGGGGCAATGGAGGTGTGTGTCATAACCCAACCAAGCGGATTCGGGGTTCGCCAGATTTCCTGTCCGTTTGCACAATCAATTGCAACCAACAGTGCATCCGGCCCGCTCGGCGCAAGAATCAGCACGTCCGACGCCGTTTCATGTCCCGCCAATTTCGGCAAAAGAAGCGGACATTGACCGGCATACCATTGTGGAACCTGAGTTCCGTATTTTTCAACCAGATCGATTTCCCAACGAAGTTCGCCTGAATCAGGATCGACACACATCAAATGACATTTGGGACCGATTGTGACACATGATTTGTCCGAAACAGCCGGCATTGTCCGGGACATTCCGTGATTCCGCTTAATTTTGACGGGATACGAGTAATTCCAGAATTCTTGACCCGTTTCGAGCGAAAGACAACGCAAGGTGTCCCGACGTCGTTTCGTGTCATAATCGAGAATGTACACCTTTCCGTCTCGGACTGCGGTTCCCGCATATCCTTCTCCCAGTTCCAACGACCAGAGTCGTTTGGGACCCCCGCTCGAAAATTTTCGGGCAAGCGGGACCGAATCGTGAACGATCCCGGAAAAATCCGAACCCCGAAAACCGGGCCAAGAACCCGTTTTGACCGTTTGATCCGTCGGCGTTGGTTGGGCGGGACCGCGAACCAGTTCGCCAAACTTCGGTCCCTCTTCCCCGCGATTGTCCTGTATGAAAACCGGTGTTGGAACTCGTTTTTCGGTTGGAAAACCGGCAATTGCATGAGATGATTGACCCGAATGAGCGGATTGTCCCAGACGACAGAGGGACAGCAGACCGGCTGAACTGACCCCGACCAGACCGATCAGGGCAAGTCCCAAGCAGATCGCGGTTATTTGGACAATCAATCGGGGGGACATGACAACGTGGGGCAATGAAGGGGATTAGGAAGTGACCTCTTCCTGAAATCGTTCGTGAATTGCAAGGAACTGTTCTTCGCGGGCGAGAAAAGCGTTGACAATATCGGGGTCAAAGTGTAAACCTGATCCTTCCAACACGATGTCCTTTGCCGCTTCATGTGTAAATGCCGGTTTATAAACCCTTTTTGATGTCAAAGCGTCATAAACATCCGCTAATGCAATGATCCGACCACACAGCGGAATGTCCTGCCCGGACAGTCCGTTAGGATAACCGGCCCCGTCAAATCGTTCATGATGCGTTGCCGCAATATCTCGCGCCATTGTCAAAAAAGAGACCCCGGGAAACTTCTCAAGGGCTGCTCCAAGCGTGTCGGCCCCAATTTTGGTGTGCGATTTCATGACTTCAAACTCTGCGGTATCCAAACGACCCGGTTTCAACAGGATTGCGTCAGGAATACCAACCTTGCCAATATCGTGCAACGGACTGGTTAGGAAAATCAGTCGGACGAAATCGGCGTCAATGACACCATTATGCCGATCACAAGAAGCCAATTGTTGGGCCAAACAACGACAATAATGCTGAACCCGTTCGAGATGAGCACCTGTATCTGAATCGCGGGATTCGGCGAGTTTGGCAAGCGCAAAAATGGCGACATCGCGGGTTTCAAGGGCAAGAATCCGTTCCCCCGACCGAATTCGGGCCAAAACTTCTTCGGGAGAATACGGTTTGGTGATAAAATCGTCCGCCCCTCCTCCCAATCCCTCGACTTTTTCTTCAAGAGCACCATGAGAGGTGAGAAGAATGAAGTAGACATAACCGGATAATTCCTGATTACGGATTGCCGAACAGAGTTCAACACCGCTCATGACGGGCATTTCCCAATCGGAGATGACCAAACGACAGGGGGTGTGTCGCAGGACCTCAAGCGCTTCATATCCGTTCGTCGCGGTCAAGACCTCATAACCCGCTTCAGTCAACAACCCTTTTAACGCCAATAATACGAGCTTACTATCATCGACTACCAAAACTTGCATGGTATTTTGTCTTTCTATAACAAGGTCACAAGATGTAAAGTCAGCACCAAAGGATACGTCACGACACGATCAGGACAGGGAATACAACACAGCGACAGTTGCTGAAATGCCTCAAAACTTTTTTCAAGGACTTGTATTATTCCATAAAACTTTTCACAATGCAAGACAAGATTGCCTATATCATCCTTTTTTTATCGAATTATTTTAACGCATTTCCAAAATCACTGTTCATCTCACACACTAGATTGTCCTTGTGTGTTAAATGCCAAAAAAACGTGAACGGTGTATACCCCTTTTTTTGAAATGCTCATCTCGGTCCCTTTTGAAGTGTTAAGGTGTTCTTTTGTAGCCGCATAGCGGCGACCCTATTGTAGCCCGGGGTGAAGGGAGCAACGCGACCGCAACCCCGGGTTGAGCGTCCCCCCAACAAAACAAGCTCCGTCGGAGCGACCTAATGTTTAGCCGCGATACAACGTATCGCGCGTTCTGTGATTTCAATACGCGCGGAACGTTGTTCCTCGGCTAAACGGGGAAACACGCAGCACCTAACCCGGGGTTTCGCTGCGCTTCACCCCGGGCTACAATAATGTCGCTGCTATGCAGCTAAGAGATTGCAACAATGACCCTGCTCCACTGTTAAGAGATGCTGTCCTTGAATTTCAGGACACACAAAATTTCTGACGCCAAAAAACGTGCAATACTCGCAATATGTATACCCCTTTTTGAAATGCTCTCATCGGCAAAGTGTTATCATGTTTTCAACTGGAACCCAAGATTTACTCAATCGGCCCCGTCGTTTTTTCCAACCATTCCGTTTCAACCCGTTTTTGTGCCTGTTGCTCTCGTTTTGTCTCCTTCTTCTCGGTTCAGGCCTACATGGACAATCGGATTGCCCAAATGGTTTTCAATTTCAGAGGGAGAACAATACGACAATCACGCTGTTGGAAAAGAATCAGCCGGTTTGGACGTATGTTTTTGGGTTCAAAACCGGGGAACATGTTCCCGAACAGGATTCCCGACGAATCCGCAGTTGCTATATTCACCCTCTTTACGGAATCAGGGGAGAGGTGTTGACGGATGATTTTCCGACCGACCATTATCATCATCATGGTGTTTTTTGGACTTGGCCGCATGTTGGAATGGAAGAGACAGACGGAAATCAGGTTGACCTGAGTCTTTGGGAAGATAAGGGGATCAAACAACAATTCGTTCGTTGGATCGATCAAAACACGACCGAAGACGTTGCAACTCTTTCTGTCGAAAACGGTTGGTTTCTTGAAAAGAAGGGGGAAAACATGACGGTGAAAAACATGACAAATGACACTGAGAGTCCCAACGTCATCTCTCCTGAAAAGATCATGTCGGAGTTGGTCACAATCAAGACGGGACCGACCCAAGAGGACCCGATTTTGGGCAAAACCCGTTCCATTGACCTTGAATTCACTTGGATACCCCTTAAAGGACCAATCACTTTACGAGGTGCAGAAGGAAAATCTTATGGAGGTCTGACGGTCCGGTTTCGTCCCTATTCCCGAGAGACAACAATCACCGTCCCGCAAGGGGTTGCAGTCGGGGATTTGTCCGAAACACCTCTTGAATGGGCTGATTTTACGTCCCGATTCGGCGAATCCGAGCAACGAAGTGGGGCCGTTATCTTCGTTCCCCCGACTCATCCTGACTTTCCCCCAACTTGGTTGACCCGATATTACGGTCCACTTTGTGTTGGTTGGCCCGGAGTCAACGGAAAAACATTTCAACCGGGAGAACCAATCCAACTGCACTATCGAATCTGGATACACGAGAACTCGTTGGAAACCGAGCAGATTCAAACGGAATACGAACAGTATTCACGCGAATTTGGCAATCGGCAATCGTCCAAAAACGGTGAAACGATCCCCCAAAAATGAAAAAGGGAGGAGAGAGAAAAAAGGGGGGAAGGGGGTGAAAAGAGGAAAACGGGGCAAAACCAGTCCGCAAACAAGTTCCGCGAAAAGGAGCAATTTTCATTTTTGAACCACGAAAATCACGAAAATCTCACAAAATACGGTTTTTCGTGTCTTTTGTGTGTTTCGTGGTAAAAACAAATCCGTCCAACCCGGCTCGGTTCAAATTGCAAAACCAAACTTGTTAGCACTCTGGGGGCAAAACGGGGAAATGATGAAAATTTTTTCCGATTGATTGCATATTGTTCAGGTAACTGATATAGTCGGGGATTAGTCGGACACCATTCAGTGTCGCAGTTCATCTAATTGTATAAAATCTGTGTAAATTACTTGTTTTTACCATTTTAAGGAGCTTATTGAGTTATGAGTCAGAAACAAACGAGTACCCGAAGAGACTTTTTGAAAAAGAGCGGCATGGTTGCAGCCGGTGTCGGACTTGCCGGAAATCTCAGCATTGCCCGAGCTGCTAATGCAGCCGGAGATGACCTCATCCAGATCGCCTTGATCGGTTGTGGAGGTCGCGGTCGAGGGGCAATCATGGACCGTCTGCAAGTCAAAGACAATGTGAAAGTCGTTTCCGTTGCCGACGCTTTTGAAGGAGCTGCAAAAGGTGCAGCCGATATGTTGCGCAGTGAAGGAGAAAGCGGAGATTACGAAGGAAAGATTGATCTCCCCGCCGACCGCGTTTTTGGCGGTTTTGACGCTTATAAAAAGGCAATTGATTGTCTGAAACCGGGCGATCAGGTCGTCATTGCAACGACCCCGGGTTTCCGACCTTTCCACTATCGTTATGCAATCGATAAAGGTGTCCATGTTTTCATGGAAAAACCGCTCTTTACAGATGCACCTGGATTCCGACATGTTCAGGAAACAAACCGTCTTGCCGACGAAAAGAATCTCAAGGTTTGTGTTGGTTTGCAGCGACATTATGAACCGCAGTATGTCAACTGGATGAAGCAGATTCATGACGGAGCAATTGGTGATGTCACCTATTCCCGCGTTTATTGGAATGGTGGAGGTATTTGGTGCAAACCGCGTGAAAAGAACGAAACGGAGATGGAATACCAGATGAGAAACTGGTATCACTTTGTCTGGTTGTGCGGGGATAACATTTGCGAACAACATGTTCACAATCTTGACATTGGTCTTTGGGCACATGGAAAAGGGGACAAAATGTTTCATCCCGTTTCCGCAAACGCTCAAGGGGGTCGTCAATGCAAAGCTGGACCCGAATCGCTGTTGCGATCCGCCCCGCCGTATTCCGATAAAGCGGAATGGTGGAAGTGGTATTCGGCAAACAAAGACGCTTTCTTCCGTCTCGGTCAAGCATGGGACCACTTCTTTGTTGAATACACCTTTGAAGACGGAACCAATATGTTCAGTCAATGTCGTCACATTCGCAATTGTTGGGACAGCGTGACGGAATTCGTTCACGGAACCAAAGGTTTTGGCGGTCCCGGTTGGTTGAATGATTACAAGGGCAAGAACATCTGGAACAATGCGGAAAAAGCGGTCAAAGGACCTTATCAATGGGAGCATGATGTTTTGGTCAACTCGATTCGTAATGACAAACCGCAAAATGATGGTTGGTATGCGGCTGCATCGACGATGACAGCGGTTTTGGGTAGAATGGCGGCGTTTTCCGGGAAAGTGATTGATTGGGATACAGCGGTTGCAGAAGGTTATCGTTGCATGCCCGAAGGAGGACCGAGTTCTTGGGATGAAAATCCCCCGGTCATGCCGGATGAAGACGGGTTCTATGAGAGCAGTGTTGCGCAACAAGGGGTCTTCGATCCGTTTACGGGTTCGAATGGAGGAGGAGGCGGCGGAACATCCCGACGTCGACGACGCAGTTAGTGTAGGGGATAGGATATAGGGGATTGGGAATAGGGGGGGAGAACCACATTGGGATCGTGAGTCGTAGCTGCGTAGCTGCGACCTAATGAACCTAATGATAAGATATGGCAAACACCTATTCGCAGATTTATATTCATGCCGTTTTTGCTGTATATCGACGAGGTGCATTTATCCCTGCTGAACACGAGGTGGAAATTCATAAATACATTGGCGGAATCATCCGTGAACGCCAGATGAAACTCCTCGCACTCGGCGGAATGTCGGATCATGTGCACCTGTTGTTTGCGCTGAATCCCTCCGTGTCCATCTCTGACATCATGCGGGATGTGAAAGCAGGTACGTCCAAATTGATAAATGACAAAAAAATGGTTGCCGGACGGTTTCAATGGCAGACCGGGTATGGTGCATTTTCCTGTTCTCATTCGCAGGTCGAGTCGGTTTATCGATATATTTTGGGTCAGAAAGAACATCACCGAACCAAGACTTTTCGTGAGGAATACATTGAATTTTTGGAAAAGTTTAATGTGCCGTATGATGAGAAGTATGTATTTGATTAGGTCGCAGCTACGCAGCTCGGTTTTTTTGTGCAACCTTGAACCCAGAGCTGCGGTCGCGTTGCTCCCTTGCACTGGGCTACAAAAAGGTCGTCCCTACGGGACTACAAAACGGATTGACGTTTAACCCCTCAACCCGTCCTAATCCCTAACCCCCTATCCCCCAACCCCTATTCCCTATTCCCTACAATGAAGGTTCTTGGCATTTCCGGCAGTCCGCGCAAAGATGGTAATACGACAATTGCAATTAAGACGGCACTTGAGGTGATTGGTGAAGAAGGGATCGAAACGGAATTTCTCTCGCTCGCCGATCTCCCGGTCAAAACTTGTCTCGCCTGTTACGGTTGTAAAGGTGTTCCAAAATGTATACAGAAGGACCCGAATTTTGACCTGCTGTATGGTAAAATGCTTGAAGCGGACGGTTTGCTCCTCGGTTCTCCCGTCTACTTCGGCTCTGCAACCCCCAATATGATGTCCCTGCTTGATCGGGCCGGATTTGTTGCCCGGATGAACGGTAATCCGTTCGCCCGAAAAGTCGGTGCTTCCATTGCGGTTGCACGACGTGCAGGTGCTAATTTTACCTTTGCGCAGCTTAATTATTTCTTTTTGATTAACGAAATGATTATCCCCGGTTCCTCCTATTGGAATGTTGCATTCGGACTCGGAAAAGGTGACGTTCAGAATGATGAAGAAGGAATCCAGATTGTTCAGAAATTGGGGCAGAACATGTCTTGGTTGCTGAAAAAAATCCGGGGGTGAAAATGACGAGACATTCTGGTTTTACCCTCATTGAACTGGTTGTCGTCATTTCCATTGTAACTCTTTTGCTTGGTCTGTTACTTCCCGCTGTTTTTGCAGCCCGGAATTCAGCGCGTCGTATTCAATGTATGAGTAACATGCGGCGAATCGGGGTTGCAATACATCAGTATCTTGAAGTCAAGGACTCTTTTCCTCCTTCTAAAACCAAAGCCGAGCTTGTCAATCCGACCCGGACGATCCAGCATTGTCTTTTCACATTTTTGTTGCCCTATATCGAATACAATGACATTTGGGGGGAGTACAATTTTTCCGTGAATTGGCAAGCAACGGTTAATCGTCCGGTCAGACAGACTTGGATTCCACTTTATATTTGCCCGGATGCTCCTTCCGAACGTCGCTGTCGTTCAACAACGAGCAGTCAAACGATTGTGGACTTTTTTCCGTCCGATTATTTGGTTTGTGAATACATTCGCGTTTCGCAATCACGTTTGGGGGCAATCGGTGTCACACCTCCCCGCTCGGATAAACGGAGTCTTTTGCGACCGGATTGGGACGGATTTGTCCGACCAGAAATGATTCGGGACGGACTCTCGAACACGTTTATGTTGTTTGAATGTGGAGGACGTCCTTACAAGTACGAATATGGGGGGAAACATGGTGATCCTGATGTAACGCCGAAAGAGCCGATGTCGGGGACGAATTGGGCTGATCCTGACATACAGGTTTGGTTGGACAATTTATGTGGACCGACGGGGCGACAGATGTTCAATTGCAGCAACAAGAATGAGCTGTTCAGTTTTCATCAGGTCAATTCGCGGGACCGAGGAGCTATGTTTCTTTACGGAGACGGGGCGGTTCGGTTTCATCTGGACAGTATGGACCCCAATGTTTTTGTATCGCTCTTCACCTCCAACGGAGAAGATGCAGCCGTTTTTCCGTAAGGAACGAAGAGAGAAAAAAAGGGGATGTCAAATCATTTTACGCGAGAAACGTTGTATCGCGGCAAGCGGTTGTTCACCCAATCACGTCAACCCCGATAATCGTTGTTGATTCGCTGACAAGCGCGAAACTACGAACTGGTTTTCCAGCAAGCGTGAACGTGTCGGCCCACTTCGTCCCAATCGGTTGCAACACTAACTTTTCGCGGGCTGCTTTGACCCGGGCTTGGTCAATCGGCGAATCAATCAAAGCGTAGTATTTCGCCAAATCCAACGATTCGCCGTCTTTTTGCTCGAACACCCGACACCATGTCGGTGTCAGATAAACATCTGCAACGTCATATTGTTCCCAGGGTCCAACCCCGCCGATTTGCAATGCAAGGAGCAGAAATTTCAGTTCTTTTTCATGTTCATCAAGAGCCGTTTGAATACTCTCCAGCAACGGTTCATCCAAGCAAAACGTGTCAAAAATCGTCATTTTGGTACAAAGGTAAGAGTGAAAAATGAAAGGCGGTAATGAAGAAAATTCGTAGAATTTTCGGAATTACGCTCAAGGGGCAGGTGAAAACCGGGGTCAAAAAGAATGCACAAGAAGTGCAACCCTGCTCAAGAAAAATGAAGAGGGACGTCACGCCGCTCAAAATACGAAACCTCCCCGCCTACAACGAACGGCATTATGCGCAAGCGCACAACAATACATCACCATGATTGGTGTTGCACGGAAATTTCGCAAGTCCCACACGTTACGTCCCTTATCGGTAACGCACGTTTTGTGGGACAATCATCTTTTTTTCCAACGGATTACTCCGGTTGTACTTGGAAAAAGAGGTTGTCAACGACAGTTTTTGAGCGATTTACTTGCGATTCTCTATTTTATTCAACAGTTAAGTTATTTCGATAAAACCTCATTTTGGATTGGTTAAAAACAATTCAGGCGTTATTCTACTTTTTTCCGTCGTCCGCTGCAAGATGGTCGTTTAGCCGAGGAACAACGTTCCGCGCGTATTGAATTCTCTGTACGCGCGATACGGTGTATCGCGGCTCAACGGTTTTTTTTCACGGTATCTCGCTCGAACCGTTATTGTCCCTTTGCAGGACCTTGTCGTGTTCACGATCAGTCGGTAAAATACACCTGTTTGCTTTTTTGGCTTTTTGTATTGCATCAAGAAGAGAGACTGATATGACGAAATCTTTATTGTCGGGAAATGAGGCGATTGCACGAGGTGTTTGGGAAGCCGGAGTGACCCTTGCAGCCGGGTATCCCGGGACCCCCTCAACCGAAATCCTTGAAAATGTTGCCCTGAAATACAAAAAAGACATCTTTTGTGAATGGTCTCCTAACGAAAAAGTCGGGTTCGAGGTCGCAGCAGGAGCTGCTCTCGCAGGTGCAAGAAGCATCACAACCATGAAACATGTGGGGCTGAACGTTGCAGCGGACCCGTTGATGACGCTTGCGTACATCGGGACAGTTGGGGGGTTTCTCGCAATTGTTGCCGATGATCCGGGAATGCACTCCTCACAGAATGAACAGGACACTCGGGTCTTCGCCAAATTCGCCAAAGTGCCCGTTCTGGAACCTTCTGATTCCGAAGAAGCCAAAGAATTCGTCAAATTCGGTCTGGACCTCTCCGAAAAATTTCAGACCCCCGTCATTCTCCGAAGTACAACCCGAATCAGTCATTCTCGCGGTCTCGTCGAAGAACAGGATCGGACCCCCGCCCCCCAACCTGTTGGATTCGTTAAAGACCCGCCGAAATTTGTGCCGATTCCCGCTTGGGCGCGACCTATGCGGGTTCGTCTCGAAGAACGTCTCGCCGAGATGCAGAAAGAAGCGTCTAACTGTCCGATTAACCGGATTGAATGGGGGGACAAATCGGTTGGAATCATCACCTCAAGTATCGCTTACCAATATGTTAAAGAGGCCTTTCCCGACGTTTCTGTCCTTAAACTCGGTTGGTCCTTCCCCTTACCTGAAGACTTGATCCGTTCGTTCGCAAAAGAGGTCAAAACCTTGCTCATTGTCGAGGAACTGGAAGATTTCGTTGAAGAACAGGTCCGCGCTCTCGGTATTCCCTGTCTTGGAAAAGAAATTGTTCCGAACATTGGCGAACTGAATCCCGAAATTCTGCACGTTGTCCGCCAAAAATTGGAGCAATTGGGCAAAATAGGAAATCTGAATCAATCAAAAAGTCAATCGCAAGGTCAAACGGGTTGTCCGTCTGCGACGGAATCGGTTGGTTGCGACCGACAAACGGCGAGGACTGCCGAAATGCCGCAACTTCCCGGTCGTTCCCCCGTTCTTTGTCCCGGTTGCCCTCATCGTGGAATCTTTTACGCTCTCGGTCGGTTTGACGTTGTTGTGACGGGAGATATTGGCTGTTATAGTTTAGGCGTTTTTCCGCCCTTATCCCGATTGGATACGATTCTTTGTATGGGCGGGGGTATTTCATTGGCACATGGAATGGAACGAGCCAAAAACCCGAAAAAAGTTGTCGGCATTGTCGGCGATTCCACCTTTTTTCATTCCGGCATAACCGGATTGCTTGACATTGCGTACAATAAGGGGAGTGCGACGATTATTGTGGTTGACAACCGGATTACGGCAATGACGGGACATCAGGAGAATCCGGGGTCCGGTCGGACGTTAATGGACGAAGAGACGTCGGCGGTCTCGATTGAGGAGATTGGCAAAGCGGTTGGAATCAAAAACAGGGTTGTTGTTGACCCGAGAAATGTCAAAGAGACGACAAAAGTCTTGAAAGAGGCGATTGACTCGGACGAACCCTGGTTGATTGTCTCGAAGTCCCCTTGCCCGCTCCATGTCCGCAAACCAATTGGTCCGCCCCTTCAGGTTGATTCCAGCCGATGTAAAAAGTGCAAGCTCTGCCTTAAACTCGGTTGTCCCGGTCTGGAAAAAGAAGGGGACCAAATCCGTGTTGCACAACTTCTTTGTGCCGGTTGTGAAATGTGCAAGAACCTTTGCCCCGCAAATGCGATTGAGTGAGGCTTGGATTAGGGGATAGGATAAAAATAGCCGTTTAGCCGCGATACAACGTATCGCGCGTAATGATTATACTGCAAACGGTTAGAAAGGGTTTGTTTTCCGATTGGAACGCGGGCATCCTGCCCGCACATTTTTTTCTTGATGCAGGCAGGATGCCTGCGTTCCGACAAAATGTCCATTTTGTACACGTTTGGGGTATAGCTGACTGGTTTTTCAATGGAAGCCCTTGTCGGGAATTGAAATTGTGAGTATGATACCGCTCTCTAGGTTTACTTTTTTTGTAGACAAAGGTTTTTTGTGTACAAACGGCACTTGTTCACCACAAACACCAGAATGTGCAATTTACCTATTTTGACGTTGCTCCCTTTCGCGCAAACACCGAGTGAAGGAGGTTCATCACCTTTCATGAGTCTCATTCTCATGATCGGTCCTATCCTCATTATTTTCTGGTTTTTTATGATTCGTCCTCAACAACGTGAAGAGGATCGACGTCGAAAAATGATTAGCGCGTTGAAAAAGAACGACAAAGTATACACCGTCGGGGGTATCGTCGGCGTCGTTCATTCCGTCGATCTGGAAAAAAAAGAGGTCATTCTCAAGGTCGATGATTCCAACAATACAAAAATGCGTTTTCTCTTGAGTGCGGTTTCAGCCGTTCTGTCCGATCCTGACTCAAGTGCAAACTAACACAATACGGCACGTTGCCAATATGTTAAAAGTTCATTCGCTTTGCAAACTCCCGCTTTTCTCGCAGAGTCAAGCAGAAAAAACTGTTGTTTATTGACCACGCAAAGTATAAAACATGCTCTTTATTCCCCTCATCAACATTGGAGCCTATTGAAACGATGAGTTTTCTCCACAAACTTTCAATGCGTCCCGTTTTCGCCGGGCTTACACTCGCCCTGTTCCTCTGCACCCTCTCCCTCAACGGTTTGCCCCTGTTTGCTCAGGAGACGGCGGAATCGACAACAACGGTCATTTCAGAGCCGATTGCAGAAGTTATTTCAGAGCCGATTGCAGAAGTTGTTTCAGAGCCGGTTGCCGAAGTTGTTTCAGAGCCGGTTGCCGAAGTCATTTCAGAGCCGATTGCAGAAGTCGTTTCAGAGCCGGTTGCCGAAGTCATTCAGGAAACTTTGCCCGAAGTCATTACCTCAGAAACACTTTTGTTGGATGAACCGACGCAGGAATCGGCAGAAGGTGAATTATCGAAAGTCGATTTGGTCCCGATTACCGTTGAGAAAGTCCCTTTCAACTGGAAAGAGAGCGGGTTCACAACCCTGTTCGTCTTCTTTCTAGTCGTCGTTGGTTCCATTCTGGTTGCCAATTCGTGCTCGAAAAAGTGGAGAATGCCCGATCACAACATGCGGATATTCATTCTTCTGGTCTGCTTTTTCGGCAGTGTCGCCGCAACCTATCTCGGTTGGAGCCGTTTGACGCTTGGTATCGATTTGCGGGGCGGAGTTATTCTCGTCTACGATGTTCACGGAAAAATGGTTGACCAAACCGAGGTCGGTGCTCCTGCTAATGAGAACACCGAACAGGGTTTTGACATGGAGCAGTTGACCAAGGCGTTGGGAATGCGAATCAATCCGGGCGGTGTTCGGGAAATTTCGATCACGAAACTGGGAACCAATCAGGTCAAAATCATCATTCCGGCTGCAGAAGATGCTGAAGTTGCGAGAATTCAACGGGTTATTAGCGAATCAGGCGCGCTTGAATTCCGTATTCTGGCATCTCGTCAGTTTGACATGGATAAGGCGATCATTGACCGGGCTGAGAATGAGTTTGGGACGATCATCTACGACACGATTGAGGGAAAACAGATACGTCGGGCCTTTTGGGTCCCGGTTTCCGATTCTGAGCGTTCGTCCTTTGAACGGGATACGGAAATCATTACCCGAACAAGGGGGGAATACCTTGAGGTTCTGGTTTTGGTTGACAAGTACAATGTTCTTGGAAAAGACATCAAAGGGGTCCGTGAAGAACCGGATCGCAACCAACAACCGGGTTTGGGTTTCACGCTTCATCCAAGCGGGGCACGCCGTTTTTATGCGTTGACGAATGAAAACAAAGTTGATCCCGTTCAACCGAATCGGGTCCGCCGTCTTGGTATCATTATGAACGGTCAACTTTATTCAGCACCGAGACTTGAATCGGCGATTAGTGACCGGGGTATCATCACATTTGGTCAACGCAATACAGCAGCAGAGCGACAAGCACTCATGCAGGAGATTGAACACCTGATGAATGTGATGAATGCGGGGAGTTTGCCCGCTGATTTGAGTCGGGAACCCGTCAGCCGATTGTTGACGGGCGCAACATTAGGGGAAGATACGATCAACAAGGGGATGTACTCAATCGTCTTGGGCGGTATTCTCGTCCTCGCTTTTATGGTCCTCTATTACCGAATTGCCGGTCTCGTCGCCTGTTTTGCGGTCATTATGAACCTCTTTATGATTATGGGGGTCATGCTCGCGCTAAGAGCCGCATTTACACTTCCAGGTCTTGCCGGTTTGCTCTTGACACTTGGTATGGCGGTTGACGCTAACATCCTCATTTTTGAACGTATTCGTGAAGAACTCTCTAATGGAGTTTCACTCCGAATGTCGATTCGCAACGGGTTTGACCGGGCGTTCTCGGCGATTATAGACTCGAACCTGACGACGTTGGTGTCCGGTTTTATCCTTTATTGGTTTGGTAATGAACAGATCAAGGGGTTCGCCGTTACCCTCATCTTGGGTGTCACGTTCAGTATGTTTACTGCGATTTACTGCTGTCGAACCATTTTCGACGTGCTTGAACGTCGCGGTTGGATCAAAACGCTCAACATGACTCGAATTTTCAGCAAGCCGAACTTTGACTTCCTCGGAAAGAAGCGGTTCTGCGCGGTTCTCTCGATTGCCTTGATTATCATTAGTCTTGGCGCAACCGCCTTTCGCGGAAAAGGTCTCCTTGACATTGATTTCGTTGGCGGTGTTTCAGCCGAAGTCGTTTTCAAAGAATCGCAGGAAATTGAGGAAATTCGGAACAAACTCGGGAAAATTCTCCCCGACCTTTCAGTCAGTAATGTCCAGCTCGACATGCCCGCTGCTAAGGTGCAAGAAGAAGTGATTGATGTTGTGTCGCAGAAAAATACGCACTTTATTGTCAACACCTCGATCAAACCGGAATATCGGGCCAATCCTGATGATAACCTGAAGTTTGTTGTTCAGACTCTCAAAGATCAGTTTAGTGACAAATTGGTGTACAACTCGATTCGATATGAGATCGACGAAGAAGCATCTCGTGCAGCATCCGGGAGTACGACGTTGAGTAATCCGGCTTCTGATTTGACCGGTTCCAGCGAATCGACGGAATCTCCCGTTACGAATCCGATTCTTGCGGAAAAGACGGTTGCCCGATTGCTGACGGAACCGGCAATGAAGGAGCTTGATTTGCGGTCAAAACTGGATGCTTACATGCAGCAGATGATTCAGGACGGAAAAGCAAAAGAGGCGTTTGACTTTGTGATTGAGCCGATTCGGACGATTGCGTCTGAACCGGGAATGCCAAAAAGTCATTGGGATGGAGTCGGCGATATGGTGAGTCGTTGGAACATCACCCTTTTTGCCCCGCAAAAGGATGCCGAAATCTTCCTGAACGTCGCCGTTGATGCAGCACATGAACCGTTTTTACCCTCATCCAACACAATTGGCGGGGCGGTTGCACAACAGTCACAAATTCAGGCGATCCTCGCTATTTTTGCGAGCTTCATCTGTATCATCGGTTACATCTGGTTCCGATTCCAACGTCTTGTATTCGGTCTTTCCGCCGTTATTGCCCTGATTCACGACATTATCATAACACTTGGTTGCATTGCAATCAGTGCTTGGTTAGCACCTTTGCTCGGTTTTGCCGGGGTCTATGAATTCAAGGTCAGTTTACCTGTTGTTGCAGCGTTTCTCGCAATTATTGGGTACTCCCTGAACGACACGATTATTCTGTTTGACCGAATTCGTGAAGTGCGCGGAAAATCGCCGATCCTGACGGAATCGTTGATTAACACGAGTATCAATCAGACACTCTCCCGAACTGTTTTGACTTCTCTCTCGACCTTGTTCGTCGTTGCAGTTCTCTACTTCTTCGGCGGTCAGGGAATTCATGCGTTCGCCTTTACCATGTTAATGGGAATCGTTGTCGGAACATACAGCTCCATTTACATTGCGTCCCCGATCCTGTATTGGTTGGTCGGCGTTCAAACCAAGATGGAACAGAAAAAATAGACAGTGACAACAGGTCTGAATTTTCGTGTCTTTCGTGTTTTTAGTGGTTGGTTTTACCACAAAAAGCACGAGAAGCACCAAAAATCATGCCGAGAACTGACAAAGTTTTCACAAAAACGGGTATAAAATTTTCGGCGAACGTCGCAAAACGTCCCCATTCCCTATATCTATCCCCTCATTCCTACCTTCTAACTTCTAAAAAATGTCAGCTCACGTCGAAAAACACGAAAACGGACATGGACACGGACATGAAGTGTCAGCAACCTCAAGTGCCGGACTGCGACTTGCCGTTATTGCGCTCGTTCTCCTCTTACTCGGTTATGTCGGTCTCGTTGCCGCAAAATTGCCGCAAAAATGGACGGAAGAAGCGAATTCACACAGTGTTGATTCACACAGTGCAGATCATGGAACCGAAAAGAGTGCGGAACATGGTGAGAGAGCGAAAGAAGCCGAACATGGAGAAGCGGGCGAAACAGATGCTCATTCAGCACAACCGGGTCATACGGGATCGGCGGAACAGGGTGCTGAACATCATGCCAAACCGCCGTATTGGATGATTATCCCTTTTGCCGCACTTCTTCTTTGTATAGCAGTTTTACCACTTATTCCGGCAACGGAACATTGGTGGGAGTCCAACCGCAATCGGTTCCTCGTCGCTGCTTCACTCGGTTTGCTCACTCTCGCCTATTACTTTTTTGTCTGCAACTTCCCGGTTGCCCTACATTGGCCGACACATAAAATCATTGATCCGGCTGTTCAAGGGAGTTTTGCCGTTGTTTCTGCTATTTTTATCAACGCAATTGTCAGTGAATTTATCCCTTTTATCATTTTGCTGTTTTCGCTCTACACGATTGCGGGCGGAATCCGAATTGAAGGGGATTTGAAAGCGAAACCGGCAACGAATGCGGCGATTCTGTTTTTGGGGGCGATTCTCGCCAGTTTTGTCGGCACAACAGGGGCCGCGATGTTGCTGATTCGTTTGTTGCTTGACACCAACAAACAACGCAAGTACAAGGTTCACACGATTGTCTTCTTCATTTTCTGCGTTTGTAATTGCGGCGGTTGCTTGCTCCCAATCGGCGATCCCCCGCTTTTCCTCGGTTATCTCCGGGGTGTTCCTTTCCTTTGGACATTTGGACTTTGGAAAGAATGGGCGTTTATGAACTGTATTTTGATTGCGGTCTACTTCCTTTGGGATACATTTTACTTTTATCCGCATGAAACTAAAAAGGATGTTGCTCAGGATAGTCGTGAGGTGCAACCCCTTCGAATTTCCGGTCTCGGTCTGAACCTGCCCCTTTTGCTCGCCGTTGTTCTGAGCATTATGTTCCTTGACCCGACCAAAACGGTTCCGGGGACAGATTGGCATCCTTGGTACTTCCTGCGTGAAGCGGTCCAGCTCCTTTGTGTTGCAATCTCGCTTGGATTGGGACAATACGCCGTTCGGAAAGGAAACAGTTTCACCTTTGCTGCAATTATCGAGGTTGCAGCCCTGTTTTTTGGCATTTTCATTTGTATGCAAGCCCCTTTACAAATTCTCAATGTTGAGGGGAAGAACATAGGATTGACCAATTCTCATCAATTTTTCTGGGCAACAGGAGCACTTTCTTCGGTTCTTGATAATGCCCCGACCTACGTTGTGTTCTTTGAGACAGCCCGAACACTTTCGCCGGACAAAGAAGAGGATTACAATACCCCGGAATTGAAGGAGCGTTTCAAGAGTGTTATTCCGATTAACGGCGGATTTATCGATCACCATCTTCTTGCCGCAATCTCCTTAGGAGCCGTTTTTCTAGGCGCAATGACCTATATCGGGAACGGTCCGAATTTTATGGTCAAAGCGGTTGCCGAACAATCGGGCGTTAAAATGCCCAGTTTCTTCGGCTATATGATCTATAGTTGTTGTCTCCTGCTCCCCTTATTCTATCTCATGACGATGATCTTTTTGTAATGGACGTTGAGCTGCGATACAAGTATCGCGCGTCGAGAAGGTAGAATGGAGGAGGTAGGAGGGAAGAAGGGGGATACGGAAAGACAACAGCATCCCGCAAATCAATCGTGTTCCTTTTTTTTCTGCATTGCTCCTGTTGGTTTGACCCTGTTTTTTCTTCTACCTTCTAACTCCTACCTTCTCTCCAAAATACGCGAGAAAGTTTGTTCCGCGTCAACACACACAGTTGGATCGGCAGATGAAAAAGACGATTGGTTTTATCGGGGCGGGGCAGATGTCAACAGCCCTTGCAGGAGGTTTTCTTCGCAATCTGCTCAAACCGGATCAGCTTTTTGCGTGTGATGTCTCGGAAGATGCGGGGAAAAAGTTTGCCCAAAAAACAGGAGCGAGAATTCTCGGCTCAATCGTCGAAGTCGTCAGCGTGTCCGATTTGGTTTTTCTTGCAGTCAAACCGCAACATGTTGGAAATGTTTTTCCTGAACTGAGGAAGTCTCTTGGATCGGCCCAACCGAAGAAGACGCTTATTTCGATTGCAGCCGGAATATCAATTCGGACGTTGACGGAACATGTTGGTGAAAACCAACCCGTTATTCGGGTTATGCCCAATACTCCCTGTTTGATTGGAAAGGGCGTTTGCGGTTTGACCCCTTCTTCCGACGTTTGTGAAGAAGAGGTTGCAACCGTTGAACAACTTTTGCAGACAGTTGGGTCAACAGTTCGCGTTCAAGAATCGCAAATGGATGTTGTAACCGGCTTATCTGGGTCGGGTCCTGCTTTTGTTTATATGATGATTGAAGCGTTAAGTGACGCCGGGGTTTTGAAAGGACTTCCTCGATCCGTTGCTTTGCAATTGGCGGTTGAAACGGTTCGCGGGGCGAGCGAGATGGTGTTGCAAAGCGGAGAACATCCAGCTGTTTTGAAAGATCGGGTCACATCTCCGGGGGGGACAACAATTGCAGGAATCAGGGTTCTTGAAGAGAAAGGTTTGCGCAGCACACTCATTGAAGCGGTTGCATCTGCAACCGAACGATCCGCAGAATTGGGAAAAGGGGGGAGTTAGGGGATAGGGATTAGGGATTGGGAAGGGAAGAGCAATAAATGTAATCTGACGCATGATCGGTCATATTGAGGCAAAACGAGGAGTGTTCCTCCCTAATCCCTATCCCCCAACCCCTATTCCCTAACTTCTACCTTCTCCAAGAATACGCGAGGAACGATGTTCCTCGGTTCAACGAAAAGAGACACTTTGCCGTTTTTCCTTACCCAACATGTGCTTTGAGCGGGAGTGTATCAGGAGCATTGTCCATCTCCGCATCTCCATCATGCAGTTTGAGAACCATACTGGACGGGACAGAACGCCGTTCACTGACGATTCCCCGGGATGTTGAGGAGATGAACTGTGTCAGCTCGAGGACGGGACCTTTGGTGTAGGATTCTTCGAGCGTTTTGACAACCTCACGCCAAGGTAATTGGTTGCGATAAAGAATACGATACGCCGCTTTAAGCTGTTTCATCTCCTCAATCGGAATACCAGCCCTTCTAAGACCAATCAGGTTCAAACCAACGATTCGGCTGCTTAGTCCGTCAACGGTCATGTAAGGAGGAACATCCTGAACGACATGGGCTTGACCGCCAATCATGCACATTGTGCCGATTCGGCAGAATTGGTGTATGCCGACTGCCCCGGAAATGTTCGCGCGGTCGCCGACACAGACATGTCCCGCCAACATGGTGTTATTCGCAATAATAATATTGTCCCCCAAACGACAATCGTGCGCGATGTGAGCGTTGACCATAAACATGTTATTGTCGCCAATCATCGTTGTTCCCGGTTGCTGCATCGCACGATGCACGGTTGTGTTCTCGCGGAACACATTCCCGTTTCCAATCACCAGAAAACCGTAATTATCGTGAAGAGCGGCATGTTGGGGAACACCGCCAATAACGGCACCTTCACAGAAGTAGTTGTTTTCGCCGATCAGGGACCCTTCTTTGACGGTCACTCGCGATTCCAGACGACAACCGGAACCGATTTCGACGTTATCTTCAATATGACAGAAGGGCCCGATTTCGACATCCTTGGCGATTTTGGCCCGGGAACTTACAAGGGAACTGGGATGAATACGCATGTCCTTGCCTTTCATCAAAAGTTGTGGAACAGATAAAAAACATTGATCGTATCTTGCAGGTTGCCAATATGTTAAACTTGAGCCGCTTTGCAAACTTTTGCTTTTCTCGCAGGTAAAGCAAGAAAAACGGTTCTTTAAGGACCACGCAAGGTATAAAATCAACGCCGGATCGTAAGAACCCGACGTGATTGTGTCAAGATGAGTTTTTTGCATCTTGTGATAATGTGAGAAAAGGATACAATGCTCGAGGATTTTGGGCTTATGAATGGATTGTACGGACGACTTTTGCAATAAGAGGAAGAGATGCCCGGTTCTTTATCTTTACCCCCGGAAATGGCGTTGAGACTTTTGCAGGAAGGAAATGACCGTTTCGTTGCCGGAAAACGAGATCATCCGCATGAATTTCTGACCCGGGCTTACGAAACCGCGCAGTCGGGTCAGAATCCGATTGCGGTCATTCTTTCATGCAGTGATTCCCGGGTCCCGCTCGAAATCGTTTTCGATCAAGGACTGGGCGATATTTTTGCAATCCGTGTTGCGGGCAACATTTGCGGTCCTTTTGAACTGGGTTCCATTGAGTATGCGGTCAAGACAACGGGAACCCGATTGTGTGTTATTCTTGGTCATAAACAATGTGGGGCCGTTACAGCTGCTGTTCTTGGGGGAAAACATGAAGACAATGTTGATTTGCTGATTAGGGCAATTGAACCGGCGATTTTTCGGGTTGAAAAAGAGATGGGGCGAGCGAACCCTGATTTTCTCGACAAATGCTGTTGTGAGAACGTTTTTGTCCAGATCGAATCGCTTTTACGGCAAAGTCGGGTCATTCGGAATGCTGTTCATCAACAACAATTGCTCGTTGTAGGAGCCTATTATGACATTGAATGTGGAAAGGTGACGTTTCTCGGACCTCCTTCCAACATGGAAGAATTGCTTGATTTGTAGGGGGGCGACAACAAACGGGATTTGGCAAGCAAGTGACCTCAACCGAGGACAGCTTCAATTAGCAACAGCACGACGAAGCAAAAAGAAACCCAAAAGGCCAGGATGACAGGAATCCACAAAGTGATTTGCTGTTTTTCCGACAACGATTTTTTTACCTCCTCCACATTAAGGAATCCGAAGAAGGCGGCAACAAGGCGAAACACAACGACGCGAAACGAGTCTGTCGGAGGAATCGGCGTGTGATCGCGGCCCTTGCGGTCAATGCGCACAAGCATCCAGAGACCCAAAACAATAACTCCAATAGGAATCAACAGCAACAGTAAATGAAAAATAATTTTTTCCATGAGACATCCTTGTTGGAAAAGCGGATTTTACACTATTTTCAGACTGAAAAATAGGGGATTTTCGCTACTTCATACGTTAGCCCTCAAACTGCTAACAAGTTTGGTTTTGCGATTTGAACCGAGCCGGGTCGGACGGATTTGTTGACCACGAAAGACACGAAAAAACACGAAAAACTGTATTTTGTGAGGTTTTCGTGTCTTTCGCGATTTTCGTGGTTCAAAAATGAAAAATGCTCCTTTTCACAAAACTTGTTAGCGGACTGACCTTAGCCCTGTACTCCCAGTCCCCTATTCCCTACGCTCACCCTTTTCGTTTCGAGTCAATCTCGTCCTGAGAATCACTCTGCTCACGTTTGCGAAAAACGAGACGGATCGGGACTTCGGCAAAAGGGAGAGAGTCCCGCAAATAGTTGAGCAAATATCGTTGGTAAGGGGCAGATATAGCATCCGGCATGTTGCAGAAAAATAACAATGTCGGCGGAGCTGTATCGGCTTGGGTTGCGTAGTAAATCTTGACTTTACGATGATAATGAAGAGGAGGAGGATTCTGGTCCAACGCAGCTGCAACCAACTTGTTTAAGGGTGCGGTCGCAATCCGATTCCGCGACTGTCGAAACAACATCATTGCGTGATTAAGCAGTTTTTTAAGGTTCTTCCCCGTTTGACCTGTTATAAACGCAATCGGGACATGTTTCATATTCGGAAACGTTTCCCGCAAATAATTTGCCCAATCTTCGGTCGGCATCTGGTTGACCATAAGGTCCCATTTGTTCACAACAAAAATACACGGCTTGTATTCCCGTTCAATCAACCCGACTAACTGTTTGTCAACCTTGCTGATTTGTTGGGCCGACTCAAAAAAGACAAGGGCAACATCCGCCAAATGAATACTTTGTTCCGCCCGGACAGTGCTGTAAAACTCAAGATCGGTCCTAACCCCTTTCGAACGTTGAAAACCGGGGGTGTCAATCGCAATAAAACTTTTTCCGTCCATTGTAAAACGAACATCAATACTGTCTCGCGTCGTCCCCGGAATCGGACTCGCAATCACCCTTTCTTCCTGCGTCAACGAATTGATGAACGTACTCTTTCCCGCATTTCGATGTCCGACGATTGCTATTTTCATCATCGGCTCTTCCCCGTCCCCCTTTTCCGACTCCCGATTGAAAAGACCCGCTTCTTCAAGTGTCGTGTCAATCAACTCAGTCAACGCAACTCGACCGCGTTTGTGAAGAGCACTGACCGGAATTATCCCCCAACCAAAACGGTGAAACTCTTCCGCTTTCCATTCATCCCGGTCATTGTCCGCTTTGTTTGCAACCAAAAGAATTGGAATCTCCAATTTCCGCAGTTTTTTCGCAATCACCTCATCATGCGGGAGTATCCCTGCTTTTGCGTCAACGACAAAAACAATCAGATCGGCCGTTCGAATCGCCAATTGTATCTGATTCTCGACATCTTCCGAAAGATCATCCCGGTCAACAATCCCCATTCCTCCTGTATCAATCAGTTCAATCAAATGGGACTGCAATTCGACGAAATCCATTTCCGCCAGTTTCTTCGCTTTTCGGGCCGAAATTTTCCGATCTGGATTCAAATCCTCTTCCGAAACGGGGCTTAAATCGAGCAAATGGGCAATTCGGTCGCGCGTCACTCCCGCAGTCGGGTCAACAATCGAGATTCGTTGACCGATCAACCAGTTAAACAGACTGGACTTCCCGACATTAGGACGTCCGATGATTGCGACTTTAGGGAGAGACATTCTGAACGGTGTTCGTTAGGAACAGTAAATAACTCCAACGTTTATCCGCAATACAACGTATCGCGCGTTGAGGAGGTAGAAGTTAGAAGATAGGAGGAAAGAAGGGGGACAGGAAGATAACGGCGTCACGCAAGTCAATCGGTTTCTCCCTTTTTGGTGAGACCCCAAATTTTTACTTGCCTCAATTCTTCATTCTCACTCCCATTAAAACACGCGATACGTTGTATCGCGGCTAAACAATACGCGCGGAACGATGTTCCTCGGCGAAACGTTGCGATTGTTAGACAGCTAATTGCCGGGCAAGGGCGACTGCGGTACTCGCATTTTCACTATAACCGTCTGCACCAATTTCTTTGGCAAATTCGGGCGTGACAGGAGCTCCGCCGATCATCACCTTGAATTTTCCGTGCAGACCTTCTGCTTTGAGCGTTTCAACCACTTTCTTCATTTGCGGCATTGTTGTTGTCAACAGAGCGGACAGGGCAATGATTGTCCCCTCTTTTTCTTTAGCAGATGCAATAAATTTTTCCGGGGCGACATCGACGCCGAGATCGACGACCTCGAAACCTCCTCCTTCGAGCATCGAAGCAACGAGGTTTTTGCCAATATCATGCAAATCACCTTGAACGGTCCCGATCACAACCCGACCAGCCTTTTCTACACCCGACTGTTTCAGCAAGGGATTCAAAACTTTCATGCACTCTTGCATTGCACGACCGGCGATCAGGAGTTCGGGGACGAAGAATTCATTCTCTTCAAACTTTTGTCCGACTTCCCCCATTGCCGGGATCATCTGCTCCTCCAGTATGACTCGCGGTTGGACACCTGCTCCAATCTGGGCGTTCACCTCACTAAGCGCGGTTTGCAAATCTCCGTTGACGATTGCTTCAAAAAGAGCCGAATGTTCTGACATGTTGTTTCTCCAGTATCCTGAATGTTGACTTGAGAAGGGTGAATTGAATAACAAAAGGAATGAAAAGGGGTTCTCAACCCCAAAGTGATTCGAGCGGGACCACAAAAGGTTGTTATTCTAACGGAACAAACGAATTCCGTAAACGGTCTGAAAACCAAATTTTGCCGTTTCTTTTCAGGTTTCTCGCGGTTTTAACGAAATAAGCGTCAAAAATTCAGCTCGGGTTGACGCATTCTTGCGAAAAGCCCCTTTCATTGCCGAGGTGATACAGAGCGAACTCGGTTTGCGGACTCCCCGGGTCGTCATGCAGGTATGAACCGCTTCAATCACGACACCGACCCCTTTTGCGTTCAATTCCTCGACCAAAAGATTCGCAATGTCTTCCGTCATTCGTTCCTGAACTTGCGGACGTCGTGCAAAAACTTCGACAACCCGAACCAGTTTACTCAAACCGAGAACGCGACCTTGCGGGAGATAACCGATATGGACTTTGCCCATAAACGGCAACAGATGATGCTCGCAGACGCTGTTAAAGCTAATATCGCGGACCAAAACGATTTCGTCGTAAGATTCCGTAAAATACTTTTTGGTATGAACTTTAGCATCTTCGTGCAGACCGCCAAAGAGTTCCGTGTACATTCGGGCAACGCGATTGGGTGTTTCCCGCAATCCTTCACGATCAGGGTCTTCACCAATTGCGCAAAGAATTTCGCGGACTGCCCGTTCAATCCGCTCTTGGTCAATTCCTGTTTTTATGTTTTTTTTCGGCATTACCTCTCTCTCCTATGCACTCTACACTATTCCCTGTCCTCTAATCCCTAATCCCTATTCCCTATCCCCTATTCTCATGGTTCTGACGTTCATATCTGGGAGATCGACGATTGCGACAGAAGGGGTTGGTGTTCGTTGGATTGCGCCCGGATTGAGCAAAAGGGTTGTTCCAACACAGCTTAAATCAGCAACATGAGTGTGACCTGAACAAATCAAGTCCCATTTTCCGCTTCTTAAAGCGTCGCCGAACAGTTGAAAATCATCCCCATGTAAGAAACATATCTGTTTCCCCGCAAGTGTCAATGCTCCAAACCGATCCTGACAGGTCTGACCGTTCTTTTGGATCGCTTTTCGCAGACTGTTGAACGAGGAATCGCAGTTGCCCAACACATAATCAGCGGGAATCCCGGACATCTGCTCAACGACTTCTGATGTTCCAATGTCCCCGCAATGAATCAAATGCCCGACCCCTTCCTCTCGAAACAACTGCATTGCCTGTTTGACACGTTCGACATTTCCATGTGTGTCGCTTATCACCCCCAATTTCATTTTCTATCCTCACTATTCTGTCTATTTAACTTTTTTGCCTGTTTTTTCTCTTTTACCTGCTCTTTCTTTTTTGCCTGTTCGCCTACTTTCCTTGTTCTCTTTGTCTTTTCCTTGATTCTTCCTTGATTTTTCTTCCCTAATTTTCCTTGACCGCCAAATGTAAGGTTCGGATACCCTGACAGGAAGAAACGATCCGTTCAATGCGGTCCACTTCCGACTGAAAAAGGGGTCCGGCTGCTCGAATCACAACCAAGTCTTTTCCAAGCGTGAACTGTTCCTTGACCTTGTTCAAAATCATTTCCGCCTGTATTTCCGGGTCGGGCGGAAGAGGAACTCCACTTGTTGACGCCCCAAGATACACGACACTGTCCGCTCCAACTCCATCTATGGTGATAATAACGGCATCTTTTTCGTTAACAGCGGAACCGAAAGAGGCGGGAGGGAGCGGGACCGTTGCGACTTGATTCAGGGTCGAGCAGACGATGAAGAAAATCAAGAGCAAAAAGGTGATGTCAATCATCGGCGTAATGTCCATCTCCGCTGTTGCGGTTTTCCGACGTTTTCGCAAAGACAACAGTAGGGAGTCAGGATTTGTTGGAAGTTTTAAGGACATTTTTAAGACATGAGGTGTGCAAGTGAGGAAGGACCCCGGGAACGCGGGCATCTTGCCTGTATTTTTTTTCTTCATGCGGGCAGGATGCCCCACATTCCAGTCGGAAAACAAACCCTTTCTAACTGTTTACAGCATAGACGTACACCCCAAAGGATCATTTGACCAACACTTCCAGAGTCTCGGCAATAACATTCGCGGTCTCAGGACCTGTTCCATTCGTTTCAGGATAGTGTCGGTATCCAAATTTGTCGACATCAGGAATCCAGGGTTGTGTCGGCGAAATGTAATAGTCATTCCGAGGAAGAATATAGCCGATTTCATCATTAGCAAGACCAAAGACCAACTTGAACTTGTCCGGCATAATCTCAAAAAGTGGTCTTTCGGGGGTCAATTCAGGATTGTTACATCGTTCAGGGGGCAAGTACGCCCCACTTGCCAATTCCGGGGCCAATTCGCCCGGAATAAAAACAATACCAATGTCCTTGCCCACTTTCAGATAACCGACCTCAATCAACATGGTCGGCAATTTCCGTGTTCTTGGCGGTTTTCGGGTAATCACCAACATTCGCGGATCACATTCGTATTCTCCTCCTGCAATTCGTTCGTCAACCAGTTTCAATCGTTGCGCCAAAATAAACACATTGTTGTAGACCGGAATGGTCGTCGTCTGCGTTTTCAACAAAAGTGCCGGTTCCACGTTTTCCCAATCCTCTATTTTCAAGGCAATTTTGCCCAAATCCCGGCCAAACTCGCATACCGCTTCGTGAGAGCAGGTTTTCACTCCGTTGGAATCATGCAATTCGGGGACGGTTTGCATTGAACCAATTGCCCCGTTGATATACATTGCATGACAATTTTTCGTTTGTTCAATCATTTCCCGGGTTGCATGAACAAAATCGCTTGACAGGGACCGGTTTTTGTCTTCCAACGATTCGGGATGACTCGAAAAGTGCATGAGCCAAATTGGCTTGACGTTTTTTTCAGTCGGCTCAAATCGGAAGACACTGATTTGTTCGTTCGGAACTTGCGGGGGTGATTTATCAATCACCATACCAGATGCCATAATCTGCCCAAACGTCAATTGACCGGGAACAGCATTAGCAAGAGCTTCTTGAGCAGCATCGACGACCGCCTTTTCCAAAAAATTCATCCAAGTTTGATCGCAACCACTTTGACCGGTCGGTCCCCAAATCCCGATTGTGTCAATCGAAGCATGAGTGTGAGTCGAAAAAATTTGAAGCGAAACATTGTTTTCCTGCATCCAGTCCTCAAGTTTTTTCCGAATACTCAGAACACGAGTATAGGGCAATCCAACGACATCCAAAGAAGCGAGAATGACTTTGGTCCCGGTTCCCGAATCGAGAGAGATGCAACGAACCCAGATCGGGTCGTGAACGCCCTGAACCGGTTTGTCGCTGCTGTATCCCGCCATATAATACGTCTTTGAGTCGATGTCTTCCGGGACCAGATTACGTTGAGCATACCCGACTTTCCAAACCGGTTCTGCACTTTGGAGCGGAGAAATGACTAACAGAAGGATGCTGAAAGAGGCGATCAGGAGCAACAAGGGGCGGACGGAATTTGCAGCGACGGACGGAAAGAGGTCGGACATGAGGTCCTTCCTGAAAACGAATTTGTTTTTGTGCGAGTTCATTACATTCATATTTGCTAACTTGCTGAACAATGTGGGGCGAAAAAAAAGAGACACTCCAAACGGACCCTACACGCGAACTATACCCGATTGACCCGTCAAAGTCCAGCTCTCATACAAGAAACGGTTTCTTTTTTCCGTTCTTCCATTCTCCTGTTGTATAAGGCAGGTCTTGTTAGTGAGCCAATTTTGGGTAAAATGGGGCAACAGGTTGGTTTTTCCCCCTACTTCCTTATCATGGAGCTTAATCACAATGAACCTTACTGACCCGAAGTACAAGAATTTTGCTCTCGTTCAGGAAATGTTGCAGACCCCGGGTTTGATCGCCCAATTTGATTTTGGTCAGACGGTTGAAATGGCGGAAATGGTCAAACAGTCGGGCCGTCTTTTTCTGACCGGAGAAGGTTCAAGCCGGATTTTTCCCGCAAAAAGCCTGATCTACGAAGTGAGACGACGCGGGGTTGAATTGAATGTCGCAACAGAAGGGAGTTATCAAGCTCAGGAATACAGTTTAACGGATTGGGTTGTTTTTGCGGCGTCCAACAGCGGTCAAACAAAAGAGACGGTTGCACTCTTTGCCAAATTGATTCAAGAAGGTCACAATAAACGACTTGGAATGACCGCGAATCCCGGGACAAAATTATGCGAAATGTCCAACGGTTCCCTTGTCCTCTCTTGCGGAAAAGAAAAGGCGGTTGCTGCAACCAAAAGTGTGGTTGAACAAGCCCTTGTGTATCGTTCGCTCCTTTGCAACATGTATCATTGCGGTTGTCGTCATGATGCAAAAAACGCTGCTGATTTAGCGCAACAGGTCCTCAACGTGGAATATGACCCCACTTTGATTGCCCAATTCGCAAATGCCCCGGTTATTTACTTTGCCGGTCGAAATGATGGTGTTGCCGAAGAATTGACACTCAAAACGAACGAAATCACACGAAAGAAGAGCGACTTTTTGGAAGGAACCTACTTGCTGCACGGTGTTGAAGAAGTGATGAACGCAAACGAAGTCGTCGTCCTCATCAATCCTTTTGAGTCCGAATGTGCGAAAATCAAGGAACTGCTCGTTGACCGAATTGGGATTACGGTTGTTGCGATTGCGGCAAATGAGACAATTTTCCCGACGATCAAAATACCGCAATTGACCGGATATGACATGTTCCTGCAACTTTTGGCCGGTTGGAACCTTTTGGTCCAGATTGGGGTTGCATCTGCGGTCAACCTTGACAAACCCGAACGAGCCCGAAAAATTGGCAATGAATTTGTCGGATAAAGAAAGAAGGTAGGAGGTAGGGGATAGGGATTAGGGAATGGGGGATAGGGGTAAGAATTGAGAATAAAAAGGGTCGAAACGTCATCTGACGCATGATCGGTCATATTACGGCAAAGCGAGGATTGCTCCTCACTGATTCCGAGTTCTCAATTCCTATTCACTACCTCCTATCTTCCTCCTATCTTCTACATTCTCAACATGTGATACGTTATATCACGGTTAAATGTTGTTTCCTCCCTCCTTCCCTATCCCCTATTCCCTATCTCCTATCCCCAACTCTTATGAATTTTGACATAGTATTTGAACGTCGGACAGAAAATGGACTGATTCGTTCTGCGAATCCGGGCGAAGTTTGGCCGGATTGGAAAGGGGCGGACGAACGTTGGTTATTCGTTGCTCCTCACGATGATGATATTGTTTGTGGAGCCGGAATGACGTTTATTGCGGCTGTTGAAAATGGAATTGACGTTTATGCCGTTGTGACGACAACCGGAGAAGCGGGTTATTGTCGTCCTGAACATCGGGGTAAAATTGCGGCGATTCGTCAACAGGAAACCCGGGAGTCGTTCAAACTTCTGGGATTGCCGGACGGTCATTTGACACAGTTTAAGTTTCCTGACGCTTATCTGGGTCCTTATTTGGGACATCGACAATGTGATGATCCGAATGACCCGACTGCGATTGAGGGGGCAACGGGATACCAGAACTCGTATGTCTGGATATTGCGTAAAATCCGACCAACCCGGGTCTTTCTTCCGTCATGCACGGACATTCATCCCGATCACCAAGCGGTTCACAATGAATTTGTGATGAGTGTTTTTCATGCACAAGGGAATATTTGGCCGGAATTGGGACCGGAATTGACACTGATTCCGGCATTGTATGAATATGGGACCTATTCGGATTTTCTGGATCCGCCGACGATTCGGATTCGCGGAAATGAGCATCTTTTGGAAAAGAAATTGGCCGGAATAAAAGCGTATGTCAGTCAGGAACAGATTGAAACGCTTGTTGACATTCAACGAAAAGTTGGCCCGGTTGAGTATATTCGGGAAATGCGGTTTTCGTTTTTCAACCCCAACAAATATGACGCTTTGTTTAAGTAGGCTCCTATTTCCCCCCTATTCCCAATCCCCCGTCCCCTATCCCCTATGTATATCTCTCTTGACTGGATTTCCGATTACGTTGATCTGAACGGTCTTAGCGCGGATGAAATTGCCAATTCGTTGACTCTTTCGACTGCTGAAGTTGAAGGGATTGAGCAAATCGAGCGGTCTCTTGACGGGGTGTTGATCGGGCAAATTGTCGAGTTCGAACCGTTTGAACAAGACGGAAAGAAATTGTCCTTCTGTAAAGTCAATTGCGGTTCCAAAACCTACACAACCGTTTGCGGTGCTGCAAATGCCCGAGTCGGTCTGATTGCCCCGTTTGCTCCGTCCGGTTCCATTCTCGCCGGACACAAAGTCGTTGAAAAAGGGACGAAGTACGGCAGAACCTCAGAAGGAATTCTCTGTTCCGCTGCTGAACTGCGGTTGAGTCATTGGCATGAAATTCTCTTTGAATGTCCAACCGACACCAAAATCGGGGCGTTACTTTCGGAATATATTCCGCAGTCAGACATTTTGATTGAGGTTGACAATAAGAGTTTGACACATCGACCTGATCTTTGGGGACATTACGGTTTTGCGAGGGAATTGGCTGCTATTTTTGGGAGACCCTTAAAACCGGCTGTTTTTTTCGATTTGACACCGTTTGATCCTTTGCCCGAATACCCGCTTGACGTTGCCGATCTCGAAAATTGTCCCGCTTACGGTTGTGTCGAAATTCAGTTCAATCAACCGGTTGCCGTTCCATCTCCGATCTTCATGCAGCGTCGTTTACATGCACTTGGACAACGGACATACAATCTGTTGATTGACGTGACGAATTACGTTAATTTGGGGCTTGGACAACCGACACATGCTTTTGACGGAGATTTGATTGCCGGGATTCGGGTTGCGCAAAGTGGAAAAGAGCAGAAGTTTCAGACACTCGACGGTCAGGATCGGTCACTTCTCCCGGATGATCTGTTGATTTGGGGAGTTCGGCGGAACAGGGACGACGAGAAAGCGGCGAAAGAATCGGTTGACCTGCAATCGGCGACTCCCGTTGCTCTTGCCGGAATTATGGGCGGTCGGGAAACCGAAGTTTCGGACGCAACGAGGACCGTTTTGTTGGAAAGCGCGAATTTCAAAGCAGCCCGAGTTCGTAAAACGTCCGGTCGTTTGGATTTGCGGACAGATGCTTCACAACGGTATGAAAAATCGCAACCTCCTTGCAATGTCAAGTTCGCAGCTGAACGGATTTTGCAGATTATCAAGGATGCCGGAATTCCGTTTGAAATCACCTCAAAATTTACGGTCCGGGGAAATCTTGGCGAAGAATACAGAACAATTCGCTTGGAACCCGGTCGTCTGGACCGTCTCGCCGGGATCAAAATTCCCCAAGATCGCGTCCTCTCGATTCTCCGTTCTCTCGCGTTTCTTGCCGAATTTGAAAAGGACGGAACCCTCGTTGTTCAGGTCCCCCCTTTTCGGAGTGTCAAAGACATTTCCATTCCAGAAGACATTCTCGAAGAGGTTTTGAGGGTCTACGGTTATGACAACATTCAACCGGTCCTGCCCGTTGCCCCTTTACGTCCCCTCTTCGTCGAAAAATCTGTCCGAATGGAGCATAAAGCAAGAAAATTGCTCGCCCTTGCACATCGTTTTATTGAGGTCCACAATTATGGTTGGACAAATGACAATTGGACGAATCGGTTGGGCTTTGACCCGGGCGAGACATTGGTCTTGAAGAATCCGGCTGCACAAGGGGAAAGTCGTTTGCGAACAACCTTACTTCCGAATTTGTTCGCTTTGGTTCCGAAAAATCGACCGATTCGGGACAAATTCCGATTGTTCGAGTTAGGACATGTCTATTTTCCCGACACGAAAACGGGTGAGAGTCTGGAACTTCCCCGATTATCCGGCGTTTCCTTTATTCAATCGGGCCAAACTCTGGAGGAGCATTATCTCTCGATCAAATCGGCTCTTGAAGATTTGGGTTTGCTTTTTAGCGGAAAGACGTTCCGTTTTGTCGCGTCGGAAATCCCCAATGATCCTGAATCTAACCGAATTCCTTGGAACACATCCGGGCAATTTGTCGAGATTCGGGACACAGAGGACCAAAGAGTTGGGACTCTTGGGGTCCTCAATCGGTCACTTCTCGAAAAAATCTCCCCCGAAGGAGGTCAAGTCGTCTGGTTTGAAATCGAACTGGACAAATTGCAAGGCAACCTGTTCCCGCAAGTCCGATTCACGGACCTGCCAAAATACCCAGGTTCTTGGCAGGATTTTTCATTGGTTTGGGACATTGACGCCGGTTTTGCCGATCTGGAACAGGTCCTTGATTCGTTTGCACATCCTCTTCTGAATCGTCGGGAGTTCCTCACCTCCTATAAGGGGAAGGGTCTGGAAAAAGGCAAAGCGAGTTATTCCTTCCGTTTCTGGATTGGGTCAGAAGACCATACACTTTCGGGCGAGGAGATTGACTCTTTTCACCAATCTTTCCTCGGTTTCATCAAAGAGCGAAACATTTCGTTAAGAAGTTAAATACGCGACTCGCGTATTTAACCGTTTAGCCGCAGAACACCGTTCTGCGCGTACATAATCATTTTCTGCGCGTAATTTAACCGTTTAGCCGCGATACAACGTATCGCGCGTACAGAGATTTCGATACGCGCGGAACGTTGTTCCTCGGCTAAACGGAATCCAATTCTTCCCCCCCTATCCCCCATCCCCTACTCTACCATTTCTGCATATAGCCGAGAGAAGCGGAATGGGCCCGCGAACGGTCACTCGTTGTATAATCATAATCGCCGTAAAACGACCGCGATTCACTGATCGTCCAGCGAAAACCAAGTCCCCCTGTCATGTAATCCTTACCCTGCTCAATGCCGTAAATGGACATCCATTGACTGGTGTCACCCAAAAAGGCAGCGCGGGACGTCGTATGCGAGTCGCCCGAAATCTGCCGGGCATAAAACGCTCGGCCCGTCAAACTCAACGGCGTGCTGTACATGACCGAACCAAATTGCGCCGTCAAACCCGCTCGCGCTAACGTCTTTTCATAAAACTCCCGAGCAAATCGCTGTTCCAATCCGCTCGATCCCGTTTCATCCGTGTTATAAACCCAAGTCAAATCCGAATCAACAGCAGCAAGCGGACGCAGACTGAAGAGACCACCTTCGAGCGGAACGCCGATTTCACAGCTCATTGACATGGAATCCCCTTTGTAGCGCGAACTGATCTGCTGCACAGGTCCGTCATCAAGCAACACCGAATCGGTAATATACCGTTTTTGATCGTAAGATTGATGTCCATAACCGACAAACAGTTTCGTGTCGAGGAAGCGATGCAATCGGGAACCGCCGTAAAAGCCGAACTGCAAGTCATTGGCTTCAACGGAATTGCCCTGATTGTAGATATAGGGTCGGGAAAAGCCGACGAAGAAGCCGAAGAGGGTGTCATCTCCAACGACTTCTTCGGAACCGAAGATTCCCCCGGTCCGGGAAATTCCATACGCACTTGCGTTACCATCCCCCTCAAAATCGGTCGTCTGGTGAATCGCCTGAAACCAAACTGAATTCTTTTCGGACAGTCCATGCTCGGTCAAATCAAGATGAGCAAGCCCATACTGCGACGTCTTCCATTGCCCTAACGTGATTGCGTGCGCCCTCAAATCCCCCGTCATCTGACTGTATGCCGCATAAATTCGATCTGGGGATAATGGAGTCGTCGGATCATCCCCAATTAACCAGCTCAACCGGGTCATCATCTCCCACATTGCGTCGCTTGTTCCGGCCTTAGAAGCATCAAGAACCCGGCCAACCTCCTGTTGATTGTGTGTTTGCACTACATTCGGGTTCTGGAAATAGTCTGTTTTTCGTGTAATATTTCCTGTTGTGGTATTCAAATTAAGAAACTTTTGACGTAATTCCCAATCGCTCCAAGTCGTCAAATCTACTGTACCATTGGCGGTAATCATCGGACCTAGAATCGTTACACCAGGGGGATCACTATAATCTCCGGCAAGGGCGTTCATCTCCAAATTAACATTATTCCAATCAGTGCCCACAGATACTGTGCCCACTTTGATTTGTTCAAAAGCACCTTTGTCATTGACGCGTAGAACGATTTTACTATTCGCTTGAGCATCAAGCTGACCACTAATCGTTAAAACCTCATTGCTGACTGCATCGGCCGTTAAAACACTTGGGGCAAGCATTCCACCTGCATTGACGGTCACATTACCGAGTGTTCCATTTCCCCCGAGAACGGCACCTTGCTTGACTGTTGTTGTCGTCTTCACCAGAGGGGCTAATGCACTACCACTTACATTGCCGTTGACCAAAAGTGTCCCTTTATCAACGCTAATGTTTCCTGTAAACGGCCCTAGAACTGTTGGTACTGTCGTCGTACTGTCCCCCGTCAATGTTACTGTTCCTGTCCCCACTTTTGTCAAGGTTCCACTACCATCAAAAAAACCATCATAGGTCGTATTCGCATTATTCCCGCCAAAGACCAATTCTTTAGTGTCCAATTTGACGACTGACCCGAAAACACCACTTAATCCGCCAATGCTCGCGGATGAGGTTGCGCCGCTAATGTCCAGAGTGGACCCGAGTGACGTAAGGTCGATGAGCGAGCCAGACAATTGACCTGCATCTGAAATGGCAACTGTTCCGGCATTGACGGTGATTGTTCCTCGATGCGTGTTGTTACTGTTCGTAAAAATCAACTTACCATCTCCCGTTTTGGTCAGGTCCTGATTCCCAGACAATACACCATTCACCGTCAAGTTTGGTAATTGTCCCGCAACTGTTGATTGTGTTGCAATGACACCTGCGGCCTGCATGCTGATCTCACCCCCCCAAGTTTTGTTCAATCCAGTCACGGTATTGAGGGAGACAACGGCCGTCGGAGCCGTAAAGATCATCCTATAATTATTTGCACCCGATGTGATGATGTAGGTCGGTCCTTGATCTACGCCGTTTACCTGTACATTGCCCGTATTTGGCAAGGGCAATGTTTGTCCAAAAGCGTATTGAGACAGGAGGGCGCAGAACAGTAGTGTTATGATGCAGCAAAGCGATTGTTTCAAATGTTTCATCGCGTATTCCCCAAAAATTTCCCAAAAAAGGTATTAGGTGGATACAATCCGTAAATCGCCCCGGGACGACCAATCATCGAGCGCAGCCTTCTTGTCTAAGGTCTGCACAATCGATATTATCGGATTATTGGAGAATTAGGACAATTGATAATTATAAGAAATTCCAGAATTTTGGAAAAAAGCCGCAAAGTCGCCATTTTGCAAACAGCCCAGATTCTCCATTATCCCCCGTTTAGCCGCGATACAACGTATCGCGCGTTGAGAATCGTTGTTTGTACGCGCGGAACGATGTTCCCGTTTAGCCGCGATACAACGTATCGCGCGTTCAGAATCGCTGTTTGTACGCGCGGAACGTTGTTCCGCGGCTAAACGGGGATACTTACATTTTTTTCCACTTTAAGAGTTTTTGGTTGTACTGGTTGATCGACTCCTCGATCAACTCCGCAACGTCTTTCGCTACTTCCGGCTCCCCCAAAAGTGCCCCCCCCTTCGTCTCCGTCTTGTAACCAATGATCGATGCCGCATTCGGATTGGCATTTTTGCCCCGTTTCTCCAGATTTTGGACAAGAGCTTGCACTTTTTTGGCCTTTTCCAACGCCGTCTTGTTCGACTCCCCAAGAATCAACGTCAATGAAACATTCTCTCGGAAAACTTTGTTGTCCTTGAAAATTTCCTCCACAACCGAATCATCATTAGGAGAAAGTATCAACAAGGCTTTGCAGTTTCTCGGCTTTCCCTTGCTCCAGTCCGTATTCGCCCAAACCGCGCCTAAGGTCCCCCCCATGTCAATCCCAACAATCACCAGTTTTTTCGCGTTCAGTTTGCCCAGATTGTTTTCATAAACGAGAAATTCGTTGAACGGAACCCAGTCAAAGTACAACATCTTCAAATAATCATCCGAAGTGAACTTTTCATAACTGTACTCAACCGGTTCCGGCAAAACCCGCTCACCTGTCATGCTTTCTTTCAACATTCGCTCTTGCTGTATTTGCAACTGTTGCTGAACGCTGTACTGTTCGGCAAGGAGAAGGGCTTGACGTCTTAAAGCGGGAGGAAGGTTCATCCCCTCGACCATGTTAATCCCCGCTTGAAGACTCATGTCAAATCCCCCTATAGGGACTTGCGTTTGCATTGCTTCTGCTTTCAAATCGGGATACTTCAAGACGCTTGCCCCATGTCCGCGCAAATCGGGGACGAGAACGGCACAACCTTTTTTTCGCAATTCGGCAATCAGGGGCTCGAAAATGGTTCGATCTTCACTTTGACCGTGTAAGAGGACAACGGGGATACACTCCTTGTCCCCTTTGCCCGGATAATACATCCCGGTCAAAAGAACCCCATCTGAAGTGACAAACCAATCGCCTTTTAGCTCCACCTCTTCTACATCCGTCGCAAATCCAGGTGTCAGAACCTCGGTTTTTCCCTTGTCCTTCTCCTTTTTCGCGTCCTTCTCCCCCTTTTTCTCGGCTCCTATGACGAAACCAGTCAAGAAGCAAAACACCAGAATAGCCCAAAACAGCGACGAAGCGAATCGTGAGGAAATCATTGTGCAGAGTAGGGGATAGGGTGTAGGGAATAGGGGATAGTGATTAGGGGGATCGTTGTTAATGTCGTTGACCGGACTGACCGCGCCAATCCCCTCCAATTTTGTTGGTTGCCGCAAAAATGTTTCGATGCTGCATACGAATCGTAAAACCGATTTCACGCCCGATTTCTTCCAAATCGTCTTGCAAAACATGAGGGTCAAAACAGCGGGGGACCTCCATTTGGCCGATCAGGACGAATTCGGTTCCTGACTGATCTCCGAACAAATCGATAATGTTAATGTCATGGTCGGCCAAGTATTGACTCAATCGGCGAATAATTTCCGTATTTTCAGGACCAAAAGCGGTTATGACAAAACTGTCCGTTTCCTGCGACTGGACAAATTTCTGAATGGGTTCTTCCATTTTCGCCGTTGAGAGCAGAAAATTGTCCCCCGAAAGTCCTTCTTCCCGAATTCGAGCGAGTAATTCTTCCGGGCTGTATTCGTTGGGAACGGCGATAATGGAAATCAGGGTAAAATAGCCGTTTAAGACGGTTTGGCTGCACGAGAGCAGGACCCCGCCGATTCCGTCGAGGGACGAACTGAGAGCCGCAACGATTCCCGGTCGATCTTTCGTCAACACGTTAAGAACATATTTGTAGTGCATCATGTCCAATGATAGGTCTATTCTCGAAAAAGCAGTCTGCTAACAAGTTTGGTTTTGTGAGTTGAACCAAGCCGGGTCGGACGGATTTGTTGACCACGAAACACACGAAAGACACAAAAAACTGTATTTTGTGAGGTTTTCGTGACTTTTGTGATTTTCGTGATTCAAAAAAAAATTGCTCTTTTTCGCAAAATTTGTTAGCGTCCTACTCGAAAAAGGACATTTTACACTTTGCATCGTCGTTCAACAAGACCTCGATGTCGTCAACATCGTGCAAGGTTGTTTTGCGAGGAAACACGAACCGTTGGAATATTTGAGCGGTTTTGCGATTGGTGTTGAGGACACGAAGAGGTTGAGGACAACAGGAGATCGTCCTTTAGGGAATCAGTTCGACGCGAGCAACCCGGGCAGTCCCCGTTAGACCGCGCAAGGTGACTTCGCAACGATAAAGATAATCCCCGGTTGTCAGAATCGTCAACGAACCGCTCGATGTTCGCCCGTTCGGAAAAAAGAAGATCGGGGCCGACCATAAAGGGACCGAACTTTGATTCGGGTCGGGCAAATACCTCGGTTCGGCGTATGTTGGACCTTGATTGGGGACATTTGAGGTCGTTGAAATGAGCGAATTGGGGTTGAGCGAGGAATTCAGGGTTGCAGATTGATTTCCGTTGGTCGCAGAACCGGCATGATTTGCCAAATCAGCACTGTTTGTCCCGACCGAACGGACGGTTGAGAGGTCCCCGGTTGTCGGACCTGTCACTCCTCCCAACCCTAAACCCGGATTGGTCGGGGGGGACGGTTGCTCAACAAGGTTAAAAATGTAAGGGGCGCGCAATTCCTTGAGATAATACCCCGATTGGACCGTTGATGATTCCGGCGTTCTCGATCCCAACAAAAGAGTCTGTCCGTTTGCCGGTTCCCTTGTCGTTAAACCGCTTGATGAACCATTTGACAATCCGTTTGTCGAACCGTTTGATGAATTTGTTGCCAAATTTTCCGAGAGAGATGCGGTTCCGACCGACCGAGCAACCGAGAGACCGCTTGGATTGGGTTCCTGAACCGGCAATCCGGGGGTCAAGGTCGAGTTTCTTGCATCCCAAACCGTTTTCGGCAGAATTTCGTAATACGGTGTTCCCCCTTGATACCGAAAAACATAGGGAACCCCTTCTTTCATTGCCGATAATCGCGTCTCGTACAACTCGCCCTGCAACGCTCTTGCTGTACTCCCCAGTTGACTTCGTACATACATCCGCTGAATCGGCGAAATGGAAAGACCAAAAAGCACGACTAGGAGAGCGAGGACGATAATCAGTTCAAGCAGCGTGAATCCTTTTCTCATTGACACAGGTCGTTCGATTTGGGGAATACGGCAACCCGTTTTATTCCGGCAACGGTTTACCTTTGGTTTCAGGACCCAACCAAGTTACGATGATGCCGAACACAAAAGTAATGGACATTGCAGCACCTGCATAACGGATTGGTTCGGCTGTATCGTAGAAGACGTAACTGGTTAGGAGACCGAGACCGGCCGGGCCGGTTGCAGCTGCAAAACGGCCGATGTTATAACAGAACGAGATAGCGGTACTTCGCAATCGGGTTGGGAACAGTTCGGGGAAATAAATTGCATATCCTCCAAAAAGCGAGAGTGTGCAAAAACCGAGCATCGGCTGCATCCAGAGAACCTGAGTCCAATCCCGCATTGTCAGAAAGACGATCAGGGTACTGACCAACGAAGCGGCAAATGCGATTGTAAAGGTCGGACGACGACCGATTCGTTCGGCCCCAATCGTAAAGACATACGTCCCGATAATCGCCCCAAAATTGAACAGGAGCGACGCAATCCCGGCCCAACGTCCAACAAGTGTCCCAATGCTTTTTGACCGCTTGGAAATGGAATCGGCCAATGTCGTCAATTCTTCAACACCAACAGTCCCCGGAGAGACATTCAATACCTCGTTGCACAATTCTGCGGTTGTTTTCTCGCCGATTGATTTCATCGGTCCCTCTTTTTCCTTAGCAATCAAACGGACAACCGATTCAGCGTTGATACTCTGTTGTTCTTCTTTCAATTTGCTGACTGCCGCAAAAATCAGGGCTGCTTCGTTCGTTCCTGTATTGGAACCGACGAACGACAGGGGTGTTACTTTTTTCTCGGCTGCAATTTGCAAGCCTTTTTCGGGATCGGCAACGAGAAGACGGACAAACTCGAAATCGGTTTCATACCCTTTTTCGGCCCGAATATTCTCATTCGCCCCATTTCTAAATGCTGTTCGGGTCAAATCAATACTGAAAAAGCCGATTCCCCAAAGACCAATCACCCCGCATGTTGCGAGGAGCATCCCAACAATGACGTTATATCGTAATGTCGGCTCGCGGAAAAGGTCGGAAATCGAGCCGACTTTTTTGACACCTCCTTCAGCAATTGCGTTTTTCCATTTTTCAGGTTCTTCGAGATAGCGAAAAACGACGATTGCGAGCATTGCGGGGAGAAAACCGACGAAGAACAAAATTCTCCAAGTTGGGTAATCGCCGAAAAAACCGTAAGTTGCAAGGACCGCGAAGAGCATTTGGAGCGAACCGGCGAGCATATTTCCAGCTGCGCCGACGATTTGCAACATTCCGAGTGTTTTCGGTCGCGCCCGATCCGGCATTGTCTCCGACAGAAGCGTTACTCCGGCTGCAAATTGCCCTCCTATTCCTAAGCCGGTTAGAAAACGGTAAAGCAGGAAGTCATACCAATGAACCGCTAAACCGGACATTCCTGTAAAAATCGCGTAAGTGAGGATCGTAAAGATCATCGTCTTCGCGCGACCCATTTTGTCCCCCATAATCCCAAAGAAAATACCCCCAGTTGCCCAACCAATCAACATAAGCGAGGTTGCATACGTCGCCATACTCGTCACTGTCGGACTTGTCGGGTCAAGGTGCATGACATCCGCAAGAGCTTGTGTACGAACAATTGCGAATAATTGCTGATCGAACGTGTCAAACCCCCAACCGAGGGCGCAGACCATAAAAACGAACCAATGATACCGGGTCAAAATTTTGTACCAACTCAGGTTCGATTCGTCTTTTAACGGGGCAGTATTCATTTGGAAATCAGGGGTTGGGAAGAGAGATGAAGGGGTTACAGATCAAAACCGGCTTAACTTTTTAAGCCGTTATAGTCTTTACAGACGAATTCGTTTGACGTTCAATGTGTCAAGTTTCGCCGTTCCGAGCTTCATTTTTTCAGCATGAGCGACATAAGCGACATCTTCGAGTGCAACCTGGGTTGCCTGTTGAGCAAATTTGATTGCGGCTGCATCAACGGCAACCATGTCGGGGGAGACGAAAAGACCTTTCATCACAACAGCATCAGCGGGGGATTGACCGCGCGGACCATTTGCTTTCATAACGCGATATCCGTCAACGACGTTCAGAGCCGGTTTCTTAACGAGCAAAACACTGTCGGCAATACTCTGTTCAAGATCATTCTTGTGAAACGCTTGTCGGTCCCAAACAATTCCCATAAGATTTTTCATTGCGATTGTCATTTTGGTACTGACATGTGTTTTCACAACAGGGACGTTGAACCAAACGTCGCAATCAAGGATCGCCTGATGTACCTTTGCCGATTTCAGCTTTTTACCGTCAGGAATGGAAACCTCACGATAATACGTTTCCTGATCGGCGGGGACCATTTTTCCTCCTGCTTCAAGAACAGCATCTTCGATTCCGCTGTTTTTATAGGCTTTTCGCCAATCATCGCAGGTATGGTCAAAAACAATGACTTCGGCTGCGCCCGCTTCAAGAGCCTGTTTGACCATTTCCTTCATCAACGCCGGGTTTGTATTCGCCGCCATTTCCGGGGTTTTGTCCCAAGCCGCATTCGGTTTAATCACGACTTTTTGTCCCTTTTGGACAAATTTGCTCATTCCGCCCAATTCGGCGATTGCTTTGCGGAACATTTCATCCGGTTCTCCGCCGACAACCGCAACCAAATCAACCGGTCCTGCTGTTGTCGGAGCTTCTTCGGCCCAAACTTTCATGCCGTTTGTGTCAAGCAACGCAACTGTTGTTCCAGTCGCAACCATTGTCTTCAGAAAATCTTTACGTTTCATTGGATGTTGGGATTAGGGTGTAGGGGATAGGAAATGGGGGATAGGGGAGGAAATTTGACGTTTAGCCGCGATACAACGTATCGCGCGTTGAGAAGGTTGAAGTCGGGAGGTCGGGGATATAGGGATTAGGGAGGAGCACTTCTCGCTTTGCCGCAATAGGACCAATCATGCGTCAGATGACGTTTTACTCATTCCATTCTCAATTCTTCTCCCATTCCCTACCTCCTACCTTTTCTCAAATACGCGCAGAACATCGCTCTGCCGTTAAACAACAATTTAAGGTCGCTGCGACGTTGCGACAAAAAACCATCTCCCCGGATTCTAACATTTCAAAAAATGTCTCGATAGGGGGCGGAATTGCAAAAAAGGTTTTTTCCCGGCGTTGTTTTGAAAAACTTTCCCGGTATAATGGTCTCCAGATCATCAAGGTTTGTCCCCTCTGTTCCGTTGCCGCATGATTACGATTCGACATTTTCGCAATACAGACCCGCCAATTGTTCTCGATATTTGGCGTGCCGTCTCTTCAAGCGGGACAAAAAATATTGTTCATTTGTCGATGAACATGTTGCTTTCGAAAGTGCTCGGTTTGCCGTACTTCGATTCTAAAGGGCTTTTTCTCGCTTTTGAGGATGAACAACCGATTGGTCTTGCACATGCTGGTTTTGGACCGAATGTTGATAAATCGGACATCGACCCGAAAATTGGTGTCATTTCCCTCATTTTGATCGTCCCAACGTATTCCAAACCGAATGAATTGGCGTCCATGCTCCTGCAAAAATGTGAGGAATATCTCAGTGAACGAGGGGCCGAAGTCATTTATGGGGGGGGGACGCGAACCAACATGCCGTTTTACTGCGGGTTATATGGAGGGAGTGAACCAATTGGGGTTGACGACAGCGAACAGCACTCGATTCATGCGTACAAACAGTCCGGTTTCACCCCTCATCTTCAAACGCAGCATTTTCGTGAGGATTTACGCAATTTTCGTCCGAAACACACCTTGAAAAGTATTGGTTGGATCAACAAATTAGCGGTCGATTTCTTCGATCAACCCCCTCTTGCCTGTTGGTTTCAAGCCTGTTCCGCATCCCATTATGATTGGATTCGCGCTGTTGCCTATTCAAAAAACCGGGAGAACTATCTGGGTGAAGTCCTTTTTCGTCTGTCACGTCCTATGGACGGAATCACCCCGCAAACAATGACCCCCCCTGTTGCGGCACTTTTGGGCATTACCGTTGAACCGGAATTCCAGAAAAAAGGGGTTGCAACCTATTTGGTTGGCGAAACGGTCCGACGTTTGGTCAACGAGTTTCATGTCAATCAGATTGAAGCTCTTGCAACGGAAGAAGATACGCCGTTTAGGCACTTGGTTCGTACATTGGGTTGGAAACCGACAGAGACGGGACAGGTTTTCATCAAACGGACCTGATTCGGTTGCTCTTTGCTTTTCGTTTTTTCCTAATTGCTAACGGACTGCGTTGAAGTATAATGAGGATTCCGGTCCCTATCCCTTTTTGACTTACGACTTGTTCAACCCAAACTATGTACCCAACTGTTCGTTCAGCAACGCGACGAGGAACGGTGATCGTCTTTGCCCTGATCGTCACTGTCATTCTCGCTTTAGCGGTCTTGACGTTTGCCCGGCTCATGTTGGCCGAACGCCAAAGTGCCCATTATTCTTTGCGACAGAAACAGGCCCGATTATTGGCGGAATCGGGGGTTCATTGGTTGCGTCTGTATCTTTCACAGGATTTGTTGACGTTGCAGGATCGGGGTGATGTTTATGATAATACGGAATTTATGGGGATTATGGTCAATGATGGAACAATTCCCGGGACAGGCCTTTATGACTCTTCCAGTCATAGTCAAATTCTCGATCCCCGCGCAGTTGGTCGTTTTACAATCATTGTGCCCGCCTTTTCCGAAGATGGTAGTTTTATGGGCGAACGGATTCGTTATGGACTGGAAGATGAGTCGGGCAAGTTGAATCTGCATTGGTTAATGGAAGCCGAAAAAGCATATCCGGGAATCGGTCGTTTGATGTTGACGCTTCTTCCGGGGGTAACGGACGAAATCGCGGACTCGATTCTTGATTGGATGGACCCGGATGATGAACCGCGCGAATTTGGAGCGGAGTCGGAATTCTACACAATGATGCAACCGCCTTATCGCCCGCGAAATGATGTTGCGGATTCCATAGACGAACTTCTTCTGGTCGAGGGAGTCACTCCCCAACTGCTTTACGGCGTTGATTGGAACCGAAACGGTTTGCTTGATATGGGTGAACCGGACCCTGAAACATTGGAAAAAGAGTATGGAGTCGGCGATCAATCGCTGAATCTTGGTCTCTCGACTTATCTGACGGTTGACAGTCGGGAATCGCAATTGACCCCGGACGGATATTTGCGAATTGATGTCAATTCACCTGATTTACAAACGTTGCATGGACAGTTGGTCGAAATACTGGAAAATGAGGAATGGGCCGATTTTATCGTTGCTTATCGTCAATACGGTCCCCCAGGTGCTGCAACGACATCGGCTCTTGGCGCAGCCGCTTCTGTCAATTCCGTCGAAGATGCAGCCGCACTTGCCCAAACAGCAGCAGGAGCTGCTTCATCGCTCACAACAGGAGCCGGAACAGCGGTCAAAACGGGACCAATCAGTTTTACCAAACAGGCGGAATTTGAAATACATGGACTTCTTGAATTGGTTGATGCAACGACGCAGATTATGTATGAGGGAAATGGGAGTCCGCAGACTTTGACCTCGCCGTTTACCTCAGATGTCGAAGATATGCGGACAAATCTCCCGCTGTTGTACGACAATCTTATGCTCAGTTCCGATCCAAAAATTGGTCGAATCAACCTCAATCAGGCTCCTCGCGCGGTTCTGGAAGTTTTTTCCCTAGAACTGGACCCTGCTGATGAATCCGTCCTTGCCGTTTGCAGTTCAATGGGGGTTGACCCGCTTGCACTGACTGCTCCGAGTGAGGGGGAAGAGGGGGAGGAATCGTCGTCCAGTTACAATACGATTACCCTGCTTTCTCTGCTTGGTGTTCCCCCGGATCAGGCCAATTTGTTGATTCAGGGGATATTGGACAATCGCGTTGCCGATCCGGCTCGTGCTGCAATGGAAGCTCCTGAAATGCAATATCCGTTTTGGCCTTACACTATGGGAATTGTTGAAGATGTTGAGATACTCAAAAAAATCGAACCCTTTTTCTGTACACGAGGAAGCGTTTACCGAACCCAGATTGTTGGTCGTTTTGACGCCAAAAGTCCCGCTGTTCGCTTTGAAATCTGGTTGGACGCTTCACTTCGTCCGGCCAAGATTCTGCGGATTCGTGAATTGACCGAGTTAGGACCCGGTTATTCCCCGGAAATACTCGGCATTGACGAGTATTATGGGGGGCGTTCTGAACGGGCCGATTCGGTCCGATCCGGTTCTTCGCGCGGAATGAGCCGATAAGGGGATTGAAAAGGGAGGACAGAGCGAAGATAGGGAAGGGGAGGAACAGGGATGAGAACAGGTAACCATTCACGGGTATTTTAGAAAACAGAGTTGGTACACCTTTTTATAGGATGAAAAATCGAATCTTCGCCCCAACGGGGCGCAACAAAATAGCCCGGGGTGAAGCGCAGCGAAACCCCGGGTTGGTGTCACACGCCCTATTCTGCCCTGAAGGGGCAGGACAATTCATTGTTTCGCCCTTACAGGGCGAATATTTTTTGACATTTTAACACCAGCGGTTAAAACCGCTGTCTATTTTGTTACGCACCTTTGGTGCTAAGAATGATACAACAATTCTAATTTCCCGTGAACGCTTACGAGAACAGTATGAAGTACGGTCCCTGAAAATGACAAAACTGTAGAACACAGAATAAAAGAACACAGAATAACAACATCAATCATGCCGCTTTACGAATATTACTGCCCGAAATGCCGCAACGAGTTTGAATTGCTTCTCTTTGGTCAACAACAGGCGATTTGCCCGGATTGCGGGTCCAAGAAACTGGAGAAATGGTTCAGTGTCCCGGGGAGTCCGGTTGACTCCTCGATTCCCTCTTGTCCCGGTCAAAGTGATTCCTGCCGATCACAACCTATGAGTTGTTGCGGCAATCGCGGTTGCGCATTACAATGAGATGACACATTCTCATCACCTCCCCTTTTATCTTGAAATGCCCATGTTGACAACCCCTTTATTTGCTGAAGTCACAACCAACCTTGACGAAACTGTCAACGCGAGCCGTTCGTTCTCCATGCTCGCCCTGCTTGACATTCTGATATTCCTCGCCTTTATCCTTTTCGTTGTCACATTCGGCATTTGGATGAGCCGAAAATCAAAAGAAGGTAAGGAAAGCGAATCCTACTTCCTCGCCCGAAGAAGTCTCGGTTGGTGTCTGATCGGCTTCTCTCTCATTGCAGCCAATATTTCAACCGAACAATTCGTCGGTATGGGAGGTGATGCCGCAAATTACGTCGGTTTGGCAATCGCCAGTTATGAATGGTTGGCCGCAATCACCCTCGTCTGCGTCGCCTTCTTCTTCTTGCCTCAATTCCTCAAAACAGGCATTTACACCATTCCTGAATTCCTCGAAAAACGGTACAACCGCTTTTCCCGGACCCTGATGTCACTTCTCATGGTTGTGACACTTGTGACTGTCACATTCGCCGTTATCGTCTATTCCGGGGCAATCACCTTTGCAGCCCTTCTGAAAAATGTCCCGCTCGGTTCCATAACCCTCAACTGGTACATCATCGCTTATCTGCTCGGCTTCATCGCCGTTCTCTACGTCGGTTTCGGCGGTCTCCGCGCTTGCGTTTGGGCTGACCTTGTGCAAGGAGCTGCACTGATCGTCGGGGGAGGTGTTATCCTCTACTTCGCAATCCAACAACTCGGGGTCGTTGATCCCAACACGTTGACCGCGACAACCGGCATTACTCCCGAACTCGCCAACCAATTGTCCACGCAAAATGGTTGGGATCGGTTTTTCGCGCTCAACGCCGACAAATTGCACATGAATCTCGCTTGGGATGACCCGAAATTGCCGATTACCGCCCTCTTTATTGGGCTTTGGATTCCCAATTTCTATTATTGGGGTCTCAACCAATACATCGTCCAACGAACACTCGGTTCGCAATCGCTCGCACAAGGGCAAAAAGGGATCGTCTTTGCCGCTTTTATGAAACTACTCATCCCCTTTATCGTTGTTTTTCCGGGCATTATTGCATTTAACCTTTATAGTGGTGATTTACAACTTGCGGCAACCGAATCAACGGAAAATGGGAAGACGTTGGAAAAATTTAACGATCAGATAACGGTTGCCGACTCTCAGAAGAGCATTTTTGACTTCAACGCCGACTTTGCCAAACTGTATCCTTCACAATCAGAAGAACTGATTCGTCACAATTGTGCGGTTCTGAGCATACCGCACTCCGCCGACATTCCGGTCATGGACCTGCAAAATCAGGTTCTACAGACCGTCAAATCTGCCAATCATTCCAACACACTCGATTTCTGGAAAAAGCGATTTGGCATGTCGAAGTCCGAACAAGCGGGGACAGAGGAAGGGAACGGGAGTAACGGCAGTATTCCGCCCGTTTCCTACGCCGTTGAAAAAACCTTGATCGGTTACAAATACGACACTGCCTTTTCCCTGTTAATCGGGAAACTGATTCCGCCCGGTTTGCGCGGTTTCATCCTCGCCGCAATGTTCGGAGCAATCGTCAGTTCCCTTGCATCTGTTCTCAACGCCTCTTCGACCATCTTTACAATGGACTTTTTCAAAGAGTACATTGCCCCAAAAGCGTCGGACAAAACCTTTGTCTTCGTTGGTCGTGTTTGTGTTGTTGTTTTTGGAGCAATCGGCTGCACGATTGCGTTGTTCTTGAATCATCCCCGATTTGGCGGAGTATTTTCGTTTATTCAGGAATTTCAAGGCTTTATCTCCCCGGGTATTTTGGCTGCTTTCCTTTTTGGTTTCTTTGCCCGTTATGCGCCTGGAATGTGTGGTCCCGTCGCGTTGATTACCTCGCCGATCCTATACGGGTTGTTGATGAAATTCGCCCCTTCCATTCCGTTTTTGGACCGTCTCGCGTTAACCTTTGGTATCATCGTTGCTATACTCGGTTTTTTAACGGCCTTTTTCCCGCGAAAAGAACCCTTTGTTGCAAAAGGTGATGTTGATGTCGACGTTACGCCCTCAAAATCCGCCCGAATCGTCGGCCTATTTGTCGTCGTTGCAACAATAGGGCTTTACCTATATTTCTGGGAGTACGATTGGGTCTCCTTCGAGAATTACTGGTTAAACCTAGTTGCCAATCTTTTGGCATAATATAGAGGCAATGATTTCGCCCGGCAGAAGCCGGGCAGCACCCTTGTTTCTTTGTGAATCCTTTTACAGCACCTTGACGAATCGGTCCAAAAGAGCGTATAATCAGGGCGTCTTGGGCAATGTAACCCTCCTTTGTCATTTTCGGCCTGTACTCCCGCTATACCTTTTCGGTCTCTCATGTTTGATACTATTGATTTGGAAGAACAGATAATTGCAACCCGGGCGGAATTCGTCAAGCGTTTTGGGACCCAACCCGCTTGGGTTTCAGCAGCACCCGGTCGCGTCAACCTCATTGGCGAACATACCGATTACAATGACGGTTTCGTCCTCCCTCTTGCAATCGAACGATACACCGTTATTGCAGCCGGGCTGAACGAAGGTCGTCGCGCAACCGTTTACAGCTGCAACGTTGAGGCGTTTGCCGATCTGGTCGTTGAAGGAGAAATTCACCCGGACGAAACACCTCATTGGGCCTCTTATCTTCAAGGAACAATCGCCTGTTCCCGGGAAGGAGGTATCTCGGTCGATCCCTTCCTCGCCGTTGTCAATTCCAGTATCCCCTTAGGAGGTGGTCTTTCAAGTAGCGCAGCCCTTGAAGTCGCAACGGTGACGCTCTTTGAGTATATGGCGGGCGTTCGAGTTGACCCCCTGAAAAAAGCGTTGATCTGTCAAAAAGCCGAACATAAGTTCGCGCACATGCCGTGTGGAATCATGGACCAGATGATTTCAATCAACGCAAAGGCGGGACATGCGATGCTTCTTGATTGCCGGACAAAAAAGCCGGAAATGATTCGGTTTGACAATCCGGGCATCTCCGTTTTGATTGTCAATTCCAATGTCAAGCATGAGTTAACCGGGAGTGAATATCCGACACGAAGGGCGCAATGTGAAGCGGCGACGAAAGTGTTGGGCGTTTCGGTTTTGCGGGATGCAACGATGGAGCAACTTCGTTCAGCAAAAGCGAAACTCATTAAGGAATTTGGGAGTGATGTCGCGTTTCGGCGTGCTCGACATGTGATAACGGAGAACAAGCGGACGTTGGAAATGGCAGAGGCGTTGAAGAAGGAGGACTGGAAGACGTCGGGGAAACTGATGTATGCGAGTCATGATTCGTTGCGCGACGATTTTGAAGTGAGTTGCAAGGAGTTGGACCTTTTGGTAGAGATTGCTCGGGAAATTGGGCCCGAAGGAGGGATGATTGGCTCGCGCATGACGGGCGGGGGTTTTGGCGGTTGTACCGTTTCACTGGTCAAGACGGAGAAAATTGAGACGATTGCGCAAGTGATTCGGAAGAAGTATAAATCGCGGACGCGACCGGAACCGACGATGTTTTCGACACAAGCGGCGGAAGGGGCAAGGATGGTGAGGAAGTGATTCTTGCCTTTTGGTAATCGACGGAATTGGGGCGAGTAAAAAAAAGATGAAAATGAGGTTTCCGTCCGGCTTGTGCCGGGCTAAGTATCTGCGCATAAATAACGGATACATTTTCATTTGTTCCTTTCGTGAGGTTCGTGTTTTTAGTGGTTCTTTTAGACCACGAAATACACCAAAAACACGAAAGAATACAAATCTTTCATCAATTGTGAATCCGTAATTTAGACAGGTTATTTTCGCGCAGACGCTAAGGACTCGCAGAACATAGAACATGGTTCTGCGGTTAGACTATTTTTTTGGGGCAATTTCGGGTCAGCGCGAGAACGGAATCGTGAAGATGCCCGTTGCTCGCAACCCCTTCTTCACTGTAAATCGTTCGGTTGCCCGACCAATCGGTGAAACAACCGCCTGCTTCTTCGAGAATGACAAGCAAAGGTCCGGCGTCCCAAAGACTTAATTGTGGATCAATCATCAGATCAGCGCGACCCGTTGCAACGAGATAATAACCGTAAGCATCCCCCCATGTTCGGGTCAAAAGAGTTCGTCGTTGCAATTCGTTATAAAGCGAATCCCGACCACATTGGACAAAGGTTAAGACTTCACTTGTCAGGAAACAGGCTTCTTCCAACCGGGCAGTCGGCGAAACACGGGCCTGAATCGGTTCGGCATTTCGCGGGGTCTCAAACCAAGCCCCTTGTCCCTTCTCAGCCCAAATCATCTCTCGAAGTGCCGGAATCGCTATAATTCCTACAACACACTCATGCTCGTGTTCGAGACCGATCAACGTGCTGTAAATCGGGACTCCATGAATAAACGATTTGGTTCCGTCAATAGGGTCAAGAATCCAACGAAAACCACTTTTGCCCGACTGTTCAGGGAATTCCTCCCCCAAAATAGCATCATCGGGAAATTGTTCCGCGATCCGTTTGCGAAGATGCAATTCCGCCCCTCGATCCGCTTCTGTAACCGGGGAATTGTCACTTTTTCGCTCAACAGGCAGTTTTGGACTGTAAAACAACTTTAAGGTCAACTGCCCGGCTTCACGAGCAATCGTTTTCGCAAATTCCAATCGGGCAAAATGAGGCGAGTTCATCGTGTGAGTCTTGACGCAATTGGTCTACGAATTGGCGTGTGATGTAAAGCCGATTTCAACAGCAAAGGGACCGTATTCGGTTTCAAAGGGGATTGTAATGGGCTGACTTGATTCGGGAAAACGGACTTCGGTGTTTTCCCCGAAAATAATGTTGGGCAGACTGAGATTCAGGTGATAATGCTCCAACTGGGCTTTTGCATTTCCGGCAATCACATTCGTCATTTCGCCAATTGCATCCAGAACATCACCGTCAACCGCTGTTAAATCGGTCATTAAAAGCGTTGAAGCAATTTTGATTGCAAGTCGCTCAGAAACAGTCATAATAACAGTTCCGACAACAATGCCGGAAAAGCCGATAATTCCGCTGACGGGATAGAGGGTGCTTGGATTGACTTTCAGCGTCGGTGTCGAACGATGAACCGGAATATTGGTCATTGTCGCAAAGGTTTTATCAACAGCCGAGATAAAGGGATTGATAAATTCAACGCTGATTCCAGACATTGGGAGATAATGAAATGAGAGAAGAAAAAGGGTCCGAACGAGCATAGGGTGAAAACTCGACATCCAATCTGGGAGGTATTTTACCCGAAAAAGGAAAAAAGGGGATAGGGGGCTGGACCAGTCCGCTCACAAGTTTTGCGAAAAAGAGTATTTTCATTTTTGAACCACGAAAATCACAAAAAACACGAAAATCTCACAAAATACGGTTTTTCGTGTTTTTCGTGTGTTTCATGGTAAAAACAAATCCGTCCAACCCGGTTCGGTTCAAATCGCAAAACCAAACTTGTTTGCGGACTGATTTACGGACAAACACCTAAATTGACTCCCTTGTCGCTTAACGGTATAATCCGCCCAATCACCCAATCAAAATCATCGAAAATGTTTGACACAAATGAATGATTCTGACAATGAGTGGGACCCGTTCTAAAAACGTCAACGTGACACATCCTTAACTGTTTGTTGGAAAGGTATTGGCAATGAAAACAAAATCGCTCCTGTGTCTGCTCCTCGTTTTGCTCCTCTCGCAAATCCCCCTCTTCGCCCAAATTGATCTCGGAGGTGGAGAACTCCCAGATGGTATTACCGTCGAAAAAGATATTCCCTATGTCAACGGAGGAAAATATCGACAACAATTGAACCTCTTTTTTCCGCCCGGTTACAAGGAAGCCGATCACCTCTTTCCCGTTATCATCGCCGTTCACGGAGGAAGTTGGTCCTCAGGAAGTAAAGACGAATACGGTCTGTTCGCAAACTGGTTCACCCCAAAAGGTTACATCGTTGCCCTCATCAATTATCGCCTGATTGATAAAGCTAAGGACCCGGCAGATGTCGCCCCCTTCCCCGCCCAAATCGAAGACTGCAAGTCCGTCGTTCGTTGGTTGCGTGCTAATGCCAAAAAATATAAAATCGATCCCAACCGAATCGGTGCTTGGGGCGCATCTGCGGGGGGACATTTGGTCGCTTTGCTTGCAACAACCGACAATATTAAAGACTTTGATGTTGGGGAAAACCTCGATCAATCAACCCGATTACAAGCCGTTTGTGATTTTTTTGGCCCAACCGATTTTGTCGCACTTTTGGAGGACCCGAAAAATCAGGAGAAATTGGAGGAGTTGGGGAAACAGTATAATGTGGATGTGAACGGGACAATTAAGAAGATGTTTGGCCCGAATGTCAAAGACATGGACGAATTAAAGGAACACTTGAAAAAAGCAAGTCCTATGTCCTACATTCACAAAGATTGTCCGCCCATTTTAATTCTTCATGGAGACAAGGACGAATTGGTTCCGTTCAAGCAGAGTGTTCTTTTTGAAAAGGCGTTGAAAGACGCGGGGGTTGACGCGGAACTTTGGCGCGTGAAGGGGGCAACACATGTCGATGTCAGTTTCCTCTTGCCCGCCAACATGAAAAAAGTCGAAGACTTTTTCGCCAAACACCTGAAACCGGGGAAATAGTGTCTGCGCGGAAATAACCTTAACCGTTCACGGATATTTTTACAAAACATAATTGAAATACCTTATTTTCAGTGTGGAAAGTGAAATCTTCGCCCCAACGGGGCGGAACAAAATAGCCCAGGGTGTAGCAACAGAGCGCAGCGAAGTTGCAAACCCTGGGTCGGTGTCACAAAGAAAAATCTGCCCTGAAGGGGCAGCACAATCCGTTGTTTCGCCCTTACAGGGCGAAGTCCGGGACGTAAAATGACATCAGCGGTTAAAACCGCTGTCTATTTTGTGCCGCACCTTTGGTGCTGAGAATAGGACTCCAATTGTATTTCCCGCGAACGGTTACGAAAGGTGTATATCAATTGTTGAACTGCGCTAATCGGCCTATTGGAAAGAAGAAGGTGGAGATGAATCCGTATATGAGGCGGGCGTTGGAATTGGCCCAATTGGGGGGAGATGCCGTTTCCCCCAATCCGCAAGTTGGTTGCGTGATTGTCCAGAATAACCAAATCGTCGGAGAAGGTCATCATGCGTATTTTGGCGGTCCTCACGCAGAAATGAACGCTTTGAAAAAGGCGGGTCATTTGGCAAAAGGAGGGACGGTTTATGTGACGCTTGAACCCTGTTCGCATTTTGGCAAAACCCCCCCCTGTTCACAAGCACTGATTGCAGCGGAAATCAGCAAAGTTTACGTTGGAATGCGCGACCCGAACCCGCTCGTTTCAGGTCGGGGGATTGTCCAACTGCAAGAAGCCGGAATCGAAGTCATTGAATTGCCCGAAAATGCCGCAATCCGGGCAATCAACGCCCCGTTCATCGTTTGGATGGAAGAACAACGTCCCTGGATTTGCGCCAAATGGGCAATGACACTTGACGGTAAAATAGCGACTCGAACCGGTTCCAGTCAATGGATTTCGTCCAACCTTGCCCGTTTGCTCGTACATCGACTGCGCGCTAAAATGGACGCAATCATCATTGGTTCAGGAACCGCCCAAGTCGATAATCCGTCTTTGACCGTCCGACATCGACCAACGCCGGAAATGGGTTTGACCGACGAACAGTTGGGGTTGCTTGAAACATTGGTTCCGTTGCGAGCGTCAAACAGCTTATCTCGACCGTTATCTCAACCGTTGCGTGTCGTCCTTGATTCTTCGGCGTCACTTCGTCTTGACAGTCAATTGGTTCAAACGGCGAAAGAGTGTCCCGTTTTGATTGGTGTTGGACCTCATGCTCCGCGCGAGAAAATGCAGGCACTTCAGGATCAGGGTTGTGACATTCTTGCCTTACCTGAAAGAGGGTCGAGCGAGGACCAACTGGGTCTTCTTGTTCGTACCTTGTATCATCGGGGCGTAAGACGGGTTATGATTGAGGGGGGAGGAGAGTTGCTTGGTTCCTTTTTCGACCAACATTTGATTGACGAGGTGCATGTTTTTGTTGCCCCCAAAATTATTGGCGGTCAATCCGCAATCAGCCCGATCAAGGGACTTGGTGTTGCTGAAATGTCCGACGCTTTTGAGATAGAATCGCCAAATGTCCATTTTTTGGACCCTGACATTTACTTGAGGGGAACAAAACAAGCTCCGTCGGAGCGACCTAATGTTTAGCCGCGATACAACGTATCGCGCGTTCTGTGATTTCAATACGCGCGGAACGTTGTTCCTCGGCTAAACGGGGAAACACGCAGAACTTTTTAATGTTGACAAAGCACTATTAACTTTTACACAAACGGAGAAACGATTGATGTTGTGCCGATTTTTTTTAGGGTTTATTGTGAGTGTTCTCTCTCTCCCCCTGTTTGCCGGAATTCTTCAAGCGGAAGATGCGAAACGGCTTCGTCGGGCAGACAGTTTTCTTGGGGTTCATTTTGACTTTCATGCGGGACCAGATTGTACGGAAGTTGGGAAAAATACGACCCCGGAAATGGTTGAAGCAATTATTGAGATGGTCAAACCGGATTATTTGCAGATCGATTGCAAGGGACATCGGGGGATTTCGAGTTATCCAACGAAAGTTGGCAATCGTGCGCCCGGATTTGTTGGGGACCCGCTTAAAATCTGGCGGGAAACAACGGCGAAAAAGGGGGTTGCGTTGTATCTGCATTATTCGGGCGTTCTCGACATGGAAGCGGTCATGCAGCATCCCGATTGGGCTGTTGTCGGGGCAGATGGAAAAGTCTTTGACGGGTCCGATCACATGAAAGGGGCAACGTCCGTGTTCGGTCCCTATGTCGATCTGCTGATGATCCCACAATTGAAAGAGGTTGCGGTTGATTATGGAACAGATGGAGTTTGGGTTGACGGGGAATGTTGGGGGACCACGTTTGATTATGGTGAAAAAGCAGCCCAATTGTTCAAGGAACAAACGGGAGCAACGGAATTGCCGAAAAAACCGGGCGATCCTTTCTGGTCGGAATGGAAAGACTTTCATCGTGAAGCATTTCGGGAGTACATGCGGCATTACATTGCTGAAGTGAAGAAAGTTGCCCCGAATTTTCAGATTTGCGGCAATTGGGCATTTACCGATCTTATGCCGGAAAAAGTCAGTATTCCGATTGACTTCATGTCGGGCGATTATTCCCCCGAAGACAGTGTGAACTCGGCTCGCATTTCAGCCCGTTACATTGCTGCGCAGGAACAACCCTGGGATTTGATGTCTTGGAGTTTCACAACCGTTTCAGACGCAGAAGGTCGTCGGTTCAAGACAGCCCCGCAAATGAGTCGTGAAGCCGCAATCGTCCTCGCTCTTGGAGGAGGATACCAGACCTACATTACGCAGAATCGGGACGGTTCCGTTGATCTTTCCAAAGTCATTCCAATGTCCGAAACCGCCAAATTCTGTCGGGAACGACAAAAATTCACACATCATTCGGGACAAATCCCGCAAATCGTTGTCTTGTTCTCGACCGAAGATTTGTACACGCGATCCAAACGGGTTTTTGCGCCGAATTGGGATATTGGGATTACGCCGATTCGAGGTGCTTTGCTCGCGCTGCTTGAAAAACAGTATTCGGTTGAACTCAAGGGGGAATGTCATTTAACGGGCAAAATGAGCGAATATCCGTTGATCGTCATTCCCGAATGTGAGTTTCTTAAGCCGGAATTTGTCAAAGAACTGGTTCAATATGCCGAAAACGGCGGAAATCTGCTCTTAATTGGCAATAAGACGGTTGACTTGTTCAAGGACCTGATTGCGCTCAAGGATGAACGGGGCGACAATGGAATTCTTGAGGTTGGAAAAGGTAAAGTCGGTGTTATCAATGCAAGAGCCGCATCTCGATACTGTTCAAAGCAGGAATCGAATGATCGTGATCTCATTAGCAAGAAGGTTGCCGAACTGTTCCCCAACCCGATTGTCAAGGTCAACGGTTCAGAATTCGTCGATGTTGTTGCAAACCGTTTGGACGGGAAGATGATGATTCATCTGATTAACACATCTGGTCCTCATGCAAGTCGGGAACATCCGATTCTCGATGTCATTGAACCGATTGGACCGCTTACGGTTGAAATCAGGACGGGGACGAAACCTCAACGGATTGTCCTAGAACCGTCTGGGACTTCTTGTGATTTTACGTTTGAGGAGGGGGTTGCACGCTTGCAACTGGACCGACTGGAGATTTACGACATTCTGGTAATCGAACCTTAATAATCCGTATTGATCCAACGGTCGTTTAACCGCGATACAACAAGAGAAGGTAGGAGATAGGTAACCGCTCACGGGAAAGGACAATTGGAGTCCTATTCTCAGCACCAAAGGTGCGAAACAAAATAGACAGCGGTTTTAACCGCTGGTGTCGTGCATATGTCCCGGACTTCGCCCTGTAAGGGCGAAACAATGAATTGTCCTGCCCCTTCAGGGCAGAATAGGGTGTGTGACACCAACCCGGGGTTTCGCTGCGCTTCACCCCGGGCTATTTTGTTGCGCCCCGTTGGGGCGAAGATTTCATTCTTCACCCTGAAAATAAGGTATTTCAATGATGTTTTGTAAAACTATCCGTGAACCGTTATCTTTCTGTCTCCCCCTTCTTTCCTCCTACCTCCTAACTTCTACCTCCCCTTTGTGTTCTGCGGTTAAACGACCAATCTGCCCCCTCATCCCGATTCCCCAACCCCTATCCCCTAGTCCCTGATCTTAGGGCGCTTCTCATTCGGCATGTCCGACGGAACCGGAATCGTTACCTCCCCCGTTGCTGCCCATTCTGTCCCTCGCAAAAATGGAGCAATAAAGGCGACACTCTTGCATTGCCGACCAGCGTGCCCCATTGCATGGTGAAACACCCGACCTTTGCCGTAATCAATCACCATTAACATCGGCTCATGTCGCCCGCTCCCCTTCTGTTTCGGGTCCGCATAAGCAGTCGCTAAAATCTTCACATTCTCGGCAGGTCCACGCAACCGTTCATACAACTCGTCTTCACAATGTCGAAACTGAAGCGGCAGTCCTTTCGTAATCGGATGCTCCGTGTCCCGAACCTCAACCAAAAACTTCCATTGCGGACCATGTCCCCCTCCATGTCCCGGTTCAGGATTCCGAACCACTTTCCCCTCCTCCCAATACAGGTAAGGACCACTTTTTTCATTGCGATTGCCCCAACCTCCAACCGCGATCATCTGGTTGTACTCCTTCCAATCGGGAAACGCATTGTTTGCCGCATGAACAATGACCAGACCGCCCCCTTCCCGGACGTATTTTTCAAACGCCGCTTTTGTTTCTTCCGACCAAGAATCGCCCGTATAATTCATCACCAAAACATCGTACTTGTCAAATTCCGGCTTAAAACCGCTCATGTCCTGTCCTTCAGCCGGACTGGTTGCAACATCAACGGTAAAACGCCCCGATTGTTCCAGTTCCTCCTTCAAAACCGGCGTCACTTCGGCCCAAGGATGATTGTTTTGCCCGTCAATGATTAACGCTTTCAACCGGTTTTCCTCCCCGAAAACGACTTGTGAAAAGGCAAAGGTTAAACAAAGAACGACTCCAACAAAGAGAGAAAGGTTTTTTTTTGTCATAATGGTTCTGCGTGAAAATTCGTGTTGAAACAGTAAAAAAAAGCAGTTTAGCCGAGGAACAACGTTCCGCGCGTATTTTTGGAGGAGGTAGAAGGTAGGAGGTAGAAGTGAGAATGAAGAATCTAAAATTGAGGCAAAAAAAATTGGCGTCTCCCTCAAAGGAGAAACCGGTTGATTTGCGTGACGCCGTTATCTTCCTGTCTTCCCCTTCTTTCCTCCTGTCTTCTACCTCCTACCTTCTTTTCGCGCGATACGTTGTATCGCGGCTAAACATTAGGTCGCTCCTCACGGAGCTTGTTTGGTCAAAGCCTCTTAACAGAGTATAACATGTCAAGAGGGACAAAACCATTCCCCACTTTTTTACAGTGTATACTCCCGGCGAAAGACCGGGCCGGAAAACGACATCGCCGTTCTTTCCCTCTCGGCTTTACTCACCTCTGTCGGTTGTGCTTTTATGCGGATTGCGTATAATGGAGCGACTTTTCATACTATTTACTCTCACGACTGTCGTTATGTCTGAATCATCTGAACCGAATACTTCAAAACGACCTGAAAACGATCCCCGTTCGCAACCGAATCACCCCGGTCCTCCCCCCTCTCCTGCGCCCCGGTCCAGCTCCTTCACCTTCGTCCTGTTCCTCATCATCGGGGTCGTCATCCTCATGATGCTGTACAGAACCCCTAACGGAAACAGCCGGATTATCACCTGGGGACGTTTTCTGGAGAAACTCGAAAACGGCGAAATCGTTTCGGCCAACATTCAGGGGCAAAGCATTACCGGTTTGCGGGTCTCTCAAGTTGTCCAATCCGACGAAAAATCGAAAGACAACAAGAACAAGGTGGAACCGGAACCGATTGTCCCCTTTCCCAAAGAAGTCGTTGCACTGATTCGGAAAAATCTTGACAAACGTGAAAAAGCGAATGTTTCCTACAAAATAACACCTCACGATTCGGGAAAAACGGTTGAATCGGTCGAATTTGAATTTCAGGCGGTCGATTTTTCAACAGAAATTCCTTCGCTTGCCTTTTCGGACTCCAACAATCTCAACGGTCTGCTTTACGACAAATTAGGTCCTTATTTCAGTGCAACGCAACCAACCGATTGGGGAAACTGGATTCTCCTGTTCTCCTTTGGTTTCACCTTCCTGATTGTCATGATGCTGATTATGCGGGCGAGACAAATGCGAGACCCGGGAATCGGAATCGGTTTCCCCGGTTTCAGTCGCAGTCCCGCCCGAAAATACACGGCAAGTGATAAGTCCATTACCTTTGAAGATGTTGCAGGTCTGGACGGAGTTAAGAAAGAACTGGTTGAAATTGTCGATTTTCTCAAAGACCCTGAACGATTTCAGCGAATGGGGGCCCGTGTTCCTAAAGGGACACTTCTTATGGGACCGCCCGGAACAGGAAAAACTCTTCTCGGTCGCGCCGTTGCAGGAGAAGCAGGGGTTCCGTTTTACTCGATCAACGGAAGTGAGTTTATCCAGATGTTCGCAGGAGTCGGGGCAAGCCGGGTCCGCGATCTGTTCAACACCGCCAAAGAAAATGCGCCCGCGATTCTGTTTATTGACGAAATTGACGCAGTTGGACGACACAGGGGGACGGGAATCGGGGCCGGACATGATGAAAGAGAGCAAACGTTAAATCAGATTTTAAGTGAGATGGACGGTTTCACGCAAACCGAGTCAGTCATGGTTATGGCGGCGACCAACCGACCGGATGTCCTCGATCCTGCTCTTCTCCGTCCCGGTCGTTTTGACCGTCATATCACCGTTGACCGTCCCTCGCTCAAAGGACGTCTCGCCATTTTTAAGGTCCATTCCAAAAATATACCCCTTGCCGAAAATGTCGATCTCCGTCGTTTGGCGAAAAGTACCGTCGGTTTTACAGGTGCTGACATTCGCAATCTGGTCAATGAGGCGACACTTTGGGCAACACGAAATGGTAAGGACAATGTTGAAATGTCCGATTTTGATTTTGCGCAAGACAAGGTTTTAATGGGCATACGCCGGGAAGAGGTGATTTCCGATCTTGAGAAGAGGAAAACCGCGTATCATGAAGCGGGACACACGATCTTGGACTGGTTCAAACCGACGAACACTCGGGTTCGGAAAGTGTCGATTATTCCAAGAGGTCGAACGGGGGGTGCAACTTTGATGATGCCGGAAGACGACCAGCTTATTATTGCGGAACCGCAGATCAGGGCGCAGATCGCCGTCTACATGGGGGGTCGGGCTGCTGAATCCCTCTTGTTCAACGAATTTTCAGCAGGAGCAGAAAATGACTTGAAGCAGGCGACCCGATTAGCCCGAAAAATGGTTGTTCATTGGGGAATGAGTCCCCGATTAGGTCCGATTGCGTTTCGGACCGACGAGACACATCCGTTTTTAGGCCGGGACATGTCCGAAAGTCGGGAATACAGCGATCACACAGCGCAGATTATTGACGAGGAGATTTCGCGGATATTGCAGGAAGCGGAAGAGGACGCGAAGAATGTCTTGACGGAGAAGCGGGAATTGCTGGAAATACTGGCAAAAGCACTCGAGAGCGAGGAAGAACTTGAAGAGGTCCGAATCATCGAACTGATCGGCGTTTCTCCCTTTGTTCAGGAAAAAAAACGGGACGAAGAAGAATGGTAAACCGGGAAAAGTCCGCGCCCCGTTTAGCCGCAGAACAACGTTCTGCGAGTTTTTAACGGCTCAGAACGCGCGATACGTTGTATCGCGGCTAAACGGGACAATCCCTATTCCCTACCTTCTATCAATTCTTAGCGAACAACTTCGTGATAACCGAATCCTGCGCCGGGGAGCGCAATCTTATACCGTCCTCGAGAATCCGGCAAAGTCGGGGGATCGGATTCCGGGGTGTAACCGGTTGGGGCAAGCGAAACGTCCGAGTTCATCATCTCTTCCCAAGTGATTTTCCGTCCTGTGTAGCAGACTTCACGACCGAGAATTCCTAACATCGTACTCTTTGCCATATAATCACCATTGTTGATCGTATTGCCCGATTTGATCGCATTGTAAAGAGCCGCATGTTCAAGAACATACATGTCCGACGGAACCTTTGCCTGTTTGTACGGACTTTTGCCAGTTATTTCCCCGCGCAAAACAGTCGCAAACCCCTCTGTTCCTGTAAAATAATCGTCCACATCATTGAAACAGTTGTCCTGTTGACGACAATAAGCCTGAATGGTGCGACCATCTGGATACTCGTACACAACCCCCATTGAATCGTAAATATCACCATAAGCAGGTTGTTCGGTTCTCATCATCCGACCGCCGACACCGTAAGCGGAAATCGGCGGTTCATCCTTAAAAGCCCACATTGCTTTGTCCAGACTGTGAATGTGTTGTTCAACATTGAAATCCCCGGACAACCAAGCGAAGTTGTACCAGTTGCGAACCTGAAACATCATCTCGGAATCACCTCGCATCTTCGGTCGTTGCCAAAGTTTGCCCGTCAAATAGGTTTCGCGGACATTCAACAGGTCTCCAATTGCTCCGTCGTGAACCCGTTTCATCATATCCTGAACATTCAGATCGTATCTCCAACAAAGCCCTGAAACGAGATTGAGGTTCTTTTCTTTGGCGATTTTGGCGGATTCGATCACACTTCGGATTCCCGGTCCGTCAACGGCGACCGGTTTTTCGCAAAAGACATGTTTCCCGGCTTCAACAGCAGCGCGAAGAGAGAGGGGGCGGAAATGCGGGGTTTCGCAAAGCAGGACGACATCGCAAAGCGGAATAACCTGTTTGTACGATTCAAGACCGGAAAAGATGCAATCATCCGCAATCGGGGCCCGATCTTCATATTGGGCTTTAAGAGCATTTGCGGCCCCTTTTGCATTACGTTCAAAAGCGTCACAAACAGCAACGACCTTGACGTTGGGATCGGATTCGAGCGCATTTGCAGCTGCACCTCGTCCGCGACCGCCGCAACCGACCAGACCGATCTTAATGGTGTTATTTTCCGCAGCATGAACGGATCGGGCATACTGCATACCATAAAGAGCAGCACCACTCAATGCACTGGTTTTCAAAAAATCACGACGGGATGAAGATTGTTTCATGGTAAAACCTCAATTGATTAGGACAAAGTTGGTGAGGAAAGTGACGCAATGATAAAGTTGCTCTGAGACATCATTCCGGTTCTGAAAAACAGAGCTCAACCGGATAAGGCCCATTCTAACAAATCGCCCCAATAAAAACAATGGTCCAAAAAGAAGGGATAAGGTAGGAGATAGGGAATGGGGGATAGGGAATGGGGAACAGAGACACAACAATGTTCTTGCAATTGTTGACTTGGAATCATTGCGTTCGATTTCCTAAATTGCAAAGGTAGGTTGTAAAATACAAGGAGGAACGCAATAATCTCTTGCAAGGGACGGGTTCCCGCTCGTTTTCAGTACCGTCTCAAACTTTACCCGCTTACGACTGATATGTACTCGTTAAGGTTGTTGCCCTGTTTGTTGCTGCTTTGCTTGCTCTGTACACCAATTCAAGCCGAACAACCGCGTGTTGTCAAGAAACAGCACGAACACTCGGCTCGCGGTCAAAATTTGCTCCTTGCACAACAATTCAAGCCTTTTAACAAGGATAAACCCCTTGTATGGGAAGACAATGATAACGGTAAGGATAAAGTCTTCGTATGTGAGAACGCGACGAACAAAGAGGTGAACGGACTTATTTATTCGTTGGACTTGAATCAGAGGGAACCTCTTCCCCTTTTTGTCAACGCTGAAAGTCTCGCCGAAAATGTCGAGGGGGCAACCAATAAGAATTATGCTATTTATGTCGATTTGTTTTTTCAGGATGGAACAACACGTTGGGGACTTTCGGTCCCTTTTGATGTTGGAACACATGATTGGCAGAAACAGGAACTGCTTATTCTTCCCGAAAAACCGGTTAAAAAGCTCAATTTGCACTTGCTCTTTCGGTCTCATTCGGGGAAAGTTAAATTTCGGAATTGTTCGTTACAGACAATGCAGATACCGACAACCGGGACGGTTTTTGATATGGTCCCGGTTCTCCCTCCTGAAAAAAATGTCCCCTTCTGTAAATTTCAAATTCGTGATGTTGCCCAGAATACCGATTTTCTGGAATTGACCTCAAGTACACTGGGTTTCGATCTACAAACGAAACAGGTTTCAACGGAAATAACAGAAGTCACCTTAAAGAGTCTGACGACATCTGATCGGGCAATCACCCTGATTTGTGCGGTTGCCGTTCCTGAAGAACAAAAGAAAAACCTGCGATTCTGGTATGACCTTAGAAACTCAGAAAAGGTTCTTCCCAATCGGGAATACCTGAGTGCAACGACGACAGTGCCGATTGGAGCAAATGGTCGATTATCCCGTTATCCCTTTGCCGCACTTTCCAACGAAAACTGGGGATATGCGATTGGAATTGATCCCGGGACGCCCGCGATTTATCGTGTTGCCTATCATAGTGCAACCGGGGAATTGTATTTGGCGTTTGATTTGGGCTTTACGACCGAAAAAGATAGTGTGACTCTTCGATTCTGTGAATTTCCATTCAAAGGAGAAGACGGAATGAGGGGGGCGTTAACGGAGTATTATCGCATCTATCCTGAGTATTTTAAGGTCCGTGTACCAAAACAGGGATTGTGGATGCCGTTTTCGAGTATTCAGGCAATTGAAGATTGGGAAGACTTTGGTTTTGCGTTCAAAGAGGGGACGAAAGAGTTGACTTGGGACAATGAACATGGTATTTTAACGTTTCATTACACAGAACCGTTAACATGGTGGATGCCCTTAACGGACTCAACACCGCGAACACGGGAAAGTATTTTTGCTGAAGCGCGGCGATTAGCCGAACAGAAGAGCGACCCGAGAGCGATTGCGCTGTATTCCAGTGTTTTTTATACCCGGTCTGGAGATGCGGCGTATCAACTACGCGATTCACCCTGGTGTAAGGGGGTTGTTTGGAGTATCAATGATTCTCCGGGAATTTCTCAACCGAGCAGTTTTTCCACAAAATGGAATACGGACATTATACAGGAGAATTATGGGGCGGATCGAGTTGGCAATCTGGCGGGGGAATACGTCGATTCCAGTGAGGGGTATGCAACGGACGATATGGATTTTCGTCGGGACCATTTCGGGAAAATGCAAACGCCCCTTACCTTTGCCTATGTCGATCAGCAACCGGGGATTTACAAGGGACTGGTTGTGTTTGAATATGTTCAAGCTGTTGCACGCGATTTGCACGATCACGGTTTACTCGTCATGTTGGGGGGAACGCCGAGCCAATTTTTCTGGCTCGCAACGCAAGGGGATGTCATGGGAGCTGAAACGAGTTGGTATTCTCCGGGTCTTTGGAAACCAATGAGCGATGAAGGTCTGACATACCGTCGGGTGATTTGCGGGGCAAAACCTTACTGTTTTCTGCTCAATGCGGATTTCAACAATTTTCCGAAAGAGATTGCAGAAAAATACATGAAACATTGTCTCGCATACGGATTCTTCCCCGGTTTTTTCAGTCCTAACGCTTCTTCCAGTACGGCGTATTTTACGAAACCGGACTATTACAATCGGGATCGTCATTTGTTCAAAAAGTATGTTCCGCTTTGTAAAAGGGTTGCAGAAGCGGGTTGGAAACCGCTTGCACTTGCCCAATCAGATGATTCGAGAGTTTATGTTGAACGGTTTGGCGAACAGTATTGGACGGTTTTCAATGATTCGACGACGACGAAGACGGTTCGGATTCGGTTCCGTCTGGACCAAACGCCCGAAAAGATGGTCGAACTGTTAAGTGGAAAGGAATATAATCTGACGAATAATGTTTTGGAACTGAAACTGTCGGGAGAAGACGTTGCCGTTTTGAGTCTCTCCCCTTAATCGTTTACGTTGTACTGTTTTTTGGAGGAGGTAAAAGAGAGAAGGGAAGGGCAATAAACGTAATCTGACGCATGATCGATCATATTGCGCCAAAACGAGGAGTGTTCCTCCCTAGTCCCTATCCCCCAACCCCTATCCCCTATTTCCCAACCCCTATCCCCTATTCCTCCCCCCATGTCACTTATTCGTGTCTGTTTCGTTATTGATTCACTTGCTCATGCCGGAACTGAAAAACAGCTTTGTCTCCTGCTTCGTCATTTGGATCGAACCCGTATCCAACCTTATCTTGTTCTGCTGAAAGAAGCCCGGGAACCGGCGATCATCCGTGAAGAGATGCAAGCGGAATTACCGAGAGATTGTGCTCTGCAAACATTGGGAATCGAAAAAATCTTTTCCGCAAACACTTGGAAAAAAGGGAGAGAGTTCCGCCGATTTCTTCGGGCCGAGAAAATCAATATCGTTCAGGCCTATTTTCCCGACAGTACCCTCTTCGCCGCCTTGTTCGCCAAATACTCCGGCGTCAACGCGATTTTTGGTGCAAGACGCGATGTCGGACATTGGATGACCCCGAAAAGTCGCCTCATCTCCCGTTTCCTGAACCGTTTCTTCATTGACAAAGTTCTCGTCAACGCAAAAGCCTGTTCTGAAGCCGCAAACATTCAGGATTGGACTCAAAAGAAAAACATTATTGTCCTACCCAATGGAATCGAACTGGACCGTTTCACTCAGGTTCCGAACTGGACGGTTGGGCATTTGCGAGATCGTGAAACATTATTCATTGGCGCAGTCGGCAATCCCAAACCGGTTAAGGGGACGGACATTTTCATTGAAGCGGCGAAGCAGGTGCTTGACCGTTTCCCTCATGTCCGTTTTCAATTGGCGGGGAAGGGGGAAACAGGGGAATATGAACGGCGGATTGAGGAGTTGGGGATTGCGGGGAAATTTGAATTTTTGGGTTCACAGAAGGACATTCCGGCTTTTTTGGCAACACTTGATATAGCGGTTTTACCGTCTCGCGCGGAAGGACTTTCCAACGGATTGTTGGAGTATATGGCAGCTGGACGACCAATTGTTGCAACGCAGGTTGGGGGGAATCCTGAACTGATTCAGCAAGAGCGAAATGGTCTGCTTGTTCCTTCAGAAGACGCGCAAGCCCTTGCAAGGGGAATCGAACGGTTGATTGAACGTCCTGATTTTGCGGAACAATTGGCCCGGCAAGCCCGGGAGGATGTGGGAACCCAATATGAGGCCCGTATGATCGCCAATCAGTTCAGCCAATTGTGTGAAGACATTGTAACAGGAAAAAAATAGCACATGGACAACGGATTGCCGAGCGAAAACGGGTCCAATCGGGTTGGATCGTTTGATCAACGGGAGGGGTCGGGTTATTTTTTTGTAACTATCTCTTAGCGGGGTTACACGAATCGTACAATTGCCGGTTTTCCAGCAACGCCTGATAATACGTTTTCTTGTTTTGCAAAACTTTAAGTTGCTCCTGAAGTTCTGCAATGTTGGCTCGCAAGGTTTCTTCCTGACGAAAAATCATCTCGGCCCGTTCTTCAATCGTGTCATCACCGATAAGACAAAGATCGACGTAATGCTTGACATGGACAAGCGGCAATCCGGTACATCTCAAGCAATGCACGATCCGAACCCAACCGAGATCGAACTCTGAAAAGAGCCGATTGTTATTTTCATCTCGTTTCAAAAAGGGGAACAATCCGAGTTTGTCGTAATACCGCAGCGCATAAACCGAAATGTTCGTCCTCTCGGAGACTTCTTTGACGGAAAACTGCGGCATTTGCGATGATGTCCGTTCAGACGGGTTGGGGGCGACGACTTTCTTTGACATTTTTTTGTTCATTTAGAGCATTTCAATAATTGATATACGCATAGCATGTATTTTTGACGCAAAAATTCAAGGACTATATCTCTTAGCTGCATAGCAGCGACATTATTGTAGCCCGGGGTGAAGCGCAGCGTAACCCCGGGTTCAATGAACCCTCACACAAATGAGCTGCGTAGCTGCGACCTCATTATGTGGTTTAGCCGAGGAACAACGTTCCGCGCGAATTGAAATCTCTCTACGCGCGATACGTTGTATCGCGGCTAAACATTAGGTCGCTCCGACGGGACTAGAAAGGGAGCACTTAACATTGCAAAAAGGACAGAAATGACCGTCATTTCGGTTCCTTGTACTGTGATCTTGCTCCTATAAAGTAAACGGTGCTTTTTTGTATGGACAGTTCGGGGCTTCTAACGTCGTTGATTCGAGCGACTCTAAAGGAGTGTAGCCTTTTTGGAAAAAATTTCAACGACGGGACCCTGTTTTTCGGAAGAAAAATTTTTTGAAAATTTTCGTCTCCCCCTATTCCACTAGCGCAACTAGAGGGTGTAAAACGGAAAAATCATTGTAAGACTACTTTATCCCCTATTGACCAACGGGAGGTGTCATGAAACGTGTTTTGACCTTGTATTTTTCACATTCGGGAAATACCCAACGTGTCGCGGTGGCGATTCAAAAACAAGTCGGCGGCGATATGCTTGAGTTAAAAACAGTCGAACCTTATCCAACGGCTTACAACACCGTCGTGAATCAAGCGAAAAAAGAATTGGCGGAAAATTTTCATCCGAAATTACGCGAAATCACGGCGAATCTCAATGATTACGACATAATTCTCCTCGGTTCGCCAGTTTGGTGGTACACAATTGCCCCGCCGATTATGACATTTTTGGCGGAATACGACTTTTTCGGCAAAACAATCGCACCCTTCGTAACTCACGGTGGGGGCGGTGCTTCCAACAGCTTTGCCGATGTGAAAAAACTCGCCCCTAGCGCAACGGTAACAGCCGGAATCGCTTTCCGCGACGATCAAACGACCGTCCATGAAATTGAAAACTGGATAAAAAAAATCATTTAACCGAGAGGAGAAAAAATGCAACTATCATTTGAAAACCACGTTGCTCTTGTGACGGGTGCTGCACAAGGGATGGGGCTGGCAACCAGTGAAGCGTTTGCAAAAGCCGGTGCAACGGTTATTTTATCGGACGTGAATGAAAAGGAAGTGCTCGAAGCCTGTACAAAACTCAATGCCAAGGGACACAAAACATTCGGTGTTCGCTGCGATGTCGCCCATGAAGATGATGTCAAAAATATGGTGCAGCAGACCGTCCAGCAATTTGGTCGGCTCGATTTTGCATTCAATAATGCCGGTGTTCAATCGCCGGCAAAAAATATTACAGAATTGACAAGCGAGGAATATGACCGAATCATGAACATCAATCTTCGCGGTATCTGGCTCTGCATGAAGTACGAATTGTTACAGATGCAAAAACAGCAAAGCGGGGTGATTGTGAACAATTCCTCACTCGGTGGCTTGGTCGGATTGCCGGGCCGTGCTGCTTATCATGCTTCAAAACACGGCGTGCTGGGATTGACAAAAAGTGCAGCTTTGGAATTTGCGACACAGAACATACGCATTAATGCGATTTGCCCTGGCACCATTGACACCCCGATGGTCCAAGCGATGTTTCAAGCCGGTGATTTATCCCGTGATGACTTAGCGCGGCTCCAACCTATTGGCCGACTGGGAACGGCGGAGGAAATTGCCGCAACCGTTCTTTGGCTCTGTAGTCCCGGAGCTGGTTTTATCATCGGACAATCGATTCCCGTCGATGGCGGTTATACGGTCCAATAATCATTTTTACAACACTTTGTAACAGGAGAAGAAATGAAACACATTACAGCAACTCTAACCATGTTTTTGATACTTAGCGCAACTCTAGCCTCATTACAAGGAGCGATTATGCAGATAGAAAAACCGAAAGATGCGGATAATTTTTACACAAGTGACAAGGTGACAGTCGAGAAGGTTTCCTTTCCGAATCAGTATAAAATGAAAGTCATAGGTAATCTGTATGTGCCAAATGATAGGCCGAACGACGCAAAATATCCCGCGATCATCGTCGGGCATCCTATGGGAGCCGTTAAAGAACAGAGTGCGAATCTTTACGCAACTCAAATGTCCGAACGTGGTTTCGTCACGCTCTCGATTGACTTGTCGTTTTGGGGCGAAAGTGAAGGTGAACCGCGTAATATGGTTTCACCGGAAATTTATGCCGAAGATTTCAGCGCGGCTGCGGATTATCTTGGCAGTTTGAAATTTGTGGACAAAAACAAAATCGGTGTCATTGGCATTTGTGGAAGCGGCGGATTTGCAATCAGTGCTGCAAAAATTGATGCCCGATTAAAAGCCGTTGCAACAATCAGCATGTATGATATGGGGTCGGCGACGCGAGATGCGCTTTACAAATCGCAGACACTTGAGCAGAGAAAGCGAATCATTGCGGATGCTTCTGGACAGCGTGATGTTGAATTTGCGGGGGGAAAACCTGAGTATGTGGGAGGATGTCCCCATGAAATTGACGAAAAGGCACATCCGATTGCCCGGGAATTTTATGAATTTTACCGTACACCGCGCGGTCAGGTGACGCCGAAAGGACAGTTGCCGGAATTAACAACACATCCGCGAATGACGAGCAATGTGAAGTTTATGAATTTTTATCCTTTTAATGATATTGGAACAATTTCTCCGAGACCTTTGCTTTTCGTTGCTGGAGAAAACGCTCATTCCATTGAGTTCAGCCAAGATGCTTTCAAGCGTTCTGCCGAACCGAAAGAACTGTATCTGGTCCCGAATGCCGGACATGTCGATCTTTACGACCGTGTTGAAAAAATTCCGTTCGATAAATTGGAATCTTTTTTTACAGAGTCGTTGAAGTAATACAGTTCAGGACGCGCGATACGTTGTATCGCGGCTAAACATTAGATCGCTCCCATGGAGCTTGATTTGTTGGGATTATTTGACGCAACGGAAACCGAGGTCTTCATACGACAGGTTTTCCGGTTGTTTGGAGCGGTTTGCAACATTGTAACCGACATCGGTATTTTCGGCACTCAAAAAAGAACCGCCCCGAATGACCCGAAAGGGAACCCTTTCAAGATGATCGGGTCGGTCCAACAATGTTTGAACTGTCGCAAGTTCCCCCTCGCTTTCGTCAGGACCCTTTGGATTATCACTTGGCGAATGTTCATAATACCTCGAATCAAATCGGTCTGAACACCATTGCGCGGCATTACCGACTATATCGTAAAGACCATAATCATTGGGGGGGAAGGACCCGACGGGGGAGAGACCCAGAAAACCATCTGCCCCTGTATTTTGTTCAGGAAAAATTCCCTGCCAATAATTGGCACAAAATTGCCCCTTGGGTTCTCGTTGCTCCCCCCAAGGAAAAGGTGAATCCAATCGTCCACTTCTCGCCGCATACTCCCATTCTGCTTCCGTTGGAAGTCGCTTTCCTGCCCAATTGGAAAACGCAACAGCATCATGGTAGGAGACATGAACAACGGGTAATTCGAGCCAAATATCAAGAGGTTGTTTCAACAGAGGATCATTTGTCGGCGTTTTCCAAGAGATGTCGGGCATTCGGACCCAAGATTTTTGGGGATAATCGAAAATGTAACTCCAACCGCGACGTTCGGCGGACGTTTGGTGTCCTGTTGCGTCAACAAAAAGTCGGAATTGCCGGTTTGTAACGGCGTAAATGTCCATCTCAAACGGAGATAATCGGACATCATGTGCCGGTCGTTGGTCAGGATTTCCCCCGAGTTGGTTGCCCCTTTTGAACAGACCTCCTTCCAATCGTTTCATCGGAGCAATTTGTGACAGAAGTCGTTGCGATGTTGCTGTTGCAGATAATGGAGCCGATGTAGCAGCAGAAGACGTCGAAGAGGAAGAAGAAGAAGAAGAAGAGGAAATTGTCGTCGCCCCTCTTTGTTGTTCCGTCTTTTGAGCCGAATCACCTGAAATCACAATCGGTATCGATTCGGCAGTCAACTCGGACGATTCCAACCGGGGATCATCCGATTCACGATTGTACAGATAGAACCCGATTCCGAACAGAAACAGCGTCCAGAGAATCAGCGAGGGAACAAAAAAACGACGATTTCCCGGCAATTGTTGGTTCACTCCCATTTTCAGTCGTTCCAATTGCTTTGTCAATGTTTAATTTTGGAATTGGCGATTCGATTTCAACAAAAAACTTTTGTCGTTTCGTTAACGATACCTTATCGTCGTCCGGGGTGAAGGAAGCAATGCGACCGCAACCCCGGGTTTGAGTATCGTAAAAAAAGGAGCGGTGTCGCTGCGATCTAACTGTCGTTTAACCGCAGAACAAAGTTCTGTGCGTATTTTGCCGTTCTGAACGCGCGATACGTTGTATCGCGGCATTAAGGTTGCAACGACGCAGCTGCTTTTTTTGTTTCAATCTGAAGTAAGGCCCGGGAAAGAGTCAAAAACGCCCCGGATCGTTCTTCAGCCGTTTCCAGTTGCGCAACCCGGGCTTGACCTTCCTGTATCATCTCAATTGCCCCTTGAAAATCGTCCAATCGAAGCATCACTCCCGCGAATTCAATGATCGCAAGAATCTGCTTGGCAACCTTCTCGTTCATCTCAATCAATTGAACAAGTCGCTTGAGTGTTTGTTTTCCCGCTTCTTCTTCGTCCATTCCCAGTTGTGCGTCCGCCAATTTCGCAAGAATGTCAATCCGCTGTAATTCCGTCAGTTTTTCAACCTGTTCAATCACCGATTGGAGTTCCGCAATCGCTTCTTCACGCAAACCGAATTTGTGAAGACCACGAATTGTTTGAATCAACGTTTGTAATCGTTCGTAATCATCCGTCCGTTCCTTTGCCGTATCCCGAATTGCAAGCAATGTTTTTCTCGCCCCAAAAAGATCAAACTGTTGCAATTGTTGCCCTAAAATTTTAGAAAGAGACATGAGACGAATTTGAACGTCGTTGTCTTTTAACGCTTCTTCAAGTGATTTTTCCAAAAGAACAATCGTTTCCTTTTCATGTTCCAGTAATGTCCTTTCCTGCAACTCCCGGGATTTCTGGTCTTCTCCAACAAAAAGTAGACTAAGAGCAATGTTGCGAAATGCTTCTCTCTTTACATTTTCGTTGTCCATTTGTTCCGCAACCGCAATTGCCCGGTCAAATTGCCGTTCTTCATTGAGCATAATAGCCAAGTTTTGCAACACCTGATTGCGTTCTTCACACGATTCCATTTCTTTCAGAAACAATTCAACGTCCTCAAACTGTTTACGCTGAAGACGCAACAGACTTGCAAGAAACATGAATTTAATCCGTATTTGAGGGTCAATGTTCCAATCCCGAATTGTATCCAAAAAGGCTTGACTCGTTGATTTTGTGACATAATAGTGAACCAACAGGAACAAATAGTGTTCTATGAATCGGGCCTTTTCGGACAATTCGGACGATTCAGATGATTCGGCTAATTCCGGCACTTCAGAGAGTTCGAGAATTCTGGGGTAAAGAGATAAACAGTCTTCCAGCTTGTCGAACACCAAAAGTCCTTGACAAATCCCCATATAGGCTATACTTTTTTGTTCCGTCTGTTCCAGTGATTCGGCAAACTCGATTGCTGCTTTAAGCCCTTTCCGTTGCACAATGCAAATGGAATTCATTTTGATGTTGGCTCTGCTCATCTGTCGGGCAATCTGCTTCTCCAACTTTTGGGTCGCTTTCAAACTTTCATCAATCAACTCAAACGCCTTGTCGTCGTTCTCCACTCCAAGTTCCATAACTCCCAAACAACATCCAACCTGACTCTGAATCGAGTAATCTTTTTCACGTTTTGCCTTTTCGAGTATCTCATACAGTTGAGAACCGTATTTTTCAAAGGTTGTTTTGTCATGCAGCCGCATCTCTTCAAGTGTCGGCGGTTCCATGTGCCCCACATAATACCCCAAAATATACCGTTCACTCTCCACGATGAGGGGGATCAGTACAATGTCAAACTGCGTCTTCAACCGGTTTCGACGTTCGTTGATTCCTTTTGCCGTTTTTTGGGCGTCATCACTCATCCCCAAGAGACCTTGCAACCGGGCAATCTGTTGCAACAATTTGTCCTGCTCAAACGGATTGGTCAACTGCGTGTAAGAGGTGAGCAAGCAGTCAATCGTCTTCTTCGCGTCCTCAACGGCATCTGTCTGGACCTCCATTTCCAATAAACGTAAGAATGAATCCTTTCGTTCCTGCAAATTCTTGATCTCCAATTGCGAAGTTCGTGTTGCTTCAAACAATTGCAAGAGCAAGGAAGATGCCGCAATCGGTTTCCGTTTCATAAGGGAGAGCGGGACATCATACGGAAATTGCGTGTTGACCGGTTCTTGTTGTTCCTGTTGCAATTGCTGTAATTGTCGCTGTTGTCCTTGTTGTTGCGATTGTCCCTGCATCTGTTGTCCTGAATCAAACAACGGATGTTGTAAATTCGTTTGTGCAACCGTTGTTGTCAAACAGCACAAAACAATTGCCCAACTGAAAATGAGTGAACGCAACTTTGCAAGGGGAGCAACAACGAAATGTAACATTGCGGGACAGAAAACAACGGGTTGTAACATCACAGTCCTTTCAGGTGTACAGAAACCGATTCAAAATTTAGGGGTCAAATCAAACCGTTCGCGGACTTCAGCAAGAGAATCCCCAGAAAATTTGGCGAGAAAAGCCCGGGTCAATTCAAGAGCAACGACGTTTTCGAGAACGACACTTGCAGCAGGGACTGCGCAAACATCACTCCGTTCATACTCAGCCGGTTTCGGCTCTTTCGTTTGCAAATGAACAGACGGTAAAGGACGACGTAAGGTCGGAATCGGCTTCATTGCAGCCCGAATGATAATCGGCATTCCGTTACTCATCCCCCCCTCAATTCCCCCCGCATTGTTACTTGGTCGGACAAAACCGTGTTCTGATTCAAAACCAATTGGATCATGCACGCTTGACCCGGGCAATCGGGCCGTTTCAAAACCAAGACCGAATTCGACCCCTTTGATTGCTTGAACGGACAAAACGGCTTGTGCTAAACGACCGTCCAGTTTTTCGTCCCATTGTGTATGTGAACCCAAACCAACCGGAATGTTGTACGCCCTGATTTCAACAATTCCGCCCAAAGTGTCACCTTCTCGACCATATTCGTCAATCAATTGCCGAGCTTCTTCATCACGATCAGGTTGCAGCGAATAAATAACACTTTGATTCCGACGAAAAACCAGTTCATCTGGAGTCAATCGGTCCCAATCAGACAGTTGACCTTTCTCAACCCTACAGTTTGGTTCAGTCATTTCATTTTTGTCAACCGAACTGTCGTTGTTAACCGAGTTAACCGAACAAACTCTGTCAACTGAAACGCCCTTGTTGACCGAATTGTCCTTGTCAACCAAACAGTTCTGTTTCGTTACTTCGTCTTTGTCAATTGGCCCGTTACACTTTTTCGATTGACCCGGACCAATCCGCTTGACTGTTTGGGTCGTTCCAATCAATTCCAAAGTGTCAAGCGAGCGAACAAAACCGACGATTTGGATGTTGAATTGTTGCAAAAGTTGACGGGCGAGAGCACCTGCTGCAACCCGACCCGCTGTTTCACGAGCACTACTTCGCTCAAGAATGGGACGAATTGGCGACCGAAATTTCTGCGACCCCGCCAAATCAGCATGTCCAGGTCGGGGATAATAAATGTCCGGCATCTCATCAATTTTGTAGTCCCGATTGTTGACCCAAATCGCAATCGGTGCTCCTGTCGTCTCGCCCCGCCAAATGCCTGTCAAAAGTTCAGCCCGGTCCTCCTCAATCGACTGTCGTCCCCCCCGACCATATCCCCCCTGTCGTCGGCGCAATTCCGAATCAATCAAACCCTGATCGACTCGAAGTCCGGCCGGAAATCCGTCCAAAAAGGCAAGAATGCCCTTTCCATGTGATTCTCCTGCTGTCCAGTATCGCATTTCCATTTTCTTACATTCACTTAGAAACAGTAAAAATTTTAATACGGCATTCCCTACAATTCCGTTTGGGATTACGTTATGGTAGTAACGGATTGCATCTCATTTTCAACTCCGTTCGTTGCGTTATGGTCATTCCGTCTTTATAAACCATAACGGAAACCCAACCGGGGTTCGGATTTGATTTTTCATTCCTTCTCGACCATAACACAACTTCTACGAGGTTGAGGAAGGAACGCAATTTTTCTACAAGACTTGTTCGAGAACTCAAAATTATTTTGCCTATTTTCTCAACTGAATACATTTTTGGAAGAATAAATAGATTTTTTGCGTATTCCAATCGCTTGCCGAACAAGTCTACAGATGTTTTTCAAAACACACAACTGTTAATAATGGACCGTTTCTTACTCAAACTGTCAATGAAATACTTCACTTTTTTAGTGCAGTGTCGTGTTTGCCGCAATAAACAAGGGATATTATCCTTTGCGCGATCATTTTGCCGTTGTAAACAAACGTAAAAATTCACCCCTTTTCGATCTTGTGTAACTCCATATACCAAAGGTTTTACAACAAAAAAGGTTTTACAACAAAACTGTGTAAATTCGTTGACAGTTTGAGTTCTTACATGATTTCATTCTGAATTAACTGTTCATACGTCTGTCGTTTGCGAATCAATCGCACAATCCCCTTGTCAATCAGCACTTCAGGCGCAAACGGTTTGGAATTGTAGTTCGACCCCATTACAAAACTATAGGCTCCTGTAATTTCAATAACAAGGTAATCGCCAACTTCGGCTCTTGGAAGTGTCCGTTTGACAACAAAACCGCCTTCTTCTTGCGTAAAAACGTCCCCTGATTCGCAAAGCGGTCCCCCGATTATCACGTCAACCATGTCCGCATTTGTCGGACAAATCGGTTGACCGGATTTCCGAACAATGGAGATTGGATGATAAGAACCGTAAAGAACAGGTCGGGCCAAATTGTTAAATCCGGCGTCAACCAGATAAAACAGATTGTTACCTTGTGTTTTTACGGCCCGAATTTCGGCAATCAGAAAACCACTTTCAGCGACGAGAAAACGTCCCGGTTCGGTTTCAAGGAGAACTTTGTGTCCGAATTCTTTTTCAAGCGATTTTCGGGCCAAATTCCAACAAGTAAAAAATTTATCAATGTCAATTGACGAATCTCCTGTTTTATAGGGGATCGGCAAACCTCCTCCTGTACTGATTGTGTGAACATCCCGGCCGATCAACCGAGCTGCTTTGAGAACAGCATCACTCACCTGATTCAAATGTTCCAAATCGGTTCCACTTCCAATATGAACATGTATTCCCGAAATTTTCAGGCCGTTTTGCTCGGCAAGTTGTTTTGCGACCCCAACTTGTTCAAACCAAATACCATGTTTGGCCTGATCCCCCCCCGTATTCGTTTTTCGAGCATGTCCATGTCCAAAACCGGGATTAACCCGAATCGTGATTTCCCGGGTCAAACCTGACCGTTCAGGAAACAGCTCCGCATATTGCCCAATCATGTCCAAAGAACCGCAGTTGACCGGAATGTCATATTCTTTGACAACATTGAGCGAATCGTGATCGAAAATGTCGGCTGTATAGACAAGGGGATCGGGGGTCAAACCGTCTCGACTCGTATTCGGCACGAAACCTGCTGTTAGTCCCCGCCTTACTTCCATTGCGCTCACTGCGTCAACACAAGCCCCTTCTTCACGCAATAATTTGAGAATTGCAAGGTTGGAACAGGCTTTTTGGGCAAACCGAACAACATCGAATTGGCGCAAAGCGTTAAGGTGTTGCCGAATTGAATCAGCATCATACACAAAAACCGGAGTTCCAAATTCGCGAGCAAGTTGCTCAACGGGAAGAGAAGCAATCGAGAACATTTTTAGGGAATTTGCAGGGAAAGAGGTTAAGGAATAAGGAACCGGGAAGAGAATCGGGGACAACCGGGCAATGTATAGACGTTTTTCTCCATTCCCGCTCCTCCTGTTCCTCTCAAGCCCGTTATTCTCCCAGTATATCCCAAAACGGATTATCGGACAGTAGAGCCGGGCAAACTACTGACAACAATATCGAGATTCACCTGTGTTTTTTTTGCCCAAAGTTCGAGACCCTGACACCAAAGTAGGGCTTTGCGATCATGAAGGGGGATTTCCTGAAGATCGTGTTTGCGCGCCTTTTGCGCCATATTACGCAAAAGAGCCGCAATGTCAAAAAAGCGAAACGCAAGTTGTTCCAGCTTTTCAGGATCGTAAGTTTCAAGTGTCATTTTCCCCCCTCTTTGTCATTTTTGCAAATAAAATTTTCTTTTACTTGATTTTGTCTAAAAAAAATACTATTTTTATGATGTCTTGTAATAATTACAGCAAAAAAAATCTGTCGTTTTTTACATTTATATCAATTATTCCGTCATTTTACACGGAATATAACAAATAGTCAATATCTTTTGTGAAAATAATAAATATATTTTTACTTGAAATTTTGTCTATTTTATGACACGGAACTCAATTTACTAACTTTGAATGGGATTATGAACAATGAAAAAACCTGAACTCATAAAACGTATCCTAACCTTGCTCGCTGAAAAACGCTATTCCCAACGAATGATTGCCAAAATTCTCGGCGTCAGTCGCGGTTTGGTCAGTTCCGTTGCATCTGGAAAACAAACTCTTTTACGACATAAAGTCGTTGACGTTGAATACGCTTTCCAATTCCCGGGCGGAAAACCCAAACGTTGTCCTTCATGTGGTGCTCTCGTCCAAATGCCTTGTCTCGCCTGTCAAATCAGGCAAATGAGAAAACTTAGAGAAACGAACATCCTTGCCTAACCAATATAGGAGGTCGAAGGTAGGAGGAAAGAAGAGGGAAACGACATATTGAGGTCTTTTGCTCCAACCCCGTCAATGTTAAAATGGTGTTTTCATTTTCCGTCAATCGACAAGATGAATCGACATTTTCATCCAATCGTTCCAATCGACGGGAATAGACGGTGTACACACAATGAGCGGGACAAAAGAAAAAAGATGGACATAACGACTCTGAATATAACGAATCCTGAAAAACTCCTTTACGTTTTTGGTGATTGTGACGAACACTTGCGAACGATCCGAAAAGGGCTTGGAGTTCAGGTTGTTCTTGACGGAAACCAACTCCTTATCAAAGGTGAAACCGAGAATCTCAAAAAAGCAACACGTCTCTTCGAGCAGTTATTTCGAGCCGTGAATCTGGACGGGATTCTTGCTCCAGAAGACATTCAGCGACTTCTTTCGGAAGTGACACAGGGTGAGGAACTGACGCACAACAAACCGATTGATGTCTATTGTGGTCGGCGTGTTCGTCCCAAAACAGCTGGACAAGCAAAATACGTTGCGATGTTACGTTCCAAAGAAATTGTTCTCTGTACAGGTCCGGCCGGAACCGGCAAAACGTATCTCGCGGTTGCTCGCGCTGTCGAAACCTTAAAATCAGAAGGAATGAAGAAGATCGTTCTCGTTCGTCCCGCCGTTGAAGCGGGTGAAAATCTTGGATTTCTGCCCGGGGATTTACAGGCGAAAATCAATCCTTATTTGCGACCACTTTTTGATGCTCTTGCGGAGATGATTGAGCATGACATGTTAAGACGGTATATGGACGAAGACCGGATTGAGGTGATTCCACTTGCCTATATGCGGGGAAGAACGCTGAACAATGCTTACATTATACTGGATGAAGCGCAAAACACGACGATTTCGCAGATGAAGATGTTCCTGACCAGAATGGGGGACGGATCACGAATCGCGGTTTGCGGAGATGCGAGTCAAACCGATTTACCCGCGCACAAAAAGAGTGGTCTTGCAGATGCACTGTTCCGACTGCGAGACATCCCCGGAATTGGTCATCTCGAACTGCATGAGGGGGACATTGTTCGTCATTCTCTCGTCCAACAAATCGTCCAAGCCTACGAACGAGGGCACAACGACGACATCTGACCATCTCCTCTTCCCCCGTTTAGCCGCGATACAACGTATCGCGCGTAGAAAAAATTTTTCTGCTATTTCAAAAAATTTTCAAGAAAATTCCCATTTTTTAGTTGTAATCCAACCCAAGTTCGGCTATCTTGGTGATAGTGGTTTGTGTGGTCCCGAATGTGTGGTCCAAAATTTCAAAAACTTTTCTCGAAAGGAATGTTTCCATGTTTACCAAATTGCCTAATTTACCCCCCCCCCCCCCGATTCTCTAGTCGCTGTCGTTTTACTCTTCTTCTATTTCTCTCCGGCCTCATTCTGGCCTTTAGAGGTCGGCGTCCTCTTATGCGACAGTTTGCGATTGCAGTTCTGTCTGTAGTCTGCTTCGCATTTGCGGCAAGTGCAAATGCTGATTTTTTCATTGCTGGAAATGGTTGGGACGTTTCCGGTTTTAACGACACGGTCGAAGCCAATGAGTCTGTTTGGTCGTTGACAATGCCTGGTCTGGAGAAAACGGCAATCAACAATGTTGCTCAATGTTTCGCACTTCCGGTTCAAGGCGATGTTTTCGGAATCGGCGGACAGTTTTTCTACTTCGAGGGCGGAAAATCACTTTCGGCGGGAACCTATACGTTCTCGACTGATTTTATTGTCAACCAAACCCGCATGAATGCAGGAAATGCTCTTGCTCATGTTGAGTTTGCCTTGTTGTCAACCGTCGAACTTTCAGGTGTCAAAGTTAATGGTGAGTCTGTCAATTTTGACATTTTCGATCATAACCAACTTGCTTGGTTTGAGTTTGCGTTGGGACAGAACGGTTTGGATGCAGGGACTTACACGGTCGATTTTGAGTTCGACCTGAATAATGCCGTTAAAACGAACGTATTCATGTTCGGAGCTGAATTCAGGGACGGTAGTAATATCAGCCCTGAACCGGGGACGTTGTTGATATTAGGACTTGGAGTTGTGGTTGCGCCGCTTGCGCGACGGTTTCGCCGACGATAGGCGGCGAGAGTTGCGTGTACGACGTGCTGCGCGTGAAGCCGGCATTTCTGAGTGTTCCCAGAGTGCTTGTTGAGTCGCGTGCACGGCGTACCTCGCGTTTTGACGATTCGGACGCGCGGTACGTTGTACGCGCGGCTAAACAAACTCCGCCTCAAAATCTTCAAGAGTCCATTCTCAGCAATGTGTCAGTAAGCTGACTCGACACCTTGTCAAAAGCGTCATGTTGATACAACTTCCGATCAAACGGCGGTTCCGTTTGGATTGGATTGTGTAGACTTTTCGCTTCATCTCACAAGTACAGACGTTCACCAGAATTAACGTTTGTACGTTAGATAAAGTCAAACAAACCGATTGTAGCTTTGCCCGGCAATCAGTTGCCCAACGCAGCATCCAACGTCAATTTTAAGGTGTCCCCGGTTTCCTGCTGCAAATCACACAAAAGCCTAAACATGCTTTCAATCCGTGAACGATACGCCCCCTGATCGGCAAGATTGTTCTTTTCGTTGGGATCATTCTTCAGGTCAAACAACAACACCTCTTTGGCGTCGGGAAACAGAATCAACTTGAAATCATCCTGACGAATCATCCGTTGTTGAGCAACATACGCCCCATAAATAGCATCATAATGTGGAGAGGCCTCATCCTGTATCAACGGTATCAGGCTTTTGAACTGGACATGATCGGGAATTGGTAAACCGGCCCATTCCAAGGAAGTTGGCATGATGTCTTGCAGATAGACAGGTGTTGAAATGACTTTTCCGGCAGGAAGAGCCGGACCGGCAAGAATAAGAGGTACTTTCATGCTGTGCTCGTAAACACTTTGCTTGCCAAATAAACCGTGTGAGCCGATTGCCAAACCATTATCCGCCGAAAAAATAATGAAGGTGTTCGCCCGCTCTCCCGATTTGTCAATCGCATCCAAAATTCGCCCAATTTGAGCGTCCATGTGCGAAATGATACCGTAATACTCTCGGCGATGAACCTGAACGGCCCATTCTGTTCGGGGATAGGGACAGAGCATTTCATCCCGCAATGATTTCGGGCAACCGATTTCGTTCATCAACGGGTGTTGCGGCAAAAAGTTGAGAGGAACGTCCATCCTCTCTCGCGGGTAGAGGTCCAAAAATTCTTTGGGCGATTGGCGTGGATCATGCGGAGAATTAAACGCAAAATACCCAAAAAACGGTTTTTCCGACTGAAGCTGTTCTGTCAATGTTTCAATAGAATCATTCGCCAGAACTTCCGCCCAATGAACACCTCCACTCCAATGTCCTTCATATTTCGGGTCAAACGGGTTCCAAACATCATCATAATCATCTTGTTCTCCTCTTGGTCGATTGTACGAGGAAGGAACGGTTGGGGGCATCCCCCCGCGAACATGGCGCACTTGGTCAAACACTTCGTTTTCATCCTGCGTGACATGCCATTTCCCGCAAAGGGCTGTTGAGTATCCCCCTTGCTGCAATAATCTGGCCCAAAATTGGGACGCAATTGTTGCCGGGTCTGATTGGACCATCCTCTCTTGAGCAGGGTTTACGGACGGTGAATTACGATGACGTTTTGCGGAAGAATTGTCAGGTTCCAGCAGATTTCTGGCGTTCCAAAGAAAGCGACCGGTGTTGAGCATGGAACGGCTTGCGACGCAGACTGCACCATGCCAAGCTCCTTGATTATAAGCGTTTGTGAATGACACACCTTGTGCGGCAAGGCGATCCAGATGAGGGGTTTGAACGATAGGGTGTCCTGCAGATGCAACGGCATTAAAGGAGAGATCATCGGCAAAGAGAAAGATGATATTTGGTTGCCGGGCGTTCACCGAACAGCAGGTTATCAGAACGAAGAGGGAACACAGCAAAAGGCGAGACACGTTTTTCATGGTACTGGGCGGTTCTGCAAATGGGAAAGAGAAAGGGGAGCTGGGGTGTAGCCTACTGACGGAAAATGCAACACCGTCCGCAAATACATGAATCATTTGTTTGGAGATTGAGCCTCCCTAAACACACCAGAACATTTTGTGCAATCTGCGCAATCTTCCTCTTTTATCGCAAAACAGGACCCTATCGCAACTCTGCCTCAAAATCCGCAATCGTCTTGCAGTCCAAAGCAAAATCAAAAAGCTCGTTCAACTTATCCAAATTGTCCATTTTTAACAACTTGTCAGTAAGATGACTCGACACCTTGTCAAAGCGGTGCTCCAGAATCCGGGCAACTTTTTCCGCCCGCTCCCGCGCTTTACCCTTTGCCTCACCTCTCGCTTCACCAAACGCAATGCCTTCTGACCGGCCCAATGCCTTACTTTTGGCGGCGGATTCTTCGGCCTCTTTCAGCATTTCCATCGCCTTGCCAAGCTCAAGACGGTGAAAAGCCTCATACAGCATACGACTACGCTCGATTTCCCGCATCTCAGGGTTGCTCGCATACCGCCGAAATTCCCGATCAACCTCGCTCAAAACCGGATTTTTTGTACTAATGACCGACATTTGCTCCTCCAATTCTTCAGGTTTACACGCCAGAAACAGGGACCAACCTTGCAACGCATCGTTCCAGTCGCGGATTTTTTCCAAACGCTCAACGCCAACCCCTTTTAGACAGAGAACATGGACGCAAATATGGTCCGAAAACAACACTTTCGGGTTCTCATCCGACACCAAGTGGAACAATTGGTGTCTGCCCGTCAATTCAGGAAATATGTCGTCGAAGACTATTATGATTGATATGACCGGCTTGAGCGACAGGTAATTCGCTCCTCGAAACAACTGCCCCGAATAGGTGTCCGCCCAGTATCCCAACATCCGCTCCTTAAACGCCAAATGATTCGACACCTGAATCTCAATGTCAAAAATCCGCCCCCCATTGTCCCTCGCCCGAACGTCCAAAATCATACTTTTGTCAATCGCAAACCGCTTGATATTAAAGGGGTTAAGGACTTTAGCGCTGACAACGGGCGGATCGTGGGAGTCGGTCAGGACGGCGTTGATAAAGTTGACGAGCACACTTTCGTGTTTCGGGTCAGAAAAATAGGTTGCGAAAAAAATGTCCGAGTTTGGGCGGATTTTGAAATCCCTGAGCAGTTCCTCTCGGGTTTCCGTTGTCAACTCGGGCTGTGATTTTTTCTTTCGAGACGGCATTGTCAAGCGGGTTGGTTTTGCGGTGTTGTACCAACGACTACCCCTATTTTACCCCGTCAAATCCGGTTTGGCAAGACAAGTTATACCCGAAACGGGTACAAAATCAGTCCGCTAACAAGTTTTGGGAAAAAGAGTATTTTCATTTTTGAACCACGAAAATCACAAAAAACACGAAAACCTCACAAAATACCGTGTCTTTCGTGTCTTTCGTGGTAAAACATATCCGTCCAACCCGGTTCGGTTCAAATCGCAAAACCAAACTTGTTAGCGGACTGGGTACAAAATGGACATTTTGTCGGAACGCAGGCATCTTGCCTGCATCAAGAAAAAAAATGTGCGGGCAGGATGCCCGCGTTCCAATCGGAAAACAAACCCTTTCTAACCGTTTGCCGTATAGTGAACAACCACTTTCCGTTGAGCCGCGTTCCAACGTTCTGCACGTCTTTTAACGGTTCTAAACGCGCGCGATACGTTGTATCACGGCTCAACGGGAACATGTTCTCCCCCTATTCCCTATATCCTATCCCCTATATTACCCCCCGTTTTCCGCTCTTGACCTGATTGGGCCGATTTCGTATTCTGCCCCGACTTGTATTACGTCTTCAATTCCCTTTCGATTCAAAACAATGAACCTCGAAAAAATTGCGTCCCTCTCCCTGATTCTGTTGCTCCTGCCCCTTGGAAATGGTTGCGGCCTTTTTCTGGGTTCGACTTTGGGCAAATTCGGACTTGCTCTCCCCGCCCTTGTTGAACATCAGCCCCAATCAGAAAATGTGCAAATACGAGGACAGGTTCCTGCAACGCCGGTTGGAACCCCAACCGGTCAACATTACGAAATGGTCCCCCCAAGTGACGGACAAAATGGAGGGGAATATGGATACGGCGGAGATTCCCGTTATGACGAACATGATCCTTGGCGCAGTCCAACCGGGACAAACAGCTCAGGACAGTCGCTCAACGCCGCAATCCCGGCTCAACGGGAATCGCAATATCGGTCACTTGCTGAAACGACGAAGTATGACCCGAACAAACCCTGGTTGCAGCCGCTTCCTCCTCAACAAGGTCGATTCGCAACCCGGGAGATTTCTGAATTAAGTGGAGAAACAGCCGGTTTTGGTCCCGGCTTTGAACCAATCAGCAAAATACAGAACACGAAAATTGAGTTGGAAGATTGGGAGAAGGAGGAGGACCCAAAATTTGACTGGGGTAAGTTTGATCCGGTCAATGTTGCAACGAACATTCGGAATTGGATGGGGATGGGGCCGGATGAACGTAAAGCGGCAACCTACATGGAAGCGGGTTATGCAATCATTCGGGCTAATCCTGACTTCTCGAATGTCCAGAAAAACATTGAAGCAGCCAAATTGTTCGAGAAAGCGGCAAAACGTTGGCCCGATTCGGTTCTGGAAGAAGATGCTCTTTTCCTTGCAGCAGAATGTTACTTTTTCTCCGATCAGTACGCTCATGCAAGTAAAGATTATGAAAAACTGGTTGCCCGACACAAGGGGAGCAAATACATGGACACGTCCGTTGTCCGATTATTTCGGATTGGACGGTATTGGGAGCGGTTGTGCGACGAAGGAACCTCGTTCGTCAACGTTAGTGATAAGAAACGTCCGGTTTTTGACACGTTTGGGAACATGAGAAAGGCGTATGAAGCGATCTATATGAATGATCCGACCGGTCCAATGGGGGACAAGGCGATTATGGCACTTGCAGGAGCGTATATGAATCGGGGACGGAATCCGGGTGATTCGCAGTTTGCAGAAGCGGCAATGCTTTATGCGGCTTTACCTGATATAAATGCTCGAAGTGAGTATATTGCGCAAGCTCGCAAGTTGGAGCTTCTTGCACGGAGTATGACGTATGCAGGTGCTCACTATGATTCGAAGGGGTTGGAAGAGGCGACTGCTCTTGCCGATCAGACGTTACGTCAATATGGGGGTGAATTGGGGGCGGAACGTGAGAACATTTTGGACCTGAAGGAGACGCTTAATAATCAGAAGGCGGAACGACTTTGGGAGACGGGTTTATATTGGGAGAAAAAAATGGCCTATTCTTCAGCCTGTTATTATTATCGACAACTCGTTCAGGAATATCCGTCCTCGATTCATGTTCAAGCAGCGGAAGAACGACTTGCCCGATTGTCCCGTCGTGAAGACATGGACGATCACATGAAATGGTTAAAGTCGGCTCTAATCCCCGGTTCCAACAAGATGAAATGACAATAAATACGCGCGATAAAACGTCGCGCATGTGTGTGTATTTTGTAATAAATACGCGCGATACGTTGTATCGCGGCTAAACGGGAGTATGTTCTCCCCCTATCCTCTATTCCCTACACCCTATCCCCTCTATCCCCCCCTCCATGTTCCGTTTCTTGACTCTCTATTGTCTTCTCGCAACGATTCTGCTGCTTGGCGGTTGTGCCGGTTACAGAGTTGGAGCAATGACGCTTTACAATGATAACATTCGGACGGTTTATGTCCCAATGTTTGAATCAGACAGTTTTCGTCGGAACCTGTCCGAACGTGTTACAGAAGCGGTCTGCAAGAAAATTGAGGCAAGAACACCGTATAAAGTGATTGGTCGTCCAACAGCGGACAGTATCTTGAGCGGACGAATCATTTCGGACACGCAATCGGTCATGGTCGTAAACGAATACGATGATGTCCGTCAGAAGAAAGTGACGTTGACCGTTGAAGTGGTCTGGACGGACCGAAGAGGTCGGGAATTACGCCGAATGGAGCCGGTTCCCTGGGATGTCGGTTCGGAAACGATTGCATCAAGTTGGGATATGGTTGCAGAAATGGGGGATTCGACAATTATGGCGCAACAGCGGGCGATTGACAAATTGGCGGACCAGATCGTCTATCTTATGGAAGCCCCTTGGTAAAACCGAGTCGGAACCGAACCGGGTTGGTCCAATCCGGTTATTCTTGTTATTAGAAAAGACTTGTTCGAGAACTCAAATTATCTGGCCTATTTTGTCAAATGAATATATTTTTGGCAGAACAGATAAAATTTTTTGAGTCTTTCAGTCGGTTGCCGAACAAGTCTAAACAGTAAAAAAAATAAAAACTGTTTCTCATTCAACATGTTGACGACCGGAAAGGGCGTCCCGCAACATTTCCTTGTTCGCAAATTCCAAAACACTCCCGGTCGTAATACCGCGTGCTAATCGCGTGATTTTAAGCGGTATACCGTCTAATTGATTCATTATGTAAAGAGCCGTTCCGTCCCCCTCAACCGTCGGATTGGTTCCCATAATAATCTCTTCAAACTTTCCCTTGCGGATTCGTTGCACTAATGCGGTGATTGTGAGTTGATCGGGGCTGATGTGATCGAGCGGGGAAATTCGCCCCAACAGAACGTGATAAAGTCCATTGTAAATTCCGGTCTGTTCTAAAACAATCAAATCCCGGGGTTGTTCGACAACACAAAGAATGGACGAATTGCGGCGAGTGTCCCGACAGATGCTGCATTGTTCTTCTTCGGACAGGTTGAAACAGGTTTTGCAGTATTGGACCTTTTCTTTGACATCCCGAATCGAGTCGGAAAGGGCAAACGCTTCTTCAGCGGAAATTTTCAGGAGATGATAGGCGATTCGTTCAGCCGATTTCTTGCCAATTCCGGGCAATTTTTCGATTTCCTTCATCATGCGTGTAACGGATTCGGTCAGTTCGGACATGAGTAGGGGGAGAAGGTAGGAGGTAGGAGGTAGAAGTAAAGAATAAGAACCTGCGCGTAAATAAACTATCAAAATTTCGGATTCACAATTGATTAAAGTTTGGATTGGTTTCGTGTTTTTAGTGTATTTCGTGGTATAAAAGAACCACTAAAAACACAAACGTCACGAAAGGAGCAAATGAAAAAATAGATCAGTTATTTATGCGCACATACTAAGAGAAGATCGGCGGGGACGCGATTAAAAGGTTGGACGATTGGACGAATAATCTTCTTTTCCATGTTTGCCAAAATGACCAAAATCGGGTCGCTTCAAAATTTCCGCTGCAACAATCATCTGTTGGACTGTTATCTGATTACGAAATAAGGTGATGATCGGGTGTTCGGTTTGCTCACTATGTTGCACACTCGATTGCACATTCGGTTGCGAAATCATTGCGTGTTCCGCTGTGTTTGTTGCTTGCGAATCCTGAACCGACTTCAATGAAGTTGTGCCGGACAATGTTCCTTGAGCTTTTTGTGACCGGGACGAACGCCGATTGGGCGACGGTCGGTCAGAACCCGTTGCCGTGTTACGTTTGATAATGAGCGAATCATCCGCTAACCCCGCATTTGCACGATCCGCCTGCTCCTTGTTCTCCTCCTTCTTCCGACCAGCAATCACTGTCATTACCCCTTTGATGATCGGAAAAACAAGAATAGCGAGTATGAACAGGACTTGTAAGACTTCTTCCATTTTTTTCTCCCAACGTGTTGTTGTCCGATTTTTGTAATCGCATTTGCTGCGACTTGTAGTCGTTTGGCCGCAAAACATCGTTCTGCGCGTTATTTTGCAGTTCTGAAACACGCGATACGTTGTATTGCGGCTAAACAGGTCGATTGATTATCTCATTCCCGAATCGGTTTCACCAAAAATCGTCACAATCACCAAATCTAAATACGGATTGCTCCTTGTTTGATACTGTTTCCAAAGTTGTTCACGGTCTCGATCCCGCAAAAGAACACCAAAGGATTGGACATTTTCTGCAAATGCAGTTGTTGCTTGTTGACGAACAAAATCAGGGGAAACGTCGCTGATTGCCAATTCGACTAATTGTTGTTGGGCTTCTTTGGACCGGATTGTTGCGAGCAGCGCAATACCGTTTTCGGCAAGGACTGGGGCATAAGCCGACCGAAATGCCAATTGGTCAAGATTCTCAATCCGATACAAAGGAGAAGACAAGCGGTTGATCTTGGTCAACCAAATCAGCGATTGTTGGGCTTGTTGTAAACGAATCGAAGCGGGGACAGGTTCTGAACCCGTTACGTCAAGCAATCGCTGCACAACCCAACTCGCCCTTTCCTGAGAGGAGGGGTAAGGAAGTATCATCGAATACGAATCGGCAAAGGTCGTGTTGGATGTCGTTCGCTCCCATTCCGATTGCAAAGGAAAAGGAATGTCAATTGGCGTTGCATTCATTACCTGAGATTCTTTCGTGATAATCGCAATCGGTATCTCTTTCGTCCGAATGTCCTTCCACATCGTTTGCGCAAAATGTCGAGGAAGAGGATGATGTAACCGTTCATCAACCAGAACCAGTTCAACATCAGGTGATCGGGCTGCTTCACGAAATACCTCTTGATTGGTCGTTGCAACCTTTCCTTCATATCCAAGGGGAGCTAAAAAACCGACCAGTTTCATTCCGTCAGTAATTTTGGGGGTTCCGATTACGGCAAGACGTTTTCCTTCAGCCGACGCAAACCAAAGAAGAGCGTCACTGACGAGACTGGACCCGGGGTAAGGTTGCGTCGGATTAAGTTGCATAACCGCTTCAAGAGCCGCATAACGAATCCGACGATCCGCAATTCCTGTTGCTTGGACCAGAATTCGCGGAGTTCCCGGACGATTAACCCGGTTGTCCCGTTCCTGTTGTCGTAAAAGTTTCGGTAAAAGAAGGGACTCAACCGATCCAAGATGTCCCAACTGTTTCGCTGAAATAACTCCTGCCCGGGAATAACCGTTGTCGATTGATTCAACAAGAATCGTTTCCAAATCATCCCGTGTTAATTGTTCGAGAAAGCTCAACGACATCAGATCAACCGGATCATCCTGAGGAATCGTCTGAATCGTCTGTTCACAAAGGGCAATGTAATACAGGATACGGATTTTGGGGTTGACCGAATCAATGTTGTAAGCGGCTGTTGCAAAACGGACAAACATTTCGACATAAGCACGCAAAAGGGGCAATGTTTGCAACCTTAGACTTCTCAATTCGGGATCAAAGGTCCACAAAACCGTTTCACCTTCTTCATTCTGGGAAAGTCGCCGATTTTTTTTCCAATAATCGAGAGCAACACCGTAAAGCGTCAACGCCGCTTCCTGCTCGGTTGGAACCCGACCCCTCAAACGTCGAATCGAGTCGGCAATTTCTGCTCTTGTCCGCGAATCAATCTGCGAATCGAAAAGACCGGGATACAACAAATAGGCTTCTTCTGCAACAATAAGTGAAGCAAGTTGTTTGACCGTTTTAGACAGATTTTCCGTATCTCCTTGTTGCAGCAAAACGGCAAGAGCATTTTTCTCTCCAAAATACTCGGCTTCTTCAGCAACGATGATCCCCGATTGCTGCAATTCTTTCGTTGACCGGCTCGATTCTTTCGTTGACGGATTCAACTTTTTTGAGGACGGGTCCAATTCTTTCGTTGACGGATTCGACTCTTTTGAGGATGAAAGTGTTCGCTTTGTTGAGGAACGGGCTTCTTGTGTTGCAGAACGGATTCGTTGTGCGGCCCTTTGACCTTCTGGTTGCAATTCAGGAACGGTCGATAATCGCAGTAAATCGGCTGTTCCCAGCTTTTTCGCAATTTCCGCCAGTTCCTCCCCCGTTGCGTCCGTCTCCAAAAACTGTTTGAGAAGAACGGTTGCTATTTCAATCCGACCTCCTTTGGAAATTTGATTCGCCGCATTGATTTTTTCCCAAGAGGAGACAAGCGGTTTCCAGAGTACAACCGCTTCATTTCCCTCAAAACGCTTCAAATAGGTATTGTAACCCTGAAGAAGTCGTTCAACCGCAATTTGCGACTCGGGCGCAAGATCAGGTTGTGCAAGAAGAGCAGCAAGTCGCGTCCGTCCCAATCGGTTGACCAGATTGAACAATTCCTGTTCCGACACTTCCATTTGGTTAAAACGCTGCAACAAGGTTCTCGCCAAACGATGTGTCAAAAGCGGATTTCCCCGGGTCAAAAAAAGATAGGCTCCTTGAACCAACTCCCAAGATGAAAGTTCAACCTGCTTGAGAATCGCTTCTTCCGCCCGATCCAAAATCGCAATCGCCTCTTCTTCCAAGAGCGAATCCCCAGAATCAGGAATCGTTTCAACCGTATACCGACCCCAAAGAGGTGTCGGTTGTTGCGGTTTGACCTGTTCCTGCAACAATTGAGCAAAAAGAGAACTGGTTGTTATCACACACAAACCGAGTGTGAACAGGATCATTCGAAAAAGCCGAATTGACAAAATCCCCTCCTTTTTCTGCTGCATAACACTCACAAACCTCACCTTCCTCCCTATTCCCTATCCCCCATTCCCTAACCCCTATTCTCTCACTCACGTCCCAACTTTTCCTTCCAACGTTGAATCTGCACCTTCACCTGATCGGGTCCGGTTGAACCATAACTTTGCATGGAATTAACGGCGTTGACTGCTCCCAGAACCTCAAAAACATTGTAGTCGAATCCCTCATAAACGTCCCGAAACACTTTGAGGGGCAAACTGGCAAGCGGGACATCTTTCTCCATTGCATAACGGACCAGTTTTCCGACGAAACCGTGAGCACTTCGTTGAGGGACCCCTTTCTTAATCAGGTATTCCATAAGAGAGGTTGCGTCCAGATAACCTTTATCGAGACGACTGGAAATCGATTCGGTGTTCAGCACCATTCCCGCAACAATCGGCGCAGCCAACTCCAACATTGCATCCAACGTGTTAAAAGAATCAAAAATCGGTTCCTTATCTTCCTGCAAATCACGATTATAGGCAAGCGGGAGACCTTTGGTCAACACGAGGAGTGTTTGCAGGTTTCCAATGACTCGGGCTGTTTTACCCCGAATCAGTTCGAGAACATCAGGATTCATTTTTTGCGGCATGATTGAGGAACCTGTACAGAACGCTTCTGGAAGTCGGATGAAGTTGAATTCCGCCGTTGACCAGAGAATCCATTCTTCAGCCCAACCGCTCAAATGCAGGGCAAGTTGGGCCAAACAGTACGCGAATTCGAGCAGAAAATCGCGGTCACTTGAAATGTCCATACTATTTGCGGCAACGTCGTCAAATCCGAGAAACAATCGGGTCTTGAACCGGTCAATCGGCAGACTTGTTCCTGCAACCGCTGCTCCTCCGAGACTCAAGACGTTGACGCGAGCGCGACAATTCCGCAATCGATCACGGTCCCGATCCAGTTTTTCACAATAAGCAATCCAATAATGCGGGGCAAGGACCGGTTGAGCCCGTTGCATGTGTGTGTAACCCGGCATTGTCACATGAAAATCATGCTCACAACGACCAATGAACGCATTTTGGAGGTCAACGATTCGGAGAATGATATGATCGATTGCATCTCGTGTCCAAAGACGGAGATCGGTTGAAATCTGATCGTTGCGACTTCGAGCTGTATGGAGTTTGCGCCCTGCATCTCCGATCTTTTGAATCAACGACTTTTCAATGTGCATGTGAATGTCTTCTAGGTCATACGAGAAGACAAATGTCCCGTCCTCAATTTCACGTTGAATTGCAAACAATCCCCCCTCAATTGCCGCAAATTCAGCATCCGTGAGAATTCCAACTTCAAAAAGCATCCGCGCATGTGCAAGCGACCCCATAATATCATGTCGATACAAATGCTGGTCAAAGCTGATACTTTCTGTAAACCGTTCGACTCTTGGATCGGTTTCCCGCCTGAAAACTCCACTCCATGCTTTTTCCGGCACTGTCGATGTTGATGCTGATGTCGATGCTGCTTTTGATGTCGGTATTGGCGTTGGTGTTGGTGTTGACACGATGATGTGAAGGACAAAAAGTGAAAAAATAGGGAAAACGGGCAAAGAATAACGATGAGGAAAAATAGAAGGGGGCAAACAGGACACCTTGAGACCATAATACCCCAAACGTGGATGCTCCCAGCATACCACAATGTGCCGAAAAATCAAACAGCTCCCCCAATTTTTCAATTTGACCGCCAGTTTGCTAACAAGTTTTGCGAAAAGAGTATTTTCATTTTGAACCACGAAAATCACAAAAGACACGAAAACCTCACAAAAGACCGTTTTTCGTGTCTTTCGTGTCTTTCGTGGTAAAAACAAATCCGTCCAACCCGGCTCGCTTCAAAGCGCAAAACCAAACTTGTTAGCAGTCTGAGTCAAACCAGATAAGAACAGGCTCCCCTTGTTTTACCCCTTACATTGCAGCAGTCAGGATTCGTTCAGAATCAAACTCAGATCGGCCAAATTCCCCGTTAATACGACCACGATGCATGACAAGGATTCGGTCCGAAAGAGCGAACAATTCCGGCATTTCCGAGGTAATGAGCAAAATACCGATTCCCCGGGATTTCCATTCTTCTATCAAAGCGTAAATGTCCCGTTTCGCCCCAATATCAACCCCGCGTGTCGGTTCGTCCAACAACAAGAGTTTCGGTTCAAGCAGCATCCATTTTCCAAGCGCAACCTTCTGTTGATTTCCGCCTGAAAGATGACCAACGTCCATTTCAAGAGATGCTGCTTTAAGATTCAACGCTCGTTGCAATTCCCCGGTTTGTCGCAATTGCTCCCGAAAGGAGACGAAACCGAACCGATTCGGGGAACAGTCGGGACAATTTTGTTGAACCATGTTCATATTTTCCGAAATCGACATGGAAAGGACGAGACCTTTTTCTTTTCGGTCATTAGGAAGAAGCCCGATTCGGTTTTTAAGACTCTTGGACGGATTACCCGGTTGGAATCGTTTTCCGTCGAGCAAGAGGGTTCCGCAGACAGCATTCGGTCCATAAACGCCAAAGACGGCTTCAAGAAGAGAACTGTTCCCGGCCCCTTGCAACCCGGCAAGACCGATTACTTCTCCTTGTTGCAGCGAAAAGGAGATGTCTTGACAGACCGTTTGACCGTTCCGAGTCACAGAAACACGATCCAACTGCAACACAGGACAACGGAATGGACCTGTCAAATGCGACAGAGGAGATGAGGGGGGGGAAAGGAGGGACAAATCGCCTGTTTCTCTGCAATTCTCAATGTTTCTGCAATCGTCAACGTCTTCGCGGTCAACAAAATTATTGCAATCACTAACCTCTTTGCAATCAGTAAAGTCATTGCAATCGTCAATGTCTTCGCGGTCAACAAAATTATTGCAATCGCTAACTTCTTTGCAGTTAGTCAAGGCATTACAATCGCCAATCTCTTCGCAGTCGCCACTTTTTCTTTGACCATTATTTTCTTCCCGACCAATCATCCAACGAATCAGTTCTTGAGCGGACAATTGAGGGGCGAGCGCGGAACCAACGAACTTTCCGTCCCGCAAAACAGTAATCCGGTCGGCAATCCGCTCAATCTCCTCCATTTTATGCGTAATGTAGATAATTCCACAATTTTGCCGTTTCAATCGATCAATCAATTGGAAAAGACGCTGAACATCAGGGGCATTAAGAGCGCTACTTGGTTCGTCCATGATGATAATTCGGGCGTCACAGACGAGTGATTTGGCAATTTCGATGAGTTGACGCACAGAAAGGGGAAAATGTTCGACCGGTTCTCGGACGTCGATGTCCCAACCTAATTCGGACATAATTCGGGCTGCATGACGATTCATGGAGGTTTGATTGACGAACCCCCAACGACTTGGAAAACGACCGAGGAACATATTTTCGGAGACGGACATTCCCGGAATGAGCGACAGTTCCTGATGTATGACAGCGATTCCGTTTTCTGCTGCTTGAAGTGGACCATAAAAGCGGACGGATTTCCCCAACAATTCAATCGTCCCCTCAAAATCCGTTATAACACCCCCTAAAATGTTAATAAGCGTACTTTTTCCCGCCCCGTTTTCCCCCGCCAAAAGATGCACTTCCCCGGGATAAACAGTCAATTCCACCTTCTGTAAAACCGGGACGATTCCAAATGTCTTTGAAATGTCCCTCATTGTTAGCATTGCTTCCATGAACGGAGTATAACCGAATGTTCCGTTGGAATACACCCCGTTCGTTACAATTCATCCGAGAAATGCGAGTTCCGAACTCTTTTTGTGCGGCGCAGAGAACACCGTATAGAGAAACTACAGTAGACCTGTTCGAGAACTCAAAAAGTAACCGTTCACGGGAAATGACAATGGGAGTCCTATTCTCAGCACCAAAGGTGCGGCACAAAATAGACAGCGGTTTTAACCGCTGATGTCATGATACGCCCCGGACTTCGCCCTGTCAGGGCGAAACAACGGATTGTACTGCCCCTTCAGGGCAGATTGTCGCGGGGTGATACCAACCCAGGGTTTGCAACTTCGCTGCGCTCTGTTGCTACACACTGGGCTATTTTGTTGCGCCCCGTTGGGGCGAAGATTTCATTTTCCACTCTGAAAATAAGGTATTTCAATCGGTTGCCGAACAAGTCTAGTATCTTAAAGAAACACTGTATCCTAAGGAAACGTATCCTATAAGGAAACACTGTATAGAGAGCTGGGGAACAGGGATTCGAACCCCGACTAAATGGTTCAGAGCCATTCGTGCTACCTTTACACAATTCCCCAGTAAAAAACGGTCAAAAGGGACCCGAAAAGACTCCCAAAAGGTTGATAAAGGGTCATTCCGCTCACGAAACCGGCCCATTATTCCCCAAAACCCCGAACCTGTCAAGGTCCCCAATTCTCTTCGACAAGAAGAAGTTCTCTTAGAAACTCGCAAAAAATGTTGTATCCCGGTTCAACGAGGACTATAATCGGGATTCGCTCTTGAGCAGCTCCGCTTTTTTTGGCTGCTGTTGAGACCTGATTGTTTTTCCACTTTTACCCCGAAATACCATGAAACATCAACATTGTTTATCGTTCATCGTTGTTTGGGTTGCTCTTTTTTCCGGTTTGCATTTTTTCTCACCCTATGCAATTGCCGACGAAACGACAAAAGACTTGTTCCATAACCTAAAAAGTGGTACAAAGGACTCACTACGTTTGGTAGTGTAGGGAATTCCAACGCACTAGTCAAGGATGATTTTTATGGAACGAGTTGAAAAAAAATTGAAATGGTCCGACGAAACATTCAAA
>JBOFQB010000042.1:0-10335 GCA_051660685.1 Thermoguttaceae bacterium | reverse complement strand
CGGCGATGCGTTCGAGCAATTTTTTGACGAGAGCTTCGAGTTCGGCGATACGTTTATCTTTGGCATCCATAATGACCGCAGTATACGTTTGATACCTCAATCATGTCAAGACCAATTCAAATTGCCGTGAACGGATACGATTTTTTTCACCAGTTCACCGAAACCCGGCAGCCCGGCGGGGTAAGAAATGCCCGCCCCGCAAAAGAAGACGACCCCTTCTTCCTCCTGGGTGTGTAACAGCGGAAATGGAATTTCAGGACCATCCTCGATAAATTGCATGATATTGATTTTTTTAATGTGTTAGCAACGGGGTGTAATCGGTTCAGGTCTGTTACGGTTCGACAACCCATTCAAAGAGACCCGATGAATATTGTCGCGGTAATTCAAGTTCAAGACGAAGTGCCGACGTTTCAATCGGTTCAAAACGGACTTCATTCCATTCATCCTTCTTATTCGTATATTCGTCCAAATTGACGACCGGCTCCCAGTTCCCTTTTTCATCACGGTAATACAACAACCATGATTTGGGGACCCGACATTCTCCCCGTCCAGTGTCATCAAACCAGTAAATTTTGACTTTCGAGACTATTTGTGATTCGGAAAAATCAAGTTGACACCATTCTTTCGGCTTGTTCCGACCCCCTTTATGCGGCCAAAAATCAAAGTTCGGCGGAATCTGACCCTCTTTCGGAATTTTCTGATCGTTAATCGCCCGAACCATCATCTGTCCTGTTTCGCCCCGACTAAATGAAACCTGCACGTTTGATTGCGAAGCAAGGGTTGGAGGTGGAGCAACCTCAACCGTTTCAAGCGTCGTCCCAATCCAAACCGACATCGGTCCCTCTTTCCGATTCGCCCAAAGTGCATACGGAATCGCACGAAAAACAATCGGTTTCTGTTCAATTTGTCCCGTTTTGGCATCCCTCGTTACAATATATGCCCCCTCAACAATGTTCAGTTCGACATATCCTCCCAATTCCGGGCGTTCCTTCTCCTCAATCTGTAACGAATCATTCATCATCACATCAAAAACGTGATTCGCATTGTCAACCCCCTCAAACGCATACAAAAGCGGTCCCCGCTCCAACGCAATCCGCCCCACATCCGCGCGAACCTGTTCATGGGCGCGAACAATGTTCGTCCGAACAGGAAAACGAATGGTAAGGACATCGCCGGGCTTCCAGACCCGATCTATCCGTAAAAAACCTTTTGAATCATTAACATCCATAGAATCTTTTGGCAAGCAATCATCGCTTTTGAGCGAAAGAACCAGCTGTTGAACATGAATTTCGTTATCATAAGTGTAAAGATCACTCGGAACGGGCCGATTGACCGCCCAACCGGGAATCCGTAAGGCAAGTGTCAACCGTTTTTCCTGTTCAGGGTCCACCTGAATGTTCACCACCCCCGTTTTGAGGTAATCCCCGGTCATTTTTATCCTGACCGTTTCTCCTCCTATTTTCGCCGTTGCTTCACTTCCGATATAAAGCCCGACAAAGAGTGTATTGTCTTTCACGGAATAAATGTAACCACCTAAAGAGGCGATAAACCGCATAAGATTTTGGGGACAGCAAGCGCAACCAAACCAGGGTGCCCGTCGGTAATTCCCCTCAGATGCAAGCGGGTTGGGATAAAAAAATTCATCCCCCGAAACGGAAATACCACTCGCAAGTCCATTGTACAATGTCCGTTCCAAAACGTCATAATATCGGGCATCTTCGGCAAGGAGAAACATGCGGTGATTCCAGAAACAACCGCCAATCTGAGCACACGTTTCATTATAAGTCTCGCCAAAAAAGTTGGGAATAACATAATTGTCGTTAAACGCTTCTCCTTCCGGGGTCGTTCCAAATCCCCCGTTGAGCGAAAGTTTTTTCGAGACGACATTTTCCCATATTTTCTGTAGCGCGCTAATCATTGCCTCATTGCGAGTCAATGCCGCAACATCCGCAGCACCCGCATAATAATAGGTTGCGCGAACGGCATGCCCAACCGCTTCCTCCTGCTCAAGAAGCGGTCGGTGATCTTGCGCATATTCACCATACATTTTTTTTGTATCTCTATTTTTTGAATGACGCAAATCATTTCGTCCCCGCATTTCAACAAAAAACCGGGCTAAATCAAGATACTCCTTTTTTCCTGTTACACGGTACAATTTGACTAACCCCATTTCAATCACCTGATGTCCCGGCACATCCTGTATCTGCCCCTCCTCCGGTCCAAATGTCCTGACCAAATGATCCGCCAAGCGAATCGCAATGTCCAGAAAGTTTCGTTTTCCCGTCGAAATGTAATGTGCGGACGCTGATTCAAAAAGATGCCCGGCATTGTACAACTCGTGACTCATTGCCAGATTTTTCCATTTTCCACCTCCCGCCCAGGAATGTAAATCAGGAAAATCCTGACCTGATGTTATTGCCGTGTACAAATAACCGTCCGGCTCTTGTGCTTCTGAAACAATTTCAATCAAACGATCCAGATAGGCCGACATCCGGTCATTGGCCTCTTCATCAGGGTTAATTGCAAGATCAAACGATGCCGCTTCAATCCCTTTATAAATATCGGTATCGTTAAAAACAGGGACAGTGTAACGGTATCCCGGCGTTGCTTTACCGGCTGCTGCGCGAAAGTTCTCGACCCGACCTGTCTGTTCGCACTGTTCAAACGCGAAAGGAATCGAACGACTCCGATTCATTTCCTGACGTGCTGTCCAGAAAGGGTCAATGATTTTGACCAACGGATGCTGCACAGGTTGGACCGGATAATCTCGTTCCAAAACCGGCATAACCCCGCGTACTGTCGATTCCGCCGCCATTGTTTCTGCAAACACAATGATGTTAAAGTAACAGATCAAGACTAGGGGTAAAAAAAGTTTCTTCAGCATGGTTTTGTGATAGGAGGTGAGGGTGATTGAACAATAACGGGGCACCGCTTTGAGCGGCCGTCAAGTGATTCATTTTGTCGGAGCGACTTTTTTAATTTTCTTTTGACGTGGTGCTGAGGAAACCTTAATGCCAAGTCTCGTGTTAATGACATCAATACTAAACTCCGCCGGATCGTACTTACCCCCAAACCAGCTCTTCAAGCCGCGATGCTCAGGATGTTTCGGATCGGCCATTGCCTCGCAAAAGTCGTAAAAACCCCATACGCCGCCGCAATCTTCAGGAGGACAGGCTCCGGCTCCCTTGATACAGTAAATGGGATACGGAAAATCAGGATTCGTGTAATCGGTGTTTTCCACAACGATTTTGTGGTCCCAACTGTCACCAAAATCGTATTGGTATTTGAATGTCGTACCCTTGCTTGAGGCTACTTCTTCGAGCGTGTATTTTTCTTCCGGCAAATCGTCATCGGTGTTTCCATAATACTCATTTCCAATGTCAAAGGCATGGAGATGACTATCGTGCCAGCCCATGACGGATTGAATGATGTAATGCAACTCGCCAAGATTGATATTGGAAGGCACTACAAATCGCCGCCAAATCGGGGGTTTGGTGTCAAGTAACGTGATCTTCAAGAGATAGGAAGTTTTTGTCGTAGGCATCGTTGATACAAATGGTGAGGGGATTAAAATGAAACGAATTCTTCCCGCATGTTATCCAACAGAAAACTGTTGTTCTCACTCCAAAAGAGGTGCAAGACTTGCCCGAAAAGCACGCAACGCCCCTTCCTGTTCGGCACTGAAAGAACCCGTCATCTGCGCATACAGGTCCATCCAAAGAACGAAACGGTATTGCTCCTCGCTCTTCAATAACCCAAATGTCTGTTTTTTCGCCTCTTCAGCATGTGCTGCAATCAAACTCGGGTCCGAAAGTATCTCCAACAACCGACTCCGCATTGCCGTTGTCTCCCCAGGAATCGACCGATCCCGCTCAAGTGCCTGCTTTTTTAAGTCCTCTTCTGCAAAGGACAAAAGCGATTGGTAGGCCCGACGCCGTGTCAAATCAAGTCGCGCTGCATGAGGTTCACGACTACGCGGAGAATGACAGGAAATACAGCGAGCATCGAGAACAGGTTGGACAAGTTCCGTGAAGCTGAGCGGGAAACTGCCCGGGGGATCAAGGCGAATTTTCGAGGGACCACGCAAGAGGGCTTGAGGACTTTGCGCAATCGGTGTCCTTTCACGGTTTTCGTGACAACCAATACAGGTTGCCTGTTCTCCCGGCATTAAATACGCAAGGGACCGCATTGTTTGTATTGCCGTTCCCTGTTCGTCCAGAACCTGAAAAAAATAAGGAATACCCGAAGGAACGCGAAAATACGCCGAACCGTCCGGCTCGACCGGAACCGTTCCAAGAACAAATTTTCCCGTTTCTTCACTCGAAACGCCTAAAAAAGGCGTGTTCATCTGCGGTTGCACTTTGGGAACTGTTCCAATAATACGAAGACGGTGTACGGCTTTTGATTCCGGGGTAAAACCGAACGGACGTAGACCGTCATAAACGTCTTGAATCAAAAATTCTCCCTCTTGAGGACCATGCCAATCGACATCACTGGGCAAAACCGGGGGGATTGCCCGCTTGGCAATTGGAATCGGGTTCATCGATGATATGTCAGCATCCCGATACAGCAATTCCAGATTGCCAAAACGGTCATAATAATAAACCCCCATACTGTTCGAGGGATTTTCCGTTTCATTGGAAACACGGCAATGAGGGGGGAGAGGGCGATTGCTCCAACTGACCAGATAGTAGTTTTCCGAAAGAGGGTAAGGATTGGCATAATAGTGAAGCGGCCAACCTTCTGTTTCAGGAAAGACCACTTCCGGCGTGATTCGTTCAAGTGGTTCTTCAAACTCTGTTCCCTTATTCCGGTCCAGCAGAACCAAAGAACCGCCAAAATTGGAATGATGGGCGGATGCAACAAACATCACTTTGGAAGAATTCGGGATCGGAGCCGGTTCATACGTCACTTGCGGACGAACCGTGTAATTTCCATAAAGCAGTTGCGCTTTGGTTCCATTCGGATTCGTTGACCAAAGACTGAAGAAATGACCGTTGTAACGGTCGATGTAATCCCAACGTGCATACGCAATTCGTCCGTCATTCAACACACTGGGTGTCCATTCAAAATTTTCAAACGCCGAAATTTGACGTATCTCCGTCTGATCCGAATTCAACGTGTGCAGCGTGAAAACCGGGACCGGTCGGTAATTGTCCCCCCCACATCGCACATAACTGTTCGGCAAATCCGCCTTGCTCATCGGCGCAGCATCGAAACAACCGGTTTGCAGGTGTTGCCCTTTCCGGGTTGAAAGAAAAACGATCTCTCCGTCCGGCAAATACCGAGCGTCAAAATCATCGTACTTCCCGAACGTCAACTGCCGGAATTTTCGCGTTGCAATATCCATCTCAAAAAGATGAAAAAACGCCTCTTCAGGAATAGTATCCTTATTCGTCTTATCCGTAACATCCGCCAATTCAGGATAGTATCGGGCATACGCAAAAAGTACCGTCCTCCCGTCAAAACTCATATCCGGCCTGAAAAACGTCCCGTTCGGCCAGTTCTCTGTCAAATTTTCAACCTGAAGTGCGGCGTTCCAATTGCCCGTTGACCGCAAAAGGGAAAGAGACCCTTTTCCGCGCGACCACCAACAATAATACTGGTCCGAGACATGCGGAAAAATGCCCGGGGCGTGCTTGGCGAAGAGAAGGGCCTGAAAATCAAGAAGCGGATTGGAAAGGGCAAGCGTCCTGATTGCACCTCTTAAACGGAAATACGTCTCCTGATTCGGTTCGGCCCGCTCAATTTCCGCGAACACTTTTTCCGCAACAGAAGTGTCAACACCTTTCATTTTCAGGTCTTGCGCGAGCAGACGACCACTTTGAAGAACGGTTGGGATCACGTTGAGGAAGAAGGACGAATCGGGGTTGGAATCGAAAGGGGTTGAGGAGGGGCGCGTTGACCATTGACTGGTACTGCTTTGCGTTGCGGTTTTTCCTAACGCCATGTTTTTCGTTAAATCCTCACAAGCATACACTTCGACTTCATCAAGATGCAAATACGCTGTTTCAGCAAGTGTCAATCGTAAAAACCGGGCTTGAAGGGGTTGGGCGGATTGGTCGGGTTGAACGGAAAAATCGACTTCAAGCGGCTTAGCATCCGTTGCCCCGTAAAACAGGGTTCCGTCATTTTTCCAAACTTCGGTGAACACTTTACCATCTTCCGAGGTCTGCGCAATGAGTGAACAGTTCCGTTCGCCAAACGAATCACAACGGTTATAGAGCCGTATTTTTGCGATTGAAACCAGTTCGCCCAGATCAACCGTCCAAGACGGATTCGGTTCACATTCCGTATGAAACCCCCATTTCCCGTCCATAACACCATCAACAGCTCCACTTGCATCCTCCTCGCAGGAAACCGACTGTTCGGTGCTTCCATTTTTTGAAACGAACCGCAACCGGGCTTGAGTCAACCAATCATTTTGCAGTTCAACGGCATACTCAACCTGACCAACCTGTTCAACACACACAGCCGATTCTGCCGCAACAAGGGCAACCTGAAGTGAGGTGTAATGGGCGTGAAACAGAGAAAAGGCGAGGATTACAGCAAAGATTTTGTTCATTGTATTTTTCATCATCTACAGTCCATAAAAAAATCGTCTTGGTTATTTCAATACATCGTTCTGTCGTTTTTCTTTGCCCAATCGTGAAACAGTTGAACACATTCCGCTTTGTCAACCACCTCGAATTTGTTGATGAGCGGGTGATCCAATGTTTCGTGAGCAAGTTCGTAACAAAGTTTATCATCGAACCCGCCAATCACCGAATCATGTCGGTCGGCTCCGTAGTACAGCTTTGTGATTCCGGCAAAATAGATGGCGGTGAGGCACATCATGCACGGCTCGCAAGTGCTGTAAATCTCGCACTCCGGTATAAAAAACGTACCAAGTTTTGCCGTTGCTTTTCGCAACGCGGTGATTTCAGCATGGGCAGTTGGATCGTTGGTTGCAAGAACTTCATTGCAAGCGACGGAAACGACTTCGTGGTTTCTGACGATAACAGCACCGAACGGTCCGCCAATGCCGCGTGCCATTCCTTCTTTTGCGGCTTCAACAGCCAGTTGCATAAATGGGTTCATTTTGATTCTTGGTTTTTAGGTGAAATTCGGTTGGGGTAATTGCTCATCGTACATCATGTCGTAATGGGCAATGTGCCCCATCTTTTCAAAAATCAATTTGAAAATTTCTAGGTATTTTTCTACAGTAGTATTGGTGTTTGAGACAAAAATGTCATCGCCTGCGAAGTGTGAACCATCGTTAACCCATGAAATGAGCGAGCGGCACGTTATCCGATCCTCGTTTGGAAATTTTTTGATTGTTTCGTTGACATCCACCCCGCCGAGTATTTTGAAATAGTTTTCGAGAATCCTTCGTAATGTGTTTTGAATTGATATGTTCGTATGATCTGTACGTTTGATCTCTTCCCAAAGTAATTTGTAAGACGTTGTTATCGGATTCTTCGTTTGTCGCTCGACGCATGATGTTTGGGCTGTTTTGCGTATCAGCCAGAATGTTTCTTCATTCATGGCGTTGTTTTTTCGACTCGAATTGTACGTCACTTCTTTATGAAAATAAATATTGTGCGTAAAAATGAGCATTTGCTTGATTTGTCCCAATTTACCTCTAACTTCCTCCATAAGCCCTTTTATCAGATGGCTCACAACAAACAAAACATCGCTGTCGAGGCTGGAAACCGGGTCATCAATTACAACCACCCGATCTTTTGATAATCCAGTCGTTTCGTGACTCCCCTTTAGCAAGTGATAAAAGTACAGAAAAGTGACAAACGACTTTTCTCCTTCACTCAATGTTTCTTTTGCGTCCGTACCATCTCGCCGCTTTAGTTTGTAATGGTTTGCAACATCCGCTTCTGCCAACGTAAATTCAGTAAAACCAAACATTGAAAGCATATTGTTAATCACGTCAATAGTGGGCGTGACGCTTGTGATCTGCTTTTCTAATTCTTCAATTTCTTGCTCAATTTCTTTGCTTTTATGATTTTGGGTCTGTATGTGCTGAGTTAATCCTGCAATTGCTTTGTCCAATGCTGTTTTGTCGGCTTGATATTTGGCAAGTTCATTTTGAAGTTCATTGATAACAAAATTCCAAACTCGCGTTTTTAACCTTGCTTTTTCTGCGGCAATGTTTGTAACCAATTTGTTGTTTTCCGTGATTTTATCATTTGACTTTTCCAGCAATGCTTTGATTTCATTGACGACTTCCGTAATCGACAGAAGCACCTGTTCGCCGCTTGGTTCCTTTTGCTTATCCGACAGGCGTTGATGATTCAAGTCGATAATCGGCTTCAGTTTGTCAACGCATGACTTTAACGAATCAGCATCAAGGAATTTTGCATCTGCGCTGCTCGCAATGGAGGCAAGCTGGTCCAAGTATCTCTGCGAATCAGCGGTGTACTTGCCGATCAGCGTTGCGATTGCCTGCAAGTCGGTTTCATAGGTCTCATCAAAATAGCTGCTCAAGGACTGCGCAAACGATTCTTGCGTTGCCTGCTGGCAGAAAGGACATTTACCATCGCTCTGCTCGAAGTATTTTTTTCCTTGACGCACCCAGTCGCTGTTTTGCAGCCGATCAATCATTGCGGCAATGTCAACGTCTTGTTTTCCAATAACATGCTTTTTGAGAATAGCGGCTGATGCGTGAGCGATCAGTGCCGCAGTATCGGGGATGATGATTGAGTTGGCAGACGCGAGGTTTGACGAAAAAACTTGTTTACACTTTTCCTCCAATTCTTGCTGGGTTGGCGCGGGCGTTGTGTCGTTTCTTGCGACCTCCTCCAAGACTTTCTTTTTGAAATTTTCCTGTGAATTACGGTATCCTTCAAAAACTGATTGAAACACCGTGTCGTGTTTTTTCTTCTGTTCCCAACAGGTTGTTTTGAAGTTTTCTTCAAGATCAGATAGTTCCTTCTTTTTGCCGCCGTTGCCATCCGCCCCAGAAAGTCTGATCTTTAGTCCCCTGATGTCACTTGATAATGTGGAAATTTGCTCCCTTTTCTCCGCTATTTTTTTTTCAGCGTCTACCTGTCCTTGCCCCAGCGTGAACACGCCCTTCAGATGGGGTGTTTGGCTGAAATTGCGATCAACAAAATCTCGGTTGTATACCATCGGCTCTAATTCCGTCCCGCTTTTCCATGTTAATAAACAACTGGGATAAACTGTTGGATCAGCAATGATTCGAGTAATCGTTGTTTTTCCTGTCCCGTTTGTACCGAAAAAGAAATTGAATTGAGACAAATCAGAGATTGTTTGCTCTTTCTGAAATGATGCAGTCGCGGTAATTTTTATTGCCGTAATCATAAAAATCGGCTTGTTGATGAGAAAACTACATTGCGGTTGGAGTTTATGGGTAAATCACGTCAAACATTTTTTGTTGGACGTGATCGCAGCAGCCGCTTGAAAGTGGAATTGGAACAAGTCCGCACCATTTTACCACATTCTGGTTAAAAAAGTAGCGGCGCGGGATTCAAAAATTGCGGCAAAAACAGTGCTTCACCGATTGGATTTTTGGCGGAAATCGGGCGAAATCAACCGGGTGATACTGCCGTTTTCTGCGAAAACGGGCTGGAACGGCAGAAAATCAGGCGGAGGAAGCGTTTCGGCAGGTATCGACGCCAGCAACCGCATTGTTGAGCGAATGAGCGGAAAGCATCTCACGGAATCGACAGATGCGCCCCGGTCGCTTACGTCCATTCGTCGATGTCTCCGCTCGAAGTTGGCGATATGGTGGAAGTGACGGATACCGCCCCGGCTGAAGATTGTGCAAGCGAAATCTTTGTTTATATTGTTTGGAATGGCAAAAAACTAGCTGTGCCGCTCGAACAATTGGAGCCGATGGACGGGGACGATGCCGCCGTGCAAGCAATTGCAGACTGGTTGTACTGGTGTCTGATGGGATACGAATTTTGACGAAAACAGTCAGTGCTGCCCGTCAGGAAAAAAATCAGAACTTGGGACAATATTGTCTCAAAAATAAATCGCGCGTTGAGTATTGTTTTTCCATTCAATAACATCGACTTCCGCAGTAACTATTTCGCCATCAACGACTATTTCGACCGGATATGATTGCTGGTGGTCTATCATAGCAGCAGGCGAAATTTCGTGCCCCTCATACCGAATCGTAATTTCTGGATATTTTAGAAGATAAATAGCAAACTTGGCGGTTAGTTTCGATAGTGTCTAGAGCCAGTTTCATAACTATTTTGGCTTTAAGCAGATTGATATTGCGTCAATCGCAGTGTTTTGGTAATCATACTGCTCTTCAGGGAGGAGTATTTTATGAAAAAACGTGAATACACAACAGGTCTTGAATTAACG
>JBOFQB010000041.1:0-110915 GCA_051660685.1 Thermoguttaceae bacterium | reverse complement strand
CGTTAATTCAAGACCTGTTGTGTATTCACGTTTTTTCATAAAATACTCCTCCCTGAAGAGCAGTATGATTACCAAAACACTGCGATTGACGCAATATCAATCTGCTTAAAGCCAAAATAGTTATGAAACTGGCTCTAGGCAAATTCGGAGAACATCGGCATTGGTCAGTTTCATGGTTCTACTCCATCATTTTTTTCGTTTCGTCCCGTGAAGGAACACGTCCCATCACGACCACTTTGCCATCAACAAGCATTGCCGGTGTCATCATAACCCCGAGCGAGGTAATCTCCCCAATGTCCGTGACTTTCGTGATTTCTGCACTCACACCCAACTCCTGCACGGCTTCTGCCGCCATTTTGTAGAGCTTTTCACACTTCGCACAACCTGTTCCGAGAATCTGTATTTTTTTCATTTGAATTGTTGCGTTAAATTTATGATACAAACATGCCAAAAATCATACCAAAAACGGTACTGAATATAACGACCAGTATAACAAAAACCGCCGTCTTTTTGAAACCGAGATAACGTCCAATGACGATGATGCTCGGCAGTGAAAGCGTCGGTCCTGCCAAAAGCAACGCCAAAGCCGGCCCTTTGCCCATTCCAAGCGTCGTAAGTGCTTGTATGATGGGGATTTCCGTCAATGTCGCAAAATACCATAAACTGCCAAGCAGCGAGGCAATGACGTTTGCCGAGAGGGAGTTGCCCCCGACCCACTTGGCGACCAACTCCGCCGGTATCAGCGTTGCCACAAAACCTGTCACAAAAACACCACCAAAGAGAAGTGGAACAATTTTCTTTGAAAAATCCCAAGTGTTTGCCATCCACTCCGAAAATTCCTCCCGATCCACCCACAAATAGGTCATAGCAATGATTGCTACAAAAAGGACACCGCAAAGGTGCCAGCGGTATTGGTGAACGTCCGCCGCCCAACGGTAATTTTCAGGAACATTTGCGCTGGTAGAATGGATACTTGAAAGCATTACGGTAAATTTTTCCCCCTTATCCAATCCATCCACGGAATTTTGCATTTGCACTGTCATATCACCACTGGTTTCCTGAATGACGCTGACATTCAGAGTGACACCGGGTGGAATTATTTTTTCCGAACCATCGGCAAATTGTGCAACAGCATGATCGCCGAGAGTCATCAACCTCGTGCCGGGATTGACCCAATCACTGAAAACGAGAAACGCAATCATTACCGTCATAAAAAGAGCGGTCTGCCAGAGTTTCCGCCTAGAAGGCGGCGCATCGGGCAGTTGCAATGTCGCGGCGGTCCGCTCCTCTTCCGACTTTCGGAAGATAACCGCCATGAGGATACCGATCAAGATGCTCATCAAAATCGCAACGATTGTTCTTGTAACACCCAGCTGGAAGCCAAGAACCCGTGCGGTCAAAAAAATGGCCATCACGTTAATAGCGGGACCACTGATGAGAAATGCTGCCGCCGGACCGAGACCGGCTCCGACGCGGTAAATTCCGGCAAACATTGGTAAAACGCTACAGGAACAGACGGCGAGTACGGTTCCTGAAACGGATGCAACGCTGTAGGCTTCGACTTTATTAGCTTTGGGACCGAGATGTTTGAGGACGGCTTCTTTGGAGAGAAATGTTGCAATAGCACCGGCGATAAACATGGCGGGGACCACACAAGCGAGTGTGTGAAATCTGGCGTACCACTGAAGCATTTTGAACGCTTCGAGAATCGCCCGTTGCACCGGCTCGTTTGTTATCGGCAGGTAATAGGCGAACAGAAATAGGCCAAGTAGCGTCAAAAAAATCGTAATTTGTTTATTCATCGCTCGTTATCAAGTTTCGTGAATCCGTTAGTTAGCAAAGTAACGAAATATAAGTGAAAAAAAACGCCTTGTTCAATCGCGTGTTTCTAACGTTCGATCACAATGTCTTCCTGTTCGTAGTAGTACGAATAATCAATCCCCTTCATAAAAACATCACGGTCATCAATTTTGTCCGTCAGTGCCGATTGCAACAAGGTGTTGATCGTTTGACTATCAACCACGCTTTGCTTCATGCCATTGAGGTAATCCTTTTTGCTGATTTGGCTCCAATCGACACATTTTTTCAGGTTTTTCTTCAAAATCAGGTCCAGCCAGACCCGCATACTGCGTCCATTGCCCTCCATAAAAGGATGCGCTATGTTCATCTCAACGTATTTGTGGACAATCTCCTCCAACGTTCCTTCGGGCATCAATTCAATCGTTCGGAGCGTATTATCCAAAAAACGAACAGGTGCAAATTGAAAACCGTCTTTGGCAATGTTGAGCGTTCGTATTTGTCCGGCAAAATCGTAGAGACCACCAAATAAATAAGCATGAATCTGCTGTAAACCTTTGACCGTTCCGACTTCGAGACTGTCAACCAACGAACTCTCAAACAGGGAGTACGCCTTTTGTTTGCTTTTACCGTCGATGCTCTCCTCGTCGTTTGTAAACCATTGTAGGAACGAAAGCCCCATTTTGCTCGGAAATTCCGCCGCCAATTGAACAATTCCTTCCGCATCAAGGGCATCAGAAAGTCTCTTTTTTCCATCTGGTGCCGTTAATTTCAACTGGGTAGTGACACTAACCAGTTGATGGTTTTCCCTTTTGAGTTTGGCTTTGAGGTACTTCCAATAATTGCGGCACTTTTCGTATTTCTCTTCGTTTCGGATCGCACCGATAACATCCAAAACGCTGTAAAACCATTTATTCTGGGTATCATCCCATACGGCCCTGACTTCCGTATTGCCAAAAAAACGGATGGATGTCTTTTGCGGTTTCATGTTGATTCGACTCCCATGAGATAGTACCCACCATTGCGCGGGGCACCACGAAATTCGATCTCATTTCCTAGTTGCTTCAGATGACGTTGGAGCGTTCGGCGGGGAATTCCCAGTGCGGCTGCAATCGCGTTTGTTTGACACCCTGGATTTTGCCGTATGTATTCCAAAACGCCACTTACTGCGCCATTTACTGCGACATTTACTGCGCCATTTACTCCGCCATTTGATGCCATTTGTTTGCGTTTGAACGTCTGCAAAATTTCGTTCAGCATAAAGTCAATGAAACGACCTGAATCGGCGTTTTTCGTGCTTTCAGCGATGGCTTTGTAATACTGCTGTTGGTTGTCGTGAACCATTGATTCGACAGGCAGGTGCAAAAAGATCGGGTTCAGTTTGCCGAGAATCAACGATTGCCAAAGCCGGCCCATACGACCATTACCGTCGGTGAACGGGTGAATAAACTCGAATTGGTAATGAAAAACACAGCTACGAATCAAAAGATGATCTTCCGCATTTTTGAGCCAATCAAACAGATCACCCATCAGTGCCGGAACCTGTTTCGGCGGTGGTGCAATATGAATGGCCCGTTTTCCCGCAAAAACACCGACTTTGCTGCTGCGAAAAATACCTGCTTCATCGACCAATGCGGACATCATCACGCGATGAGCTTTGAGCATATCATCGAGTGAAAACGGATTCAGTTTGTGAGCAATATCATAAGTTGCAATGGCATTTTTGACCTCTTGAATTTCTCGAAGCGAGGCGATGACTTTTTTGCCGTTGAGAATATCTGTTACCTGACTTTCAGAAAGCGTGTTTCCCTCAATGGCAAGCGAGGAGTGAATGGTTTTAATCTTGTTTATTTTTCGTAATCGCAGAGCGTCCTGCTGCTCCATACGAATGGCATAGCGTTCGGCCTGAGCGGAAATATCCGCAATCATTCCAATCGCTCGCGGGGTGATTGTAAACGTGGGTTGTCTTTGCATGATGGCTCCTCAGTTTCATCCTACTAAACGTATGTTTTTGGCGATATTGGCTTTGATGACTTCTTCGATACAGCTGAAAAATGAATTGATGCAGGGACAGTTGAGTGTGTAGTAGACGTTTTTTCCCCGTTTTTCATCGCAGATCAAACCGGCATTTTTGAGTACGGAAAGATGACGCGAGACAGTTGGCATTTCCGAACCGATCATTTCGGTCAGCTCGCAAACACAACATTCCCCTTTTTCCGAAAGGACATCCAGCACCAACATTCTGGCAGGGTGTCCCATTGCTTGGGCAACAAGCGCGCGCGCCTCGTAGAGTGCTTTTTTGTCCCCCTTTGACTTCTTTGTAACTGTCATGCGTATCCTAGTTTGTGTGGAAATGGTGCTAAGAAACAGTGTATCGCGGCATTAATCGACTCTTATCTCTTAGCAGTTTAGCTAAATTAAAAAACCTTGTCAAGAGCCGTTTCTCTCCTCGGCAGGTGTTCATCAGTCCGCTAACAAGTTTCAGGAAAAGGAGCAATTTTCATTTTTGAACCACGAAAATCACGAAAATCACGAAAATCTCACAAAATACGGTTTTTCGTGTCTTTTGTGTGTTTCGTGGTAAAAACAAATCCGTCCAACCCGGCTCGATTCAAATCGCAAAACCAAACTTGTTAGCAGTCTGAGGTGTTTGTGCTGCGCGTGCATGTTATAATCAACTCTGCTACTAACATTTTTTATCAGAACTTTACCTCAACGGCAACCCTCCTGCCGCAACATTTGCCGGTTCATCAACGATGAATACTCTCTCAAACCTGTTTGACCGATTGCCTGATTCTCTCGTTGAAGAACAGATTGAAATACTGTTTCTTAGGCCTCATGCCCGGATTGAACGGATTGTTTCGGACGGACAAGCAAGTCCGGTCGGTTTTTGGTACGATCAGGACGAAATAGAATGGGTTTTGCTTTTACAAGGGTCCGCCGTTCTTGAATTTCAGGACGAACCCCGATTTCGGGAATTGCAACCGGGCGATTTTCTGTTGATTCCCGCTCACCAAAAACATCGGGTTCATGCAACCGCTTCAAACGGCAAAACCATTTGGTTGGCGTTGTTTTACATCGATTCACCGATTCAAGGACCATAGACGGCAAACGGTTAGAAGGGGTTTGTTTTCCGATTGGAACACGGGACATCACGCCCGCACATTTTTTTCTTGATGCAGGCAAGATGCCTGCGTTCCGACAAAATGTCCCTTTTGTACCCGTTTGGGATATAACATCCGGTTAATCGTTGGGGTGTTTTTTGCGGACCCATTTCAGGGCTTCTTCCCGGTTCTCCAGTTTTCCGTCCAACTGCCGTTGATACACCTGATCGAGTATTTGGCCCATTTCCCGACCCGGTTGTATCCCTATCGCAATCAAATCTCGCCCCAAAAGAATCGGTTGAGGACGTTTTTCACGAACTCGTAACTTTTCAGCAACCTCCTCCCAACGATCAATCGTCGGACGTGTCTGCCCGCTCGGGTCCAAATGAGCGTCCGATCTTGCAAGAGCCGACCACATACGGATGTTGGACGGAACTAAACGGTCGGACAATCGGCGAATCACCCGGTCTGGGGGAATCTCCGAATCAAGGACCACTTTGTGCGCCATGTGTTCTAAAATGAGCGGTTTGAGATGCGTCAAAAGAAAATGAGGGGCTTTCATCCGGTTCAAAAACGATTCGGTGAGCGGGACACTTTCCATTGCATGTCGGGGCGATTTCCAATTGCCCTTGTCGCTTTTGACCGTTGTGAGCGTTTTGCCAAAATTATGACAAAGAGCGGCAAAGAGCAGTATCAACCGTTCTTGCATGTCAAGCTGCATTTCTCGGGCAATGAGGGCTGCTGTATCGACGACGCAACAGGTATGAACGTAGACATCACCTTCAGGATGCCATTTTGGGTTTTGCGGGACACCGATTAAGGCGGCGATTTCCGGGAAAGCGTTGATCCAACCGGTTTGACGGAGCAGATTGAGACCGCGAGAGGGATAATTGCCTTTTTCGGCCCATTTTTTCCATTCCCCCCAAACCCTTTCAGCGGAAAGAGTTGGGAATTCGTCGTACACCTTTTGGGACAGTTGGACGGTTCGTTCGTCCATGATAAAGCCAAATCGGGCTGCAAACTGCATCCCTCGCAACACGCGAAGCGGGTCCTCGCAAAAAGCGTCGCTTGTCGCCCGCAAAATCCCTTTCTCCAAATCGTCCCGACCGTGAAAAGGGTCAAAATAGGTCCCGTCAACCCTCATACCAATCGAGTTGATCGTAAAATCACGCCGCGCTGTCGCCTCTTCCGGCGAAAGATAAGGGTCCGAATCAATCACAAAACCACAATGCCCCAAACCTTGCTTCGATTCACGTCGGGGAATGTTCAAATCAATCGTATTATCAACCTTGACGGTTGCAAAAGATTGGCCGACCAAATTGACTCGAAAATGCGGGCGGAGAATGTTGACGATTTCGTTGTATCCCAGACCATAAACTTCAATGTCATAGTCCTTTGACTGCACATCCTCGTTTTTTATGACATCTTGGTCGTTTAATTTCATTTCAAGGAGGTGATCCCGAACACAACCGCCAATAAAAAGACATTCGGTTGCGCCCTGTTCAAGCAACAGGTTGAGAATACGTTTGATTTTCCTGTCTTTCAAAAAAGGATTTGACATGGAGTTTAGAACAATTCAAAAAAAGTGTGGACGTTAGGTCCGGCTTGCGCCGGGCTTAGTACGCGCGATACGGTTGTATCACGGCTCAATATTTCAATAATTGATAGACACATTGCATGTATTTTGACGCAAAAATTCAAGGATCATTGGGTGTTGTGCATGTACTGTCATTTTGGAAACGCGCTTAGTACGCGCGATACGTTGTATCACGGCTCAACGACGGGACGACAAAAGGTCGTCGGAAATGTGTCGAGGTGATGAGGAGAGATTCAGGGAAGAGGATTAAGGAGGAGAGAGGCGGACATTGACATTGCCGAACATGTTCGGGTTGTTGCTGATGATGTAAGGTTTGCCGCTTCTGATCGTCAGATTCTTTAGCTCCACCTCTTCCGTCACAACATAGGGATACTTTGCCTCATCTGTTGCATTAGCATATTCATGATTGAAAATTGCAAATATTTTCGGACCTGTATAACCTTCTAACGGATTCCGGTCGTCAATGATAAGACCTTCAATTGTTATTTTTTGCGGCATGAAACAAGGATAACCGAAATCATGTTGTCCTGTGTTATGACCGCCAATCAGAACAGCATCCGATTTTGCTCCATGTCGAGGTATGTACTCGCAGTTGCGGATGATGATCTCCCCCTCAAAGGTGCTTCCATAATCACTGCGCAAATTGATGAAGTTGACACTGTGAACCTGAGTGTTTTCAACAAGGAACATTCCGCTTCCAATCAGGTTGATCCCCTGATGTCCCAAAACCGAATTCCTGATCGTCGCGTTCCTCACCCCCATGTGTGCATCAAAACGGGAAAATTCGACGTTCTCAAACGTAATGTTCTTCGAAAAATTAGAGCCAAAAATGCCCCATAACCGTGTGTCATGGATGTCATTGAGCTGTTGAGAATCCCTCACCCTTATGTTGACCGAACTGTTCACCTGAATGTCGTAGGTCCCTTTGGGAACCGGCAATTTAGCACTCCCTGTTGTGAGATAGGTTTTGTGTCCTGATAATCGGCAATTCTGTATCATAACATCCGAACAAAGCGAGACCGAGAGGAAACCTCCATAAGGGGAACCATACTCTCCTTCGCCCTCAATGTTGTGAGAAATTCCTTCAATCTGTACGTTGGAACGGGCAATGCTTATTCCCCGGGCATAGTAGTTGCCCGAATCCGATTGATTGGCAATTGTTGTGAAATTCCCCCCCCGGACGGTCAGTTTTTTATCAGGAATCGGATAAGCGGTCATTGACGTTACATTATCATAGTCCCATAAAAAGGGAGTTGTGCAGTCGATGTTGCCCTTTTGATCGACAAGAAACACTTCTTGTTGCGCTGTACCTTTGTTTTGGTTCAAGCCGAATCGGATGTAACGTAAGGTTGTATTGTCCTGAACTGAAATGAGTGAAGGGGCAGGAAGAGTCAGGTCCAGTTTTTCCTGATTCTTTCGGATCGTCTTGATTGTTGTGATCGGACAAGAAGGAAGTTGGGATGAAACGCAGAAGACAGGGCTGCTTGGGTTTTCGACCCTTGTGTCGTCAATGATGAATCTGGCATCTCTCCAGTCCGTGTCCGTCTGTAAAGGAACGGTTTTATTTGCCCCGCCGATATAGTAAACAGCACCGACATCAGCTTGGACCGGCAATCGGGCCTGATTCGCTTCAACATGTGTTTTGATAATAGCGTCAAAATCATCGATCAGACCATTACCAACCGCCCCGTAATCGCTGTACCGAATGATTTTGGGTGATTCCTGTTCCGCGAACATTCTCGGCAGGAGAGAAGCAACCCAAAGGACGACGATGATGAGGTTAAGGGATTGTTTCATTCTCACAGTTTCAGGTTGATTGGAAAAACAAGCGTTGAGTTGCGATACAACCGGGTTAAGCGTCCCCTCAACAAAACAAGCTCCGTCGGAGCGACCTAATGTTTAGCCGCGATACAACGTATCGCGCGTACAGAGATTTCAATACGCGCGGAACGTTGTTCCTCGGCTAAACGGGGAAACGCGCAGAATATCATTCTGCGTGAGTTGCTAAACGGTTCAATTGCGGAATCGATAAATCAACTCGGTCAGATTGCTCAAAAGAGGACTACGGAGAAAAAAGGTGAAAAGTTTATACCGAAAGGAAGGGATGAAAACAACCGTGTGTCGTTTTTGGTCCAGATTTTTGAGCGAGTCCCGGACAACATTTTTGCTTTGCAACCAAAGAAAGTTAGGTATCCTTTTGTACTTTTCCTCGTCAATCAGTTCCGTATTGTGAAAACCGGTTCGGACGAGACCGGGACAAAGGGCCTGAACTTTGATTCCTTGTTCGCGGACATCACATTGAAGACAACGGGTAAAGGAAAGCAAATAGGCTTTGGTTGACATGTATTGAGCAACGCCGGGTCCAAAGAGGAATGCCGCAACCGAAGAAACATTGATGATTTTTCCCTGTTTTTGTGCAATCATCGGTTTTAAGGCGGCATGACAGAGCCGAAGTGGGGCAATTGCGTGAACTTGAACCATTTTACACTCCCGGTCAATGTCAACATCCGGGAATCTCGCTTCATGTCCATATCCCGCATTGTTAATCAACATGTCTAATCGCGGCATTTGTGCAACCCGATGTTCAAATTGCAGCAATTGGGCTGAATCGGCAAGATCGAGCGAGAGTGTTTCAACCGAAACGGCATATTGCTGTTCAATTTCCGCTTTGATTGCAGCAAGTGGTCCTTCCCGGCGTGCAGTCAGTATCAGGTCATAACCCCGATTGGCCAATTGTCGCGCATATTCAGCCCCAAGTCCGCTTGATCCCCCCGTTATGATCGCAATCGGTCGGTCACAACCTGAATTCAACGGGCTGTCTGGTTGACTCCGCTTGACTCGCTCTGTTTCCTGCTCGGTTTTAGCAACCGGTTCTGCTGTTTGTTTTTCTTCGCTTGTTGACATTCCATTCTCGTGTTGTTTATAATGCGACCTTTGTCCAAGAGTTACACACCTCATTCTCGCAGAATCAATCTGCCTTTTCAACCCCTAAAACTTATTTTGGAGATACTTAAAATGAAACTCTTTGCCCCCTTTTTGTCTGTTATGTTGATTTTTGCAATCGCGGGTTTCGCAATTGCAGCCGATCCAACTGTTCAGGTCGATGATGAAGGTTTTGTTTCCCTTTTTAATGGTAAAGACCTTTCCAATTGGGAAGGAAACCCTGACATTTGGCGGGTTGAAGAAGGTTGCATTGTTGGAGAAACGGCCAATGAAGGACCGAAAAAGATTACGAAGAACACGTTTTTGATTCTCAAGGACAAGGAGTACAGTGATTTCGTCTTGAAATTTGAGTATCGTTTGACGAAAGAGGGGAATTCGGGGGTTCAGTATCGCAGTTGGATTATTGAAGACGAGACCCCCTTTCGGGTTGGGGGGTATCAGGCGGACTTTGACGGAAACAACACCTATACGGGGATTCTTTATGGAGAGAATTATCGTGGAATTCTGGCGAAACGGGGCGAAGAATCCGAGATAGGGGACGATCATCAGCCGAAAACGGTTCGGGAATTTGCGAAAGACCGGGAATTGAAGCGGAAAATCAAGGTTGAAGACTGGAATGATTATGTTGTGACTGCGAAAGACTTTACGTTCACCAAGGAGATCAACGGGAATGTGATGAGCATTTGCAACGACAAGGACGCAAAAGAGCGTCGCAAAACGGGCCTTATTGCGATTCAAGCACACGTTGGACCGGCAATGAAGGTCGAAATCCGCAATATTAAGATCAAAGAATTGGAGAAGTAGTCGGGATCAATACGCGCGGAATGATGTTCCTCAGCTAAACGGGGACGCAAATACGCGCGGAAGAATGTTCCGCGACGCAACGGAGAGGAACCTTTTGTTGTCGGTTCTTGTTTTTCTAACCCCCTATCTGTAAACTGGGACTCGACATCAGGTCCTACATCAGGTTCTTTGCTCTCCGACCCTTGACCTTAACATGCCTTATTGCTTATGTCAAATCAACCTGAGTGCGAAAAATTGCGCAATCCTGACCGGCGTACACTGCTCGGCCAACTTGCTCTTGGGGCCGGTTTGGCCGGTTTGGCCGGTTCTGCCCTGTTGAGTAACGAAGAGAAAATTCTCGCCCGGGAATTGCAGGAAAAACCAGATGGTGTTGCAGGTGCAACCCGGGTTCATACGAATTGGGCCAAATTGGAAGACTTGAAAGCGAAACCAACAACGACGAAAGTTGGCAATCTCCGTTTGAGCCGGATCATTTTAGGCGGCAATCTGTTCGGCGGTTGGGCACATGCCCGGGATTTGCTCTATGTTTCGGAACTTGTAACCGCTTATCATACGCCGGAAAAGATCATTGCAACCTTCAAATTGGCAGAAGCGTGCGGTATTAACGCTTTTCTTTCGCATTATTCACATTTTGCGCTGACCAAACGGTATTGGGATGCGGGGGGGAAAATGCACTTTTTTGCCGACTGTCGCAATCCTGAAGAGACGAAAATTTCAATGGAACAAGGAGCAAGCGGTTGCTATTTGAATGGAGAGACGACGGACCGATTGGTTCAGGAGGAGAAATTTGACGTTTTGGAAGCGCATTTGGAACAGGTTCGGAAAGAAGGGGTGATTGCCGGTTTGGGCGCACATCGAATTCAAACGGTGAAACGGGCGACGGAACGGGGTTTTAAGCCGGATTTTTGGATGAAGACCTATCATCACACGAATTATTGGTCGGCGCAACCGGAACAGGAACATGATAACATTTTTTGTCGTGAACCGGTTGAGACATCTGAATTCATGCAAACCTTGTCCAGTCCCTGGATTGCGTTTAAGACCCTTGCAGCAGGAGCAATACATCCCGAGACGGTTTTCAGTTTGCATACGACGGAGGTGCTGACATCATTTGTGTTGGGATGTACGATTTTCAGTTGGTTGACGACGTGAACATTGCGGTTGACATCTTGAAGAGGATTGGGGATAAGGGATAGAAGTAGGGAAGTTTTCGTTTAGCCGCGATACAACGTATCGCGCGTATTAAAATCTCATTAAGCGCGGAACGTTGTATTGCGGTTAAACCTAACGACGTTGAGCGTCATTCCGCGATTTCGTCTGCGACTCAATCACTCCATTACCGCCTTTTATTATTTTTTTTTGAATGGTTAAACGGTTTATTACGCGCGGAACGTTGTTCCTCGGCTAAACGACCTAACCCCTATTCACTTCCAATGTACGGACCTGCTGTTTTGGCGATGTTGCTGCTCATGTTGGGGTCAGCCTTTTTTTCGTCGGCAGAAGCGGCTTTCTTTCGACTGAATCGGTCGGATCGAAACAAAATACTGGCGCAAGGAGGACGATTTTCCCGGACGTTTGCAGCCCTTGTTTCTGAACCCGAACCGTTGCTCGCTGCAATTCTTTGGGGAAACCTTATCCTCAATCTGCTCTTTTTTACTCTTTCCACACTTATTACCTTTTCTTTGCAACAACAAGGTGAATACGCCTACTCCGGCTTGTTCGCAGTCGGCTCTCTCCTCGCCGTTATCTTTTTCTGCGAAATGCTCCCCAAAACCATTTCGGTTCTCCGTCCCCGACTGTTTGTCCGGCTTTGGACAATGCCCCTTGCAACGGTTTTGCGTGTTCTTCGACCACTTTTGCCGATTTTTGAGACTGTTAACCGTTATTCACGGAAATTATTTTGGCCCGAATTTCAGGCGGAACCTTATTTGCGGGTTCGTGATCTCGAAAAGGCAATTGATTTTACGAAAAAAGATTCCTCCCTTTTACGTCGAGAGCAGAAAGTGTTGCAAAACATCGTCCGTCTTTCCAATCTGCGAGCCGAAGAATTGATGAGACCGCGAACGACCTTGCAGTTTTTGCCCCCCCCTGTCTCGCTCGATTCTCTCGCGCAATCCTGGAAAGGTGTGTTGCCCCGAATCGGTTATCTTTTTATTACGGAACGAAACAGTGAGGAACTGGCAACCGCGATTTCGCTCAAACAGTATCCTCATCTTCTTCAGGTCCAGGATTCCTCCTTTTGGGATGAACATTCCGCGCCCGTCCTGCTCGTTCCCTGGTCTCTCCCAATTGCTGCTGTTTTAGAACAGTTTTATTCACAAAAGAAAGAAGTTGCAGCGGTTTTGAATGAACATGGAGAGACAATCGGGGTCTTGACGATTGAGGATATTTGGGACACGATTTATGGTCGTGATTCGGGACGGTCCCGTCGATTATTGAACCGTTCCTCGATTCATCAAACCGAACCCGGGGTTTGGTTAGTAACCGGTTTGACGGGGTTGCAACGTTTGGAACGTCGGTTTGACTGTCATTTCGATTCGCAATCGAGCGTGACAGTTGCGGGCCTGTTGCAGGAGCATCTTGAACGATTTCCCCAACAAGGAGATGTCTGCCAATTGGGCCGTCTGGAATTTCGCGTTGTCCAAATCGGCAAAAAAGGGGAACTGTTGGTTGAAATCCGACAGAAAGTTGGGGGTAGTGAATAGGGGTTGGGGGATAGGGACTGGGGAATAGGGAGGAAGAAGTTCTCCGTTTAACCGCGATATGCCGAAAGAAGGTAGAAGTTAGGAGTTAGGAGTTAGGAGTGAGAATGGAAAATTGAAAAGTGAGAATTGAACCAAACGAGATAGGAGTTGAAAAAGTGAGGAAACCGGTTGATTTGCGCAACACCGTTATCTCCCTGAATCCCCCTTCTTTCCTCCTACCTTCACCTCCTACCTTCTACAAAAATACGCGCGGAACGCTGTTCCTCGGCTAAACGACACATTTTTTCCCTAATCCCTATCCCCTATTCCCTATACCCCCTAAAATGAGTCATAATATACTTATTGGCGTTGATGAAGCCGGATATGGGCCGAATCTGGGACCGCTCGTCATTTCCGGGTCCGTTTGGCGTTTAGGACCGACTCCTCCAATTGACGGGACACACCTCAACAGGTCTTGTTCGTTGAGTAAGGAGGAGACAACGGATTGGTTTGTGGACGGTTGGACCCGAGAATTGATCGCAAAAGGGGTCTTTTCTGACTTGCAGAAAGAGGTTGACAACGAAAAGGCCGTTTTGTTGGTTGGTGATTCTAAACGGGTGTACAAATCAGGCGATTCGCTTGAACGACTTGGACGAACGGTTTTGACGGTTTATCATTATCTTGGGAAAAAACTTGCTCGGAAAACGAAGGAACAATCGACGGATTACCGATTGAGCGATTTTCAGTGGACGGGAAGAGAAGCGGAAAAAAACGGGCAATTCCGCTTGTTTCGAGATTGGGAAAACGATTTTCAACAACCTGTTCCTGTTCTTGGTTGGTGTCAGTCAATGAAACCCGATCAACCGGCTCATTCAAGAGCGGGAGAACGGCATACAAGCAACAAGTCGGGGCAACGAAATGACCGGGGTCTTGCGAATCAGAAGATGTCGTTGACGGACACACTTCCCGAGATGCTTGCGTCTGCGCTGAATCGGGCAAATGCCGACATCCTTGATCTGCGTAGTTCCGTCATTTATCCCGAACAATTCAACGATTCGGTTGACCGATTCGGTTCAAAAGGAACGGCACATGCTCATTTTGTTCTCAACCTTATCCGATGTTTGCTTGACCGATTGCCGGATTGCCCCGACGATTGTCCCGAAAAGGTTTGGGTGATTTGTGACAAGTTGGGAGCGAGAAATCGATATTCGGGCTTACTGTTTGAAATTTTTGGCGAAACACTGTTAGAAACCGTTCTTGAAGGGGCAAAACAGAGTGAATACCGATTTATTTACGGAAAACGACCGATTACACTTCGATTTCAGGTCAAAGGAGATTCTCTTTTTCCCGTTGCCCTGTCTTCTCTTGCGTCCAAATTTTTACGCGAATTGGCAATGCAACGTTGGAACGAATTCTGGCAAGCGGTGATCCCTCATTTGACTGCAACAGCCGGTTATCCCGAAGATGCCCGACGATTTTTGGCAGATATTGCGACTGTCCAACAAAACCTCGGAATCCCAATGTCACAATTCTGGCGAAAAAAGTGAGCGGATTTCTCCGTTTAGCCGCGATACAACGTATCGCGCGTACAGAAATTTTAATACGCGCGGAACGATGTTCCTCGGCTAAACGGTCTTAACTTTTAACGATTTTAACGGTTATCTTGTCTTTCACGACGTGTTGTAAGGGATATGACGAACCTGTGTGTCGTGACGCTCTTGCCGACCGTCCGTTTTGAACGGAATGTAGGAGAAACAGGTCCCTTCTTTTTGGAAAAAACGGTTTTTCGGCACTATTACGAACAAATGGTTTTGCGGTTACGGATCGATACTATACGGCAGACCGTCATAATCGGCTTGTTAATCCCAACCGGTTTTTCAGTCAGGATTCACACGAATCGTTTTTCTGTTCCGTTCGGATTGAAAAGACGAATCCGTTTTTCAGTATCGTTCATAAAAACAGTATCGTTCATAAAAACAGTATCGTTCGTCAAAAAGGGTACTGTTCGCAACAAAGACGAAGAGTGTGTTGAAGAGTCGGTGATCGGCAATGATCGAAAAGGATTTTACGATTTTTGTCCGACACGATCCTCTTGCTTTTATGGAAAAAAGGAAAAAATCACCTCAATCACATTTTTCATTAACAAAGGAGTGTTTCAATGAAAAGAACCTGTTTTTATTTGAGTCTGTTTGCCCTCATTTTGGCAACACCACTTACACTTGCAGCCGAAGAAGCGTCAGCTGGTTGGTCGACCAAATCGGCACAAAAACGAATTGCTGAACCGGGTCCAAGTGAAACCCGTTCGGTTCTTGAGTCGGCAACCCCGCTTCAAGATGCTTCTTACATCCCGCAAATCGTCGAGGAAACCCCCAATGTCCTTTATGCTGAAAACAGCACCGTTACGCTTGAAGAACTTTCCGCCGAATTGGCTGCACTCAAGCAGGAATTGAAAACCGAGTTGGGCAAAAAGGCGAATGCACCTGACCCGAAAAAAGGGTTTACGGCAAAACTCGGGGGACGGGTTTTCATGGACAGTGTGAATGTTATGAAACAAAATGGTGACAGTTATGATGCTTATGGACAAGGGCAGAACAATTTGGGTTTTCGTGAAGCCCGGGTCAGCGTCAGCGGAGTCGGTTATGAAATGCTCGATTACAAAGTTGAAATGGGTTATGAAAAATGGGGATACGCCGCAACGACAAGCAAAGGGGATGCCGGTACTGCATTGGGGGGAATATCCTTTAAGGATGTCTATTTAGGAGCCAAGAACATTCCGTTTTTCGGTTATCTCCGGGTTGGTAATCAATACCTCGAAGACGGTTCGTCCGAAGTTTGTACAGGAACAACGAATATAACATTCATGGAAACTCCCTCTCCGGCCGGAAATCAGTTTACCTCACGCCGATTGGGGATTACCTCACGTCATTTGTTCTGCAACGACCGGTTGCGATTTTTCAGCGGTATTTATGGGGCACGCAACATTTCCGAATCGCACTTGATTACGGACAGTAATCAGGGAGCAACAGCGTTGGTCCGCACGACGTATGCTCCTTGGTATGTCAAGGACGGACAAAAAATGCTTTTGTTTGGCGGATATTACAATTACACCGATTATTGTCGAAGTTCGGCAACACCAGCGAAAAATTCTGTTAATCCGGGCGGATATTCCGTTGGTTTTTCGACTCTTGATTCAGGTGCTTTTGATTGTGATAATTACCAGAAAGTTGGGGGGGAATTTGTTTGGCAGTATTGCGGTTTTGCACTGCAAGGGGAAATGTTTGCCCAATGCTTTAACAATGCCCGATCCGACAATTTCCAAAATGGAGACAAGACCTCAAAAGGAGGTTATGTGATGATGCGGCAGTTCCTGACCTCGGGAGATTATCGGACATACAGCAAAGAAAGTGCTGCTTGGGGAACCGCGAATGTCTCTCGCAATTTCATTTCGGTTGACAAGGGACAGTTTTACTGTCTGCAAGGACCGGGTGCTTGGGAAGTTGCAACGTATCTCGGGGTGATGAACAATGAGGATTTTGTTGCAACGACACCTCCCACAACGAACGCTGTTCGATATGGGACCGATTACGAATTGGGTTTTGCCCTGAACTGGTATTGGAATTCCCAAACCCGTTGGTCGCTGAACTACATCCGCCAAATGTCCGATGTTCGGTCCAACACCAGCGATTTCAGCCCGACAACGGATATATTGGGTTTGAGTTGCCGATTTTTCTTCTAAGACAGTTGTTTGAGGTGTGATTTTTTGGATTGTAACCTTGAAGAGAGGGGGGAGGGGTTGGATTTTTTCCTCCCCCTCCTTTTGCTTTTTACTGTCCGCCTTCTCCTTTCTCTTGATTCGGGCGTTGCAATCGTTTTTTTGCCCGCTTGCTCTTTCTCATGCGGCGCATTGTGTTATAATGCCGCGCTGCAAAGAAGCGGCAATTTCATCTGAAAATCCCGAAAAATCGACGAACACAAACGGCAAACCCCCAAAATTCTTTCGGTCTTCGCCCCATGAATCAGATTCCCCAGCACTCACATGACACCATTCTCAAGCGGCTGTTGACAGGTGCCGGTTTTTCTCTCTTTAACCTCTTCTTCGCCGTTGGGGTTTCCCTGTTTATGACCCCCTTCTTACTGTCCAATATCGGCGTAAGACAAATGGGAATGTGGGAAGTCGTCGGCTCCATTACCGGTTTTTACGGTCTGCTCGACTTCGGTATCACCAGTGCTGTTGGACGATACATTACCGTTTCCTTCACCAAAAAAGACATCCCCGGATGTAACAGCTTTGCGAGTATCGGCTATTACATCTTTACCGTCGTCGGTGTTGTCGCCGCAATCCTGTCCTTTGGAATCGCCGGGGGAATGTACGCAGCCTATCATTCCAGCATGGAGGATGTCAACGTCTTGTGCATTGTGACCATGATTCTCGGTATCAACTTTATGGTCGACTTTCCACTTCGTGTCTTTTCAGGAATCATTTCCGGCTGTTTACGAAGCGATCTGGATCAGGTTCGCGGTTTAATTTTTCGTATTTTAGGAGCCGCCTTAACCTTTACCATTGTCTTTTGCGGGGGAAAAATCATTCTTATGGCGTGCGGGACAGTCCTGCTCTCCCTCCTGAATATGGGTTATTACTACCTCCTCGCCAAAAAAGTCTTTCCGCCCCTGCAACTCTCCCGGCAAAATATCCGCCGAGAGGACTTCAAACCCCTCTTTGCCTATTCAACCGTCACGTTTTGGGCCCAAATCACCGATGTCCTCCGATTTCGAATCAGTTCGCTCATTATCGCCGCTTTCCTGTCCCTCGACATGGTTGCCCATTATGCAATTGCCGGTCGTCTGGTCGGTTATTTTCAAAACGTAATGGGATGTTGCACAACATGGCTGACCTCTTGGTTCACACGACTTCATGCGAATGACGATCACGCGACGATTCTGGCACACCTGAAGTTTTCCTATCGTATCACCATTATCCTGAGTAATTTTATCGCGTTTGGATTACTCTTCTGGTCCATCCCCTTCATTACCCGTTGGGTTGGTCCTCAATTCCTTGATTGCTACAATGCGCTGGTGTTCCTGACACTTGGCATGACGTTTTCGATGTGGCAGTCCCCCTCGACACGCGCTCTCTTCGCAACAGCGAATCACCATTATCTGGCGTCGGTTAATACCGTTGATGCAATCGTCAATGTGACCACGACACTTTTGCTCGTGAAACATTACGGCATGACGGGCGTTGCAATGGGGAATTTTATCGCCATGTTTCTTTGCCGAGTCTTGATTTTGCCCCCCCTTGTGATTCGCCTGTTCGGCTTTCGTCCCTGGGAATACTGGAACACCATTCTGCAAAGCGGTCTGCGGAGCTGTCTCTGCCTCATCCTGCCCTACTACATCACCCAATACTTGGCCGTTCCTGAATATAAATACTTGTTTCTCAACGGGTTTGTCTGTACAATTGTTTACTTTGGAACCGCCTTTTTTGTTTGTCTTACCTCTCAGGACCGCCAAAAAATCGTGCAACTTGCGGGGAAATTAAAGAAATAACCTACCAAGCGGTACACGCATGACAGAGAAGCCGAAAATTTACGTTGAGTCCATCATTTTTGGCTTTGGATTCGTCGCGCCGCGTTTATTAACACCGGCACAACTTTTACTAGAAGTGGAAAAAACATCATGTACACTGATATTAACACGTTGGATTTGTGGAACCAACCGGATGAAGGTGATCCCTTAGTTTGGTTGCGCAGACACCGTGATGAACTGGCCCAAAAGTATCCGACGATTGAGCAACTCTCTGATTATTATCGCACGGTTCCATCTTGGGAGGAAATCAAGGCTAAGTTGCAAAGGGACCTTGCCGCGCAACAAATGCTTATAGAGGAGACTGCCAATGAAGGATATTAGTGAATTGGACTTAATGAATCAACCGGATGAGGGGGACCCGCTGATTTGGCTGCGTAAGCATAGAGAAGAATTGTCCGAAAGATTTCCCAATCTTAAGGACCTCTGTGATTATTACAAACAGTTCAGTTCCGTCGAGGTGGTCTTAGCTCGCGTTCATGCAAGAGCCGCTGAAAAATGTTATTCCGATTGAAGTGCGGCAATCAAAGCGTTTTCAAATGGAATCCATCATTTTTGGCTTTGGATTCGTCGCGCCGCAGACTACGATTTTTCGTTTTTAGGCAGGAAATCGATGTAAATTTCTGGGAGCAGATGCGTACCATGTTGCGGATTCAACCGTTGGAATGAAAAAGGAGTCGATGGTAACCCAGACTGCTAACAAGTTTGGTTTTGCGATTTGAACCGAGCCGGGTCGGACGGATTTGTTTTTACCACGAAATACACGAAAAACGGTATTTTGTGAGGTTTTCGTGTTTTTTGTGATTTTCGTGGTTCAAAAATGAAAATACTCTTTTTCCCAAAACTTGTTAGCGGACTGGATGGTAACCGAGACTGTCTTGACAGTGGTGTGTGGATTCCCTATACTGCCGAGCATGGTAGGTGCGTTATAATGGTTTTCAGGTTGTGGAACAAATCTATTTGCGAGGGAGAATAACATGAACATTCTTATCACTGGGGTCGGGCGGGATAACAAGGGGTCCGAGTTGATGCTTTGTGCGGTCATGCAGCACCTTCGTGCAACTTTTCCGTCAGCACGAATTGTTGCGGGCTTCACCGGTTCGTTTGCTGATCGGACAGATGGAAGACTTTATCAGTTACTAACCCCTCTATGGGGACGAGCAGCACATGTTTTCTCTTGGTTGCCGGAAAAGACCCGATTGGAATGGGGCGGTTGGATACTTCCGAAAGAAATTGATGTCATCATTGACGCATCTGGGTTCTGTTTCGGCGATCCCTGGTCCGATGAATATGTCAAAACAAATGTCCGCGAACGGTTGGAATGTCTCCATGCAAACGTTCCGCTCATTATGCTTCCTCAAGCGTTTGGTCCCTTCAATCGAAGTAGCATCATACCGATTGTCAAACCGCTCTTTGACGCAGCGCGTCTGATTTTTGCGCGAGATGGTCGTTCGTTGGAGCTGGTGCAAACGATTACGGGTCCGACGGAGAAACTTTCTCGTGCGCCCGATTTCACGAGTCCCGTGCAAGGATTTGTCCCAAATTCGTTTCCCGCGACGCTGCATGGAGGTATTGCGGTTTTGCCGAATCAAAAAATGCTTGATAAGGCAGATGCTCAGACGAAATCACAATACCTTGACTTTTTAGAGCAATGTATCCGTCGTGTTGAACAGACAGGATTGCCCGGTTTCATTCTGTGTCATCAACGAGAAGACGGCAAGGTGGTCTCGCTCCTTGAGGAACGAGGAGTGAAAACATTGCCGGTCATTCGGGAAACCAACCCCTTGTTCATCAAAGGTATTCTGGGAACCTGCCGATTGGTGATCGGTTCCCGTTATCATGGATTGATTAACGCCTTATCACAAGGAGTTCCCTGTATTGGCACTTCTTGGAGTCACAAATACCGATTTCTTTTTGAGGAATATGACTGCGAGGGGTACTTAATGGAGGATTTGTCGAATCACTCGGCGTTCGAGGAAAAATTTACTGCTCTTATGGACGAAGGGTTTTACCGTGAGCGACAAGAAGTCATTCGGACGGCGGGACAGAAAATCCGTCTTCAGACGGAAGAGTTGTGGAACAAAGTCGATCAGGTTGTGCAGCAGACACAAACCGGTTGATATGGCGGGCTGTCATTTGCGGGACTCCACAAGCCGTCTAAGCGGTTTTTTGTACTAAGCCCCAAACAGGTACAAAATGGACATTTTGTCGGAACGCAGGCATCTTGCCTGCATCAAGAAAAAAAGGTGCGGGCAGGATGCCCGCGTTCCAATCGGAAAACAAACCCTTTCTAACCGTTTGCCGTATACCATACGATTGTCTCAATCCAAGTTTTTTTAGCGCATTTCAATAATTGTCGTTTGGGCGGTTCAGAACGCGCGATACGTTGTATCGCGGCTAAACATTAGGTCGCTAAGGAGCTTGTTTTGTCGGGGGAACACTTAACCCGGGGTTGCGGTCGCGTTGCTCCCTTATCCCGGGTTACAAAAAGATCGTTCCGACGGGACTCGAAAGGGACTACTTATTTGCCTGAAAAACAGTTCGCAAGGTCCGTACTCCCCCGATTTCACGCGCAACAAAACTTAACTGTTGCCCCAAAAGTTTTTCTCCTTCTTGAATCACAAAAGTATGGTCATTCCGACCAAACCCCTGATTCAGTATCGTTCGCTGTTCCTGTTGTCGGCCCGGTATCACCAACGAACACTTAAAAGAAACGGGATTGTCTGAATCGTTAATCAACGCCGTTTGTACTTCCAAATTCCCCGTCCTCGCATTATAACGTGTAACCGGTTGTTCCAAATAAACATCACCTTCTCCGACATGAATTTGATCGTAGATGCTGAACTCTTTAACGTCCGATTGTACCCCGTCCAGATTGAGGTCAAAACAAATCGGTTGAGGACCACTTACAGCACGAGGGGTCAACGTCAACGAAAACGGAACATGGACCTGTTCCCCCCCCAAAAGGTCAATCGAAACTTCGGTCGGTTCCACCTTCCAACTCGTCGGAACAACAATCCGAATCGTCCCGGAAATGTTATTCGCCGTTTTGTTCTGAAAAGTGAAACCGTTCGGAATTTTGGGACCGAATTGACTCGGTATTTTCTGTTGATCGAGTGTAAATCCTTGTCGCAACAGAACAACATCCGGGTTGAGTCGGGTTACAAATAAGGGGAGCGGACCAACCGGGATCACTTGTGAGCGTCCTTCCCGAAAAGGTCGCGTTCGTTTCCCCCAAAGATCAATGATTTCACACTCTGTCCCCAAAAATAAAACCTCATTAACCGGTTCAGATCGGGTTGTCCCAACATTCCACATCATCATTACCGTTCCGTCTGACCCAGAAAAAATCAGGTTCTCACTCAGATTCGGAAGTGAAATTTTTCCCGCATGTGCTTTTCCCGAAATCATCAACGAAGTCGTTCTCCAAGGAAGAAACAGTTCGTCCGGCGTTCCATCCCGATTCAACAAACCGGTTTGATCGTCAAACGGTTCAGGAATAAAAACATCTTTCGCCCCAAAAATTTTGGCAATCAACATTCGTTGTACCAAATCGAACAAACGGTCAACAAGCGGATAATCGGCTTTGGAAATGGGGCGCAAGACAACCGAACGCTCAATGTTCGTGTTTTGCGATCCCAACAAATACGTTTTTAACTCCTCTTCCGTCAACGGATCATCCGTTGAAAGAGCCAAAAATTCCCGTCCATTTGCCGTAATCGTAAGCGGTTCTGGAACAACCTCAAGGGGTTCATTCCCCCGACTATTTTTTCTCGCCAGTTCCTGCGCATTTCGGAGTAAGGTTGCTCTTTGTGCCGCAAATTGTGCAGCCCGATCTGCAACAAATGTTTCTGGAATCGGTCGGTCCCAAGACCAACCAAAACCAACCGCCGTATCAATCGCAACACCGTTGATTGCCCGATGTATCGCGTCCACTTGCGGAAACAGTTGGTCAATTTCATACATGCTCCGATCTTCATCACCCCCCAATTGCCAATTCCGAATGAGCGGGAGATACAGCAAACTCGGCTCAACAGAGGGGAACCATGATTCAAGGGGCATACTGAAGAGACCGGCTGCATTGGGGAAGGGAGCGGTCACTTGACTCAGCACATCTTCAGGGGGATCGACCCAAAGACCGGTCAGGGACAATTTCAGGTTTTGGGTGAGGGATTCGCAAAGTGTACTGAGTTCGGACCAATCTTGCGCGGTTGCTTTTGCGCCGAGCCAAGTTGGTATTTTCAACCGGGAAATCCCGGATTGGGCAAGAAGAGATTGTAACGCCTGAATTTCCTTCGTCGTTTTCCCCGCCAATGTCCAACCAAATTCCCCCCGAACCGGATTGGGCAAAGGTTCCAAAACGGCCAAACTGACCTGATTGTTTGCAGCCCCAGAATCAAGACCGTCCATTTTCAGACGAATTCGATAAAAACCGGGGGAGGAAACGGGGACATGCCAAATTGCATAACTGCGATGTAACAAAGGGTCCTGTTTGGGATCAACGACAAAAACTTCATTGCCGGAATCATCCTGCAACAATTGAACCGTTGTTTGCTCAAGCGTCTCGCCAAATGGATTCTCCAGAATCATCGTCAACCGATTCTGTTCCGCAGTCAACCCGCTTAATCGACAACGAACATCGACCGATTTGGGGTCCGTGAAAAGATTATTCCGACTGTTCGTCGTTAACTGAATTGTTGGACTGTCAAACAGTTCGATTCCTGCAATGTCAACAGTTCCTTTGAAATCCTGACGATTCCCTTGCGCAATGAGGAAATTGATTTGAGCATAAGCAACCCCGGGCATGTTAGCAGGAAAAGGTCCCAGAGAAATTTCTCTCCAACCGGATGTATTTTGAAAGGGTTTTGTCGATTCCGAACGTAATTCCTGACCGTCCTGATTGTAATAGGTGAGTGCAACCGAAACGGTATCATACTGCAACTGATTGACGCGAACATACGACTTTAATCGATAACTCAGCTCGGACTGAACGGGGATTTTCGGTGTTCGGAGCAGGACATTACCCCCTTGAACGTTGACCCTTAAAGTACGAAAATTGACGGGATTCGGCAATCGTTCAATACCGATCACCACATATTCGGGATAATCAATCCCCGACTGTCGCGTCCAACCGTCCGGCCAATGATCCTGATTGGGGTCGGTTTTGTCGTCAAAAAAACAACGATAGACCGCTCGATCTGGTGTACCCCGGGGTAAAAGTCCATAAAGCGGGACCTCTTCAGAAGGAACGGGGACCGCCTGAATAAATTCGGGGTCACTTTCCGCCAATTCTTTGGCCGCACTCTCGCCCAAAGGTGTTCCAGCCGGATTAGGAGGTTCCAGATTGGGAGGAATTGGGCGACGAATCGGACTTTGGGCAAACCCGGGAATGACGGTCAGAAAAAGGCAAAGACAAATAACCGTCAAAATCGTCTTCAAAATCGTCCTGTAATCCAACACGGCAGTTTGAAAAAGGTTAGACTGTAAACGGTTAGAAATTGTTCTTCCGATTGGAATGCGGGCAATCCGCCCAACTTGTTCTGAATTGTTCGTTCCTCTCCACAATCACGCACTCAACATTTCTTTGTATTCGTTACGTTGCGACCAAAACAGGCTCTTGATATTATACTTGTCAAAGGCCTCGACAACCGCAACGGAAACACGGTTGTCAACATCATTCAGTACAGGATATAAAATCGAATCCGATTCCCGATTTTCTTTAGTGTCATTCCACTTAAAAATGAGTCGCTGAACTTCATTTTTGTCGGGATGATTGATCGTTTGAAACACGCGTTCAGGCGATTTTCTCGATTTCGGAATAACACCGTGAAAGGAATGATTGAAACCGCTTTTACCACGAAATTCAACATTCGGGGTGTACCGAATGTCCTCCGTGTCGAGCCAGTTTAACACATCTTCAAAAAACAGACTGGCAATATGAGCGGAGGACAGATAAAACAGATCGTTGACGGAGAGCATCGCCTGTAGTAGATTATGTTTTAGGTGGGGAAATTGGTCAAAACTACCAAAAACCTCAAGTCGTCTGTCATTATTTTCGACACCAAATCCGGCGAGGATTTCCTTGAGAATTCCTTTGCGTTTAGGTGAGTCCAACGAACAACCTGACATGATTAAATCGTCGATAATATATCCGTCGTCCGACAACCGAACTCCATTCTTTTCCGGTTTGGCATAAATTTGCAGACCATCATTGTGCCGATCTAAAAAAGGGGTCGCTATTTCCGTCCATCCCTCCTCCAGATTACGAAAGGACGTATTATCCTTCAACCATCTAAAATAACCGTCGGTCAGTTGTTTTATATCGTAAGACATGGAAGTTTAGAATAATCGTTGTTCAAATCGAGGCCGAGTCACAATATGACATTCCGTCATAAATTGCTGCAAAATCTGGTAAGGAGTCTGACAGTTACGGAACGACTCCGGCAACGGAAAAGCCCATTTGTCTCCATAACCTTCACGATAATAATGAATGTGTGGTCCCGTGATGATTTCCTGATCGGGATTGAGATGCCGACCACCTTGTAACAAATCAACTCGCGCAAGAGTAAATATCTGAGCGCGATTGGCAAAGGTGAATTTCTGAAGATCAATCCCTTTTCGACTGACATTGAGAATAAATTTTGCGCGACCATCTGAGGACATGAGTTCAATATCAGGAAGTGTTTCTTTGTCGGCAGGAAAATGGTAGGACTCCTTGCCGCGATAATGTTTCTCTGTTTGGAGCAGTCTGTCCGCCTCATGTTGTGTCAATTCCTGCATTATTGTACGTCCTTCCCATAAAACCCTATATCGGTTGCAACCAGAAACTGTTCAATCGCGCTAATGACCTCTTCAGGTGCGTCTTCAAGCAGGTAATGTCCCGCCCCGTCCAAACGATGAACGTCGGATTCAGGGAAATAGTGTAAAAAACGTTTGAGAAATTCCGGCGTAAAACACCAATCCTGCATCCCCCAAATCAGAGCAACCGGTTGATTGCGGAATTGGGCAAGACCAGCCTCAATTTCAGCAAGGGTCTGAAAACTCGGATGTTTGTCCGAAAGAGGAATGTCCTTCACAAACTTATAAACCGCAGTCCGGTTGTGCCAATTGTTGTAAGGGGCCAATAATCCGGCTTTGACTTCCCGGGAAAGGTTTTTGGGATTCGAGGGAGCCATTTTAAGTGCAGCCCGACAAAACAGATTCATTCCTTGTATTGCAAAACGGCCCAAAAACGGAATCATGCCGAGTCGGATTCGCAAAGGACACGTTGGACTGAAAAAACCGGCTGTATTCATCAACACCAAACGCTTAAAACGGTTGGGTTCCCGAACAGCAGCACCAAGCCCGATTGCACCTCCCCAATCATGGGCAATGAGCGTGATTCGTCGCAAATCCAATTCCCGAATCAAATGCAGCAAATCGTTAATCCGCTGTTCCAAACGAAAGGAGTATTCAGCTTCATTCGGTTTGTCCGAAAGACCACATCCCAGATGATCGGGCGCAACAACCCTGTATCGATCACGAAATGCAACAATCAGATTGCGATAATAAAACGACCAAGTTGGATTTCCGTGAACCATAAGCAACACTTCTCGGGCTGCATCCCCCGATTTCTGCCCTTTTTGCTCGTCCACATAAGACATACGAAGACCGTCAAGATCACAAAATCTTGGATCAAATGGATACAGCGAACGCCAAATCTCTTTTTGTTTAACAGGCATAACCAAATTTTTCGTCCTGCTTACTTTGTGACTCCACTAAACATTGCCCCTATTGCCCCTCATTGCTTCGCAATTTCACCTCACATTTACCTCGAAATTGTCCAGATCAATTTTACACCTAAATTTTGTTTCTGCGACCCCCCGTCTTTTTCAGTCCACCTCTCCTGTTTTCTGCACCAAGACTCGTGCAAATTTCCTCTTGCCCTCAATGTAAGGATAGTATTCTTTATCTTGAACCAGTCGATACCCTTGCTCTAATAATCCGTTTAATATAGGGCGGGCAGATACGGCAAACGGTTTTTTATAATCGCTTGGCACATAACCTTTATCGACCAGTAACATTTTTGAATCGTCATACTTTTGATTGTCTGTCGGTATCTCTTTTAAGGGAACGATCTTTAACAGCCTCGATTTAGGCCGTTTTTTTATAGGAATATTGGTGTACCAATGTCCGGCCGCATCAGTCAACTCTTTTTTAGGCGTTAAAAAACAATCGACCCTATTATACCCTGCCCATACTTGATTATTATAGAAATAGGGGATAAATGACGGCGTAATGGGGTTCGTTATGTTCGATATGATGAGAAACTTTTTGCCGCTTTTGATAACAATGTCCCAAAAAAGCGTTGCTTTTGAAAACGGCGGATTCGTGCAGACGACATCTGCTTCTTCTCGAAGTATTTTCAAGGACAAAGGGTGATCAAAACTGCCTGAATACTTTTGGGGATATTCCTTCAATTCACGAAAACCCTCTTTGGTAAAAATGTACCCCTTCGTCCCCTGATTGAATAAATCTACTGGACCATTGTAATGGGTGCAGATGAGTTTTTTTATCCCAAGTTCATTAAAGTTCCGTAGAAAATAGAGAGCAAATGCGGACGTGTTCCTTTCATCATCGTCAACGGCATCATCGCAATTGCAAAAAACGACTTTGTTTTTCCAAATGCTTTTTTTATACATCGACAGTTCTTTTTCAACGTCTTCGTATCGAGTATAAAACTCGTCGTTGTCTAATTTCTGAGCCTTTTGCAACACCGCTTTTTGAGAAAGTCCGCGTTCTTCAAGCGAGGGCGTTGTCTTTTTTATTACTTTTATAATTTGTTGTTTCTCATCTGTCTTGATTAAAATTTCTCTTACAAAAAAACGATGGGATTTTATTAAGGTAACATAATCACTGAACAGAGCGGAATTGTAAAAGTAAATTTCCCTACTTTTTTCTTCTCGCAGAGAAGAATATCGTTCTTTTATGGCGTTTTCGACGTGTGCCATATTTTTCACTTCACAGGCAAACAAATACTGGTAAGGGTTCTCTTTGGATTTACCCGTCATCGTATTATAATCTTTCAGTCGTCGTTCCAGATCATTGGTTTTGCCGATTTTGCATTTGGAAGGTTCCAACAATGCCTGAACGATATAGATATACTGTTTTTCCATGTGATACCTGCACAACGTTTGTTCCAGTCCCCTCCATGATTCCTCCTGCACAACGCCCTATCTCGGGTGCAGTATGGGAATGGGAAACCATATTGTCTACTTTACCGTCTGGAGTTGAAAAATAAAGACCTCCCTAAGTGAAACCGCTTGCATTTGTCGGTTTGCTTCGTTATAGTTGCCAACATGTTGAAGGAACTTGGGAGACTGAATGGTCTTCAGAAACACTTTTCGCTGAATTCCATTTTCCCGATTGCCCGTATTCTTCTTAAATTTCAACTTTTGAAATTTCAACAATCACGCATTATCACAAGGAGACGAATGAATGAAACGTCGAGATTTTTTGACTGCTGCTTCTCTTGCCGGAGTTGCCGTTTCAGCCGGTTCAACCCGGGTCTTTGCTCAGAACAAAGGAACCGCGAAACAGTTGATTGAATTACAGACATACACGACGGACAGTTTTGAGAAGAAGGAGCAACTGATTAAGGTGTTCGATGAAGCCCTGATTCCGGCCCTCAATCGACAGGGAATCAAGCCGGTTGGTATTTTCTGGACGAACAAGGAGCTGAATGAGGGTTCGGAAGATTACCAGTTTTCTGTTTTCGTCATTATTCCTCACGCAACAGAGAATTCGGTCGTCACTTGTACCCAAAAATTGCTTGCCGACAAGGAATACATGAAAGCAGCTGCGCCGATTTTTGACGCCCCGGTCAAAAAACCGCTCTACTCCTCTTGCGAAAGTGTCCTTATGCTCGGTTTTGAACTCTGTCCAACCGTTGAAGTTCCGACACTTTCCGCAGATCGTGTTGCCCAACTCCGCTTCTACAAAAGTTATAACATTGAACGAAATGCGGCAAAAGTCCACATGTTTGACGAAGGAGGAGAATTGCCCCTTTTCCGAAAATGCGGCATGAATCCCGTCTTTTTTGGTGAAACCTTAGTTGGCGGTTTTATGCCCAACCTGACCTACATGCTTTCTTTTGAAAACGAAACGGCTCGAAAAGCGGGTTGGAAAGCATTTGTTGAGTCGGCAGAATGGAACGAAATGAAAAATCGGGCAATGTACAAGGATACAGCAACCTCGATCATTAACATTCTTCTCAAACCGTCCCCCAAATCACAGATTTAAGGACCTCTTTCGCGTTGTTATTTAACCGCAGAACAAGGTTCTGCGTGTATTTTTGGAGGAGGTAGAAGGTAGGAGGTAGAAGTGGGGGACAAGGGGATGAGGACAGGGGAACAGGGAATTGGGAAAAGAATTGAGAATAGACTTGTTCGAGAACTCAAATTATCTTGTCTATTTTGTCAAATGAATGTGTTTTTGGCAGAATAGATAAAACTTTTTGAGTATTTCAGTCGGTTGCCGAACAAGTCTAATTGAGAATTGAGAACGGAGAATGATAAAAAACGTCATCTGACGCATGATTGGTCATATTGCGACAAAGCGAAGAATGTTCTTCCCTAATCCCTATCCCCCAACCCCTATTCCCTATCTTCTACCCCTGTTCTTTTCAGGTCGGCTTACTACAATAAACTTGCTGTATGTTCTCTGTTCTTTCCTCTTTTATTGCTTAACCTTCATTCTTAACTCTCATGCAAACGAACGAACTTCGTGAAAAATACTTGGCGTTCTTTGAAACCAAAGGTTGTGTCCGTAAACCGAGTGATGTCCTTGTCCCCAAATGGGACCCCTCTGTCTTGTTCACTCCAGCTGGAATGAACCAGTTCAAAGACCATTTTCTCGGTCGTTGCAAACTCGAATTTACCCGGGCAACAACCTGCCAAAAATGTTTGAGAACAGGAGATATTGATAATGTGGGGCGAACCGCCTATCACCATACTTTTTTCGAGATGCTCGGAAATTTCAGTTTCGGTGATTATTTCAAAAAAGAAGCAATTCTTTGGGCTTGGGAATTCCTGACCGCGAAAAAATGGTTGGGGATTGACCCCGGAAAACTTTCGGCAACTGTTTACAAGGACGATCAGGAAGCAGCCAAAATCTGGCTCGAAGAAGTCGGTCTTCCGTCCAACAAATTACAATATCTCGAAGAAGACGAAAATTTTTGGCCCGCAAGTGCTCCCTCGTTGGGACCGGACGGTGTTTGCGGACCTTGTAGTGAAATTTATCACGAAACCCCAAACGGAACCGTTGAGATTTGGAATCTCGTTTTCACCCAGTTCAATCGGGTTGGAAATCCGCCGAATAATCTGCAACCTCTTCCAAGTAAGAACATTGATACAGGAATGGGGCTTGAACGTTGTGCAGCCGTTTTGCAAGGGGTTGACACGAATTATCACATTGACATTTTGCGACCTCTTGTTGAAGCAGCAGGAGAGGTCTGTAAAGTCAAATATGTTCCTAACAATGAAAATGGACGACGGTTGCGACGAATTGCCGACCATATTCGTGCTTGCACCTTTGCGGTTCACGAAAATGTTTATCCGGGAAACAAAGAGGAAAAATACGTTATACGCCGTTTGCTCCGTCGTGCTGTTCTGGACGGTCAACAAATGGGGTGTAAACAACCTTTTCTCTTTCAGCTGGTCGATCAGGTCGCACAACTCATGTCCCCCGTTTATCCTGAACTCCTTGAAACGGTTGAACGCGTCAAAAACGTCATTTGTACAGAAGAAGAACATTTTATTGGAACGATTGAGACCGGTTTGGATCGAATTGGCCGGGTCTTTACGGAAATGAAGCGGGGAAATCAACAAACGGTCAACGGTTCGGACGCTTTTGAGATGTATCAGACTTACGGTTTTCCCCCAGAATTGTTTGAAACATTAGCAGCGGAACATAATTTTGGTTTTGACTGGGACGGTTTCCGACGAGAGATGGAACATCATGGAGAGATTTCAGGTTCGACCGACAAGAATCTGCTGTTCCGCAATGATCCTTTAGAAGGAGTCAAAAAGGAGCATCACAACTCGGAATTTGTCGGTTACGACCAGACGGAATACGGACAGTGCAAAGTGATTGCTTTACTCTCGGAAGAGACCCTTGTTGAGCAAATGACCGAGACGACCCAAGATCGTCTGATTAAAGTCGTTTTGGACAAGACGCCGTTTTACGGCGAAAAAGGGGGACAGGTTGGAGATGCGGGCGAATTGTTCGGGACCGGTTCCCTGTTCGAGGTCGTTGACACTCAAATGGACGGAGAACTTGTTGTTCATCTTGGTCACATTCGTCGGGGAACATTTTCAATCGGCGATCAGGTGCTTGCAAAAGTGAATTCCAATCGACGATTGGGGATTGCAAGAGCACATTCAGCAACACATTTACTGCATTATGTTTTGCGCCGACATTTGGGCGAACATGCCCAACAACAAGGTTCAAAGGTCGATTCAGACCTGTTGCGGTTTGACTTTACCAATCACAAAGCGATTCCGCGCGAAGTTCTCGAAAAAATCGAAGAGGAAGTCAACATTCTGATTCTCGACGCAGCCCATGTCATCTGTCAGGAAATGTCGATTGAAAACGCCAAAAAAACAGGTGCAATGATGCTTTTTGGAGAAAAGTACCCCGAACAAGTCCGAGTTGTCATTCTGGGTGACAGTAAGGAACTTTGCGGGGGGACTCACCTGAAAAATACCAGCCAAATCGGCTTCTTCAAAATCATTGCTGAAGAGAGTGTTGCATCTGGTGTTCGCCGTATTACCGCGCAAACCGGTTTGTCGGCTGTTCGACGAACCTTAAAAAACGAGCAGATTTTGCAGCAAACAGCTGCAATGCTGAAAATTCCGGTTGATGAGATTCCTAACCGGATTGAGGGGATGTTGGAACAGTTGAAAAAAGCAAGAAAGCAAATCGAGACAGCAGTCAAGCAGAATAAAATATCCGTTGACGATTTGATTGCAGGAGCGGAAGAGGTGAACGGAATCAAGGTTATTTTGCGTACAATCCCGGACAGTAACCCGAATGATTTGCGAGGAATGATTGACCAGATTCGGAGCAAGACACAGAGTGTTGCGGTTTTCCTGACAACGGTTCAAGGGGACGACAAAATCCTGCTCGTTGCCGGATTGAGTCGGGACTTGGTTGCCCGCCAACTCAATGCAGTCCATTGGGTTAAGTACGTCGTTGAGAAACTGGGCGGAAATGGAGGAGGTGGACGACCGGATATGGCGCAAGCAGGTGTGAAAGGTACCCAAAAAATGGATCAGGTCTTGCAACTTGCCCGAAATTGGCTGGAAAACAAACTCGGGTAATGTTTCGTCAAAGCACGAACAGAGGATCGTTAAGCATATTGAGACTGTCGCATGAAAGTCACACAAACGTCGCACAAACGTGTGCTTTCCTACGACAATCGTTTTTACCATGAAATACACGAAACACCGAATTTCGTGAAGTTTTCGTGATTTTCGTGGTCCAAAATGAAAATCTCTCCTTTGCGCAAAACTTGTTAGCAGACTGAATCCCCCATTTCCCTACCTTCTCAAACGCCCGGAATCTCCAGATGCTGTTGTTCGACGACTTGTCGCAGTTTGTCAATCGCCCGGACCTCGATTTGCCGAATTCGTTCTTTGGTCACATCCAGTTCAGCCCCGATTTGACGTAATGTATGCGGACTGTTGTCCCGACCCAGACCATAACGACCAACGATGATTCGCTGTTCCCAGTCCGTCAATTCATTCAAGAGCCGACTAACAAATTGAACCTGCTCAGAGTGTATCTGTTCCTTGTTGGAACTCGCTAAACGAAAATCTTCCGTTGCGTCAAACACCTCGTTTTCTCCTGCATGAAAACGATCACGGTATTTTTTTTCGTTGGGAATCATCCTTGCATAATTCCGCATAATCGCCCAAGTTGCGTAAGTGCTGAATTTGTTTCCCCGGACATAATCGAATTTTTCAACGGATTTGAGCAGAGCAAGGTTCCCCTCACTAATCAGTTCAAAAAAACACAGAAAAGGGCTAACATGTTTTTTGGCAATGGAGACGACGAGACGGAGATTGGACGAAATAATCGCCGTTTTGGCATCTGTCGCTTGAGCATGATACGATTCGATTCGGTTCATCACTGTTGCTCTCGGTTTTTCCAAATCGAGCGATTGTCGCAATTGACTTGCTTTGAACTTCAAATAGTTCATCTTTCGAAATAAATGGGTCTCTTCTTCAGGTGTTAAAAGAGGAATCGTATACAATCGGGCCAAATAAGCAGGAAGAACCCCCAAATCGGCCCAATCCTCCTTTTCGTGAAAGACATCAGAATCGACTTCCTCCTGAAAAACGTCAGAACCGACTTCATTCCGGCCTGATTCATCGACACGATTTCGCGTTTTTCGAGGTTTTGGGGCTTTCTTAGAATGGAGAGACGAAAGAGGGGCCAGAATCGTTGTTTCAAAACCATTTCGTTCAGCCTCTTCAAAGTCAGGACTGTCAATATAACCAAGCGGCATGTTCAAAATACGCTCGACACGAAATTGGCCGATCACTCGATAAATGCTCCCTTTCGTCCGCCGAAATTTTTCCGCCAATTCTTCAACCGTTTGTCCGCAACAAAACGCATGATAAACCGTTCGTCGGGACTCTTTGTCAAGCGGGCTGTTCCGATTGGGAAACAGAGCATGATCGCAATGTGTCTCATCAAATGCTTTTAAGGTATAACGAATCGTTTCAACACTTCGTCCGGTTTTTTCCGCAATTGTGCGAGCAACTTCGGTTGGACTTGCGCCTGAATCGGACAGTTCTCTTGCCCGATCAATAATTTCATTCCGCTCAGAAATCGTCAATTGCCGAAATTGTTCTCCCCGTTTAACTCGTTCGGGGTCTCGATTGACAAAATCATGAACGGTTGAATCGAGAAAACCGACTCTTTTTTTTCCGTTTGCAAAGAAGCGACGACTGAAAAGGCCGAGTCGACGCCAACGTGAAATGGTTTTGGTTGAAACATGGAACCGTTCACTGAGTTCCTCAATCGTCCAAATCCTTTCGTTGACCAATTCAGGAGGTAGAATGACAGAATCGGCAAGATCGTCGATAAAAAGCAGCAGATCAGATCGTGCTTCTTCGCCAAGAATCAACTCCTCAGCATAAAGTTCCGGTCGAAAATCCGTGATTCGAAAACAGATAAATTTGTAAGGATACAGCTGATGCTGTTCCAGCTCGTAAAACAATTTTTCCGCTCTTGCAATTTGTTCCAGCTTTTTATCACGAGGAGCAAATCGAACCTGCTGATCTCGTAATTCCCTGAGCAATTTGTTTTTATACCGACCTAATGTCATACCCCTTGTTCTCCTGTTGACAATTTTTGTCCGTTATAACGATTATATCGATTCACTTCTGTCGGGACCGATATATTCCAACGGTTTGCAAAACGATTGCAAACTGTACAATTGCTTCACTCTATCATACTTTTATTTATCCCGGAAAAAGAAGATAGTTTCGCAGAAAAGACAGAATTTTTTACATCCATTTGTTTGTGTTATAACTTTTTTTGCGGTCCTACTCTTTTTTTCTCCCTCGTTGTCTGTATTTTTTCCCGTTTTATCCCGAGAAACAAGCTATATTGGATTGTGAGTGTTCAAGAGCAGACACCCCTTATCCCTATCTCCCTGTCCTTACAATGCGTTTTCAGCTCGTCCAACGAAGTGTTTTGCCCGGATTCAGCTTGACAATGGGCATGACTGTCGTTTATCTCAGTATGATCGTCCTCATTCCCCTTGGAATGCTCTTTGGACGCCTAAATGGTATGGTTTTTGCCGACTTCTGGAACACGATTACGGACGAAAATGTCGTTGCGGCTTTGCAATTGACCTTTGGAACCTCCTTTGCAGCTGCTTTGGTCAATTCCGTGTTCGGTTTCATCGTTGCTTGGGTCCTGACCCGCTATACTTTTCCAGGTCGTTGGTTAATGGACGCAATCGTCGATCTTCCGTTCGCCCTTCCAACCGCCGTTTCGGGGATTGCATTGACTGCACTTTACACGCAGGAAGGTTGGATCGGACGGTTTTTGCCTTATGAAATCTCTTACACCAATTGGGGGATCATCATTGCAATGATCTTCATTGGTCTCCCTTTTGTTGTCCGAACAATGCAGCCCGCTCTCCTCGAAATGGAAAAAGAACTCGAAGAAGTCGCTGCAAGTCTCGGCGCAACCCGATTCCAAACTTTTCGTTTAGTCATTTTTCCAACCGTCTGTCCCGCGCTGATTACCGGTTTTGCTCTCGCTTTTGCAAGAGCACTTGGAGAATATGGGTCGGTCATCTTCATCTCAGGGAATCAACTCGGCAAAACAGCAATTATCTCCAAGTTGATTATGGTCAAACTCGACCAATACAAATATCAGGAAGCGATTGCAATCGCCCTCCTCATGTTAGTCGTTTCATTCGCCTTACTTTTGCTCATTAACCTGCTCCAAGTCTGGAGCAACCGAAAATTCGTTAAATAGGAGATCGAGAACACGAAAGGGAGACAACAAGGTCATTTTCAACATGCACAATCCGAACCGACCTGATGCTCCCCTCTCCCCCCTAATCCCTACACCCTATTCCCTGTTCCCTAGACACCATGCAATCTAGTATTCGGCTCTCTTCCGTCAGCGAACCGTTTTGGGTTCGGTTTCTCCTAATCGGTCTCGCAATCGGTTTTATGACCCTCTTTCTCCTTTTCCCCCTCTTTGTCGTTTTCGTTAACGCTTTTGAAAATGGTGTCAACCTGTATGTCGAGTCGTTGACCAATAAACACACTCTTGCTGCTTTGCGATTGACTCTTTTGGCAACCTGTATTGTCGTTCCAATGAACCTAGTATTCGGCGTTGTTGCATCTTGGTGTATTGGGAAATTCAACTTCTACGGAAAAAGTTTCCTCATTACTCTGATCGACATCCCCTTTGCAATTTCTCCCGTCATTGCCGGTCTCATTTTCGTCGTCATGTTCGGTGCTGGAAGTTTTCTCGGACATTGGTTGGATTCTTGGAACGTCAAAATCCTCTTTGCAACGCCCGGTATCGTCATCGCAACCCTTTTCGTCACCTTTCCCTTTGTTGCAAGAGAACTGATTCCAATGATGCAAGCACTTGGAACGGAAGAAGAAGAAGCAGCAAGGGTTTTGGGAGCATCAGGTTGGCAAATTTTTTGGCGGGTCACACTTCCCAACATCAAATGGGGGCTGTTGTACGGTGTTATTCTGTGCAACGCAAGAGCAATGGGAGAGTTCGGCGCGGTCATGGTCGTGTCCGGTCGCGTTGCCGGAGTTTCCAACACCTTGCCCCTTCACATTGAAATGGTGTATCAAGGAATCCCCTCAACCCCCGCATTTGCTGTCTCTTCTCTGCTCGCCGCACTTGCAATGATCGCTATTTTCGTCAAGACCCTCGTTTCACTTAAAGCGCAAAAAGCTCTCGATTCCGTCCGCTAAACAACCTTTTCATGTTGCTTTGCTCACTTTTTGATGATAGACTGAGCGTGTCAAAATAACGAATTGCTCATGTTCTCATCTATCTCACGAAATCAGATGATGTCCTTGAAACAGATCGGGTTGGGGGTCTTGCTCCTTTGCAGTTGGGGCAACATCCTAGCGTCCAATGTTCTCTGGGAGTATGCGCCGTATCGAATTCGTGTTCAACCGGAATTGACCGAATCGGCGTCCCTTTTGTTGGGAATACCATCTGACCAACCGAATGATGTTCTTCATCTGCTCCAAAGTCAATTGCCCCGTTTGACAACCAACTGGTTTGGGAATCATTGGGTCGTGACGTTGGAATCGGAACCGTATGACAGACCTGATCCAGAAAAGGAGGGGACGCCGGAATTTGACAAAATAACGACAGTTGTCATAGATGCGGTTGGAGATGAACTTCATCTGACTGGTCGGGAATTTGACATGCGAACACATCATCTCAATGTTGGGGAAACGCAAGTTCTGTATCACCCCTCGGAATTGGTTCTTGGAGTTGCACTCGCACTCAAGAGCTGTTTTGCGCCGATTGCCTTGATTGAAAAACCGCAAGGAAACAACGTTTCGTTGAAATTACGCGGGGGAGCAATTCCAACTCAACCGGGCGAAGAGGTGTTGAGTCAGGACACGCTTTTTATTCCGTTTGAACGACGATACAACCGATTGGGGGAGTTGGAAACGGCACAACCTCTTCCCTGGACTGCTCTTTCTGTCCAATCGCAAGAGGGGGAAACGGTTCATGCTCAGGTCCAATCGTCGATTCCCTATTCCCTCAAAACGAGGGGGAATCGGGGACGGACCGAGTTGATTGCGATTGCTCCACGTTTGACCCGAGAACCGAGTCAATTGACTTTTGTTCCAAGATACCTCTCCTTTGAAGAGAATCGCCGACCTGATCGGGTCGGTTTTCTGCCGCTTTTGCAGATATATGAAAAGGCGGATTCGGTTGTTGAGAGTACGCTTGATAAAATGACAACAGCGCAAGAGGTCTTGGTTGGGGAGACAAATTTTGACGGAGAATTGACGGTTCCTTACCTCGAAAATAAACCTCTTCGTCTTCTGTCCGTCAAACAAGGGGGGATTTTACTTGCCCGATTGATGTTGATTCAAGGTTTTCAGAGACATTACGAGGTCCCGATTGCGGACGATGAAGTCCGAATTTCGGCAAGTGCGGTTCTTCTGGGGATACAAGATGAGTTAGCCGATCAGAAGATACGGGAAGAGATACTGAAGATTCGGGCGGACAAACAGCGAGCGTCAGGGGACACAGAGGGGTTTAACCGAACGACCCGGGAATTGCAAAGGTCGAGAACCCGGGCCCAGTTTCTTGCTCAAGTCGAAACCGAACGTCGTCGACACCAATCGCCGGACACATTGGTTCAGCGCCGAATTGACAGCATGTTTGACAGGACGAAACAGTTGATCGAGAAAAGTCTGCCCAAAGAAGAGTGAGGGATTAGGGTGTAGTGAGGGATTAGGGTGTAGTGAGGGATTAGGGTGTAGGGGATAGGGACTTGGGAATAGGGGGAAGAAATGAGAATAGGAAGGGACGGAAACGTCATCTGACGCATGATCGGCATATTGCGGCAAAGTAGATTGCTCCTCCCCTATTCCCTGTCCCCCAGTCCATATCCCCTATATTACCCTCTTTTACTTTGGGCGTACAATTGGGACCAACGCTGTATCGCTTCTGTTGCAGCTGTCCTCAATGCAAGCGAACGCTCTTCCGTCGCCTCTTTTAAGGTTCTAAGCGATTCAACCGTTAAAACCTCTCCCAACGCCGTACATGCTGCAACCCGAATCGTCGTTTCTGCGTCTTCCCGGACCATTTTGATAAGATAATCCTGATATTCACGCCCAAATCCCATATAACGAACAGCCGTGATTGCGGCAATCCGACGAACAGGAACGGCACTTACCAATTCGGCACTCAACACTTTCTCGGCATTCTCATCCACTTTGCGAACGATACGACCGCGTGTCAACGCTTCTTGAGGGTCGAGGTCAACCACTTTCTGCAAGTACGACTCAATATGATAATCTGGGACTATATCGTAAATCGCTTGCATAATCTGCGGTTCCGACCGTTCCAGACATTGACCAATCACCTGTTCGGCTTCTTTCATATTCCGCGACTTCACCAGTTTCATCAGCGTCGCACATGCAGCCGGGTCAGGGTCGTTGACAACATCGAGAAGAAGCGCGTTAAAATCATCCCCGGGAAAAGCTCGCAAAGATTCAGCAGCAGCGCGACGTCCTTCCGCCGAACATTTGCTAAAAACAAAACGAAACATCTCAATTTGTTTTTCCCGTGTTAATCCAATGTTCGTGAACAGTTGGACAAAACTTGCTTCCTCCGACTCAATCAACTCGGGCAAATGGGGATCATTCGGCTTCATCCAAGCGAAATCCTTGAACCGTTTATACGGCTGTTTCGCTTGCGCATTCTGCGCTTGCCCGGCAATTGAAAGCATATTGCGAACAAATCGAGCATCACTCCGTTTGCAAATAATCGCGTCAATCTGAGGGGGGGCGTTCGAATCTTCGAGAAAACTGAGCAACAAACGCAGATAACTGCCGTGATCCCCCGTTTCAATCAGTTCCAAAATCTTCTTACTTGCAGCTGAATGATGATCCCCCATAATGTTCAAAAAGGACGCATAATCTTTTCGGGCAACAAGCAAAAACGCTTTGATCGGCTCGACCATTCCGTGAACGGAGTATCGACGAACCGCATCTTCCAGTTCGGCGGAAAACCATTCTCGACGTCGGTCCAAGTTCCGCAACTCAGCAACCGTCGTACACGCCGCCATTTCATCGTAAAACTTCTCGGCAAGCGAAAGAATCGACTCTCCCGCCAATTTCGCCAAATCAGCACGAGGTGAATCGAGAAAGGGGAGCAACGATTTCAACCCGTCATAAATCTTCCAACGTAAAACCATTTGGATCGACGTCGTCAACAACGCCGGATCATTCGCCCGGGTTGCCGCTTCAAACAACCGGGCAAGACGGTCCGTGTTGACTGCCGGGACCTTCATCCAGTTTTCTTCGTCTTCAAGAAACTTACTCAACAATAAAAGATTCAACGTTTGATCTTTTTTCAGATACAACGCTTCAAAAGCAGCCGAACGAGTCGGCCAATCCTGACTGTCCAGCAACACACGCAAAATGTCGCAAGCAGCGGGGTTCTCCGTCTCGCCGAGAAACTTTACCGTTTTATCAAATACTGCGGGCATTGCAAAAAAAGTGAGATGAGGTAATCAGACTCTACGTCCGAACCATTTGAAACAGACTTCACGAAGCAGGTCTTCCTGTGCAGCAAAGGTCTTATTTTGAATCGCCTTTTGAAACCAACTCGGGTCAACAAATAATAAAGCCGGTTGTTTCATGTCGAAGACCTGCACCATCTGGTCCAACAAAGCACGAACAGGTCGTTCGAGTTGGTGTACCTTACACAATTCGGTGTACAAAGCCTGATGTCCGACTTTAGGCGCAAATAATCCAAACGGCATTGCTCGATTCTTGAAAAAATAGTGTGATACAAGGACACGACCCTATCACACTATCATACACCAAAAAAAGGGAAAAACAAGTCAATGTTTTCCGATTTCGTCTTTTCTCCAACCTGCAAAACGTCATATTTTACCCCCTTTATCGCGGGGACAACGGGGGTGTTCAAAGGACACAGGAAAAATGGCAAACACAAACGAAACCGGGCAAGGACAAGGAAAACAACAAGGAATCGGCAAAAAAGTGGGAATCAGCCCAACTCGGGAAGTTCCCAACCTTTTCGGCGCGGTCGGGACAAAAACTTGTTCCCTTCTTCAAAATTCGTGAACCGTTCAGCAACCGGGTCCCATTTCAAGGGCTTGTTGACCTGATCGAGCATTCGCACAATGTTCACCAACTCGCAAATCGTCGTCGAACGCTGTCCATACTCAATATCAGCATTGCACTTCTTGCCCGTTTTTATGCAATCAAGCCAATTCTCAACATGATAAATCGTCTCATCCCGCTTGTTTTTCGCCTCTTCAGGAACAACCGCCGTTAATTCTTTCGGATTCGAAGAAACCTTATGCCGGTTAATCTCGATTTTCCCCTTGTCCCCAACAAAAATCGCTCCCAAACCGGGTCCCCAATCTCCGTCCAGCTCCAACCGCAACTCAACACCGTCCGCAAACTTCATTAACACTTTACCGCGCGGTCCCGTCACTTTCGCCATACCATAATACGGCGAACCTGTTTCATCCTCGTCCGGCCGACGATTCGGAAATTTGCCCGAATCCTCTATCTTCGAATGTTCCAATAAGGTGACTTCAACGGGACCTGTCTCCTTGTACTCCATTGTCATGTTCACCTGATCGTAAGAATGAGTGCCCCAACCACTTACGCCAAAACAAAGCCCGCCCGCGTCGTAATCCCACCAATTTGACCAACCGTAATGAAGTTGTGGATGATAGGGGCGAAAAACAGCCTGATTGGTCCAAAGGTCCCACCATCCATCCTTTCCTCCAGCCGGTTTAGGTTGTTCCGGTTGATCGGTCCATTGATTCGGTCCCACAAAATTAGGGGCCCGGACATATTGAATTTTGCCGATTGCCCCTTCTTGAACAAGTCGGCTTGCCCAATTGCAAAGCGGGAGTGAACGTTGTTGCGTCCCAACCTGAGTCACACGATTGAATTTTCGAGCTGCTTTGACCATTTCCCGACCTTCTGCAATTGTCAGGCACATTGGTTTCTCAATGTAGGCATGTGCGCCCATTTGCATTGCCAATATGGCGGTCCAGACCCTTTGATGAGTTGCCGTCTCGACCATAACGGCGTCGAGTTTCTCCTCCTCGATCATTTTACGAAAATCATCATACCCTTTCAGATTATCGTCTTTAGCAACTTGGCGAATAAATTCTTTGAGTTTGGGTTCAAAAACGTCGCAAACAGCAACAACGCGACCTGTTGTGGTTGGACGAACAGCGTTAGGGTAAATGTCTCTACAACGACCGCCCAACCCGATCAAGCCGATTTTGACCTGTTCGTTCGGTCCAGGATTTCCGTCCCGCCCCAAAACTTTGGCGGGAATAAAGTAGGGGCTTGCGCAAACCGCTGTTGCAACGCCGAGAAAATCACGTCGAGTAACGTTCCGTTTTATTACCATGTTCAGGTCCTTTCATAAAAGTGAAGTAGATTGCGTCATTGTGACTGTCGTTGAGCCGCAAAACAACGTTCTGCGCGTATTTGAACGGTTTTGAACGCGCTTTCTGTCGATTTCCACACAACAGGGGATTGCATTATACGGCTTGTTCGGAGAGAATACCAGTGTTTTGTTGGAATTTGCTGGAAATTTCAAACCGTCCTGAGTATCATAACCGCTTGGGAGAAGGATGCACTCTGAATGAATAGACGAAAACCAATGAAAAACCAAATTTTGTCCTGTCGGCGATTGCCGTTGAACCGAACTGGCAGGTTGTGCAAAGTGAGAGAATTGAGCAGGTTATACAGGTTGTGCGGACTAAACCTGTTCTTTTGTGTGACTTGTTTTCTGACAGTTCATGCTCAACAGGACGCCGTTGTACAATGGGGCGGTTCAGCAGATCGGAACAATGTTTCAACGGTTGAAAAGATTCCAGAATCATGGAATCCGGGTCAATTTGACAAACGAAGTGGAAAATGGATTGGGGGGGACAACGCCAAGAACATTAAATGGGTTTCCCCGGTCGGTTCCGTCAGTTATGCAACCCCGATTGTTGCAAAGGGTTTGGTTTTTTGCGCGACCAACAATAAATCGGGGTTTGACCCGGCGTTTCCCGCAAGTGTCGATTTGGGGGTTTTGGTTGCTTATGACGCAGAAACCGGGGAATTTTGTGGTCAGTTTACGCAAACCAAATTGGACGGTTCCCTTGATTGGCCCGATCAAGGTCTTTGTTCAAATCCCGCCGTTGAAAAGAACCGACTTTGGATCGTAACCAATCGAAGTGAAGTTGTCTGTCTGGACCTCCAAAGTGCAGAAACCAAAGAGTTCGGCAAAAATGTTCTCTGGTCGTTTGACATGATTGGTCAACTCAAAACGCAACCGCACAACATGACTTCATGTTCTCCGTTGTTGCTCGGAGATTTGATTTTTGTTGGAACATCAAATGGGGTTGGACCGAACGACAAAGATGTTCTTGCGCCGAATTCCCCTAGTTTTATTGCGTTGGACAAGAATTCGGGGGAATTGGTTTGGTCGGACGCAACTCCCGGGGAGAATATACTGGACGGACAATGGGGTTCACCAACCGCTTTTGTGTTTAAGGACAAAGACGGTCTGGAACGGTCGCAGGTTCTTTTTCCGAGCGGAGATGGTTGGTTGTATGCATTTGACGTAAAGGGCCGGACGATCACCCCGAGTTGGAAATTTGACTGTAATCCGAAAGAATCGATTTGGAAAGGACATGGTTCTGGGGACCGCAACACGTTGGTTGCGACCCCGGTTGTTGCTGAAAACCGTATTTTCATTTCGACGGGACAGGACCCAGAATCGGGGGAAGGAATCGCGGTTCTTTGGTGTATTGAACCGATTGAACAGTTGGAAAAGTTGGAATCCCAATCAAAGGTTGAACGTCTTTCCGACCGTTTTGTCGATTTGAGTGCGGTTTTGGTCCATGATTCAACGGGTCAAACAGTTCCGCCCCGACGATTGATTGCGGTTGACACCCAAGCGGGGGAACAGGTCGTCCCCAATCCACTTTCAGCAGTCCGTTGGTCGTATCAGGGACGAAATCCGGCGTCGAAAGAGTTTGAGGACCGGTTTCATCGAACACTCGGTTCCGCCGTTCTCTGCAACGATCTTCTCCTGATCGGCGATTTTTCCGGCGTCGTTCACTGTCTGAACGCGAAAACAGGAGAATGTTGTTGGACGTATGATATGATGTCAACCATTTGGGGGAGTCCTCTTGCCGTTTCGGGAAAATTTTTCATTGCCGATTCCGACGGAGATGTTGCCGTTTTCGAGCAATCCCCCAACTTCAACCTGATTGAAGAAATAAATATGGGCAACTCCGTCTATGGTAGTCCCGTTGTTTCTGGTACAATGATCTACATTGCAACGAGTTCCAACCTCTTCGCAATAGAGTAAAGAGTCGTTCTGTCAACCTGATTTCGTCCCTTATTTGAATTCATGTTTGAAATACGGAAAAAAATTGAGCTGGTTCCCAACATTTACGAAATGGTCGTTTACGCCCCTCAATTGGCGGAAAAAGCCCAACCCGGTCATTTCGTGATCGTTATGGTCAACGAAAGTGGAGAACGGATTCCGTTGACAGTTGCCGATTTTGATCGGAACGAGCGGACAATCACACTTGTCATTATGTCAATCGGAACCTCAACGCGAAAATTGGTCACAATGAAGGAAGGGGATTCATTGTACGCTTTGATCGGCCCGTTAGGACATGCAAGTGAAATTGAGAACTTTGGGACAGTCATTATGGTTGCAGGAGGGGTCGGGACTGCCCCGATTTTTCCAATTGCCCGGGCTTTGAAAAATTGCGGCAATCATGTCATTACGATTCAGGGAGCACGCAACAAAGACTTACTGTTCTGGACGGACAAAATGCAAGCGGTTTCGAGCGAGCATCTTGTAATGACGGACGACGGTTCAACCGGTCAAAAAGGTCTTGTGACCGCCCCGCTCAAAGAATTGCTCGAAAAAAATGCCCAGAACGCTAAAAAGATTCCGAACGAAAAGACTCAGAACCAATTCGACGGGTCGGTTCCCCCAATCGGCTGCATTTACACCATTGGTCCGGCAATTATGATGAAATTTTGTGCTGAAACGGTTCGCCCCTTTGGAATTCGGACCGTTGCAAGTCTTAATTCTGTTATGATCGACGGAACCGGCATGTGTGGAGGTTGTCGGGTCAAAGTCGGCCAAGAAACCAAATTCACTTGCGTTGACGGACCTGAATTTGACGCTTTAGCAGTTGATTGGGACATCGTGCTTGCCCGACACAAAACGTATCATTGTGAGGAGAAATGTTCATTGCAACGGTATATCGAACATTAGACTTGATTGACTCATTCGGCAAAAAATCAAGGGATGAACCGAATTGATTTCTTTTTTTGCAGTGTTTTGTAGTGCCTGACCTTACAAAGTACATACGCCTTATTCTCTCGTCTGTATCAAATTTTTTATTACCAAGACTAAATTATCATCAAGACATAATTGGATGGAAACGACATCTGCCAATAAACGAACAGTCCGAACCCCTATGCCGGAACAACCGGCCCAAGTCCGCGCTCGCAACTTTCAGGAAGTTCCTCTTGGTTATACCCCGGAAATGGCGCAACAAGAAGCAGCCCGTTGTCTGCTCTGTAAAAAACCGTCCTGCATCTCGGGTTGTCCGGTTGGTGTTGACATTCCCGGTTTCCTCAAGTTGATTGTTGAGGGGGATTTTGCAGCATCGGCGCGAAAAATTAAGGAAACAAATGCCTTACCTGCTGTTTGTGGTCGCGTCTGTCCCCAAGAATCACAATGTGAATCGAAATGTATTCTTGGAAAGAAGTTTGAACCGGTTGCAATCGGGCGTTGTGAACGTTTTGTTGCTGATTATGAACGGACAAACAATCTGGTTGAGATTCCGAAAAAACCGGCATCTAACGGAAAAAAGATTGCCGTAATCGGTTCAGGTCCGGCCGGTTTAACCGTTGCTGGAGATATGGTTCAACGGGGTTATGATGTGACCATTTTTGAAGCGTTTCACAAACCGGGCGGAGTTCTCATGTACGGAATCCCGGAATTCCGTCTCCCCAAAAGTATTGTCGAATCCGAGATCAACTATTTGCAGCAATTAGGGGTGAACATCGAACTGAATCAGGTTGTTGGAAAGAGTGTAACGGTTGACGAACTGCTGAACCGGGACGGTTATGGTGCTGTTTTCATTGGTGTTGGCGCGGGACTGCCGGTTTTTATGAACATTCCGGGAGAAGACTACAATGGTGTTTATTCGGCGAATGAGTATTTGACGCGATGTAACCTGATGAAAGCGTATCAATTTCCTGATTATGACACGCCGGTTGTGCGAGGACGACAGATCTGTGTGATTGGGGGGGGAAATGTTGCAATGGATGCGGCCCGAACGGCGAAACGGTTGGGAGCCGATTCCGTCCGAATCGTTTATCGTCGTTCCCGAGAAGAACTCCCGGCCCGCGCTGAAGAGGTACATCACGCTGAAGAAGAAGGGATTGAATTTTTGTTCCTGACGAATCCGAAAGAGTATTATGGCGATGATGCAGGTCGGGTCAAGTCAATGAGATGTTCGCAGATGGAATTGGGGGAGCCGGATTTGTCGGGGAGACGACGACCGGTTGAAAAGCCGGATTCGGATTTTACGTTTGAGACAGATTGCGTGATTGTAGCAGTCGGGGCACTTGCCAATCCAGTTTTGACGCACAATACGGACGGATTGCTTCTTGATCGTCGGGGTTACATTGAAACAGATGAAAAGGGACAAACGAGCAAGCCGAATGTTTGGTCGGGGGGGGACATTGTGACGGGGAGTGCAACGGTTATTCTTGCAATGGGAGCGGGCCGAACTGCTGCAAAAGACATGCACAATGTTTTGTCGCAAGAAGATAGAGTTTTGTCGCAAGAAGATAGAAGATAGAATTTAGGAGATAGAAGGAAACTGGGAGGTTGACATGCCGGATTTATTACGCGATGAATTGATTAAAACGTCCGATGTTATTGTTGTCAAAGTTGGGACCAATGTCCTTTCCTTGCCAAATGGGCTGCTCAATGTCAAACGGATTGAACAATTGACCGAGGAGTTGAATCAGCTTATTTTAAGCGGGAAAAAGGTCATTCTCGTCAGTTCGGGCGCAGTTGGAGCAGGAATGGGGCGATTGGGATTGAAAGAACGACCCAATGTTGTTCCGCAACTTCAAGCGGTTGCTGCAATTGGACAGAGCCGATTGATTGAGGCGTATGAAGCGGCACTTGGTCGATTCGGCATACATGCCGGTCAAGTGTTATTAACGGCGGACGATCTTTCACATCGACGTCGTTATCTTAATGCAAGAAATGCACTTCGCGCAATGCTCGATTATGGGGCGTTGCCGATTATCAATGAGAATGATACGGTTAGTGTCCGGGAATTGGAAACGACATTTGGAGATAATGACCGACTTGCAGCTCTTGTTGCAGGACTCTTTGACAATCCGCTTTTGATTTTGCTGACAGATGTGGACGGTCTGTTTGACCGTGATCCGTCCGAAGAGGGGGCCGAACTGATTTCGGTTGTTGACACTTGGACGCCTGAATTGATGAGTTTTGTTGTGGAAAAGAATTCTCAACGGAGTCGGGGGGGGATGTCGAGCAAGCTGAAAGCGGCAAAAATCATGACAGAAGCGGGCGGTTGTATGATTATTGCAAATGGTGATGTCCCGAACATTTTGGAACAAATTTTTTCGGCAAAAGAGGTTGGAACAGTTTTCATTGCGCAGGATCAACGACTTCGTGCAAGAAAACGTTGGATCGGTTATGCCGGTCGTCCAACAGGAACCCTAGTTGTGGATGAAGGAGCAGTCAGAGCTTTGTTAGATCAGGGAAAAAGTTTACTCCCGGTCGGTGTCATCTCATCTCGCGGACACTTTGAAAAAGGGGACCTCGTTTCCATTACCAACGCAAATGGTCAGGAAGTTGCTCGCGGTCTTTCTAATTATAATGATGCCGAAATGTTGTTGATTCGGAAGAAATCGACGAAAGAAATTGCTGATATTTTGGGGCATCTTCCTTATGTTGAAGCGGTTCATCGTGACAATATGCAGATTTTATCGTAATCGACAGAATATTCGATATGCCCGATTTTCAAGCGTTTCGTCGAAGTATTGACCGTTGCATGATTGTTGACCGGTTTCGATTGCGGTCTCAATTGCAACTGTTGCAGAAAAAATTGGGAGAGGGTCCGGTTGAAACGAATCCCAAATACCAAGCACTTTTGGATTCGTTTATTTCTGATCTTAAAACGTCGCAACAGCGGGTTGAATTGCGACGTCAGGTTCAACCGAAGATTCAGTATGACGCGGAATTGCCGGTTGTACAGCGCAAAGACGAGATTGCCCGATTGATTCGTGAAAATCAGGTGATTGTTTTATCCGGCGAAACGGGGACGGGGAAATCGACGCAACTGCCGAAAATCTGTCTGGAGCTGGGATTGGGCCTCTATGGAATGATTGGTCATACACAACCGCGACGAATTGCGGCTCGTTCGATTGCGGCCCGAATTGCAGAGGAGTTGCAAACACCGTTAGGACAGATCATTGGTTATAAGGTTCGATTTTCGGACGAAACAGGACCGAAGACGTTTGTGAAACTAATGACAGATGGAATTCTTTTAGCGGAATCGCAGAATGACCGTTTTTTCGATCAGTATGAGGTCCTCATCATTGACGAAGCACATGAACGGTCACTCAATATTGACTTTCTGCTTGGAATGATGAAACGGTTACTTTTGAAGCGGCGTGATTTGAAGCTGATTATTACATCAGCGACGATTGATGCAAAACGGTTTGCGTCGCATTTTGGAACAGCAACGGGACCGGCTCCGATTTTGGAAATTGAGAGTCGAACCTTTCCGATTGACATTCGATACCGTCCTTATGATACAAATCGGAACGAATCGGCAGAACCGGATGAAGAACAGGCACTTTTAGATGCGGTCGACGAACTCGCTTATGAAGGACGCGGGGACATGTTGATTTTTATGCCGACCGAACGGGATATTTTTGAGACGGCGAAATTGTTGCGACATCATGTGATTCCCGGAGATGATGCGGCCCGAAAAACGGAGATACTCCCGCTTTATGCCCGATTGTCGGTTGCTGAACAGCAACGGGTGTTCAAGCCCCATTCTCATCGTCGTATTGTGATTGCAACCAATGTCGCGGAATCCTCTTTAACCGTTCCCGGAATACGGTATGTCATTGACCCGGGAACCGCGAGAATCAGCCGATATTCGGCTCGCTCTAAAACACAGCGTTTGCCAATTGAAGCAATTTCAAGAGCATCTGCCGATCAACGAGCAGGTCGTTGCGGTCGAATTGGTCCGGGCATTTGTATTCGGCTTTATTCGCAAGAAGATTACGAATTGCGGGATCGTTACACAACCCCGGAAATTCAACGAACGAATTTAGCGTCGGTCATTCTGCAAACGAAATCGTTGCAATTGGGTGCAATCGAAACATTTCCGTTTCTTGATCCGCCCAGAATCAGTGCAATTCAGGACGGTTATAAAACGCTTTTTGAACTGGGTGCTCTTGATTCCCGGAATGACTTGACATCGATTGGTCGGCAATTGAGTCAACTCCCGGTTGATCCCCGAATTGCCCGCATGATTCTTGCAGCGGAAAAAGAAGGGGTTTTGCGAGAAATGCTTATTATCGCGTCTGTTCTTGAAATTCAGGACCCGCGTGAACGACCAATTGATTTGCAGGAAAAGGCGGATTCGGCTCATGTCCGTTTTCTGGACGAACAGTCGGACTTTATGTCGTATCTGAAAATCTGGGATTTTTATCAAGAGCTGAAAAACTCTCTCTCACGAAATCAGTTGCGAAAAGCATGTGTCCAAAATTTTCTCTCCTTCAATCGAATGAAAGAATGGTCGGACATTCACGTTCAATTGTTGCAATTGGTTCGTGAAGTGAAATTGCAACTGAATTCACGCAAAGATGATTACAAGTCAATACATTGTTCCATTTTAACGGGTTTACTGTCTGGGATCGCTAATCGGGACGAAAAGAATGAATACACGATTGTAGGAGGAGGAAAGTTCATTCTTTGGCCGGGAAGTGGTCTTATGAAACGACCCTTGCAAGAAGATGCACAACGGAAGAAGCAACCAGAAAATCAGCCGGGCAAACCAAAATGGGTTGTTGCATCTGAACGGTTGGAGACAAGTCGGCGATTTTTGAGAACCGTTGCGAGAATTGATGTTAGTTGGATTGAACCTCTTGCGCAGCATGTGATTACAAGGTCGTATTTGGAACCTCATTGGAATGGTGAAACGGGTTATGTTCACGCTTATGAAAAAGTTTCGCTTTTTGGTTTGGTGATTATCCCCAAACGACGGATCAATTATGGACCGATTGACCCCAAAAATTCGCGGGAATTGTTTATCCAAAACGGTCTGGTTGAAGAGGATATGCAAACAACGGCTGATTTTTTTGCATACAACCTCCTGATGCTTGAAGAAGCGAAAAAACTGCAAGATAAACTTCGACATCATGATTTATTGCGAGGACAATGGTCGCGTTATGAATTTTATCAATCTCGGATTCCTGAAGAGGTTTATGACCGCAAAACACTGGAATCATGGTACAAATCTGTCCCGGAATCAACCCGCAAATCGTTGTTTTTTTCTCTGTCCGATTTGTGCAACGAAGAGGTCAACTCAGATGTTCTGCAACATTTTCCTGATTCACTGACCACAATGGAAGGAACGGTTGCTCCGATTGAGTACCATTTTACGCCGGGCGAACCTGAAGATGGTGTAACACTGATCGTTCCTTTAGAAGGTTTGCGTCAATTGGAACCAACCCGATTAGGTTGGTTGGTTCCAGGTCTTTTGGAACAGAAAATCATTGCAATGCTCCGAGTTCTTCCCAAGGATGTCCGACGACATCTGGTCCCAATTCCTGATACAGCGAAACAGTTGACTCAGGAACTGGTTTACGCAAACGGTGTTTTGGAAGAAGTGCTCGCCAAATCGGTCAGTCGTTTGGTTGGACAACCGATTCGACCGACCGATTTTGAGCGGGAACGGATTCCTGACGAACTGAAGATCAACATCCGGGTTTTGAGTGAAGATGGAACGATTTTAGGAAAAGGTCGGGAATTAGAGCAATTGCAGAAAGAATTGGGTGTTGAAGCGGCCAAATCAATTGCGGCGATTGACGATCCGCGTTGGAACCGGGAAAATCTGCTTGAATGGAATTTTGGTGATCTTCCTGAATTTATTGAACTGTCAAGAGGAACGGGAAAAATTCGGGCTTTTCCGACCTTGTTTGACTGCGAAAAAAGTGTTTCGTTGCAATTATCCGATTCACTTGACCGGGCTGAACGGGAAACGCGACTTGGAGTTATGCGACTCTTTTTTTTGAAAACATCGCGTGATTTACTAACACAGACAAACTGGATTCCGAACATGGACCGGTTGAGATTGTATGCTCAATCATTACCTGAATTCGACGTCAAAACGGGAATTGCCGAACTGATTGCAACGCGCGCTCTTGAGATGGACGAACGACCCCTTCCTCGTCATCTGATCGATTTTACGAATCGTCTTCAATCAGGTAAAGCACGAATTGGAATCGCAGTTCAAGAAGTAACGCAACTGATTTGTCCTCTTCTTGAGTCGTATCAACAAGCCCGACTTGCGATTGAGCAGAACAAATCAACACGTTTCGATTATGCTTGGCGAGATGCCAAATCGGCTTTATCCGAACTGACCGCCCCTTCTTTTCTGCTCACAACCCCTTGGAATTGGTTGCGACAATACCCGCGATATTTCCGGGCAATTGTTTCACGCTTTGAACGACTCAAAAGTGGAGGTGAACAGCAGGATTTTTCGGGAACTCAGGAATTGGCTCAATACTGGAACATGTATAGAGAACGGCGTTTGTTGCATGAAGCATCTGGAATTTCTGATCCCGAACTGGAACTGTTCCGTTACATGATCGAGGAATACCGTGTTTCGCTCTTTGCTCAAAAATTGGGAACGTCAATCAAAGTGTCGGCGAATCGACTTGACAAACAATGGAGCAAGGTCAGAACTTAGAAACAGTAAAAAGATAGAAACTGTAGATTGCTGCTTGAGAAAAGGAGAAATGTAGATATTATTCCAACGTGCAATGAACGAGTCATTTGCTTTTGTAGCTGCATCGCAGCGACCTTATTGTAGCCCGGGGTGAAGGGAGCAACGCGACCGCAACCCCGGGTTAGGCGTTTCCCCAACAAAATTTAGCTCCTTAGGAGCGACCTAATTAAAAAAATACCACATGTTGACACATATAGTTTGATGAGATCGCAGCTACGCAGCTCATTTTTTGTGCATTTTTTAACCCGGGGTTGCGCTGCGCTTCACCCCGGGCTACAATTGGGCCGTCCCTAACGGGACTACAGATTGTTTCACACAAAAGATTGGTTAAATCAAAACACAATCGTTATTTGTTTACGGTTTCTTATACCAACATTGGTATATCAATGATGTGTCATACAATTCTTTGTTTACGAACATTTGGTTTTGTGGTCTTTTCGCTTTGAACGGAAAATCAACCAAGCGGTTCCGAAAACAAGCATTGCACTTCCGAGGTATTTCAGACCGCGACCAGGATCATAGTTGACTGAAAGAACCGATTTGTAGATCGACTCTCTCGGTTCCTCTTCCCCGGGAAAAATTTCCTTGTCGAAAAGATACTGGTATTCCATACTCTGCGGTCCATACGGTCCCGACCAAGATGATTGGTAAACACGATATGCCCGAGCTGTTGTCTGATCCACAAAAACACCCGGTTGGTTCATCTTAATCAGTACATTATCCTGAATCGGGACAATTTCTTTCCGATTCTTTGGAGCAGACTGTCCCGGACGACCCGGGGTCAGTAAATCAATCCGGTCCAACACCTCCTCAGGAAGTCGCATGTCAACCCAACTTGAAAATTGGGCCGGAATCTTGGAACCCGGCTCCATCTTGTGTGTGTACTTTTTCAGATAAAGAGAAAAACCGAGGTCCAATTCGTTACTTGGAAACATCACCCGAATTGGACAACCGGGACCGCGAACGACCCGGACCTGATCGGTGTCCGGTTCGTCGGCAAAAGGTATTTGCGTAAGATACAAAGCGCGAATCCAGAATTCCTGCGATTCTTGGTCTCGTGTAATCCGCAATCGGGCAAATTGGTCGGGGACAAAAGTTTTGTCCTGATTCTTGTCAAAAGTACAAGGAAGAACATTAAAACCGGGAAAATCTTGCGGAATAAACTTCGTTATGTTCAGAACAACGGCATTTTTGGTTCCCGATTCAAGCGAGAGTTGATTATTGGGAGCAATTGTGCCGGTTGAAACAATGTTTGACCCAATTGAGTATCGATATAGCAGTTGACCTGAAGTCGATTGCAACAAATCGATTCGAGGTTGGGCAAGACGTTCAAGAATGGTTGGGGCAATGATTCCGGCTGCTTTTTCAGACGCCAATTGCGGGTTGATCCAGTATGTTCCAACCAAACCGGACTGTTGCGATTGCGTATTCAAATCAGCTCGGTCAGAAAACAGAACGAGCTGGTCGGTCCGTCGATTGGGACCTGAAACCGTTAAATGCAACATCGGACCCGTTGGAATCGGGGATTGCGCTTGTTGCGATTGACCCGATTGCGGTTGACCTTGTTGGAGAATTGCAGGTCCGTCCGGCATGAATTTGGCAAGACCGATTCGGTATCCCGATTCTCCTAAAGGAATCATCCCTTGTTGTTGCACCTTGAGAATTTTGTCGGACAACGCAAGGACATCCTGCTCAACGGTTTGCAATTCCTCCTCCCCTTTGACGGATTGCCGTTTCCGGTTTAACTCCATCATTTCCCGTTGAAGACCGTCGAGCAACATTCGCTGTTCCATTTGCCTTTTCAGCAATTCTTCAACAGAAATGATGTAGGATTTGTTGCGATCAACGATTTGGACAACACCAAGCGGTTGTTCAATTGGCTCTTTGAGCGACTCAAAAAAAGCGTTCTCTTCGACGGGATTTTCAGCAACTCGGAATGTGATCTGACCTTTTCCTGAAGAGAACCCGGCTCCCAATCCCAGTTCAACTTGTGATCCCTGATAGAGCCCGATTTCCGGTTTTGTAACCAACTGAACGGATTCGGGGGAACCGTTTTCGCCCCATTGTACTGTTAAATCAAGCGGAACAGCGGGAACTTTTCGACCATGACTGATGTAATCGAGGACGTCCAGTTGAAAGGTTGAACCCCATTGCGCTGTTTGATTGGCATTTGAGGTAAAAATCGTCCCGGAATCATGCGGAACAATTTGCATGAGTCCCCAAAGAAAATAGGAAAAAGGTCTTGAATTGCCAAACCAAACCTGAGACTGGTAATCATCCCAATTGAACGGTCCCCCGTTAAAGGGAATTTGAACCGTTCGTTGACGTTCGAGGTTCTTTTCCCGGGCAATTTCTTCTGTCGTTGGAAGACCCGAATGTGGTCCAAGAGTCGATTGCGGGACTTGAGATGATCGGGATGCTTGCGTTATTTGTGATTGTTCGGTCTGATTGGATTGGTTGGGCAGTTTGGACGATTCGGTTTCCAATTCCACTTGTTCGGTTTCCTCTTCGTCAATGATCGGGGTCAATTGAAAATGATACCCTTTTGCGAGCGCATATCGGGCACTTTTTCCCTCGAAAATCGAGACATTGGCTTCTTGTCCCCAATGATCCGTCACATAACAACCGCCCAAAAGAACCAAAATACCACAATGAGCGGTCAAAAAGGGCAGATGCTTTCTTTTCCAAGGAAAGCGGCTTAACATGGAACAGAGGACGTTCAGACACAGAAGGAACAACACTCCCTTGAACCAAAGCGTGTTGTAGACAAAGAAAGTAACGACATCTGCGTTGTAAGCTGCTTCAATGAACGTCGTTGTTCCAAGAACCAGGACGAGGAGAGAAAGCAGGAGAACGGCGAATGCAAGCGAACCGAGGAATCGCAAAAGTGTAGGAACGAGTTGGGAGGGGGAAAAGGCAGTCTTGGACATACGGAACAGGAAAAGAAGGAAAGACGAAGCAACCGTCCATACCGATTTCGGTATAAAACAGGGATTCCATACAAAACAGGTAAAACGCTGATTGTATACCATTGAATCCTATTATGGTAGTAGTCAAGTCGAGGAAGAATGATACAATGAACGCTTCTGAGTTTTCTCGGCAATCCGTTGTCGATTTGTTTTCTAGGACCGATGATTGCTCAAAGACTCCGTTTTTGACAGGTTCAACCCAACTTCTCACTTTCACCTTCTATTTTCTTTATTATTTCCAGACTTTATGCCCGCGAATTTAACACAGCAATATAAGAAAGCCGAAGATAAGTATCGTCAGGCGCAAACACCCGAAGATGAACTGAAATGGTTGCAGGTTATGTTCTCGGAGATGCCGAAACATAAGGGGACGGATCATCTTCAAGCGAAGTTGAAGTCACAGATTTCGCAGACGAAAAAGGACATTGAACAACAACGGAGTTCGGGGGGAAAAAAGGGGGGCGGTTCAGCGCGTTCATTCAAGATTCCGCGACAGGGAGCAGGGACGGTTGTCATTTTGGGGGGACCCAATGCAGGAAAGAGTCAATTGTTGACGACATTGACCCGGGCAACGCCCGAAGTCGCGCCGTATCCTTTTACAACACAATCCCCTCAACCGGGGATGATGGATTGGGAGGACATTGCGATTCAGCTGATTGACACTCCGCCCATTACGCCGGATTTTCTGGAACCGTACATGTACGGTTTTATTCGGAGTGCCGATTTAGCGTTGCTTATGGTCGATCTTGGCGATGATGACGGGATTGAACAGTGTAAGGATGTTGTTGACAAGCTGACTGCGACGAAGACCCGATTAGCGGTTGAATCTTCGCTTGACGAAGAAGATGTAGGGTTGTCGTTCACGCAAACATTTTTGCTTTTGAATAAAATTGATCTTCCAGATGCGGGGGAACGACTCGAACTGTTTCGGGAACTTTGTGGTTATAGATTCCGCGAATTTTTGATTTCGGCAAATGACCGGGGAACCCTTGATTCGCTTTGTCAGGCGATTTACGAATCGCTCGATGTTGTTCGGGTTTACACCAAATCTCCTTCGAAAAAGGAAGCGGATTTTGACCGACCGTTTACGTTGAAACGGGGCGAGACGTTACTTGACCTTGCGGAACTGATTCACAAGGACTACGCAGCGAATTTGAAAAGTGGTCGTGTCTGGGGATCAACGGTTCACGACGGAACGTTCGTGAAAGGGGATTATGTTCTGAACGACAAGGACATTGTGGAAGTGCATACGGTGTAGGGATTGAGGGATAGGGGACAGGGAATAGGGACGATAAAGGATAAGGCGTCCTTTTTTGGAGAAGGTAGAAGATAGGAGGTAGGAGGAAAGAAGGAGGAGACACGAAGATAACGGCGTCTCGTGAGTCAACTGGTTTCCCTTCTTTTGGGGACTTCAAATTTTTATTTGCCTCAATTTTCCATTCTCACTTCTCACTTCTACCTCCTACCTCCTCCAAAAATACGCGCGGAACGGTGCTTGCTCGGTTAATCGATTACGGATCCGCCGTTAAGTGTTCTTCTAGGTTCATGTTGACCAGATTCAGTCGGGTTCCCGGTTGCAAACCATCTGCAATATCGACAATGAAGGTGAGCTGTTTGATTCCTTGCAGATTGATTTGAAGAGGTTGGGCCGGTTCGTCCCCCCGAATTTGAACATTGAGTAACTCTACATCGTCCCCCAGAATCTTCAGTCGCACAATTCCATCTGGACGTAAACGATCATCAATTCCCGCAAGACCCGATAATCGGACGAATTTTTCGTCGAGCGTGAACAGCAATTCGGTTTTTGGAAAAAGGGTCCAACCCTTCTCGTACCTCAAACCATTTAAGTAAATGCCTTGTAATGTCGGAACAGCATATTGAGGAAGACGTTCTTCAGACGTTCGTCGGGACGATTGCAAGAGGGTTGTTGTCCGGGACAGGTCTTCTTGACGCAACGTCTCATTAGGGGCGTTCACGGTTTCTTTTGCAAAAACAGAACCTGATTGCAGCTTTGCAAGAAGAAACTCTTGCCAAGAATGTTCAAGCCGGTTCTCCTCACGTTGTTCCAATCGACTCCAACGAAGAGGGGACTGAATCTGAATGGAATCGGGAATCAGATCGAAGAGCGGGATCACACTTTGATGAGCGATCAACAACAATTCGGACAACTGGTTCAAAGGAAGTGTTCGTTCAACCCCGTTTGATGTTTGACACCGAAACAGTTGTCTTTCCCGGTCATAGACAATGGATTTAAGCATCCAGCTCGAACCGTTGATTTCCGTGATCCGCCAAATCGACAATTGGTCAATCACAGGTTGTCTTCCCGCAAAATAAAGTCCAAAAATTTTATTCCGACTAACAGGTAATCGTTCTCCGTCGAGTTCAAACAGAACCGATTCGGGCCGAATTTCACCAATAATGCCCGAATAATAATCCAGAGTTGGATTCCCCCTGTTCGTCGTTGCACTTGTCCGAATAATGATCCGATCTTCGGTCAGAGAACCCGGACGAAGTCGTCTCCATTCCCGCCTAAGAATGTCGTTTTCCTGCTTTTCTGTTGGAGTCTCGTCAGGAAAAGACATAAAACGAACCGAATGAAGCAGGGCAACTGGAATCGGCAAGACGGTTTTGTCGTGTAATTCCAAAATCGCCGTTTCCTCTTTCGTTGTCAACTGAAGACATTGAACCGAACTTCCATCTGCCAGTTCAACACAAAGACCAACAGATTGTCCCTGAACCAATTGCGGTTTTTGCAGGGGAATCATTCGGTTGAGCCGATCAAGAGGAATCTCATTCAGAACACTGGACTGATTGACGGTCATTTTATCTTGGTCAATCGCAACCAACTCCCCCGTTGTCCTTTCGCCCGCTTGATCGAGAATCTCAACCGTTATGGAAGCGGGAAGAAAGGGGACTGCGCTGAACGAGAACAGCAACAGAAGGAGGGGAACAAGGAACTGGGGCAAACTAACATGGACACATACACGCCCAAAGAGTCTGCGTTTATTGTCGATCAAACGTAAATTGGCAATGATTATTTTGACGCAGTTCCTAAGACGGTATAAAAGGTAACGGGACATGAAATCAGCCGGTTTTTTTTCGGGCAACAAAAGACTCGAAAGGATGTAAACTCAATGAAGTCGATTCAGCCGTTTTAGGTTCTTCGTCTCCAAAAATTTCACTGTAAACACCAAGCGGTTTGAGATGGAGTGACAAAGGAACGAACAGAGGGACTTCAGGACGGTTAGGTTGGGTTGGTTGAAGCGGGATATCGAAGTCCGTAGGGACAGGGACAGCAGTTGTTTCACCTCTTCGCAAACGTTTTGCGATTTCCGACTCGGTCGGTTCAGCGTCAGGAATGCCAAACCGTCCTGCATGGAACTGCAACAATTGCATTGTTGACTCTTCCATGTCGTCAAAATCGTCCGTCTCACTTGCAAAACCCAACTGGAATTCGTCCCGCCTATTGTCCCAATCCCGGACATCGTTACGAATCTGGATTTCTCGTTGATCTTGAATATTTCGCTGATCTTGGGTATTTCGTTGATCTTGAAAATGTCGTCGTTCCTGAACATCTCGGCGATCTTGCACTTCGTCCCAATCCTGAGTTGCAATTGGTCGGGAAAACAAATTCTCTCGGTCAGATAAGACCGCAGAAGTGCAAAGTTCTTCCCTCATCTCTTCAAGAATCAAGTGTTCGGCTTCATGTTTGCGTCGACCAAATTTGTCCAACACCACTTTTTGCAGCGATCTGAGATTCGTCTCAGGGTTCTCGGCAATGTCCGCTTGCAAATCGTCTTCAGGATCAATCCAACACTCGGGCAAATCCGGTTTCATGGACCAAAAAGGGGACTCTGACGACGCAACCCTCATTGTGGGGCCGGAATCTGTCGTTGTAGGAGATTCCGCTCGCTTTTCAATAGAACCTGAAAAACCGGATTGTTGAGGTGATTGCTTGAAACCGGTTGATTGTTGGACATTAACAGCTGAACCTGGAGCAGAACTTTTTTCGGCAATCGCTTTTTGTCGTTTGGAACCGGCTGCAAAACCTTTGACTTGACTACGATGAACGGGAATCTCTTCGTCAAAGACCTCTTCGATTGTCGGTTTGCCAATTTTGCGTCCCTTTTGCGGTTCCACATGTAATCGGACAACAGGACTTTTTTCGGACCCGGTTCCAACCTCTTTCATTTCAGAAAAAACTTGCTCAACGGAATCCCGGATTGCGTCCAATTCATTCTTTTTGAACTCGAACAGATTGACATTTTCCCGCACCATTTGGTTCCGTTCAACGGTTCCCTGTAATCGCTGCTCACAACATGGCGTAGACTTTTCCTGTTCTCCACTTTCCTCGTTGTTGCAATCGTTTTTGCTGTTTTCGTCTCTCTCTTTTTTCTGATCTTCGATTTCTCGATCTTCTCTTTCTTGGTTTGTTATTTCCCGGTTTTCTTCTCTCGTTTCTTCATTATCATCTTTAGGGTTTCCTCGCAGATTCTCCGATTGTTGGAGTTCTTCCAGTGTTTCAAAGCCAAAATAGGCCGGGTTGAGCGAACAGCGGGAATCATCCGTTTTGGGTTCGCAACATTCCATTCCAAGTGGAACAACAACAGTTGGGGGAACCATTTCATTTGAACGGGGAAAAACAGCGCGATAGGGGGTTGCGAAACCATAAGGCATTTCGTGTCCGGGACTGCTCCAATTGTCAAATGCAGCATGAACGACACCAGTTGGATAAGCCGATTCAAAGAACGTCCGGGATTGATAAACATGTTCTGACTCCAACCTGTCCGCCTGACATACCTCGCCGTTACATCTCTCATCGTTACATTCCTCCTCACAACATTCCGTATCTTGACGTGTTTCTTCAACAACGTCTTTTTGGTTTTGCGCAATGTCAGATGAATGTTCAACAACGATCCCAGACCAGTCCTCATCAACATCAGAGGAATGTTCAACAACGTCTTTTTGGTCTTGCGCAAGGTTGGATGAATGTTCAACGATGGTCCCAGACCAGTCTTCAGCAACATCAGAGGAATGTTCGGCAACGTCTTTTTGGTTTTGCGCAAGGTCAGATGAATGTTCAACGACGATCCCAGACCAGTCTTCATCAACATCAAAGGAATGTTCGGCAACGTCAATTGGGTCTTTTGCAACATCAAAGGTGTATTCAACGACGTCAAGCGGCGTTTTTTCGATACCGGATGAGTATTCGGGGACCTCCTCTTCTTTTTGCCCAGCTTTATGAAGGAGAGACGCTGATTCATCTCCTTGAGATTCGTTCGAAAATTCGGGGATCATAGGACTCGCCCCCTTTGCCCGATCCTCAGAATTGGGGATTTCGTCGGCAAAATCATCTTCTAATAGGCCAAATTCAACACAACCGGATTGGTCTTCCATTCTGTCTGATTCAACAGATTTAACGGGTTGAACCAATCCGACACTTTCAGTCGGGGAACCTGATTCAATGCTGGAAACCGTCCTTGTTGTTGACGTTGCCGGTTCGGGTATTTGCTGCAATTGCGACCAAGCGGATCGAACGATTGAGGAATTTATTGACGTTTGCCCCTTCTCGTATGTATACAACAAGGCATGATCGCACAACTGGTTGACCAGTCGGGGAATCCCTTCTGTCAATTGATGTACACATTTTCGTGCCGATTCGTCGAACAAAACCTCATGCTCACGTTCGTTTATCATCGTGGACCCCTTTTTGGCATGATGCAACTGCCAAAGAATGTATTGGGAGGTTTCTTCACCTGAAAACGGTTCCAAATAGGACCGTGAAACAATCCATTGATTGAACGAGGTTAGTTTTGGATGTGTCAACCGTTCTTCCAAAGTCGGGGTTCCCGCTAATGCAACCCGAAATTGAGGGAACTGTCCGTCATCATAATTCAGCAACAGGCGTATTTCCTCGAAAACAGGTAAGGTCAACGATTGGGCTTCATCAATCAGCAGGACAATACCTTTGAGCGAGGAGCGGCGTAAATACTCAAGGAGGAGCAAACGCAATTCGGTTTCGTCGGAACCAGAAAAGGGTTGATGTAGCGCGAACAACAATTGCTGTAAAAACGATTTGGGGGTTTTCAAACGGGTATTGGAAAACCGGGCAACCGCATACTCCATCTGAAATGGTTCTTCGAGAATTCTCAACAGCAATGTCTTGCCAATTCCACTTGACCCAATAATCAGGGAAACCCCTTCCCCGCGATCTAGGCAACGTCCGATTGTTGTTCTCGCAGATTCCATGCAAGCAGCATGGAAGTAGGAACCAACATCCGGTATTGCTAAAAACGGGCGACGAGCCAAACCAAAATAGGATTCAATCATGATACCGTACTCTGTTCCAAACAAGAACCTTGACAATCATTCATTCTCTGGGCGCACACATGGAATCTGCGCCCAGAAACTCTAACGATTGTATCGGTTGCTCATATTGATCCGCTTGACAATTGGTCATTTTGCTGTCAAAGTCTTCTTAAACGACGCTTTTTACCCAAATTCACCTCATTCACTTATCCCCAGTTTTTCCCTTTTTCTCCTTTGAGTGCGACATAAGCCGGTCTTACATTTTGCACGACGCGATCACATCTATGGTACTTGTACCTTGACCTCGCCCAAATCAATCGTGTTCGTCCCTTCATTGTCATCATTAGTGTCTTCATTATCATCACCCGTTGCCAAACCTTTTTCCGGGCTTCTTCCCGAATCGGTCGTTCCAAAACGGTATAAATCGTCCTCAACTGATAAAGGGGCATTTCCAACAGCGAAAGACATACGGAATCCTCCCTTGACGCAATCGAGCACATAGGTCAACGAATTCTTTTCACCTTCCAATGTCAAATTGCCTATATTCAACGTCGGAACACCAAAATGAAACCGTCCCTCCTTGTCTGTTTTCAGCGTTTCAATCGACGTGCAAACACCATTCTTACAACAGGTTCCTCCGTTACGACCCAATAAGGGAAAATAGAGTTGAGAGAATTCCGTCTCGTTCTCCCCCGTCTCCTTTCCGTTCTCCTCTCGGGTTAGTTGCATTTCCAGACCAACAAAATACTTCTGCTCACAAAGCGGTTTTCCCGTCGTTTTCTCAAGAAGAATTCCCGTAATCTGTTCGTTTGGACGTAACGTGAGATCAATTTTCTCCCCCATTTCCGCTGTCAATTCCGTTGCAATCCCAAATCGACCATCTTCTGTCGTTGCAACCAGATAGTTCGTTGAATTGCTCAAAAACAGTTGCGTCTGACCATTTTCACTCATTTCTGGTTCGACATAAAAAAGCCGTTTCCGCTCCTTCACAGTCTCTCCCTCCATGATTTTTTCCCAAAATTGCCCGAATTGCACGAGCTGCAACTTTTCGGCGGGAATACCATTTGGTGTCGTCAACGCAATCGTCAACGGTTTCGGCGTGAAAAGAGCAAGGTCGCTCCGAACATCTTGTTTCAAATCGACTGAAACAGTGTACTTTTGGCGCAGTGCTTGGTCGTATGTCCCCAACGAATTGGGCAGAAAATCATAGACTCCCGGCGCAAGATAGAAAACACAATGTCCTTCCTCATCTGTCTTTTCGCTGTATCGTCCATTCCATTTAATCGGTCCTATTCCAAATTGACCGCCGATTGGGGCTTTCCAAGATCGACTCCAGTTGACGGACTGTTCGGGAGCCGGTTCGCCGTTTGCATACGACAAGGTAACAGTGAGGGGCGGGACTTCGCGCAGTTGCAAAACGATTTCGTTTCCCTCAAATTCGGTTGCGAAGCAGAGCGGTTCGACTGCAAACGGTTTTTGATCGGTCCAATTCTCTCCAAAGACTCTGGAAACCCCAACAAGGAGATTGATTCCGGGCAACGCTTGTATTTGAAAAGTTCCATCTTCCTTGATTGTGGGGCTGAAATCGGAAATTCCACCTCCAAAGCTCTGTTCATAACTTGGGTATTCTCCTCGGATGATTGCAAGGGAAGTGACTTGCACATTGGCGTGAGCGGTTGGGGTTCCGTCAGGAAGTAGGACGCGACCCCGAACTGTAACGAGCGGGGTCTTAGGGTCAACAGCAACGGTTCTCCAAATTTCTTTTCGTTCTTTTTCTAAGCGACTTTCTTCGATTAGAGTCTGTCGAGAACAACCTAAAAATAAAAAAGGCAAGAAGAACAAAGCGAACAACGGCAGGAGGTATTGAAACGGAACCAATCGTTTGAGAAGGAGGGTTGACATGATAAATGGGGGTTGAGGAGATGGTGTTGAAGAAATGCAAATGTTGCCCAAAGAGGTCATTTTTCGGCGAACGGAACTATTTGTTTATAATGGGGCAGAGAAAAGTTTTCAACCCTTTTTCGTGTAAGAGTCAGAGAACGACAAACTGGTTCCTATCTGTTGGACTTTTTGCGAAGTTTTGGTATACTCTGAAGTCGTTACTTACCTTCTCGTTTTTTAAGGAGGACAAACATGACATTCGATATTTATAGTCAATATACTCAAAAACATCGCTGCATCTGGACATTGTTCAGTATGCTCTCCCTTATGCTCCTCGCTCATCCTCTTTTGGGGGCCGTTGTCCCCAAAAATGTTCCCCCTCTTACGGATTGGAATAGTTCAACGGCGAAAACTCTGCAAGAGAGTCTTGCTGACCGACCGGTTTTAGAAGCTCTCACAACTTTAGCGAATGAAATCGCAAACCGTTGTGAACAATTGTCCGGGCATCTGAACAAACTGAACCCTGATTCGGCTAATCTGCCCCTTCTGTTGGAACCGATCACGTCGGAACAATCGGCGATTCGTTCCCTCTTTGAAACCTTTCAGTATCTTAACAGTTTACTTCCTGAAGAACAAAAAGCAGGAGCAACTCCAGCGTTAACGAAAGTCCGTAATTCTCTTGGACCCCTTTCTGCCGTTTTGCAGTCAAAACAGATGATTCGAGCAGCCGAGGAACTTCGTGAGAATCTTAATAGTCTGAATCAGCCGTTTTGGGATGTCCGTTCTGAGTCAAAAACACTCGTTTGGGGGGAACCTGTCAACGAAAACAGCGAACCTGCTCAAGAGGAACCGGCACAGAGTTCGGGCAAGGATGATAAATTGGCTGCGATCAAGAACAAGCTGAATCAAGGTAAAACCAAAGAAGTTCCGTTTCCCGAGAAACAGACTCTTCAATCGTTGAGCAAAACTATTATCGACACCTATCATTCGGGTAATACCTCACAAGCCGTACAAGTTGTTCCAGCATTGCTTGACATCATCAGGAAGGAACCGCAACTTTTGGGTGATTCCCAGAATGGGGGATTTCAGGAAAGTGAATTAGGACGTCCTTTGGACTCACTGAAGAGAAAAAGTCTGGCGTATGTTTTAAGACGATTACTCAGTCAGGCATCTTCCCAATCAGCACCTTTGGTTGCAACCGCTTACGCTCTCTTTTCGGCAGAAGACATTGTTCCTGAAACAATGCGTTTTTTTATTGCGGAATTCAAACGCAAGCAGGAAGAAGAGGAACGCAATAAGGCAAAAGCGGCAGAAGAAGTGGTCGAAGTTGAGAAACCTGAACCCAAGCCCGAACCAGAACCGACCCCGAAAAAAACCGCTAAAGGTCTGGGAAATATTGATTTCAAAGGTTTAATGGAGCAACGCTCCAAAGAAGGAAGTGCTTCATCGGCATCATCGGAGAATACCTCCTCGGGAAAAACGGCGGAAACGGCAACCGATCAGCCGTTAAAGCTGGAAGATTGGGCGATTTGGTTCGATTCTATTCCTCTTCTGAAGGGGTATGTTGCTGATCCTCGTATTCATTATCTTATGCGGGAGTATTTCCTGTTCGGTCTGACACATCCTGAGAAACAGCCGGAAATCATTTCCACTTTAGGGCGACTCAAGGGGAATGTGGATTTCGTTTTTCCGGCTTTAACAAACCCTGAACAAGCGGGGTTTGCTTTTGCTGTTCTGTCCAATATGGGCAATGCGGATTCGGCGGTCAAGGTTGCCCAAATGTTGGAAGAAGGTCAATTGGCGACGACGTTGCGAGCTGACGCTTTGCTTCTTCTTGGAAAAATAGGTGATGAACGAGTTGCAAGGAGTGTTTTGAAACAATTGGCAAATCCCTATTTGCAGGATTCGGCGAAACAGGCTTTGTTGCAAATGGGGGAACAGGGGGAAGAGGCGGTTTTAGCGGCGTTCAACGCCAAACGACCGGCAATCACGCTGATTGCCCTTGATATTTTGCGGGAAACGGGGACACAAAAATCGTTGGGACGGATTGCGGGACAGATTATGATGTACGCAAAAGCAATTTCCCCGGATGAGGTTGCAACGTCGGAAGAGAAAAACCCTTTTGTGGTCGAAATGCCAATCCGTAATGAGGTGATTCGTCAGGGAATTGAAGCGGGAACGAAAATCATTGCTCGATTGACGAAAACGGAACCTCTTGACTTTGAAGAAAGCTCAGAAAGTTCCGAGAAACAAAAGGCGGGGCAAGGGACACTTTCCCCGGGAATGTCCCAGAACATGACGAAATCCGGTTCCGGTTTGCCTAACATTCCCCCCGAAATACGGAGTCTGTTGCAACAGAAGGGGATTCCCCTCGAATTGATTCAAAGGATAGAGAAAGAAGGGGTCAAAGCGATTCCCCCGGCATTGCGCCAACAAATTCCGAAAGAGATGATGTCACAGATCATGGGAGGAACTTTCTCAACGGAAGAAAAAGTTGTCGTCGAGGTGGACCCCGGTCTCGAAGAAGACCTTTTCAAATGGATTGTCGCCCTTTCCGAATCCGCGATTCGTCTGTATTCGGAGATGACACAAGGGATAACCGGGTTGAACACTTATGAAGCGGGACGAGATGCGGGGGAAAAGATGCAGCCGTATTCTTGGGCCGATCAGTATTACACTCCCGCTTTTACTCAGGTTGAAGATATTTGTCTTTCGGTCATGTCGCCTGATCGACTCAAAGTTTGTAAGACGTATTCCGGGAAAGTTCTCAAAGCGATGAAAGAACTTGAAAAACGATATAACCGATTGCAGGAAAATAAACCGGTTTTTGACGGTTTTCAGGAAGGATTGACGGGGGGTGTGTCTGAGAATACGGTCAAAGAAAAATCAGTTGCAACGGGATCATCCAAACCGAAAGAGTCAAAAGAGTCAAAAGAAAGCAAAGAAAAGGCCGAAAAGAAGTCCAAAACGGATTCGATTCGTTTTACCCCAACAACGGAAAAAAAGAAATAAGAGGGTAGGGTGTAGGGGATAGGGATTAGGGAATAGGGGGCCGTTTTCTGATCTTTTTCATTCTCAATGCTCCCTTCTCAATCCTGTCAACAACGCATGATACGTTGTATCGCCGATCTCCTGCCCCCCTAAACCCTATCCCCTATCCCCCCTCTGTATGCCCTACACCTTTCGGATTGAAACTCTTGGTTGTCAAATGAACGTGCTTGACTCGGAATTGGCAACCGCCTTGCTGATTGAAAAAGGATTCCAAGCCGCTTTAAGTCAGGATTTGGCCGATATTGTTTTGATTAACACTTGCAGTATTCGGCAACATGCTGAAGATAAGGTTTACAGTTCCTTAGGACGTTTGAAAAAATGGAAGGAAGAACGCCCGACTCGCGTGATCGGTATTCTCGGTTGTATGGCGCAAAAGGACAAAGGGTTGATTTTCAAGCGTGCTCCTCATGTCGATCTGGTTCTCGGACCCGGCCAATTGGAACAATTGCCCTTTCTCATTAACGATATTCTTGAAAAACGGCAGAAGGAAGGGATTCCGACCAACAAAAAAGAGCGGTCAGACCAACAACGATTGGAAGTGAGTCTCGAACGGGGGAGCGAGCGGGAAGAAGAGGTTCAGGCGAGTTTTCGGACGTTCGATCCTAAACGCTTACCTCAAGTCCGTGAAAACCGTTTTCAGGCAATGGTCCGGGTCATGTTCGGCTGCAACAAATTTTGCTCTTATTGCGTTGTTCCGTCCGTTCGCGGACCTGAACAAAGCCGAAATCCGCGAGAAATCGAAGAAGAAGTCCGCCAATTGGCCGATCAAGGTTGTCTCGAAATCACCTTCATTGGTCAAACGGTCAACTCTTATCGATTCAAACAGGGGGATCGGACGGTCCGACTCCCCGATTTGCTGGAAATGGCGCACACCATTCCGGGCATAGAGCGAATTCGGTTTATCACAAATTATCCCCGGGGAATGACGGACTCGCTGCTCAAGACGGTCCGCGATTTACCAAAAGTTGCCCCCTACTTTCATGTTCCCGCTCAAAGTGGTTCCGATTCCGTGTTAAAACGTATGAAACGACATTACTCGGCCCGGGAATACTACGATTTGTTGGACCGAATCCGTTCAATTGTCCCGAATGCCGCAATTACCAGTGATTTTATCGTCGGGTTTTGTGGAGAAACGGAGGAGGAGTTCGCGCAAACCGCAGAAATGGTTAAGCGAGGTCGGTTCAAGAACAGTTTCATTTTCAAATACAGCGAACGACCGGGAACGACCGCCTTTTCGACTCTTGCGGATGATGTTTTGGACGAAGTTAAGCAGCGCCGAAACAATGAACTTCTTGCGATTCAGGATGCGATTTCTCTTGAGCTGAACCGCGAATTTATTGGTCGCAAAGTCCAGGTTCTTGTTGAGAAAAGGAATGACCGGGAACCGGACCAACTGCTTGGACGAACGGAATGTGACCGGATTGTTGCATTTCAGGGACCGGGCGAGTTGGTTGGAACGTTTTGCGAAGTAGGGATTGAGGATGCTCTTCCCTTTACCTTACTTGCGCAAACCGTGTTGGAGAAATAAGAAATATTCCTTGTTGGTCAGAATTCACTTTAGGCGGATCAATGATTATTGCGGACACCAACATCCAATGTCCGTCGTTAGCAAAATTGTCCAGCTTGTCATTTCCTCATTTCCGCTCGGTATTGCTTTCCAATCCAGTCAACGACATCCTTTCCTCAATCCCGTCGGGATTGCATTATGGTAGAAAACATCTGATATTAGAATGAGAACCCCGTCGGGGTTCCGTTATGGTGTAATAGACTTGTTCGGCAACCGATTGAAATACTCAAAAAAATTTATCTATTCTGCAAAAAATACATTCCTTTGACAAAATAGACAAGATAATTTGAATTCTCGAACAAGTCTAATGGTATAAAAGCGCAGAATGACCATAACGCAACTCCGACGGAGTTGGAGACTTCTGTGCAACTCGAGTTCTACCATAACAGAATGCCTAACGGCATTCGGGACAGACCGATTATTTTGATTATTCTCCGACTTTTATCCTGTTCACAAGAATTACTGAACCGCTCTTGTCAGGTGTTAGATTGCAAAAATTTGGTCTGGACACGATTCAGGCAAATCGGGATAATCCGTCGTACTTTTCCGTACTTGCAACTGTTCCACATTTGCAACCGTTGTTTGCAACCGTTTTGACTTCACATTGTAATGAACCACATGTTCGGACGTTGGACACGGAATAATTCCGATCAGGACACGATCAAACCCAGAACCCCATGAAAACCCGAATTCTTTTCTGTTTATGCCTTTCTCTTTTGAGTCTTTCCCTTCTTTCTCTCCTATCAACCGGTTGTAGTAGTTTTCGCGCTCAACAGGAAGAAGAGATTTATTCGCCCAAACCGGAGTACAAACTGAAAAAAAACGAAAAGCGAGCGGGGCAACCTGTTCGTTCTCAGAAATCACTTGCTGATGTTCTCAGTTCACCCCGACCTGATTAGTACCATGTCGCAAATTTTATCATCCCAACGAAAAATTTTCTGCCTGTTGTTCTGTCTGTGTGTGATTGCCCTTTTCCAGACCGGCTGTCATTTTGCGTCAACACAACAGAAAACAACGCCGAATCGAGGACCGGCTCTGAAGAAATCCGGTTTTTCTGTTCCCAAACTGTCAGATAAAGAATTTGAGCAGAAAATCGCTAATGATCCATTTCCAAATGCCAATTCTCCCTAATTTTTGGTCTTGCAAGGATCACTTTCAACGTGTAGTATTGACTTTATGGAAAATGTCCCAAAAGGGACATTGGGACGCTTTCTTATTTTAGTACCTTATTGACAAGGAGATTAACATGTCAGAACCTCAAGAAAACGCTGCTGTTGAACAGCATGGACAAGATCAACAGGTGCAACGACCACAAATTCAGATTGACGATTCTCACGTTGCAGCAATGTATGCCAATTTTTGCCGAGTAACCGGGACGCCGGAAGAGCTGATTATTGATTTCGGTTTGAATCCTCAACCGGTTGGAATTCCGCAATCGCCGATTCCGGTTACACAACGGGTTGTAACCAATTTTTATACGGCGAAACGAATGCTTCATGCGTTGCAGATGACCTTACAGCGACATGAAGCGACCTTTGGTGTCCTTGAAATCGACGTTCAGAAACGAGTTCGGACACAGTAAACGGCGCAAGAGAGCAAGACTGCACAGAATAGGGCATTTGCACAAAGCAGAATGTCTGTGTAAGGCCGTATTCTGTAAAGGGTCATAAAAGATACTAAATGCCCTATGAGGGGACAGAAGAAGAGGAATTCACGTTGAATCCCACTTCCCTGTCCCCTTTTCCTTTTATCTCCTATCTTCTACATTCTCCCCAAAAGCGAGACACCGTTATCTTCTTGTCTCCCCCTTCCCGGGCTAACGCATCAAAATATGGATTCATCGTTAATTTGGCCAAAATACACGTTTCAGGCAAACACAACAGCCGGAAGGGAGCGCAGCGTACTGACGGTTTGTGACATTTTTTTGTCAACAAACCTCCTATTTGTCTCAGTTGTCCCAAAATACGACCGTCAATACGGTGCTGCGCACCTCCTTTCCGGTTTTTGTTTTTCCTATTTTGCCAACATGTCTTCCTAAATTAACAAGATTTTGATGCGTTAGCCCTACGTTACAATCCCCTGTATCATCTTAGAACCCCTTATTGAACCCTTCTAAAGGTCGTCCTCTTCCTCGGTCATCGTTGTATCCCGCTTTTCTTCCGGTTCCGTATGAAGATAGGTTTCACAACGCGGAATCCGTTCGCTCAACCGCTTCTCAATTTGGTCACAAATCTTGTGGACCTCAGCCAAACGTAACATCGGGTCAAGATGAAGATTGACTTTTACAAAGGTGTCTGCACCTGCTGTTCGTATTTTCAGACTGTGAAAATGCTTGACTTCGGGAAATTCATGGAGCACGCGAATAACGTCTTCGGCAATCCCCCCAGGAGCTTTGTCCAAAAGAATGTCAACCGCCTTTTTGCCCAGACGAAAGGACACGAACAGAATGAGGATGGAAACACCGAGCGCGGCAATTGGGTCAGCGACGTAAAAACCGAATTGCGAACCAATCAGGCCAAGCAGGACGACCCCTGAACTCCAGATGTCGGTCGAAAAATGAAGAGCATCGGCTTCAAGAGCCTGACTGTTGTGTTGATGAGCAACCCGCAATAATGCCCGGGAACGTGTCCAGTCCACAATCATGGAGGTAATGACAACGGCGTAACTCCAAAAGCCGACTTCTATGTGTGTCTTACCTGTACTCAATCGGCCCATTGCTTCATAGATAATCCAAACACATGTAATGAGCAGAAGAATGGTTTCAATCAACGCAGAAAGATTCTCAATCTTTCCATGTCCGTAATGATACTGCCGATCTGCCGGTTGATCTGAAAAATGAACGGCGATACAGGTAATAACAGCGGCGATCAGATCGAGTCCTGAGTGCAAGGCTTCAGCGAGGATACCGAGACTGCCTGTCATAATTCCGACGACCAATTTGAACGTCGTTAAGAGGACAGCAGCAGCGACTGAAGCGAGCGCAACTTGTTGTTTCTCTGTTTCCATGAGTTTCTCACCCCGCATGTCATTTTGCACATACGGCTCCACAATGAAATCGAGAGTGGAGCCCAACAGGAATGTGGACACAACCGCATGACCTGAGTTGTAACCGGGGTTCCTGAGGATTACAAGTCAAAAGGGAAAAAACTTTAACGATTTCGGAAAAATTTTTGTCTCCTATTGAGTCGGTCCGTCCCAGCTTGCGCCAGATTAAGTACGCGAAGAACGATGTTCTGCGCGTATTTGGGAGAGAAGAGGGGAGAAAAAAACAGAGTCAAATAAAAAGAAGTAACATGCAAAAAACAAGGACGCATTTCGCGTTCAGCGGGGCAACGTCACAATCGACAACATTGTTTTCATCAACTGTTTTTCTGATTTTCTGAACGCGATTTTTTACATCGTCGAAAACGGATGTAAACGGGGGAAACGGCCCAAACAATTCGGCAGTATGGGTTATACAAGAAGAATGAAATCGGGGCGACAGGATTTGAACCTGCGACCTTCTGACCCCCAGTCAGACGCGCTAAACCAGGCTGCGCCACGCCCCGCTTCATTGGCCCGTATTATCTACTCTTTTTCCCCCTTGACAACCCCCCCACTTGAGTCTTTCCCTATTCCAAACAGACTGCTAACAAGTTTGGTTTTGCGCTTTGAACCGAGCCGGGTCAGACGGGTTTGTTCTTACCACGAAAGACACGAAAAAACCGTATTTTGTGAGATTTTCGTGACTTTCGTGATTTTCGTGGTTCAAAAATGAAAATTGCTCCTTTTCCCGGAACTTGTGAGCGGACTGCTATTCCAAAGGAGGTTCCGCCGCCCTTATCAACGACGCCGGGGTATTAAATCGGTGTAAAATCTGCTCCAGTATCTTTTGCTCAAGTGCCGGGTCACGACCTGTCAGGAACCAACCGTTAGACTGCGAAATAAGCGGCGTTGCTTGTGTGACCCTTTCTGACTGATTCGATGTCCTGAAAAATGTTCCACTTGAGGTCGGAGACTGAATCGGTCGTTGCAGGTCCTCCATTTCACAATAGACGACAACTTGGACGAGAAAACCGCCCATTTCGGGCGTGACGCGGACAACCGCTCGACGACGAAGCGTCTGGTATGTCGCTTCTGTTCGGTCAGCAAGCGACACCGAATCATTATGCCAAGGTTCCATAAGCGACGCCCCAATCTTCGGCTCCGTCTCCAATCGTCCCTCCGTCATTATATTTCCGTAAACCCGAATCGGTTCTTCCCGCGAAATGGTAAAAGTTTGACCGACTGCTTCAACAATCGCTTCCCAAAGAAGATCGGGATTCGAGGTTGGAACAAGCGATTGACTATTATGAGTTGGCGAGGAGGTCAACCAGGGTAAATCCGGGATTGGCGGTCTGTAAGACGCGCAACCGTTTATGAGGGACAAACTGAGCGCGAAAAACAGCAGCAGGACGCTTGAATAGAAGGGGGTGATGAAGCGGGACATGATGTATTCCTTTTTTACTCTTATAATCTCTTCATGAGACTGTCCAAAAGACGGTTCTGGATCGGTTGCGGTTTGCCGTCTTCATTCGGTTGGTCCGGTTTTTGCAGTTCATTACGCAAATCCTGTAAAACTCCGCGAACGACATTTCCCGCCGTTTCCTGAATAAGCTGACGACGCTCTTCGGGAGTGAGTCGCTGCTGAACTCGATTCTGATCTTCGGGTGATAATGCCCCCCAAAGTGTCTGGATTGACTGACCGAGATACCCTTGCTGATTTCCCGGCTCCCATTCACGATTCGTCGTTCGTAAATCATTAACAATCGGGTCGAGTTGCTGTTGAAACAGCGAATCGAGCGAGTTGAGCGACTCGTCCATTTTGACGTTGAGTTGTTCGGTCAACACCTGCTTTGAACGATTCCATTCTTCCTGCAAAACCGGAATCAGTTGTCCAGAAATCCGGTCTCCCAAATCACTTTGAAAAGCAAATTGAGGGTCCGTCTTCGTCCCGCTAATCGTCATAACAGAATCAATCGTGTTGATGTTTTGTGTCAGAACGGCGAGCAGACGTTCGATTTCCGAACCGTGTAGGGATTCGGGCAGAGAAGGGGTCAAGCGAATGTCCGATTGTGTCCAATACACCTTTCCAACGAGTTGATCCCCTTCGATTTCCAGTTCGGCAAAAAATTGAGAAAGTCCGGGAGAAACACTCAACGCGAACTGGTTGGGGTCGCCCAGAATCCGTCGAGGTAATCGGTATTCGGGACAGGCAAGGTAGAATCGGTCTTTCGGATGCTCCCCTTTCCGGTTGAGAATTGCAGCGACATAAATCCGGGGGAAGGAACCGTCTGTTTTTTCGCCCGATTCCGTCATTTTCTCAAGCATCTGCGCTTTAATCGGATTGTCCAATTGATCGGCGTCCCACAATTGCCCGGCCTCATTCATTTCTAGGTCCCATTCCGGTTGAATCGGCGATTCTCCCAGAACCGATTCGTCAACCGGGATCGTGTCAATACAGAGTTGTAGCGTTGTTGCCTTTTCCCATTCTTTTGGAGAAACAGCGATGTCGGACACCCGACCAACGAAATAGATGGGCATGTCATTCCAGGTGACATCTCCGTCAAAATAGGTTCGACTGACTAGGACTTCGGGTTTTCCGAGAAGACTTGCAAAACGGACTTCGGAACCGGGTGTTCGGGTCAAGGACCAAAGGGGCCGAGTCCCGTCATTCGGTTTGCTCAACCCGCTTGTGTCTTTGGACGTATTCTGGGAGTCTATGTTTGTTGGATTATTCGTTGAATTGTTTGTCGTATTGTTCGTTGAATTGTACTCCGAACCGTTCAAAGAACTGAGGTTTTCGGTTTGTTCGGTCAATTGTGAACCAAGTGAATCAGCCCAAGCGAGCATTGCCGTAAAACGGTCTCGAATTTCAGGACCAATCAACACTTCGGAAACAAATTGAGCGTCCAACGTTGGAATTTTTAGTTCGCTGACTTTTGCAAGGTCTTCCTGAAAAGATTTCCGCAAAGAACCTGCATCTTGTTGCGCAAGTGTCCGCAATGATGCAGCAGAGTTGGCAATCTGCTGAATGTCAGCATCAAGCGTCTCCGATTGCTGCAAGATGCCGAGAACGACATCTGCGGTGTTCGCTTGAGGATTTTGAGATTGGATGGAATCGCGGATTGTTTGGACTTTTTTCGCCAGATTTTGCGATTGCTCAATAATCGGTTGGGTTTGCGCGGTCCATTTTTCAGACAAATCGTGAGCAAGTTGGGCCGATTGGAATTCTTCTTTTAAGACGGTTAATGTTTCCGAGTTGGGACCGGCAAAAAGGGTTTGATTCCAAGGAAGGTTGAATGTCTTGCCGACCCAATTCGGGAACCGGTTTTGAAACCGTTCCCACATTTTTTGCGGGATAAACAGTTCGTTTTCGCTTGGTTGGGTTTTGTAATGAATTCCCCGAATTTCGGTGTTTTCAACATGATATTGACGTTTGAGCAGTTCGTAAGTGTTGAGCGAGACAAAAACAGAATCGACGGTTGCCAATTCTTGATTCGGTTTTTGCGGGTCGGGGATTTTGACGTCAACCAAACGCAAGGTTCCAGCAAACGGTTCCAGTTGGGTCGAGCCGATTGAAAGATCAACCCCAGCTTTTGCGCGAGCAAGTTGCAAAAGGGTAAAATGGGTGATTGGATTACGCGCAAACCAAAGACAGGCGAGCAAACTTGCAAGGAGGAGCAGACGTAAAAACAGATGTTTGAACATGGAGGTCAAAGGTTTGTGAACACGTTGATTGGGGAATTCAGGACAGGTTGATAAACAGGGTCAGTGAACTATTTTAGGCAAAACAGGCAATTTGCATGTGTGTGAATGGACGGGTTCAAATGCTTTGTGTCATAATACTACCATTTCCTGAATGTCGTAGACATTCCGTTATGGTAGAAAGCAAATTGTCGTCAAGTCCCAACTCCGTAAGGAGTTGCGTTATGGTCATTCCCTATTTACCATAACGGAACCCCGACGGGGTTCAGATGTTAATATTCGATGTTTTCTACCATAACACAACCTCGACGAGGTTGAGGAAGAACATATTATTTGGGGGCATTGCAATATCTTTGAACACCTGTTTTCAGGGCAAATAGCGTGTACGGACACTGCGTTGATTAGGAACACGTTAATGAGGTGAAATGGGACAGGTCAACTATCTAAAAAGTTTACGAACGCCAAAAAAAACGGGGAAAAACAGGAGCAGACCGATCACAAGTTGTCCGCAAACGAGGGAGTTATTCAGGTTGGTCCAGGGACCGAACGACAGGGAGTAAAGGGCGGAACCGGCTGTTTGAACGGGGGGAATACTGAGCAGGATTTGGCCGATTGGGTCGGCAATCGGGTCGAGGAAGGGGGAAAGTAAGGTAAAAAAGACAATGGTAATGATTGAAAGGAGCAGATTAGTTCTGAGAAAGTAGAGGACGAGACAGAGTAACAGAACGATCAGGTTGAATTTGGGCAACAGACCGATCAACATGCCGATTGCGACGCCGATTGCGACGTTTGGGTTTTTCGTAGAAGAGGGCTGAGGTTCTGGTTCAGACATGAGACAATTGGGGGAAATGAGGGGGAATTTGGGTTTCTTTACTGTTTAACCCCGCTTGGGCCGGGATCGTACTGTTTTTTCTCGATTTTGGCAAGAGCAATCAGGAGAATTGCAAAGTCCAAAAAATATTGCTGTCCCATTTCGGCTTGATTTGATTCCCATTTCTCACTACTATTCCGAAGTTAAGATGGTCAAAGACTCCCTTTTGCCGACATTCCTCACCTCTCACCTCCTCTCTCGTGTCTTTTAACGTCGAACTGTCACTTTTTCAAGGTCCTCTTGATTTGCTCCTTTATCTGGTTCGCAAACATGAACTGGACATTCTGCATATTCCGATTGCGCTCATTACGGAGCAGTATATGGAACATACGATGATACTGGAGCAGATTGACATTAACGCGGTTGGAGATTTTCTCGCAATGCTCAGCACGCTTGTTGAGATCAAATCGCTTGAAGTTCTTCCCGGGGAACAGGAAATCGAGGTCGAGATGGAGGACCCCAGAAAAGAATTGGTCAAAAAACTTCTTGCTTACAAAGAATACTGTGATGTCGCCGATAAATTGGAGAAACGGGGTAAAAAATGGCAGTTGCACTATCCCCGACTGGAAAATGATCTCCCGCCCCGCCCGAAATCTTGGGCGGAAGAGCCGATTCGTGAGGTTGAACTTTGGGATTTGGTGAGTGCATTTGGCCGTATCATCCGCGAAAACACCCCGACTGCCAAACACCAGGTTGTTTATGACGACACGCCGATTTCGACGCACATGCAGCGTATTTTTGCACGTTTGAAGCAGGAGCAGACTGTCCGTTTTGATTCCCTCTTTGAGCCGGGTCAACACAAAACAACGTTAATTGGCATTTTTTTGGCTGTTTTGGAGTTAGTCCGGCATGAATATGCAACGGTTGCGCAAACCGAATCGTTTGGACCGATTTCGATCTTATACCGAGAAAGCAGTAAATCGCTCGAATTTGCCAATATTACCCAATATGAAAACAACCCCACTTAATCTTGCATAAACCAATGTTGGCCGAATTGCTGTAAGACCTGATCGAGGACAAGATTTTGGGCGAGAAACCAAAGGTGAGCGCGATGTGAGAATCGGGCGAATTCGGGAAAACCGAAACCAATCACGCCGTTGTTGTAAATGTTAATCGGCAAAAAATCGTCCTCAACCAATTCCCGTTCCCAATCAGCTCCCTTCACTTTTCCCCCCCAAATCGGTTTGCTAAACGGCCATTTTCCGGGCGCAAAACTACATTCATCAATTCGCTGATACAGATTAACCCAAGATGCAACACTTTGCGGTTTGCTGAAATGGTAAGCGTCAGGGTCGTGAGGGGCAACATTGAGTCGCCATTTTCCGACGGGATCAAGCGAAATGACTTTTTCAAAGACGATTCCGTTTATTTTTTCGGCAAAATGATGAGTGATTCGATGTACCGTTGCCCCTCCATAACTGAAACCGATCAACCAAATCGGGTCATTCGGGCATTGTTCGCGGATTTCGTTAACGGTCCGAATGATTTGTCGGCCCATAATTTGCGAAAAATAATACCATTTCACGTCCGGCAAGGGGTCAAGACGGGGAACGATGAAGTTGAGCATTTGTGAAAAGCCCGAACCGCGAATGAGGTCGCTTACCGTTTTGACTTTGGGAGGGACGATTTTTTGACCAAACGGGTATCCCCCGAATCCCTCAACAGTAATCACATGTTTCATTGTTAAGTATCTGCGCCAAAATAACCTTGACACATTGCCAATAAAATGCTTGTCGTTTCTGGAACTGAATGTAATGTAACACGTTAGATAACATAACCCAAATCGTAGTCCCGTAGGGACGGCCTTTTTGTAGCCCAGGGTGCAGCAACGCAGTTGCAAACCCTGGGTTAAACGGCCCCTCCAACAAAATGTAGCTCCGTTAGGAGCGGCCTAAAACCAATAAAACCAAACCTCTTTCTATTTTAGGTCGCAGCTAACGCAGCTCATTTTTTTGTGAGACATCGAACCCGGGGTTTCGGTCGCTTATGCTCCCTTCACCCCGGGCTACAAAAAGGTCGCTGCTATGCAGCTACAAATTCAGATTTCCCTGAAATGTTACACATTGATAATCGTAATAATTGTCAAGGTTATTTTGGCCCGCGTCCTAAGAACTTGGCCCCGTCTCTAATCTTCTTTCGCCATTCTAATCACTTCGTCAATCGAGGTGATCCCTTTTAAGACCTTTCGCCAACCATTTTCGCGCAAGGTCATCATCCCGTTTGCCCGCGCTGCTTTCTTTATCAGGTTCGACGGACTGCGTTGACCGGCTAAAAGCCGGATTTCATCGTTTGCAACAAGCAATTCGTAAAGGGCAATTCGGCCCGAATAACCCGTTTGACGACATTCGCTGCAACCAACCGGCTGAAAAACGTCGATGTTCTCCTCCATCATCTGCATGTAAGGGAAATCGTCCGGCACTTCTGCCGGAAAGACCTCGAAAACCTTCTTACAATGAGGACACAATCGGCGAACAAGTCGTTGCGCCATAATCCCTTCAACCGTTGTACTGACCAGAAACGGTTCGACCCCCATGTCAATCATTCGCGTAAAGGCCCCAGATGCGTCGTTGGTGTGAAGTGTGCTGAAAACCAAATGCCCCGTCAGGGACGCTTGAATTGCATTTTCCGCCGTTTCAAAGTCCCGAATTTCCCCAACCAGAACAACATCAGGGTCATGCCGTAAAATGGCCCTTAAACTCGCCGCAAATGTTAAACCGACTTTCGCGTGTACCTGAATCTGGTTGATCCCGTCCAACTGGTACTCAATCGGGTCCTCCGTCGTGATAATCTTCGTCGCTTCGTCCTTAATCTCATTCAACGCACTATAAAGCGTCGTCGTCTTACCACTTCCAGTCGGTCCCGTCACCAAAATAATACCGTGAGGTTGGGCAATCAGTTTTCCAAACGTCTGATAAATATCATCGTCCATTCCAATCCCTTTGAGCGTGAAATTCATACGGTCCTTATCGAGAACACGCATAACAATTCCTTCACCATGTAACATGGGGATGATTGAAAGACGAATATCGACTTCACGTCCAGATACTTTGAGTTTGATACGACCATCTTGGGGAATCCGTTTTTCGGCAATATTCAGTCGGGACATAATTTTCAGACGACTGACGATTGCGGACTGGAACCGGTTGATTTCGGGGGGCATAGGTTGTGTTTGCAGCACTCCGTCAATTCGATACCGGACTTTCATGCCCGATTCTTGGGCTTCAATGTGAATGTCGCTTGCTCCTGCTCCAACCGCTTCAGAAAGGATGTCGTTGACGAGACGAACGACGGATGCTTCTTGCGCCATTTGAGCATCTCCCGACTGGTCAAAGTCGAGTTCGTCAAGCACTTCGACCCCCTCATCATCACCAGATGCTGCCAAAAGCCCTTCAATTGTCTCTGCCCCAACCCCCAGATGTGATTTAATCAACTTGCCTAATTCTTGGGGAAAAGCAACAACGGGGGAAATCGCGCGTCCAACAGCAGCCGCAATGGAATCAAGGGCATGAAGTTCAAAGGGATTACCTGTTGCAACAATCAGGGACCCGTCGGGGTCGGCACCGATTGGAAAAATGCCGTATTTGTGAACCATTTTGACGGGGAAACGGTCAAGTAGGCCTGATTCGAGTTCACTTTTTGCGAGATCGACGAAACGCATACCGAATGCTTGCGCGAGGAGTCGGAAAGCGTCTTCTTCCGTCCGAACTCCCAGAGAAGAGGTAACGGACTGCAAGCGACCGTCGACTTGCAACGATTCGCGAGCAATCTGCAATTGTCGAGCGGAGAGGGGATTTGTTTCGGGGTTAATCGGCGCAAAAACGATCATAGGGGAGAGTCTCCGTCAAATAATGGAAGTCATCCCGCAATTTTAGGTTTTGGAGGGACAGTTGGAGTCGGAATGATCGGTTATTTTACCAAAAAAAGGAGAAAAGGGGCAGACGGATCATTTTAACAGTAAGAATCGGCAAAATCGACGCAACAAGAACGGACGGACCGTTCAACCGCAGAACAACATTCTGCGTGTTTAAGGCAGTTTGGTCGGTTTGGAACGCGCGATACGTTGTATCGCGCCTAAACAGTTAGGGTATCTGCATCTCACGTTTTAAGGTTGACAAAGCTCTAACCGGGATACTTTACCAATTCAGAACCGCTCCCGTGTCCGCGCTCGTCGCCAGTTTGCGGTATTTCGCCAGATAACCCGTCTTGATCTTCGGTTCAAGCGGTTGCCAATTCTTGGCCCGCTTTTGCAGCTCCTCTTCCGTCAGATTGACACAAAGCGTTCGGTTCGGAATGTCTATCTCTATCCAATCACCATTTTCAAGCAGACCAATCGGTCCCCCGGATGCTGCTTCTGGACTCACATGACCAATACAGGCTCCTGCTGTTCCGCCCGAAAATCGACCGTCCGTAATCAACGCAACCGAATCATCCAGTTTCACCCCCTTGATTGCTGAAGTCGGAGCAAGCATTTCCTGCATTCCCGGTCCCCCTTTCGGTCCCTCATAACGGACAATGACGACATCTCCGGCTTTAACTTGACCGTTGACAATTCCGTTATAAGCGTCCGGTTCGGAATCAAAAATAATGGCGGGACCGGCATGTTTGAGCATTTTGGGCAACACTCCGGCTGTTTTGACGACCGAACCGTTCGGCGCGAGATTGCCGTATAAAATCGCAAGTCCCCCCGTTTGAGAATAAGCCGTTTCACAACACCGAATACAATCATTAGGGTCAAAATCAAGCGTGATTTCCTCAACCGATTCCGCATTTGAAGGAACACACATTCCGCGATTGGTCCGTTTTTTGCCGGGCAAAACCGCATACATCCGTTTTGCCTCTTTCGAGACATTGACACTTCGCAGATCGAATTCGTCGATTAACTGTCCCAATTCTTTTCCGCTCACCGTTGGAACCTTTTCGTTGAGCAAACCGGGTCGTCCGCGACGTACTTCCCCCATAATCGTGTGAATTCCGCCTGAATTGTGGACATCTTCGATATGATACGAACAGTTGGGCGCAACCTTGCAAATGTTCGGCGTTTTTTCGCTCAATTCGTTAAACCGCTTCATCGAATAGGACAATCCCGCTTCATTGGCGATTGCGAGGAGATGCAGAACCGTGTTGGAACTTCCCCCCATTGCAAGGTCCAAAATCATTGCATTGTCAACCGATTCGTGTGTGACAATCTCTCGCGGGAGAATACCCTTTTTGCCCGACTCCAAATCGTTCACCATCTCCACAATTCGGGTTGCAGCCCTTTTGTATAATTTTTTCCGTTCCTCGCTCGTTGCAAGAAGTGTTCCATTTCCCGGGAGAGCAATCCCGATTGCTTCACAAAGACAATTCATACTGTTTGCCGTAAACATGCCCGAACAGGAACCGCATGTCGGACACGCTTTCTGTTCAATCGCAAGAAGTTCATCTGCCGTTGTTTTTCCGCTTGGACGACCTGCTGATGCTGCAAAAACGTCGATCAAATCAAGCGGACGTCCTGTTTCAGTTCGGCCCGCTTCCATGGGACCTCCACTTGCAAAAATCGTCGGAATATTACAACGAACAGACGCCATAATCATTCCCGGGGTGATTTTGTCGCAGTTGGGAATACAGATCATTCCGTCGAATTTATGAGCGTTGAGCATGGACTCAACGGAATCGGCGATAATTTCCCGACTTGCAAGGGAATACTTCATTCCGTCGTGCCCCATTGCAATTCCGTCGCAAATCCCAATTGTGTTGAAAATAAAAGGGACACCTCCTGCTTCAATGACGCATTGTTTGACGAATTCGGCAACGTCATTCAAATGAACATGACCTGGAATGATGTCGATGTGTGAACTGACAATTGCGATAAACGGTTTATTGAAATCGTTTTCGTTGAGACCACAAGCGCGGAGGAGACTACGATGAGGGGCGCGAGAATCACCAAGTTTGACTGCATCAGATCGCATTTTTTAGGTTGGGAAAGGGGGGTTTTAGAAGGGAAAGGTTAGAGACTGAAAAAGGGATGAGGAACAGGCAAAATGCGTCTGTCTCGCCCGGGAATCGTTGGATTATAACGTGTTGGGAGCGATTTGACAATCTTACCCCTTGAACACGATAGAATCCGGGAGTAGAATTTTCCGGGGTGTCAAATCTCTGCGTCCTCAGTGTCTCTGCGAGAAACATCCCTCAAAAACGACTTGCAGTCCTCGTGTTGCCGTTTCCAACCATTTACACACACTGTGTTATGAAACAATTCATTCCTGTTTTTCTCTTTCTCATATTCGTCGTCAGTTCCTGCTTGAACCTTTCGGCCCAAGTTGCTCCAGTATCTGCATTAACAAATGTTCATGCACACAACGATTATTATCATCGTCGTCCCCTGATTGACGCTTTGAATCACGGTTTTTGCAGTGTTGAGGCGGATATTTTTTACAAGGACGGAGATTTTTATGTTGGACATTCGGCAAATGAGTTGAAACCGAGCCGGACGTTAGAATCACTGTATTTGCAACCGCTTCTTCAGCGAAGTCGGGAAAACGACGGAAAAATTTTCCCGGATGCAGAAACATTCCTGCTTTGGTTGGACTGCAAAACGGACGGAAATGAGTTGTACGATGCTCTTCAGGAATTGTTGGGGAAATATGATGAACTGATTACCCATTTTGAGGGGACAACCAAGCACAAAAAAGCGGTCGATGTCATTGTTTCTGGAAGTTCGCCCGTTCAAAAGATTCTTGACGAATCAGGTCAACGGTATATGTCCATTGACGGTCGGGCCGAACATCTTGATTCGGACATTTCGAGCGACCTGATCCCGGTCGTTAGCGAAGCATGGGGAAGTCAATTCAGCTGGTTTGGCGGTCCTCTTGTTGCAACTCTTGCTGTTTCGGCAGATGAAGGGGTTGATTTTGACGTTAAGACGAAAAATGACATGCCCGAAGAACAGCGAGAAAAACTCCAGATGCAAGTCAAAAAAGCTCACGAAAAAGGCCGGAAAATTCGATACTGGGGAGCACCTGATAATGAATTTTTTTGGAGCTTTTTGGTCAACGAAAAGGTTGATTTGATTAACACGGACCGCTTAAAGCGGGCGAGAGTTTTTCTGACAGAACCGAAAAGGTAGGGAATAGGGGATAGGGAATGGGGGCGAGTCTGATTTTCTGCCCTTTCCATTTATCAATGTGCGATTGTCAATTCTATTTCCAATCTATCTCCTAAATTCCTATTTTCCAGATTACCCCCTACTTCCAAACTCAACCCGAGTCCGTTGTATTGCGACAATCGGAAATCCCCAATTTCTAAAGCCAAAATTTCACCTTCCCTATTCCCAATCCCCCATTCCCTATCCCCTATCTCTAACATGCGCGTCGGTTTGATCGGATACAAAGAAAGCGGCAAAAGTACACTTTTTGAATGGTTGACGCAAGTCAAAGCCGATCCCGCTCTTGCACATAGTACGCAATCGGCAATGTCGGCGATTCCAGAACCGAGAGTTGCCCAACTTTGTGCGATTTACAAACCAAAAAAAGTGACGTTGGCGTCGCTCGAAATTGTTGACACTCCCGGTCTCGCCCGGGATCAAAAAGGGAATCCGGCCCGAATCGCTCAATTACGCGAATGTGACAGTATCGTTTGCGTTGTTGGTCTCTTTCAAGGAACCGACGCAAAAGCGGAAATTGCCGCATTTCAGGAAGAACTCCTTTTAGCCGATCTGGAGATTGTTGAAAACCGGTTGGGACGTTTGGATGAACAAAAAAAGCGTCCTCTTCCGAAAACCGAGCAGGAACGGGTTCAGTTCGAGTACGACACGTTAAAGCAGATGCAACGGATATTGGAGTCGGGCAAAACGTTGAGGGATGAGGAATGGACGGACGAACAGCAGAAAGTGACCAAAGCATTTCGTTTGATGAGTGAAAAACCGCGAATGATTTTGCTCAATACGGCTGATGATGAGATGAACTTGGACCGATTCAAGTCACTTTCAACCCCGCTGATTCCCGTTGTTGCCGTTTCAGTCGGTTTGGAACGGGAATTGGCCCAAATGTCGGAAGAGGAACGAACCGCGTTTTTAGAGGAAATGGGCTTACAATCGACGGACCGTGATTCGATTTTGCGACTGATTCTGGACGCTTCAGGAATGAGTCTGTTTTTAACAGCAGGTGAGAAAGAGGTCCGAACTTGGTTGATTCCTCAAAAAGCGACTGCGGTTGAAGCAGCAGGAGCGATTCATACAGATATGGCAAAAGGTTTCATCCGGGCTGAGATTATGCGTTGTGACGACCTTCTTCGACTTGGCAGTGAACGAGCGGTCAAAGCGGAAAATCTCAATCGTCGGGAACCCAAAGATTATGTTTTGCAGGACGGGGACATTGTGCTTTTCCACTTTAGCGGTTGAGCAACCGAAACCTGTTGTCAACGGACCTAATACGTTGTGAACTGACTTTCAAAACACCAATAAACAGAAACGGCTTGACGATCTGTCCGCTCTTTTGATGTCATTTTTTGGGAAGGGGCAAGCCCATTTCTTTCATCAGTAATTGCAAATCTTCCCAAGTCTTACCTTTTGCAGACGGATTTCGGAGCAGATAAGCCGGATGATAGGTGCAAATGACTTTGCAACCGTTGTATTCGAGAACCTGTCCTCGCAAATGTCCAATCGTTTCGTTCGTTTGAAGAAGATTTTGTGCCGCAATTGCTCCCAAACAGCAGATATATTTTGGCTGAATAACATTTAAGGTTGCGTCCAGAAACGGTCGACAATTGGTCGCTTCATTCGGTTCAGGGTTCCGATTTCCGGGCGGACGACAACGGAGAATGTTGCAAATGTAGACAGATTCCCGGGTCAACCCCATTCCTTTCGTCATCATGTCCGTCAACAATTGACCAGCTCGACCAACAAAGGGGATTCCTTGTTTGTCCTCGTCTGCTCCAGGTGCTTCTCCAATAAAAACCAGTTCGGCAAATGGATTCCCAACTCCAAAAACCGTTTGTGTTCTCGTTTTCGCCAATTCCCGGCATTGCTTACACTGTGCAACTTCGTTTGCAATCTGCTCGAGTTCGACAACCCGGTCAACGGGCGACCGACGTCCCCGTTCCTTTTGCGATTCTCTGTCCCCCCTCATCTCCGTCGAGTTTTCCTCCTTAATACCCTTTCCCCCCTTTTCACTCTTTTCGCCCGTTATTTTGCTCGTCGTATCCCTATTCTGCATTGTTACCCTATTCTCTCCCTCTTCCAAATAATCCTGTTTTACTTCTTCACCCCGTTCACAACGAACAGATTCTTCACAACGAACAGGTTCTCGTTCATTATGACGGACCGATTCATTATAACTGACTGGTTCAATGTGACAGACTTGATCGCTTACACCGTTTTTTTCCGCTATTTCCTTGTGATTGACACAAGAGGTTGCCTGTTTTAACTCATCCAATGTTGTGTCATTCAACATCTGTTGTTCGTCCTGATTGACGATTTGCTCGACGGAAAACGAACAAAGCGGTTGGGACAGGTCAAACGGTCCCCAATCGGCAAGACCGGACATTTGCAGGACTTCAAGATAATCAATAAGGGCCTGTTTGGAAATCATACGTTGAGGAATCTATGTGACCGACAAAAAACATGTCACTCAAAAAATTATCTGTTTCAGTTCCTGATGTAAAAATTCCCGACATTGATCGAAAAAATGATGATACTCCGCCGATTGATAATCAGGATAAGTCCAAGGGAGCGATTGCCAATGTTTTTGTGTATAAATCAACGTCACTTCCGCAAAGATTCCCTTTTGCAGATAAATACGATGAGAGTGATCTTTGGTTGACGCGAGAACCAGTTTTCCCAAATCAATGTAACCGGGATCGAGATTGAGCGGACGTTTGACCATATCGGAATCGTTAATTCGTAATTCCTGCGCAACATCCGCTTCTATTTCATTCGTCTTCACCTTCATCTTCGCAAGAAATTCGGGCGAAGACAATTTCTTAAACGCCCAAAATCTTTTGTAAAGTTCCGACCCCATACTTGAGGAATAATAATCCGTAAAAACATCAAAACGAAACATCGGACTTTCGAGAACAATCTCCCCAAACGCCGATGTTACAACGGACCGACTGTTATCTAATATCTGTTCATTCGGCGCAAAAACCGCAAGAATCGGCAAGACAGGAAGTTTCAGACGTATTTCGCCCATATTTGGTTGGTTTGTGAAAGAACAGTATCCGCTTCATTTCAATTCTTATCGATTCTTAATCAATACGAACACATTGAACGCCAATTTTTCGGGACGCATATTCCACCTCGTTTTTGAAGTCCCCAAACACCATTGTCCAATGTGAATCCCGCGCTTCCTGTCGTAAACGTTTCCAATCTCCGTCCAACAAAACATCCTGCTGTGATCGGCAAATCTCAAAAAACGGATTCGACTGAACCGTCCCGCTAAAGGTCAACCAACGAGGATTCGAATAATGAGGGTCCAAAAACGTCACCTTCTGTCCAATCGGGAAATCCACTTTAGGAGATGCTCCGAAATCGGATTCATAATGTGTTAAAATGCGACTCGGACAGTAATGAACACCGTCCATACGACGAGGAGAAGTACAATGAGCACACGTTACCATTCCTTTATGCGGAAAAGTCGAATTGTGCATAAAAACCGGTTGATTGGTCACATAACGCATTAAAACAGCAGCCGGAACAAGCACAAAGTCCGATTCGCAAAGACCGAGATAACCTTCATCATTCAACCAAGTCAACGCCAAACAAGCGGTTGATTCCGCCGCTTCAAAAATCGTCCCCATACAACCTAAAATCGTGATTGTTGACGCTTGATTTTCCCGCAAAAGGTCTTTCAGGACACCATAAACGAGAAACGACTTGACGATGAACTCCCGGTCGGTTTCCAACCGAGTTCCCGGCATCTGCAAATACTGCGTCGTCCATTCTTCCGCTTTTGCAACAATTTCCGGGTTCGCCTTATACTTCGCATATCGTTCCTTAAAATCATCATACGAAACTTCAATAATCTCGTGCTTGAAACGTTGACGACAATTATCAGGTGCTTTACCGTCGTATTTTCCGTCCGCGCGACCAAGTGCAACGATTCGATGTCCAACAAAATTCTTGAGCGCATAAAGAGCACGCAAACGCCAAGTGATTTCCTCAAGATCGTCAACAACAACATCTTCGACCGTCAAAACTCCATGATTCTCCGCATGATTCTCAGCAAGAGCCGGACTCTCAAGAGAATGAAGGTAACGGTCTCCCAACGCTTCATACCAATAATAAACAGGTCCGTTTTGATGTCGCACAAAAACAATCGTGTCCGTGTTCGGTTTTTTATTCGTACAAGCGCGAAACAGGTCACCTCCTCCTGTTGCGGCATAAAGCAGGACGACATCGTAATCCTGATTGTGAACTTTTTTCGCTTCTTCAGGGGAATCAACAATCAGGATTGGGAGAAACTCAACAGCAAAACCGGCGGTATCCCTCATTCGGTTCAGTTCCAGTTGAATCCGACCCGCTTCCTCTTCCGCTGCTTTACGATTGTTAATGTTGCTCCAAGATTTGTAACTCGCCAGTTTACGATACGGCTGTTCTTTATACATAAGAACAGGTTGAACCTTGAGTGTTTTACCCGGTTGCACAAAAGAATCGGGATTCCAAACGAATTGTTCGGGCAACACCGAATTGGCAGAATTCGGGGCATTTGCATAAACCGGATTGCTCGCAACTAGAGTTCCGGCTGTTAATGCTCCAACGGTTCCAACGAATTCACGACGATTAACCTGACAATTTCGACACATGATAAGGGATAGGGAATAGGGGTTGGGGGATAGGGAACAGGGAGAAAAATTGAGAATGGAGAATTGAAAATGAGAAATGAGTACGGAGTCCCCAAAAGAAGGGGAGGAACCTGTTGACTTGTGAGACGCCGTTATTTTCCTTGCTCCTCCCTCTTTTCTCCTACCTTCTACCTGCTTCAAAAATACCTCCTGCAAACACTGTTGAACCACTTTAGAGCGACAAAACGTATTCGACGAGATCGTTCAGTTCCTCTTCGCTCAGACTTTCAATGTCTCCGTTGACATCTCCATGTTTGCCGACTGCGAAAACGTCCCGAATGTTGACAAAACGACCGTCGTGCATAAACGGCGCACTTCGCCAAACCTCAACCAAACTTGGCGTGTCAAAATCTTCACGACGGTCAAACGACGCTTTGGAATTCACGTTGTGCATCTTCAAATCGGTAAAAAGCGGCGCAGGATGACATTCGATACAATTCAGGCGTTTACTCTCAAACAACTGTTGACCTCGTTGTGCCGCTTCACTCAACTTTCCGTCAACCAAACGCGGACTTTCAAGCGGTTGCATTGCTGCAATGTAGGCGTCAATGTCGTTGCATATTTGTTCATTGGGGACAGACATAAGAATATAACGGAAACCAGTTCGGACTGCAAACGAGGTTGTTTTACGAACCCCTTCCCACATTGCAGGAGGTGTTTGCGGACCAAGCAACATGCTCTTTGCATTCTTGGGATTTCCCAATCCGTCGTTAAGCAAATCCCAATTTAATGCGTCAACCCGGGCGTCAGGATGACAACTTGCACAACTATGCCAAGATTGAAAACAGAGAGAAGCATCATTCCAATTCCGTTCCCCTTTCCGTTCCGCCGTCATTTCCTGTTCAGGACCAAGTGTAACGGTACTGATTTTCGGAACCCCAGGTCCCGAAAAATCAACCCGATCAAGCGTGTCCGTAAAGTACATCCCAAGATAAACCCGATTCTTCGCAACCGCAAGTCCGCGCGGTCCATTCCCCTTGAGCTTGATTCGCTTCTTGAGTCCAACCAAAAACGCAAGGTCGTTCGGAACATCATTGACGGTTGCGGACGAATAGGTTCCCCGATTATCGTAAGCTCCTGCCGCTTTTGCCTCTTCTGCCGTTTTAGGGAGCGAAAGGAGCTTCTTCAGCATCCCCTCTGTATTTATCACACACAGCTCATGTGTCCCGGAAATCGCAACATAGAGTTCCTTTCCGTCTTCAGAAACAACAATTCCATACGGATTGGCTGCGCCCAAGTCTACATCGTCAATCAAGACGGTATTGACCAATTCTTTCTTTTCGGTGTCAATCACGCTGATTGCGTTCGTGTTGATCCAACCCCGCTCAAGTTGCGTTGTCGGCATCTGGTATCTCGCCAGTATTTCCGTCAAATACGCATATTTTCCGTCCGGGGACAAACAAATTGCGTGTAAACTGGAACTTCCATTTGGCAATCGAATGTTTTTGACCTCTCCACTTGCTGTATCAATCGTCGTCACCTCACTTGCAACATCGAAGGAATCAGCCGGATCATTCGGCAAAAAGTTAATCACCAAAACCGTTTTACCGTCCGGGGTCACAACCGATCCTCGCGGTTCACGAATCGCCTTAAATGTTCGTCCTTTTTCCAATCCGGGCAATTGATACTCCGAAATATCATCTGTGTACCGATTACAAACGTAAAGCATTTTTCCGTCAGGAGCAATCGACAATCCGCAAGGAGTGTGACCGCCCGGGACCTCTTTTTCGACTTTGCCCGATTCCAGATTCAGGACTTCAATTTTACCGTTGTATCCCCCTGTTCCCAAATAAAGCGTTTTTTCGTCAGGACTGAGTACCATTCCGTTCGGTTGCACCCCGGTTGGAAATGTTGCGACCAATGTGTCATCTGCCGTACTCAAAACCGCAACCTCATTCCCCTCATGATTCATTACATAGACCTTTTCGCCGTCTTTTGTCGAGATCAATTGGTAAGGCGACTTGTACTGAACAGCACTTGCACTGTTGATAATTGAAAGTAAAAGGCCCAAAACGGTTAAAAAACGCAACATAGGTTTATCTCCTCGACAAAAACAAAAAATGTTAACAGGTGTCTCTTGAGTTAGCAACGGTCAATCCGGTCTCATATTACTCATACTACAGTTTACAGTCTCAACATTTTGGTATTTTAGCAGGAAGAAAGTCAATTCGCAACAACGGAGGAGAAATCGCAAAATTTTTTTGTGCTCTGGAATTTTTGGGCAAACTCTATTACAATTCGCAGACCGTTCTGTTCCCCGGTTTCGGAGAAACTGTCAAGGACGGATTTGTTCATATTTTTCAGTATCCACTTCATAAGGAATTAGGAGATCACATCATGTCCGATTGCAAATGTCGTTCGACGACCGTGAAACAAGACAACATCGCCAAAGTGTATCAACAGGCAATGGACGCCGGAGAAGGAATTCTGCGATTGGTTCCGAACTGGGTCCCCCGTTCTTTTTTACATCCCGGCAAACGAATCAAATTGGCCCCAACCGATTGGTATGCACTTGGTGTACATCGCGGGGGAATTGATGAACGTTGGTTTGCAAGTACGACAGAAGCGGCGAATGATAATCGCGCTGATGATGAAGGTCTCAGTTACGTCAAATTCAAGGGGAAAAAATTCCTGCTCAAAGACGCTGTTGCAGAAGGTCAAGGGGCTGTTGTTGGAGCTGCAATCTGGAAAAACTATAAAAAATGGCCGGTTTATTCCAAATTCTTTGACAATGCCGGACCTATTCCTCATCACATGCACCAAATGCAGAAACATGCGGTTTTGACGGGACAAGAGGGAAAACCAGAAGCGTACTATTATCCGCCCCAACTCAATGCAGCCGAGAATCATTTCGACTACACTTTTATGGGATTGGAACCTGGGACAACAAAAGCGGATGTCCGCAAATGCTTGGAAAACTGGAACAAAGGGGACAATGGAATTCTTGATCTTTCCAAAGCATACCGTTTGAAACGGGGAACCGGTTGGGTCATTCCAGCTGGTGTTTTACATGCGCCCGGTTCCTTGTGTACTTATGAACCACAATGGGGGAGCGACGTGTTCGGAATGTACCAATCTCTCGTCGAAGGTCGTCAAGTTCCTTGGGATTTGTTGGTCAAAGACGTTCCCAAAGATAAACATCAGGACTTGGATTTCATTATTGAACAGTTGGATTGGGACAAAAATGTTGACCCGCACTTTAAGGACACCAATTATGTTGAGCCGATTGTTGACCCGACCCAATCGGGAGAGGGATATGTTGACAAGTGGATTACTTATGGAAAAATTGACGGAAAACAGCTTTTCTCGGCAAAAGAACTGACCGTTATGCCGGGTCACAAATGCACGATTAAAGATGGTGCAGCAAGCGGTTGGATTACGGTTCAAGGTTGTGGAAAAGTTGGCAAATTGTCAATCGAAACCCCGGTTATGATTCGATACGGCGAAGAACCGAATGATGAGCTGTACATAACAGCCGATGCAGCAACGACCGGTTTTGTCGTCGAAAATAACGGCAGTGAACCGCTTGTCAGTCTTCGTTATTTCGGTCCCGACGCTCACAAAAAGGTCCCGAATATTGGCGATCACAAGAAACAGTAAATGACAGTAAATGGTGGTCCCCGACGATGAAATTGTTGTCCCCGACTGATTGGATTGCTAAAAACTTTCTGGTGTTGCTCGCCCGCTTCATCAGCGGGGCAACCGTTCGTTGGTTGGACTCCCAACCCGACACTTGTCAGCGTGTTTACTTTGCAAATCATACCTCGCATCTTGATTCAATCGTCATTTGGGCTTCACTTCCCCCTTTTGTCCGGGAACGAACCCGAATGATTGCAGCAAAAGATTATTGGAACGCCGGACCAATTCGGCGTTACATTTCCAAACGATTGTTCAATGCTTTGCTGATTGATCGGGAAAAAATCGGCATAAAGAATACGCCGATTAAAATGATGATCGACGAAATGCAGGACACGTTTTCTGTCGTTCTGTTTCCTGAAGGAGGACGAAGTTCAAACGGGGTGATTGGAGAATTCAAAAGTGGTCTTTATCATCTTTGCAAGAAACGGCCTGATTTGGAATTGATTCCGGTTTATCTGGACAATATGAACCGCATATTACCGCGCGGAAAAACGTTGCCCGTTCCAATGCTCTCCCGGGTTATTTTCGGTCCCCCTCTTTGGTTGGAAGAAAAAGAGCCGAAAGAGGCTTTTCTCGAACGAGCCCGATTAGCTGTGATAAATCTGAAAGACAAGTAAAGTTTTGGAGAAGGTAGGAGTTAGGAGGTAGAAGGTAGAAGGTAGAATAGGAAATAGAAAATAGGGAATGAAGAATTGGGGCAAACAACAATTTGGCGTTGCAAAAAGTGAAGAAACCGGTTGACTCGCGAGACGCCGTTATCTTTCTGTCTCCCCCTTCTTTCCTCCTATCTCCTACCTTCTACCTCCTCACAAAAGCGAGACGCCGTTATCTTCCTGTATCCCTCTTCTTTCCTCCTACCTTCTATCTTCTACCTTCTTGACGCGCGATATGTGTATCACGGTTATATGTTGAGGTCGTTGTTATACAGCAAAGAGATGCGGTCCTTGAATTTCGGAAGTCTTCCCAACTTCTGAAGTGCGCCAAACAACACATCTCCTCCCTAATCCCTATCCCCCAACCTCTATTCCCTACCTATGCTGCAACCGCACTTGCAGTCGGGACTTCAATGTCAAGCAGTTTACACATGCGTTCGATCAGTTGATCGCTCTCAAAGGGTTTATGTAGGAAATCATTTGCGCCTGCATCTCGCAATTCGGCAATTTTATCTTCTTCGACCATTCCGCTAATGCAGATAATTTTGACATCTTGTAAAGAATTGTCACTTCGGACACGCAAACAGACTTCTTTTCCGTTGATGTCGGGGAGCATAACATCGAGAATAATGAGGTCGGGTCGATAATCCTTGACCATCATTCCCGCGTCAAAACCATTATTGACAGTTCGGGTTTCAAATCCTCCATGTCGTCCAAGCACGTCAACGATCAAATCAACCAAATCGGCATCATCATCGACAACCAGAACTTTCCGTTTTCCGCTCTCAAGAGCGTCGGTTGGAATACCATTGTCTTTCATAAACGCGAACAGTTGATCGCGCGGAATACGACGGAACCGGCTCCCCGGAACTCGAAAACCTTTCAATTGACCGGAATCAAAGCAACGAATGATTGTTTGCTGACTCACTTTGCAAATTTTCGCTGCTTCACCCGTCGTGAACACTGTTTTGACTGACATGATTTAGAACCTTCCTTTTCTCTAGTGTTTGTGTGTACCAACAACGACATGTCGTCGTATTTCACGCTTCCATCATACCTAAATTCCCAATTCGATACAATCGATTGGTTTAACCGGAATTACCTGAACGGTCATCTTTTCCGATTCAACCAATAATGCCAATTGTAGCTATTTTCCCCTTTATGTCAAGGTCAACTTATTTTCCCTAAACCCTCATATTTCAGGGAAATTCCGACGATTTCGAGAATGTTCAAGTTTTTTTTGGTTTTTTTTGAGAAATTTTTTCAACTGGAGAAAATAGGGGGTTCTTTCTGTAAAAATTCCTCTTGAGCCGGATTTGTCCTTTTGATACGATCCGCAACATGATTGCCGATGTTCCACGTTGTACTAAAGTTTGCGCACAAACCGGAAATGAAATTCAACCGGGTCAGGTTTTTTACGCTTTACTGTTTGAGGAAGAGGAGGAGTTAAAGCGGTTGGACTATTCGGTTGAGGGTTGGAAACTAAAAACCGGGCAAAAAGGTCCGATTATTGGTTGGTGGAAGTCGCGGATTCCAACGTTGACCGACAAAAAAGCGAAATTGGCTCCTAATGACGTGCTGCTAAAACTGTTTGAACAATTGGCCGAGCAACTCGACAAAGAGGAAATGCGTTATGTTCTTGCCCTTTTGTTAATTCGTCGTCGTCTTTTTCGACTGGAACGGGAAGAAGAAAGGGAAGGACGCAAAAAAATGATCCTCTACTGTCCCAAACAGGATTGTTCTTATGAAATTGATGTTGCAATTCCCAGTTCCGAACGGATTGAACAGGTCCAAAACGAATTGGCTGCGCTGATGTAGGAAACCTCTAAAATCCCCGGGAACGCGGGCATCCTGCCCGAACAAAGGGAAAAAAATGCGGGTGAGACGCTCGCGTTCCAGTCGGAAAACAAATACGTTCTAACGGACTACTGTATAAGTATCACACCATGAAAAACATGTTTCCCTGTTTAACGGTTTATGGAAATGCGGCAATCAATTCGGCGATCATCGTCCTGCTGATTCCCGTCCTGTTTCTTGGCAGTCTTTGCAGTATCGGTTGCAAATCAACAGGAGGTTGGAAACTCGGGACACTTGCCGAACCTCTCCCGGTTGTCTTCAAAACCAGTCCAACCTTGGAAGAGATCAAAACCGAGTTGAATAACCGGACGGAAAAAATCGAGTCCCTTTCGAGCGACAATGCAACCTTAACAGCCGGAAATGTCGCGGTTCCTCTCCGTTCTTGCAGTGTTGCGGTTCAACGACCGCGAAACATCCGGGTTCGGGGCGGAACCGGTTTGGGAACCGAGGTCGATTTTGGGAGTAATAATGAATTGTTTTGGTTTTGGGCAAAACGAATGCCCGAAAAGGAGATTTATTACGCCGATCATCAGCAATTTTCAGCAAGTCCTGTTCGGAGTGCAATTCCGTTTGACCCGGATTGGCTTATGGAATCGCTTGGTTTGATCACATTGAAAGATACAGATCGACATGAGGGACCCAATAGAACGGCGGACGGACAGATACAGATAACGAGTTACTTGCAAACACCGAGCGGGATGTATACGCGAATCATTACGATGAATCCGCAAACGGCCGCGATTAACAAACATGAAATTTACGATCCGACTGGTCGTCCACTTGTCGCAACGACGTTGAGCAAACATGCAGTTGACCCGAGTTCGGGCATTCTGTTTGCGCGAAAAGTTGAAATGTATTCCACCTCTTCTCAGGAAAAATTGGTTCTGAATCTGGGGGACCCCAAATTTAACACCCCGGGCGGATTTTCGACGCTTGCCTTTACAATGCCCTCTTATGAAGGTTATGTTCCAACGGACCTTTGCGGACCTGATTTTCAACGACGGTTGGTCCAAAGTGGTCCGCAAACACAGCCGACGATCAATCAGGGGGGGATCAATCAGGCAACCTATTCTAATCCGGTTTCCGTTTCCAATCCTGTTCCGGCGAATCCCGGACTCGGGGTCCACTCTTCCAATCCGGCGCAAGTTCCTTATACTCAGGGACAGTATACCAATCAGGTGTATCATGTTCCGAATCAAGATGGAGTTCCGGCGAACGGACAATACACGACGGAATGGAACGTTGGAATACCGGTTGAAGGGGCAAATGGACTGCCAAATGAGTCGTCGCAGGTTGCTCCGGTTGGAACCGCGACTGCGACGACGTACATTCGGTCAGCCAATTGATTGGCGAAGATTCCGTAAGATTTCGCAAAAAGAAAAGGGAAAACTTTTTCCGTTGTTGTGCAGCATCTCAAAAAGGAAAATGGAATAATTGGTTGTCAACAGAATAATCAACTGAATAATCAACGAGTGAAGGGAGAGGTATACAGATGAGTATTTTTTCAACGGAGATGGTAGATCATTGTTTTCAAACGGCGTGCAATTTGGACATCGAATCAAAAAAGGACCCCATTTCCCGATTAGAAAATTCGTTGGAATCTCCGCTATTTCCCTCACCTGACGAATATGTGCGCCGAGTTCAACAGAGTGCGGGTTCTCTCGCTTCGCTCCCTCAATCCGTTTTTGATGAGCTTGATGAAATCATCGCGTCTCGAAAATCTGTCCCCTTTCGTCATGTCGGTCAATGAACGGAGAAAACAGATGGACGAATTGAAACGAGCGGTATATCAGGGGAATCTTGACATTGTGAAACAGGGTCTGGTTACGTTGACTTGGGGAAATGTCAGCTCACTTTCTGAAGATGGAATGACCGTTGCAATTAAACCAAGCGGGGTCCCTTATGACGAACTGAAACCGGAACATATCGTTCTAGTCGATCTGGTTGGTCGCGTGATCGAGGGGAATCATCGCCCCTCTTCCGACACGCCAACTCATCTTTACCTGTATCAACAGTTCCCCGGAATCAAAGCAATCGTTCACACGCATAGTACCTGGGCAACCATGTTCGCGCAAGCGCGACGAGAAATTCGCTGTTTTGGAACGACACATGCCGACCATTTTTTTGGTTCGGTTCCTTTGACACGACCGTTGACAAAAGGGGAAGTGGAAGAAAATTACGAACGGAACACGGGCGTTGTTATTGTTGAACGATTCAAAGACGTTTCCCTCCGATTTCCAATCCCCAATCACCTTCCCAAGCCGATTGACCATTTGGCGGTTCCCGCTGTTTTAGTTGCAGGACATGCCCCTTTCACTTGGGGCGAATCGGTTGAAAAGGCCGTTCACAACGCAATTGCCCTTGAAGCAGTCGCCAAGATCGCTTACGGAACCCAAATGCTTGCTCTCGAACGGGAACTGCATTGTGAACAGCAAATCCGAGGTGCAGAACCGCTCGAATCGTATATTCTTGAAAAGCATTACAACCGCAAACACGGACAAAATGCTTATTATGGACAAAAGTGAGGTGCAACGCGAATACCACAATATCGTTTAGCGCATCTCAATAATTGGTATACACATTGCATATATTTTCGGTTCAAAAATTCAAGGACGGCATCTCTTGGAACCGTTCACGGATATTTTTACAAAACATAATTGAAATACCTTATTTTCAGAGTGGAAAATGAAATCTTCGCCCCAACGGGGCGCAACAAAATAGCCCAGGGTAAGGCGTACTCGCCGCAACCCTGGGTTGGTATCACACGCCATACTCTGCCCTGAAGGGGCAGCACAATTCATTGTTTCGCCCTGACAGGGCGAATATTTTTTGACATTCTGACACCAGCGGTTAAAACCGCCGGCTATTTTGTTACGCACCTTTGGTGCTGAGAATATTAATCCAATTGTAATTTCCCGTGAACGGTGTATACCAAATATTGAAACGCTCTAGTCGGCAAAGACAAGCGGTTCTTCGGGTCGTTTCGGATTGAGACGCAATCCTTTTTTGCCTAACAAAATCGGTTCAAGAGAACCATTTAACAGTTCGGCTCGCCAACATTGTGACAATCGAGGGGTGATTCCGTCCGGCAGTGTTCCAAGAACATGGGCAATCCATTCCCGGACATCGGTTTGAGAACCGACTAAAGCGGTTGCAATACGATGTTGTTTGCAAATCATCTGCAAAACAGCGTAAAGCAGTTGAACCATAATTTGATATTGCGGGATGTTCTGATGATCCGTCGGTTGAGGGAGTTCCTCAACGTCCAGAGATAATCCTCGCTCAACGGCCGCGCTGATTTCCCGGTATTGACCAACTAAGGAACTCCGTTCCATTCCCCTTATGGATTCTATGCGTTGAATGTCCGCTGATTTTAATTTGGCAATTGCAATAAGCAGATCGTCGCGCAGAATCCGTGATGTCACTTGGTTTGTCCTTTTCGCCAAATGATCCCGCCAAATCCAAAGTTCGCGGACAATCCCCTGCTCCCTTGCCGAAAGTGTCCGGCATTTCGCCGTTTCCTTCCATTTCGGTTGACTCCAGGTTCGTTGCAATATCCGACCCGTTTGCAAGGATTCCTCGTGAAACCAGTTCAAACGGCGTAAGTTTTTTAGCCGGTTTTGGAGTTTTTTGGCGAGATCGTAGAGCGGGCGGACATCGTTGAGGGCGTATTCGAGTTGGCGGTCAGAGAGCGGGCGTTTGCGCCAATCCGTTCGGGTCTCTCCTTTAGGAAGGTTCAGATGCAACAGATTTTGGGTCAACAAGCTGAAACTGGCAGGAAAATCGAGACCGACGAAACCGGCTGCAAGTTGGACATCGAAGACGGATTGGGGGATTTGCCCGACTGCTTTGAAGCAGAATTCCAATTCGCTGCGTCCTGAATGAACTAGAATTTCACGTTCTTCCTCACACAAAAACTGCCAAAAAGGGCGACATTCATTTTCGGACAAAGCAAGGGGATCAATCAGGGCAATACCGTCTTCAAACGCAACCTGAATCAGACACAATTGGGGCTGATAACGACTTTCCGAGATAAATTCCGTGTCCAGACCAACCCAAGAACTTTGTCGCATCTTATCTAAAAGTCGGGCAAGTTGTTCAGTCGTTGCAATTGTGATGTGAGACATGAAAAAAAACGGCAAACGTTGGACGGACGACAAAAGTAGTGTGTGACCTCGCTCACATGTTGAGCCGTGATACAACGGATCGCGCTGACTTCGCCCGGCATAAGCCGGACAAAACAAGGAGGTTTCAAACGGGTTTACGCTAAAAATCGGGATGATTTGGAAATGTCTCAACCCAAGGTAGTCCCCAAGAACCAATTTCTTGCATGAACGGGTCGGGGTCAAACTGCTCCATGTTAAACACCCCTCTTCCGTTCCATTGACCAGAAAGAATCATTTTTGCGGCGAGTGCAGCCGGAACTCCGGTTGTGTAACTGACCGCTTGGGCACCGACTTCTTGGAAACAGGCTTCATGATCGCAAATGTTATAAACGTAATAGGTTTTTTCTGTTCCTTTTTGGGTTCCGTTAATCCAACAACCAATACAGGTTTTTCCTCGCGTTCTTGGACCAAGAGAAGCGGGGTCAGGAAGAAGCGTTTTCAAAAATTGGAGCGGAATGATTTCTTTTCCTTCAAACAGAACCGGGTCAATTCGGGTCATGCCGACATTTTCCAAGACTTTAAGGTGAGTGAGGTAAGATTGACCAAAAGTCATCCAAAATCTCATTCGCTCAACTTCAGGAAAATGCTTGGTCAACGATTCCATTTCCTCATGATAAAGCAAATACATGTCTTTCGGCCCAATTCCGTCCGGGAAATCAAACACTTTCTTAACGGAAAGCGGTTCCGTCTCGATCCAATGTCCCTTCTCGAAATACCGACCTTTTGCGGACACTTCCCGAATATTGATTTCCGGGTTAAAGTTTGTTGCAAAAGGATAACCGTGATCCCCGGCGTTGCAATCAATGATGTCAACAGTCTTCATTCGGTCAAAATGATGTTTCTTGGCATACGCCGTATAAACATTTGTCATTCCCGGGTCAAAACCCGCGCCCAAAAGCGCAAGGAGACCCGCTTGTTCAAATCGGTCCTGGTATTTCCATTGTGGACCATATTCAAATTTGGCAAGATCAGGATGCTCATAATTTGCTGTATCAAGGTAGTGAACTCCGGTTTCAAGACAAGCATCCATGATACTCAGGTCTTGATAAGGAAGGGCGACATGGACAACCAGATGAGGTTGCACGTCCCGAATGAGAGCAACCAACTCGGGAACCTTATCAGCATCAACCTGTTCGGTCCTCAAAGAACCGGGAAAATTCTTGACATCATTCAAAATAGCATCACACTTGCTCTTTGTCCGACTTGCAAGGGTCAATTCCTTAAAAATTTCAGGATGTTGCGAACATTTTAGGGCGACGACGCGACCGACCCCGCCCGCGCCGATGATCAGAACTTTATTCATCATGGTTATTTTGGATGTCGTCATTTAATAATTTAGGTGGTTTACGTTTTGTCTGTATCCCTTTGAAGCCGGTCTGATTGTATGGTTTGAGTTGTTAATTATCACACAAGGTTGTGAAATCAAACAAGTGTCTTGTCCACATTAAAAATTGGGATGCAGATACTGAAAATTCAGAAGATGGTCCTCTGAAAGTCGCTGCATAGTAGCGACCTCAATATGTCGTTTAGCCGCAGAACAACGTTCTGCATGTTTTGGGCGGTTTGGGTCGTTCAAAACGCGCGATACGTTGTATCGCGGCTAAACCTAGACCGCTCCGACGGAGCTACATTATTTTGAGGAGGACCGATTAACCCGGGGTTGCGTTGCTCCCTTCATCTGAACGACAATGAGGTCGTCCCGAATTACCAAGGCGCGGTCTCCCCCGGAATCGCAATCGGATACTCCCCCTGTTCGTTCGGTAAAACAGGCGGTTGGGTTTCCCAAGTGATTTGATCCAGACCAGGAAATTCTTCCCGGGTTGACTGAATTGCTTCCTCCCAATGTATCTCTTTGCCGGAAAAAACGGACATGCGACCAAAAATACCAGCAAGGGCTGCTTGCGCGGCACGATGTCCCTCGTTATACGCTACATCCTGACGAATCGCCGCAAAAAGACGGTCCATCTCGACTTGATACGGATTCGGTTCGTTCCCCGGAAATGCCCATATCACATTTTCTGGGATCATTAACTGATTCTTATACAGTTTTGACGCAGATGCTGAGAGATTGGTCATTAAAACGCCCGACCCTTTTGTACCATGGACAAAATCACTGTACATGTCAAAACAATTCGGGCAATGTCGTCCAACCACATAAAGGTTGGAACCGTCTGCAAACGTGTACTCCACGTTGTAATGATCGAATTCCTGTCCGTCAACCCGACGTCCCGCTCGTCCCCCCATTCCAAGAACTTTGACCGGCCAAGCATTCTTGGCCCAACAACAAATATCGATGTTGTGAACCTGCCAATCCAACAGAAAACTACCATTTGTCCAAGTAAAATTGCTGTAATTCCTGATCTGATATCCCAATTCTTTCTCTCGACGTGTCCGTTCGCTCATCCAAACCGGTCCATGCATTCGGTATGTCCGCAAATGAACCAAATCGCCAATCTCCCCCTGATGTATCCGGTCAATCGCTTCTGCTCGCGCTTTACAATGTCTCCACATGAGACCGCACGCTATTTTGACGTTCTTCTGATCGGCCAGTTTTGACGATTCCATAATCCGTTTGACGCCGGGAACATCAACACCAAACGATTTTTCCATAAACACGTTAATCCCCTTTTGGACCGCATACTCAACATGTTGGGGACGAAATGCCGGGATTGTTGCGAGCAGAACAACATCGCCCGGATCAAGCGAGTCAATCGCCTTTTTGAATGCGTCAAATCCCAAAAATTGCCGTTCTTTCGGAACATCCACTTTTTCGGGAAACGCATCTTCGAGCGAACGTAAACAACCTTCCAACCGGTTTTCAAAAACATCCGCAACCGCCCAAAGTTTTACAGGTCCTTCTGTTGAAAGAGCATTAACAGCAGCTCCTCCTCCTCGACCGCCGCAACCGACAAGAGCGACTTTGATTGTATGATTTTCCCCGGCATGAACTCGCGGAACCGGCGAAAGAGCAAGTGCGGCACTTCCAAGTGCTGCTGTTTTGAGGAACGAACGACGAGAAGAGGACGATACGGACATAGTGAGGGACTCCGGGATAATGTTATTGCTGAACGGAAAACTTGCAGAACGGAAACGGGACGGAAAATTTTGTAGGACAGGAAATTTTGTGGGACGGGATAATGAGGACACAACATCTATAATCGGGACGAAACATTCACATTCCGCTCAGTATAGCGAATCATGCAGCCCGAATCAAGCAAACAAACGACAATCGCAATCCCCAAAGATGCCGTCTCTTTTCAACTCCCGACTGTCAATCCGTCAACCGGCAATTGTCAACTCGCAACGGTCATTTGCCGGATCAAGGTTCTTGAGGAAAACGGCGTCGAACGGTCTGGACGACTTCTTGGAGCCAGTTTTCCCGTTCTTCGCGTGTACTCAGAATGATCTGTTCGAAATTGCAACGTTCAAACGATTTGCAACCGCAAAGACCAAAGACGATTGTCTTCCAAAAGTTTTCAAGCGGGTCATGGTAGACGTTCAGCTCAACCTCTTTCGGGGTGTTGCTGGTCGTAAAAACCTGAATCGTCTTTTCCGTCAAAAGAGGAACCGGTCCCTTTTCCGTAAAATGATAGGCAATACCATGTCGAAAGACGCGATCCAACCAACCGCGCAGAATACAGGGCGGTCCGCCCCACCAATTGGGATGAACGAAGACCAAACCGTCTGCTTCCTGAAGTTGGCGGACACTTTCACGAACGGAACCGGGTGTTTTTTCGAGGGGTAATTCCGCTTCTCCGGCCGGAAGAACCGGGTCAAACCGTTCTGCATACAAATCCCGGAATGTCACTTCATGTCCCAACTCACTGAGTTCACGAAAAACAGTATCGGCGATTGCATGATTGAAACTGCCAAACTTCGGGTGTCCTAATACAATAATAATTTTCACGGTTCGTCTTGGTAAAAGTCAAAGTCCAAAGTCGGAGTCGCACAATCCGCTCCTGAAAACGAACTCTGAACACCCAAATTATAGTCTCACATCACTTTTCGGCAAGAGAATCAGCACAAGAAGCAAAGGAAGGGGAGAATAGGCAAACAAATCCGACTCCTACTTTCTTTCCAATGCATCCCGTTGCCGTTTCGACTGCCCTAAAAGTTTCTCCAACCGATATTCATCCCCCTGTTCCAGTATCTCCTGACATAAATCCAACAGAGAACGAAATTGGTTGATCGACTGCAACACCTCTTCACGATTGTCCATAAAAATATCACGCCAAATGGACACATTCCCGGACGCCAAACGACTGGTACTTCTAAAGCCGGGTCCAACCATAAGATGATCGCCCGGTTTTAGCATTTGAACCAGAAGAGTTGCGAGGAGATGCGGAAAATGACTGGTTCGGGACAGAATCTGATCGTGAATATCAGGAGGGGTTTGAATGACGGTACTGCCTAAAGCGTTCCAGAACCGTTCCAAAAACGCCGTATCACCAATCGGTTGGTCCTCACAAGGGGTCAACACCGTCAATGTCCCGGCAAACAGATCGGCCCGGGCCGAAGACGGTCCGCTCTGTTCACTGCCGGTAATGGGGTGAGAACCAACATAATGAAGGTGAGGGGGCAATCTGTCCTTGATTTCCCGCAAAATGGACAATTTGGTACTGCCAACATCGGTTATAAAGCGGGGACGCCGATTATTTTCCCGGGCAAAAGCGAGGATTGTCGGAGCAATGAGTCGGACGGGGGTACAAACGACGACTAATTCGTCGGGTTCTTGGAAAGAAACAGGGGACGGTCGATGATTTTGGGGAGACGGGGACAGAGGGAGGGGCGAGGAACAGGGGGAGAACGAGGAAAGTTCGGTCATCCCGCAATCAATTGCCCCTCGTTCCAACGCAAGGTCCAAATGTTCCTGTAAAGGGTCAACCCCACAAACTGTTCGGGCGAGCGAACGTTGTTTCAGGGCCAAACCGAGAGAGGTTCCAAGTAGGCCGACACCGACAATAAGTACACGGGAGAGCATAGTCGAAAGGGGCTGTTAAGATTGGGGGAATAGGCAAAGTCAGAAAAGAACAGCCGATCTTGATTCACGAGTTTGACACATTGTAAAGTAAAAGCAGCTGGAATCAAGACACGGTGTTTGTAGAACATTTCGTGCAACCGTTCACGACTTCTTTCATACGCCCCTCTTCTGACTGTCAGTGTCAGTCCGTTAACAAGTTTTGCGAAAAGGAGTCATTTTTATTTTTTTACCACGAAAATCACAAAAATCACGAAAACCTCACAAAATACCGTTTTTCGTGTCTTTCGTGCATTTCGTGGTAAAAAACGTCCGCCCAATCCAACTCAATTCAGGTCGCAAAACCAAACTTGTTAGCAGTCTGCCAAACACCCAATGGTACTTGTAATTCCATTTGGCATGACTTAGACTTTCAGTGTTCATTCTCATAAAGGATTCTTTCGTGTTGCGCTTTAAGTGGTTCACACGCTTGGAAACCTTTTTCTATTTCAGGAATTGTAAAACTTTTCGAATCGCCCGGAAAAGCCGGGATTTTTCCCTTGACGAATAAAGGTAGTCTATGCAAACGGAAATCGTTCATGTCCCTCTTGGAAATCGGAGTTATGACATTGAAATAGGGACTGATAATTTGTCCCAAGTCGCTTCAATGCTCACTTCTTTTGAGCCGATTTCACATTGCGAGGTTTTGACAGATGAAAATGTCAGCCCTCTTTATGCAGCCCGAATTGCCGATTCGATTCACGAACAAGGATTTAACGTCGATCTTCGCGTTGTTGCAGCCGGAGAAGGGAGCAAATCCATTGCAACAGCAGAAGCGGTTTGGGACGCAATGCTTGAAGATGGTGTTGACCGAAAATCCCTCGTCCTCGCAATCGGAGGAGGTGTAATCGGCGATCTTGCCGGTTTCGTTGCGGCAACATTTGCTCGCGGAATCCGGTTTTTTCAGGTTCCAACCACGTTACTTGCTCAAGTGGACAGTTCGGTTGGGGGAAAAGTCGGGGTCAATCTTGAAAAAGCTAAAAATATGGTCGGGGCATTTCATCAACCAATTGCCGTGTTGATTGACACAAGCACGTTAAAGACCTTGAGTCAACAGGAGTACCTAAGCGGGTTGGGAGAAGTCGTCAAATACGCTGAATCGTTAGATGCCCCCTTTTTTGACCTTTTGGCGTCCCATGTTGCACTTCTGAATGAACGGGACCCTGTTTTTTTACGACAGGTGATTGCCCGATGTTGCCAAATCAAAGCCGACATTGTTGTGCAGGATGAACGGGAAACGAGCGGATTGCGCGCGAAGTTGAATTACGGACACACTTTTGGACATGCAATCGAGACGCTTTGCGGACATGGAACGGTTCCTCACGGTTTAGCCGTTTCAATCGGTTCGATTTGTGCAGCCCGAGTTGCTAATCGACTCGGTTTGATTGACCAGAAAACAGTTGAACAAATGATGATGCTGCACAGTTCGCTCGGATTGCCGATTGACTGGGTTCATCTCCCCCCCGGTCCTCTTCACGACCCGCAAGAATGGATCAAGGTTATGATGAGGGACAAAAAAACCGAACACGGACGACTTCATTTGGTCTTGCCGACCGGGTTAGGAATGTGTGAAATCAGGGACGGAATCGACCCCGAACTAATCATTGACGTGTTGCGGGAATAGGGGTTGGGGGATAGGGATTAGGGAGGAAGAAGTTCTGCGTGTTTTCTCGTTTAGCCGAGGAACAACGTTCCGCGCGTATTGAAATTTCAGAACGCGCGATACGTTGTATCGCGGTTAAGCGGAATCATTCTCTCTTCCTTCCTTCCCTATTCCCGAATCCCTATCCCCTATCCCCTACCTCACATTTCCCCGACTGTATCATAACGGAAAACGGTCGTTCGTATCGTCTGGTGTTCGGCAATGTTAAACAGGGGGGACCATTGATCGATTTTCCGTTTTAATTCCTCTTCGTCCAACGAAGAAGCCCAAAGAACCTTGATCGCCCCAGAACAATGCCCGTTTTCAAGGTCGGCAACGGTTGGAAGAGATGCCAAAACGGTTCCATACATGCAGAGTTTGCGCAAGGTCAAATAGGCAATCAGGTAATCGGCTTGACGACCGGGAGTGAAATGGACGAACGTTTCATAGGTGTACGCCCCTTGTTTCAAAGCACCAATCAATTGCAGTTCAATATGCGGGTTCAACTCGAACGGAGCATTGAGCAGACTGCTCGGGTCCACATCGTTTGCTCGGTCATTGAGTGAACGAATGATAAGGTCAATCCGCCCCAACAGCTCAGATGCAGGAGGAGGAATGGTTGCAGGGAGCATCTTCGTTGCCCGAATCAGCTCGCCAACACCGTCCAACAAGAGGTCCATAAGCTCTTGAGTGAGCGTCAACCGTTCGGTCCTCAAATAGTCCAAAAGCGTCTCAAGACCATGTGCGAGTTCGGAAGAATGGTCGGCTCCCAACATGGTGAAATTCCCTTTCGCCGCATGTAAGCGACGAAAACAACCTTTGAGCAGTTCGGCATCTTTGACGTTCGATTCCAACGAAAGAAGGTCGTTCTGCAACTCTTCCAATCCGCGTGAAAGTTCGTCCAGCAAATCGTTAACATCGGTCGCAGAAAGTTCCTTCTGACCCGTTTCTTCAAGTGTATTCGCAATTGCATCCCGTTTCAGACTCAGTTGCTGCTTCTTGAGAAGTTCGTCTTCTGAATGTGAAAACATGACCTGATTCGGCAACGAACCCGATGTTCTGTCCGCTCCTGATGTTCCCTCTGTCCCTGATCGTTGCGTCGATTCCTCCCGATTCGGTTCCGAACCAAAAGTCGTTGAAATATCCGATGTAACGGTTGATTGCAAAGGTACACCAACTGCAAGGGCAACCAAAACGTCAACATCAACCGTCAAACCAATTCGACCTTCACTGATAATGCAGGTTCCCGCAATTCCTTGCGCGGTTCGTCCAAACATTTTCGTGTTGATCGGGACGTTGACCAATTTTTGCGGGGAATGAAATTCGCTGACAACAACGGCGATTTGGTCCTGTTTTCCTTCGAGAATCACGACCGGGACGATTTCGGGATTCTCCTGCTCAAGTGCCGGTCCGCCAAATGTCTCCCGCAAATCAAAAAGGGCAATCGGCTCCCCCCTGTATCGAATGAAACGATCCCGGTCCATGCTCGCCTGAATATGATCGGGTTGAACACTGACCAATGATAATACCTTGTCAATCGGAAACGCAAATAACGTCGTTCCCCCCCGAACAATCAACGCGTCAATGATGTTGACCGCTTTTAATTTCGGAATCAACATACGAAACGTGAAACCAACCCCCGGTTGATTGTGAATCGTAATCCGTCCGCCAAATTCGCTGACCATTTCGCGGACCAGATCGAGACCAACCCCGCGACCCGAAGTGTCCGTCGCCTTTTCCCGCGTCGAAAAACCTGAAATGCAAAGAACTGTCAACAAATCAGGGTTCTCATTCGGCCCAATCAACCCTAAACGTCGCGCCCTTTCATAAACCTTCTCCTCATCAACCCCGCGTCCATCATCCGAAACCAGTATTTCCGTCTCGCTCTCATGCTCAATCGCCGTTAAGGTGATCGTCCCCTTCTCCTTTTTCCCCTCACGAACCCGTTGCATCGGAGATTCCAAACCGTGATCCGCCGCATTCCGTATCAAATGCAAAAGCGGTTCAACCAGTCGTTCAGAAAGAGCCTTGTCAACCAAAACCCGATCCCCCTCCGTTTTCAGTTCAATCTCCTTGCTCAACGCCCGAGATAAATCACGAACCGGTCGGCGAAACAGCCGAAATGTCTCGCCAATCTCGACCATGCGAATCGCCATAACCAAGTCGTGCAGGTCCTGCGATATACGCCGCGTCGTTTCATTCGTCGTCTTGATTGCATCCAGACTCGTCTCAGAAAGCGGACGATGATAGGTGATTGCATCAACCATAGACCGTTGCACTTCATGCAGGGTCGAACTGGTAATAATGACTTCCCCGGCAAGGTTCAGCAATTTGTCCAGATGCTCAATCCTCACCATCATCCGGTCAATAGTGCGTGTATTTGTGTCGGACATGTTCTTGACTTATTGTTGACTGATTGGACAGACGTGAATGATTGGGAGAGACAAGAGAGAGACAACGGGGTGATAAAGGGAAAGTGATTCAGGAGAGAACCCGTTGAATGACCTGAGCAACGATTTCCTTATCAAAGGGTTTCGAGAGAAAATCGTCCGCCCCAAGTTTTAGACCCTTAATCACGTTTCTCGCGTCACTCTCGGTTGAAACCAAAACAAAAGGGATCGGCTTAAACCAAGATGCTGTATGGAGCTTGAAACAGAACTCGAAACCGTCCATTTTCGGCATACTGATGTCCGAAAAAATAATCAGGCAGGAATCAATCTGGTGTTCCAGTTTTTCAAGCGCGTCTAAACCGTTGACCGCTTCGTGAACGGTAAAACCGAGTTCCTGCAAAAAGGTGCGGAAAATCCGGCGTGTTGGAACCGAATCATCAACAATAAACGCTTCTGGAAAAGGCGGAAGAAGCAATTGTAACTGTTCTGCGTGTGTCATTGGAGAAAAAAAGGAAAGGGACGATTGGTCTTCTACCCTTTTTTAGGTCACAAAACGACGTTCGGCAAGTTTTCAGACGCCAAAAAACACCCCAACCTCGATTCTTTGGTCAACCAAGCCGATTGTAGCAATTGTAGGAAGGACGGGACGGACATCGTTTTTCACGTCTGCTGAAACGGACAACACCCTGCAAAATCGTTATATTCGATCCTGCTTGTCCTTTTGGTAAACATCCCCTATCTTTTCGTCCTGTTTTTTTGGAAAATTTTAGAAAAGTTCCTTGCCCTTTTTTATTCGGAACCTATAGTGATTCTGTGTGGTCAACGTGTTTCCCCCCCATTTTTTTCACCGTTGTTTTTTGCAAGGAACGTCAACATGTTAAAACAATTTTCAATTGGAGCCAAACTCCTCGCCGGTTTCCTGTTTCTTACCCTTTTGACCATTATGACCGGGTTGGTCGGTTGGTACTACCTCGCGCAGGTTGCTGTTGAATCAAAAAATATGCAAACCCTAGTTGACATTGGTTCGGTTGCTGCTGATGCTTGCAGTCAGGCGACTAGTGCACAGATCGCAGCTGCCAACTATGTTATTTCACCGACCAATGAAAATAATGATTTGGTGACCGTTGCAATCAACAAAACGGTTGCTTCGATTGATAAGATGAAGGAACAGTTCAATGTGCTTGATCCCTCAGATAAAAGTGTTCAGGAGCAGCTGGAGAAGGCATCCGGTATTGCCAAGGAGTATTTGAAGGCGCAAGCGGGTTATTCTTCGACAGTCAATGCGAAAACCGCCGCAACCGGCGAACGGATTCGTCAGGCAGGGGTTGTCAATAAGACGTTGGATGATCTGAACAAGTTGACGGATGAACATAACAAGGAGGTGATATTGAAGGGCGCAGACGGAAAAGAGGTTCATGATGAACAAGGGTGGGGTTATATTTCGTTGCAACGGATTGCCGTCAGTCAATGTATTGATGGAGTGCTCACACAAACCCAAATTGCGAGGTTCAATGCACGCGATTTTGAATTAAGTGTTCGTGTTCCAGAAAAACGTAAAACAGCCCAGGAGGCGATTGACACGGCACTTAATGCAATGGATGCGGGTCTTGCGCAATTGGAGACCATGTTGGAAACCAAAGAGGGCAGAGATGCAGTTGTCGTTGCTCGCAATGCGTCCAAAGAGTGGAGAAGACTGATTGATGAAAACATCAAATCGAATATTGACATGCTCCGTCTGGATGATGTTCAGAGGAAGGTGGCTTCTGAGTTCAATGCTCAGGTGAGTGTTGTCCAGACGATTGTCCAAAAGGACATGACAGCGCGAGCGGAAGGGGTTCAGAGTATGGACAAGTTTGCGTCGACGATTATTATTATCACCCTTGTCATTTCGGCGATCATCGGCGTTGTTTTGGGTCTGGTTTTGCGAAATGACATTACTTCAGGGATTGTTACAATTGTCGGGTTGATGAAGAAACTGTCCGGGGAAGGTGACATTAGTGTTCGGGTTCCCGAGTCCCTTTTGGTGCGTAAAGACGAAACCGGTATCTTGGCTCATGCAATGAAGGATGTTTTGGGGGATTACCTTTCTGTCTCGAACATGGGTACCGCACTTGCAGGAGGGGACTGGATGTATCATGTCGAATCGAAAACGGACAAAGACCAGATGAACATTTCCTTGCGGGTTATGATTCATTCGATTCGGGAAGCGTTGCAGCAAGTCAACGAATCGGTTGAGCAGGTCACAACGGGAGCATCGCAAGTTGCAGAAGCGAGTGAAAATCTTTCACAAGGAGCAACGGAGTCGGCTGCAAGTATTGAAGAGATAACGGCTTCAATGAGTGAGATTGGCGGTCAGACAACGGCGAATGCGAAAAATGCCACAGAAGCGAACCGATTGGCGAAATCGGCAAATGATACGGCGGTCAGCGGTCAAAAGTTGATGCAGCAAATGATAACGTCAATGGAGCAGATCACGAAGAATTCTCAGGAAGTACAGAAAGTGGTCAAAGTGATTGACGACATCTCGTTCCAGACGAATCTCCTTGCGTTGAATGCGGCCGTTGAAGCAGCCCGAGCCGGTCAACATGGTAAAGGTTTCGCGGTTGTTGCTGAAGAGGTTCGTAATCTTGCAGCCCGAAGTGCAAAAGCGGCGTTGGAGACGACGCAGATGATTGAGAACAACAGCAAGCAGATAACCGAGGGAGCGGGAATTGCTTCACAGACTGCGGAGATGCTCAACGGGATTGTCACACAAGCGACTCAGGTTGCCACATTGATTGGAGAAATAGCGAATGCAAGCAACGAACAGGCGCAAGGTATTTCGCAGGTTTCACAAGGTTTGCACCAGATTGATTCTGTGACGCAGCAAAACACGGCAAATGCCGAAGAAACCGCGAGTGTCTCGAACGAGATGAGTTCACAAGCAGGTAATTTGCAGAAATTGATTGCCCGATTCAAGGTTCACTAAGAGTTGGGGTCAGACGGAGCTGAACCTTGTTGAACCTGTTGGGAAAACACCAGAACCAAAATGGTTGGGGGTGTAGAGCCGGTTGCGAAAGTGACCGGCTTTTTTTTTGTCATGTTTAGCCGCGATACAACGTATCGCGCGTCCAGAACCGCAAAATAACGCGCAGAACGTTGTTCTGCGGCTAAACGGAATACTTATCACGGTTTAACGGAACGGCTCCATTCGGCCCACATTCCCGGGCTTTCTTCCAGTTGGAGTGAAAAAAGGTATGCACCTTTTGCCTTTTGTGCAATCGCCCCTTTTTGACCTAAGAGTTGGATGAAGGAATCCCCAATGTATTCCGCCAAAAGTTCGGCCGTCACATTCTCAAGGGGCAAACAAAGTGTCTTTTCGTTGGAAAAAGCGATTTGATTGCGTGAGAGGAGGACTTTTTGGTCGAGTTCACGCAAAATGTTTTGTAAGCAGTGTTCGGCAAGAACAAAGTCAAGAACGTAACCCGCCTTGTTGAGCGGACCCGAAATTCGGGCAATTGCCCGGAATTGGTGTTCATGCAATTCCTCTTCTGTCCCGTCCAAATACCGAATCGCATGTTGAGCCGTAAATGTGTATTTGGGCGAATTAAGCAGAATGGAATAACTGGAGAGGGAAGACATGGTTTTCAAGAACAGCGACGAATGAGAAGGGCTGACGCTTGATTTTGGGAATTAACGGCCAATTTCAGGAAGGAATCGCCGGGCGAAACGGTTTCTCCTGATTTGACGAGAGGAAGTGACAAATCAGGGGCGCCCGATTCGTAATTCAGGGTTGGAAACAATTGTCCATGTTTCAGTGACAGAATACTCGCGATCAGCTCAACAGCACCTGCTCCAGCTCCCAGATTGCCAAAATGCCCCTTTGCAGCTGTTATTGGGATTGCCCGTGTTCGTTCGCCGTTATGCTCGTTAGAACCTCTGTGTCCGCTATGTTCGTCGCCGTTCTCGTATCCTTTGTGTTGCTTAGGTCGCAGTTGCCCCAAAACCCGGATGATTGCAGCCGATTCGGCCCGATCAACGGCGGTTGCTGACAATCCGTGAGCGTTGATATGTCCTAGATCGTGAAGGTCGAAGTCGCATTTTTTCAAAATATGCTGCATTGCGTTGACAAGAGCGGTTTCACCATAATCTTCCCGATTCGGGTCTCGAAAGAAACGTGAACAACCGCCCAAAACCTCGACATAAGGAGTGACACCCCGACGAAGAACCTGCTCTTCCGACTCGAGAATCAAAGCACCTGCCCCTTCTCCAAGCACCATTCCGTCCCGATGTTGGTCAAAAGGTCGGGACGCCGACTGAAAATCGGTCGCATTCCGTGAAACCTGCTCCTGAATAAGCGTTTGAATCAGTTTGATGATCTGAATTCGGGACCCGGTTGCTCCGACAATCATTAAATCCGCGCGACCGGATCGAATTGTTTCAACCGCTTCTCCAACAGCAGCCCCAATTGATGCTTCTCTCAAGACAATCGAATTGCTTGGTCCCTGAAAGTCATTGATGATCGCAATATGACTTGAGGGCATGTTGGTCAGGTATTTTAACTGCCAAAGTGGAGACATTTTTGACATTCCCGTGTTCGGCCAATTCCGAAAATCGGGTCCTTTGCCGCAATCGGTCTTCCAGTATTCCCGTTGTGCCTCTTCTAACTCAAACAATTCGGAATAGATCATGTCACAACCGAATGAAACCCCTAAACGATTGGGCGAAAGAAAACCGGGTTGAAACTGAGCGTCTTGCAAAGCGAGTTGGGCTGATGCAACGCCCATTTGAATTTCGCGGGACATGAGTTTAACGGCTTTGCGAATCGTCCGTTTTTGCGTTGAATCAACGGGGCCGAAATTAGCAATGTCCCCGGAAAAATCCCGACAACAACCGGCATAAGGAATGGGAGAATCCCCTGAACGGGCAAATGAAAACGGACCGACTCCGCTCTTCCCGGAAATCAGGGAAGTCCAAAGTTGGTCCGTTGTCAATCCAAGCGGAGAAACAACCCCCAAACCGGTCACAAATACTCTGGATGGAGCCTGTTTCATTTGAAAGGGGTAAAGCAAGAACTCAAAAGGCGAAACCTTCAACGGAAATATAGCACGCCCCAACGGTTTGTCGAGCAAGATTTTGCGAGATTCCAAACGGACAAACCCTCTATTTTAACGCAAATTGACACAACCGTTATGATCGGCAGATTTGCAACAGGGAATAGAGGATAGGGAATGGGGGATAGGGGTTGGGGAATAGGGTCTACATACGTTATTTGCCCTGAAATAGGTGTAAACAACATTCAATGACACAAAATACAATGTGTCTCCCCAACCTCGTAGAGGTTGCGTTATGGTAGAAAAGGGACAAAAACAAAACCTGAACCCCGTCGGGGTTCCGTTATGGTAAAAAAACGTCGGAATGACCATAACGCAACTCCTGACGGAGTTGGGACTTAGGTGCAACTTGTTACTACC
>JBOFQB010000040.1:0-68303 GCA_051660685.1 Thermoguttaceae bacterium | reverse complement strand
GATGCGTTCGAGCAATTTTTTGACGAGAGCTTCGAGTTCGGCGATACGTTTATCTTTGGCATCCATAATGACCGCAGTATACGTTTGATACCTCAATCATGTCAAGACCAATTCAAATTGCCGTGAACGGATACCTTTTGACGTTCGATGACGGCCCCGATCCAATGGTTACGCCCGCCGTGTTGGATTTGCTGCGCAAATACAACGCGAAAGCGATTTTTTTTATCTGTGGACGGCGAATCGAAAATGCGCCCGAACTGCTTGCCAAAATTGTTGAGGAAGGACACGCTTTAGGAAACCATTCCTTTGCACATTGGCACAACAACGATCCGGGAATAAAAGAATATACGGATGATTTGAAGATTTGCCAAAAAATGATCGCCCAACTTGTGTCTGTACCGACAAAATTTTTCCGCGCTCCAAAAGGAAGTTTGCGTCCTGCCGCCTTGATCGCCCCAAAAAAATTGTCATTACGCTACATACACTGGTCGGTTTCGGTGGAAGACTGGAATTTACGTGACCACGAGGAGGCAAAAAAACGGGGCAAATTATTGGTAGAAAAAACACGACCGGGTGACATTGTGCTTCTGCACGACGACAATCCCTGCGTTTTGGATATTTTAGAAGTCGCTCTGCCCGTTTGGGTAGAAAAAGGTTATGCATTAGATCAGGGAGTAAAACTCCTGTAGCCGACAAAAACAATATCTCAATCTTTTCATCACGATATGAATTCTGTTTTTCAAAAAATCAAGCATCGAATTAGCAAAACCGGTTTTTTTCCGACTTTGTTCTATCTTTTTGGAACATGTTTTTGTGAAAAAATTGGCATTAAAATCATCCGTATTTACATTTTGCCCGAATCTGTTGGCAAAGAACGGCTTACCGCTGCCGTTGCTACAGCAGCACAACAGGGACTGACATTCGCTCGTGTCAATGGTATGGAATTTTTTTCCCCGATGGATACGATGGCTTGGGAGGCATATGAACCGGGTTTGGTGGCACCGTATGGTTTTCCTAAATTGTTTCAGAAAGGAATGTTATGTTTCATTTGTCGCTGCGAAGAAAAGCTGGCGGGAATCGTCTGGTGTGCAATCGCACCAAATCCTTTTAATAAAAAGAATAGCGACGAAAAGATTGCTCTACTTCAGCGTGGCAATACTTTGCCGCAATTTCGCGGCAAGGGAATTCTTCCAACATCCTTAAACTTCAGTTGCCTTGGTATTGCAAATGATCGCGAAGATTTACCAATCATGGTCGAGGTTTCAGTATTCAATCATTCATCTATTCGAGGAATCGAGAAGGCTTTTTTCAATCAGCTAGGATACCGGCTGACGCTAAGCTGGCCTTTTTTTCACAAATCCTTTTATTGGAAACGCCCAAAACATGGACCTAACGATTGACGTACTATGCACCATTGAACAGATCGAGGCGTTTGTGCCCGAATGGCTCGCGTTTCTCGAAACCGCCCCGCTCGGAATCTCGGTTTACAACGACCCACGGTATATTCTTGCGCAACTCCAATACAACAGCAGGAATGACGCTACGAGTCGAACGCTCCACTTCGTCATTGTTCGAGAAAACGGAAAAATTCGTTGCATCGCTCCGCTTTCAATCCGCGACCATAAATTTCGGTTAGAAATCGTCGTCAAAAAATTGTTTCCCATCAAAATTCGTCAAATGCAAGTGTTCGGCGAGTCTTTCATTTATGCAAACAATACTGATTGCCAAAAATGTTTTGAACTCGTTTTCGAGGAGTTGAAAAAACACCGTGTACGTTTTGATATTCTGTACATCATGGATTTTCGTTGCAACTCACCGTTTTGGGAATTTTGTTTCAGTTATGTCGGAAAGTTGGGGTTCTTATATATTGATGTCCTTGCTGAAAAACAAAGTGACATTTTGATTCATCTGCCTGATGTGCCCGAAAAAATATTGTCTTCCCTAAATAGCAAACAACGGTACAATGTAAAGAGGTTGCTGAACTATTTTGAAACGAAGATACCGCAGCATGAAATTATTAAAGTCACACGCTCTGACCAAATAGAATATTTTTTCGACTGTGTACAGCAAATTTCTGACAATTCGTGGCAAAGCAAAACTTTTGGCAAGAGCCAATGGAAAACGGAGAGCCGGATACAAAGTTGGAAAAAAATTGCTGATGAAGGCTTTTTGTATGCACATATTCTTCTCGCAAAAGGGCTGCCAATTGCTTATAGAAATGCTTACAAATACGCCGATTGCTATTTCGCACAGGAATCCCGCTTTGACCAGAATTATGTGGAAGTGACACCAGGAATGGTGCTGTTATATAGGACATTAGAAGACTTGGTTCAGACGGGTTCGGCAAAAGTTTTAGATTTCGGGTTTGGAACACTCGGGAATAAAAAATTGTTTGGCAACGAAGAAATCGAGTCAATGACGGTTTTTATCACCGGAAGTTGGAAAGGACGGCAACTTGCTCGGATGCAACACACGGTCAATAGACTGGTGTTGTGGTGCAAAAAAATCTCGCAACGACTCGGCATTACGGCCAGAATCCGCAAATTTTTACACCATAAAAAGTGAGCGTTTGGACCGTTTTTGGCGAGAGATTCGACTTTGCGAGATTCATGATAAAAGTGTGACGCATCGACGGCCGGGTAACTTTCGGGGCAACGCCCTCTTGTGACATCAGCGTCGCGTGAGTATGCCGCAGGGCGTGAACGTCGATTACCCGTCGAGAGTGTCACGTTTCGCTATTTTGGCCTAAGCTAAGTCACGGTTGAGAATCTTGTCCAGTCCCGTAGGAACGGTGAACAACTTGTCTTTTGGCGTCATGCCGCCCGATTGCAGGTCAACCTAGATCGGATGAGGGAAAAGTATGCAACGAATGAAACAGCCCAACAGGTTCTGGAGATGGTGCAGTCGGAAATAAACCTGTATCGACAGTTTTCAGCGGAGTACAATTACTGTTTCTTTGCAATGCAAAAAAGTTAGCCCTCTCATTCAAGAAGATTTTTCTTTTTCAAAGAAAATTTTTTTGGGTGTAAAAAAAAACCGGCCCGTTGACAGAAAAGCCAAGTGAATTATACTCTCGTTCTGTTGGGCTTGGTGCTCAATGATATAGACTGAACTAGGCCCCAATTCGACCTTATTCCTACTCCTTTCCGAAAGTATGCCGACAATTAACCAATTGGTTCGTAAAAACCGCAAACAACAGGTTTACAACAGCAAATCGCCGGTTCTGGACAAGTGCTCGCAAAAGCGCGGTGTTTGCCTTTTGGTTCGTACAATGCCCCCTAAGAAACCGAATTCGGCTCTTCGGAAGATTACCCGTGTTCGTCTTTCCAACGGAAAAGAAGTAACTGTCTATATTCCGGGTGAAGGACACTCCTTGCAAGAACACTCCATTGTTCTTGTGCGAGGTGGTCGTGTCCGCGACCTTCCTGGGGTTCGATACCAGGTCATTCGGGGAACATTGGACTCAACAGGAGTTGACGGACGACGACAAGCGAGAAGTCGTTATGGTTCGAAAAAGAATCAAAAGCCTACGACCAAGAAGAAATAATCTGTCCTTACGTCGTTTTCATTGAAAAACGTCGTTTATACCAACAGGGATTACGTCAACAACGCCAAATTTCAGCTCACCTTTATTTTTCGGGTATCATTTTCATGGGACGATTTACTGCAAGTAAAAAGCAACTTAAGGGCGATCCGGTTTTCAATTCGATGATTGCGAGCAAGTTCATCAACTGTCTGATGTGGGACGGGAAGAAAACAGCAGCGCAACGTGTTTTCTATGAAGCGTTGGAGTTGATTAAGGAAAAAATTACGGACAAAGAACCGATTGACGTTTTTCATCAAGCACTTGATAATGTGAAGCCGAATATCGAAGTTCGTTCCAAGCGGGTTGGAGGTGCTTCTTATCAGGTTCCTATGCAGGTTGAGCGCGGACGACAACAATCGCTCGCGATTCGTTGGATTTTGTTGGCCGTTCGGGATAAAAAAGGACAACCGACACATCAAAAATTGGCTGCTGAATTGATTGCGGCGTTCAATCGGGAAGGGACTGCGATCACGAAACGTGAAAATGTTCACAGAATGGCAGAAGCGAACAAAGCGTTTGCACACTTTGCTTGGTAATTAGGGCGGATTGGCAAATTCTGGTAATCCTGTTTCCTATTATTAGGTCATTTCACTGTTTCAGGTCGTTGCTGTATAGGCTGATTGTTGGACCGAATGCAACCGCATGTTGTTTTTCTTTGCGAATACGGCTCCTTGAATGGAGGAGAGTATTCGCTTTTTACTTGGTTGCGACATTTGCAAACGGCCGGTCTGCGTGTTTCGGTCGTTTTGCCGATCCCCAGTCCTTTTGCCGAGTTAATTGAAAGTCTCGGTGTTGAATGTTGGGATTTGGCGGGACCTCTTGGTGTTCCCTTTTCTGAACTTTCGCTTGCTGAAAAGCGAAATCGACTCGCTGATGTTCTGAGGGGGCAACGTAAGGTTCTCGTCCATGCAAATAGTCTTTCAATGGGGCGTGTGAGCGGACCTGTTCTTGCTGAACTCGGTTTTGTCAGTATTTCTCATATTCGTGATATTGTCCGACTCTCTGGACAAGCGATTGCCGATTTGAATCAACATACGCTTCTTCTTGCGGTTTCCAATGCAACCCGATCTTTTCATCTTGGACAGGGGATTGACCCGAGTAAATGTCGGACGCTGTATAATGGTGTCGATTTGACAAGGTTTTATCCGCGAATTCCAACAGGGTATTTGCGGGCGGAACTCGGAATTGACCGTTCATCCGCTTTGTTAGGCATGATCGGCCAAATCGGTCTCCGAAAAGGTCAGGACACTCTTTTTGACGCTCTTGAACCGATTATGGAGGATTGGGACATTCATTTGCTTGTGATTGGAGAACGGTATTCGCAAAAAAAAGAGTCCTTGACTTATGAAGCGACTTTGAAAAATCGGTCCCGTCTCCTTCCTTTTGCCGGTCGAGTTCATTTTTTGGGGGGCCGATCCGACATTTCAACACTTTTGCCGGAATTGACCTTGCTTGTACATCCGGCCCGGGAAGAACCGCTTGGTCGGGTCTTGCTCGAATCATCAGCATCTGGTTGCCCTTTTGTCGCAACTGATGTCGGAGGAACCCGGGAAATCGTTGCTGATCCGAACTGTCTGGTTCCCCCAAATGATCCTGTTGCTTTACGAACCCGAATTGTTGAGATGCTAAACAATTCAGAATACCGACAAAAAATCGCTCTTTCGGTTCGTGAAAAAGCCGAACACTGTTTCGCCGATATTATTTCTGCACAAAACCTCTTGCAGATTTATTCAGAAATTTCTGCGTCATAAAGGAATACTTCCGTGTCATAAAGAATGAACCTTTGGGAAATGGGCAGCATTTCCGTCGTCTTGACGAATTGGGTTCTTCGGAATATAATGTTTCCTCTGTAATTTCCGAATTTTCCTTTTCTACAGGAAGTAGTCCATGCAATTTCACGAGCGTCTCTTTGAAGTACTCGGCGATTCCTTCAATAATCTGACCCGTTGGATCGAAACCCAGTTGACCTCCCTCTTCGGTTCGTCTAACGCACGTTATATCAAACGTCTTGCTCCCAAAATAGTCGCAATTAACGAGCTGGAACCCTCACTTGAGAAGTTGACCGAGGAGGAATTACGGGCTAAAACCGAGGAATTCAGGTCGCGGTTGCGTCAAGGTGAGACACTTGATGATCTTCTCGTTGAAGCATTTGCCGTTTGTCGTGAAGCAAGTCGACGCGTCATTGGTTTGCGTCACTATGATGTGCAACTTATGGGGGGAATGGTGCTGCATAGTGGGGCAATTGCCGAAATGGTGACCGGGGAAGGAAAGACTCTTGTTGCGACCCTTCCCGCTTATTTGAACGCTCTTGAGGGAAAAGGAGTTCATGTTGTAACCGTCAATGATTACCTTGCCCGTCGTGATATGGAATGGATGGGGCCCCTTTACATGTCGCTCGGTCTGACCGTTGGGGCAATTCAGGGCAATATGCCGAATGAAAAACGTCAGGAAGCCTATCGTTGTGACATTACTTATGGAACAAACAATGAATTTGGCTTTGATTATCTTCGAGATAACATGCGTTATGCGGCACAAGGGGATGATCGGTATGACAAGCATCATCAGCAGGTTCAGGGACGGTTGCATTATGCGATTATTGATGAGGTTGACAACATATTGATTGATGAAGCAAGGACGCCGCTTATTATTGCGGGACCGGCACATGATGATGTGGGACGGTATAAGATTGCGGACAACATTGCCCGACAATTGGTGAAAGGGGAGGATTTTGAGGTCAACGAGAAGGAACATTCGGCACATTTGACCGATTCAGGGGTTCGTCGGGCGGAACAATTGGCGGGAGTTGAGTCGTTTTATACGGCCGGGAATATGGAATGGCCTCATTTGATTGACAATGCGCTTAAAGCACACCATCTTTACAAGTTGGATGTCAACTACATGATTGACGGAGAGGAGATTGTGATTGTTGACGAGTTTACTGGTCGTCCAATGCCGGGTCGGAACTGGAGTGACGGGTTACACCAAGCGGTTGAAGCAAAAGAGCGAGTTCGGGTTAAGGAGGAGAATCAGACTCTTGCGACGATCACGTTGCAGAACTTTTTCAAGTTGTATGACAAAATTTCGGGAATGACGGGAACCGCAATGACGGAAGCGTCGGAATTCTGGAAAATCTACAAGTTGGATGTGATTGCGATTCCGACCAATCGCGGGATGCAACGGGTCAATCATCCTGACGCGATCTATCGTAGTGAACATGAAAAGTATCACGCAATTGTGGATGAGATTGAACAGTTGAACAAATGGGATGTTCTTGATTTGGGAAAAGATCGAATTGCGTTTGGTCGGATCGAGAAGGAGGAGGAGAACAGTATTTCGTTTATTCCTAAAGGGAGCAACAAACCGCAAGTCGTCCCTCGTAAAGAGGTCAAGTCGGTTTTGTACAAAGGACGTCCTATCTTGATTGGAACGGTGTCGATTGAACGGAGTGAGCTGATTTCGGACATGTTGAATCGACGCGGGATCGAACATGAGGTCTTGAACGCGAAACATCATCAACGAGAAGCGGAGATTATTGCGCAAGCGGGACGGAAAGGGGCGGTTACGATTGCGACGAATATGGCGGGAAGAGGAACGGACATTATTTTGGGGGGGAATCCAGAAACAATGGCGTGGGGTCTGTTGCAGAGTAAGTACCCGACCCGACTGGATGTCCCGCGCGAGGAATGGAATGCGATTGTGCAGGAAATTGAACAGCGCGAACGGATGAAAGCTGAAGGAGAAATTGTTCGTCAAATGGGCGGACTTCATATTATTGGGACGGAACGACATGAAGCACGACGGATTGACTTGCAGTTGCGCGGTCGTTGCGGACGACAGGGTGATCCGGGGAGCAGTCGGTTTTTTCTTTCGCTTGAAGACGATTTAATGCGGATTTTTGCGGGAGAATGGGTTAAAAAGATTATGACAATGCTTGGAATGGAGGAGGGACAGGCGATTGAGAGTCGAATGGTGTCCCGACGAATTGAGGGGGCGCAAAAGAAGGTTGAGGAGCGGAATTTTGACATTCGCAAGAATCTTCTTGAGTATGATGAGGTCATGGACTTTCAGCGTAAGAGTGTTTACGGATACAGACAACGGATTCTGGACGGGACGAATTGCAAGAGTCTGATTCTTGCGATGATTGATTCGCAGATTGAGCGGAATCTTGGGGAGTATCTTGAGAAGGATTATGGCGCGGGAGCATTTGCGGGATATGCTGGGAGCGAACTTGGGGTTGAGTTTGAATCGAAATCGTTCAGGACACTTTCGTATGAAATGGCGGAAGAGTATGCGTTGGATCACGCAAAACGTATTTCGGAGTCGCAGGTTCTGGACGCTGTTGAGCAGAATCTTCCGATTGACGCGGAAGAGGAAGAATGGAATTGGCAAGCGTTGACGCATACGGCGAATGTTCAATGGAAAGCGGGATTGCGGGAGAGTGATTTGAAGAAGGTTGGTCGGGACAATTTGGCTGATTTCCTGATTGAAAAGGCGTATAAATTTGTTGACCGTGTTGATCTTGGTCCGGGGAAACAGTATTTGGAGCCGAATTATGGTCTGAAAATGGCGGTCAGCTGGATCAAGTCGAAGTTTGACATTGTTCTTGATTTTGAGACGGTCAAGGATTTGGATGAATCGAAGTTCAAGGAGTTTCTCCGTCGTTTGACACATCAGAAATATGCCGAAAAAGAGGTTCAGTTCCCGGTTTTAGGCGGATTGCTGCATTATACGATTCGGGATCAGAACGGCAAACGTTATGACCGGGAATCGTTGGTTACATGGGCTCAAGGACGGTTTGGGGTTGATTTGACGGTTGAGGATTTGAAGAACAAACAGCGGGCCGATATTGAGCAGACGATGTTTGACGAATGTCGTAAGGGTCTCGAAGTCGTTCCTGAGAAATACCGCAAATTGCGCGAACAATTGGATGATTTGCTGCAACATCAGGATTTTGACACGGAAGAAATACATCGTCAACATCACGATCCGCCTCATCCGTCGAGTCCAGAAGCGGTTTCGGAGTATATGGAACGGACAACACACGCGAAGATGGTCCGTCTGAACCCTGATGATCCGAATGTTGCTGAATTATGCCGGTTCATTGCAGCCGAATTCGGTGTAGAAATCACCCCGGAAAAGCTCGGATTATGGGATGTCCGCGACATTGAAGACCGTTTGACCTCGCTGATTGAGGATCGTTACAATCCCGAGATGCGGCGAATGGAACGTTCGCTTGTGTTGCAGATTTTGGATACGGCTTGGAAAGACCATTTATTGGCAATGGACCATTTAAGGTCGAGTGTGGGGTTGCGCGGATATGCTCAGGTTGACCCGAAAGTGGAGTTCAAACGGGAAGGGATGAAGATTTTCGAGGGGATGTGGGACTCGATTTTTCAACGGGTTACCGATTTGATTTTCCGTATGGAACAGCTTGACCCGGGTTTTGTCAGTTCAACTTGGAATGAATCTGAAGCGGTTCACGAAGAGGTTGCGACGAATTCGACGATTAGTGACATTGCCGGACAACAGGAAGCGGCGATTCAAGGGAGTCAACAGGGAGAGAAGAAGCCGGAACCGATCAGGAACCGAACGCCAAAAGTGGGGCGGAATGAACCTTGTCCATGTGGAAGTGGAAAGAAGTACAAAAATTGCTGCATGAAGAAATAGAAAAAAGGAAGTCGGTTAACCGCGATACAACGTATCGCGCGTTTAGAACTGCCCAAAACACGCAGAACGTTGTTCTGCGGCTAAACGACATACTTAGGTCGCTGCTAATGCAGCTAAGAGATGCAATCCTTGAATTTTTGGTTTCAAAAAGGTGTGAAATGTGTATGCCAATTATTGAAATGTGCTAAACGAGGATGTTATGTTACTGTTTCTGAGAATCACATCTCTTGAGGGGGGAAAAAACTCCAACGAAAAAAGAGTTGGAGTTTTTCAAGAAAAGAGAGCCGGACACGTCGGGAAAGAACAATCCTGGGATCACGCTGTATCTTTTGAAACAATCGAAAGTAAGCGTCGTAAATCATCCCAAAAGAACGTCGTGAATCGGCTGAAATCAAGCGATATAATTCGCGTGAACGATGATAACACTCCTCGATTCGCTGCAAAACCGGGCTGAGAAACCGTTCAAATTGTTCAAGCCGTTCTCTTGGGTTGCAGCAGCGATGACGACAAGAATCATCTGAATTCGTCAAAGAACGATTATTAAACAGAATCGACAAATCCGACTTGTCCAGATGAACCTTTTGAAGTTCGCTCAAGGGGAGATAAAACCGATCCCGTTGAAAATCTTCTCGCAAATCCCGGACGATGTTCGTCAGTTGGATCGCAAGACCCGACTTTTGGGCCAATTCCTTCATGTTGGGGGAGTCAATCGGTTCGGAGACCCCCCAAATAGCGAGAGACGCAAGACCAACCGATGTTGCAACCTTATGACAATAATTTTCGCAATCCGCCCAAGTTTCTGACCACTTGGGTTGCAAATCATACCTTGCCCCTTCCAACGCGTCAAAAAAAGCGGTCTTCGGAATTCCGAATCGATCCAGATAGAATTTCAAAGCGGGAAAAATCATCGTCCCCGACAAATCAGCGTAATGCTGTTGTAATTGAGAAAAAGTCGGTACGACACCGATTTCCTGACCAAGAACCTCCTTCGTTGCCCGGGTCCATTCCGCCAGATCACTCGCCCGTTTTTCCGCCCCCCCCTTCTCGTCCCCGTCCTCCTGATCAACCAAATCATCCGTCTGTCGCATAAAAGCATACAATACTTCCATTGCAACCTGTTTGTCCCGGGGAACCAAACGAAAACTGGGCAAAAAACTTGACCGCGACTGTTTCGTCAGGTTCTGACAATACCGTAGACTCGCTTCAACATCCGACATGTTGTTACCTGTTTCCGTTTTCTACCCAATGTAAAAAATCATTAGGTGTCATAATTACAAAAGGAACCTTTCCGACAAGATCAAAAAAATCCTTATCTCCGGTTATTAGAACATCCACATTGGCCTGGATTGCGGAAAGTAGTACAGGTTCATCATTGGGGTCACGGATTGAAAAGACATCATACAAATACGGAGTCTCCGAAAACATGTTGGGGGAAAAGTCAACAGTGTGCAGGTCCGGTTGGTTCAAAAACACAGACAATGCTGGGAGGAGATCAGGGAATTTTTTCTCAAAGACTCTTGTTAATTCGACCACAACGAAGGTTGGAAGAATAAAAGTATGATTGCAGATGATTTCTTCGACGACGCGACCGGGGACAGAGGACAGAGAAAGTAACGCTGAAACCAATACATTGGTGTCACAAAGAACTCGCATCTTATTCTGAAGCCGGTTGGGAGTGTTCACGTTGGACTTCCCCGCAGATTTCGGGCCGGATTTCTGTCTTGATGTACTGAACAACGTCCGTTTCTTGATCCAAACCGTTTGTTTCGGCTCGATTGGTCAACAAAAGCCCCAACTGTCGAAAAGCGCGAAGCGTCTTTTGACGCTGAGCCGTTGTCGGTTCTGGGCGACTTTTTTCGATAACAGACATGAAACACCTCAAATCGAAAATACGTTAGGGGACCGTTGTTATTGTCGGCGTTGTGATTTACAGTAGACTTTCGAGCAGAAGTCGCATTTTTCTCAGTTCGGACAACAGGTCAAGATCGGGAATCGGGAGCAAATCGGCACATAAGGCTCCTTGATATCCGATTTTGTTGAGTTGGACGACGAGACGACCGTATTCAATCACTCCCTGTCCAATTTGGACATTGTATCCGTCTTTTGTGGTATCACGAAGACGAACATGAGAAACGTAATCGACCAAAGCGTCATAATCTTTGGGTTTGGACTGACCGAAAATGAATTGGCTGGGATCGAGACAGACGGAGAGTTCGCGGACTGTTTTGCAAAGACTGCCAACTGTTTCTGGAGTGTCCGAAATCGTCCCGAGTTCGGTCAACAAACTGACCCGAACACCGGCATGAATACCGATCTGCGTCAATTTCTGCAATCGTTCGACTTCACCGTTAAAAGGGGTCCCCAATTTTGCGGCGTGAACGATGATAACGACGACTTTCAGTGCTTTTGCCAATTGCGCCGTTAAGGAAAAATGCCTCAAATAATCAGGATGTGCCGGATCAGTGTCCAGAAACAACGCCCCAATCGATATTTGCCGGGCCAAACGGCAGGTCTGGAGAATGGAATCCGCCTGTTGGACCAAATCGCAAAGCCGAATCTGACCATGTTCGTCGCCGACAACGACTTCAGCAGCCGAATACTCCAAATCCGTCAATTTGTCCAATGCTTCTTGAAGTGACAAATCAGGAAAACATCCTGTCGATGCAGCTACATACACAACGGCACTCCTTTTTTTTGAGTAAAGCGGGTCGCAACCGAAAAGGATCGACCAACATGAACGCTTGATTATACAAATAGGAGGGGGAAGAGGGAAGAACCCCCAGAATTCTCCGTCTGCTAAACACGTTTTGAAATGCTAATGTCGGTCCAGTTTGAAATGCTTAGCGACCTAATGTTTAGCCGCGATACAACGTATCGCGCTTTGAGAAGGTAGAAGGTAGGAGGAAAGAAGAGGGAAACAAGAAGATAACAGCGTCTCGCGAGTTAACGGGTTCCTCCTTCTTTTTTGCCTCAATTCTTCATTCTCACTTCTACCTTCTACCTTCTCCAAGAACACGCGCAGAACGTTGTTCCTCGGCTTAACGACACATCTCTTCCCCTATCCCCCATTCCCTGTCCCCTGTTCCCTACTCCCCCCCTCTCCCCTTCCTCGCAGTTTCTGCCGAATCGTTTTTAACCGTTCTTGCAATTCCGCCTCAAAACCGCGAGAACTCGGCTGATAATACTCGACTTCGACCCCGAGATAATCTTGCGTTGCAATCGCATCTTCCGAATCATGGGCATATTGATAACCGACGTGACCGAGTGATTGAGAACCTTTGTAGTGTGCGTCGCGTAAATGTCGCGGAACCGGCAATACACGATTCGCCTGAATGTCTTTCCTCGCCGCAAAAATAGCACACGTCGCCGAATTCGACTTCGGAGCACAAGCCAAATATAAAACCGTTTGTGCTAAATTGAGTTGACATTCGGGGAGTCCAACACACTCGCAAGCATGAGCGGTCGCAACCGCAAGAGGTAAGGCAGCCGGGTCGGCATTGCCCACATCTTCACTTGCAAGAATAATGAGCCGACGTGCAAGAAAACGAACATCTTCTCCCCCTTCCAACATTCGGGCCAACCAATAAATCGAAGCGTCAGGGTCACTCCCCCGAATACTCTTAATCAACGCCGAAATCGTGTCATAATGCGAATCTCCGTCCCGATCATAACCAATTGCCCGACGTTGAGCCGATTCTTCCGCCAATTCCTTCGTAAATTCAATCCGCTGATTCCCCCGATCTGCCCCCTCCTGTTTCTGAACCGATTTACCTTCTTGAACCGATTCGCAAGAGAGGGGTCCCAGTTCTTCATAAGAGAGGACACCAATTTCAAGGGCCGAAAGAGCGCAACGGGCATCTCCCTCACAAATGTCGGCCAAAAAATCAAGGGCTTCGTCATGTAAATGGATCGGAAATCGGCCCAAACCGCGATCACGGTCGGCAACTGCCCGACGTAAAAGCGTTTTGACGTTTTCTGGGGTCAACCGTTCAAACTGGAACAAGCGACTCCGACTAATAAGAGCATTGTTGATTGTAAAAAACGGATTCTCCGTCGTTGCACCGACCAGAATAATGATCCCATTTTCGACTTCGGGCAACAAAACATCCTGTTGCGCCTTGTTAAATCGATGTATTTCATCAACAAACAACAAGGTTTTCTGAGCGTCCCGGGACAACCGATCTCCCGCTTCGATAAGAATCTCGCGCAACTGTTTGACTCCATCACTGACCGCGCTGAGCTGACGAAACGTGCTCCGAGATGCCCGGGCCAAAATTTTCGCCAATGTCGTTTTACCTGTCCCGGGCGGACCATGAAAAATGACCGAACCAAGTCGATCCGCAAGAAGAAGACGTCGCAACAATTTTCCTTCGCCGAGAAAATGTTCCTGCCCGACAAACTCTTCCAATGTTTGAGGACGCATTCGCGCAGCAAGCGGCAGAACCCGATCTCGGTTTTGCTGTTCGGAAACGTGAAAAAGATACATGAAGAAACATGAGAAGAAAAAGTGGCGGGGACAGGACTCGAACCTGCGACCTCGAGGTTATGAGCCTCGCGAGCTACCAAGCTGCTCCACCCCGCGATATTTGATTCCGTAGATTCTATATCGGGAACTCTTTCTGTCGAGGGGGTTCGTTCAAAATTGCAAATTCGCCATTTTGAACCCCCAACATTGCTCTTTGGGAGGGGTAGTCAAAAGACGTAAAAATCCCTACAATGCGGTCATGTCCTTTTTCTCGGAAAATGGAAACGGCCAATGAGAATCAGGACCGGTTGATTTGACCGAACATTGTGTGATCCCTCAACTCCTTCCTACTTTTAACCTGTCAAAAGAAAGATGACCGAAAAGACCCCCCCAAGGACGATGTATGAAAAAATCTGGGACAACCATGTTGTATACCAAGAGGAGGGGCAAGACGCTATTCTCTACATTGACCTGCAATTGGTTCACGAAGTGACCAGTCCTCAAGCGTTTGAAGGTCTTCGTTTGGCAAAACGGTCTGTTCGGCGTCCCAATAAAACATTTGCCGTTCAGGATCACAATGTCCCGACAATCAATCGTTCCTTGCCGATTGCCGATCCCATTTCCAAACAGCAGATTGATTTACTCCGTTCTAATTGCAAGGAATTCGGTATTCGCTTGTTTGACATTGACGACCCCGATCAGGGGGTTGTGCATATTGTTGGTCCTGAACGCGGTTTGACGCAACCGGGTATGACGATTGTTTGCGGGGACAGTCATACAGCGACACATGGAGCGTTTGGAGCTCTCGCGTTTGGAATCGGGACTTCCGAGGTCGAACATGTTCTTGCAACGCAGACGTTGCGACAAAAGAAGATGAAGACGATGAGGATTCAGGTTGAGAACATGTTGCAGACGGGGGTTTCGGCCAAAGATATGGTGCTGTACATCATTGGTCAGTTGTCAACAGCAGGAGGAGCGGGTTACGTCGTCGAATTTTCAGGTCCGGCAATTCGGAATCTGAGCATGGAAGGTCGTATGACGGTTTGTAATATGGCGATTGAAATGGGAGCAAGGGCGGGAATGATTGGCCCCGACCAGAAAACGTATGATTATCTGATTGGTCGGGAATATGCACCTGACCGGAATTTCTTTGATACAGCAATACGACAGTGGAATCTTCTTCCGACGGATGAAGGTGCTGTTTTCGACAAAACGTATACCTTTGATGCAGCAGTGATTGAACCGCAAGTGACTTGGGGGACCAATCCGGCTCAGGTTGCGGGAATATCGGGGAAGGTTCCGAAATTGGATTCGATTCAGAACTCTGATGAACGGAAAATGGCGGAATCGGCGATTGCGTATATGGGTCTTGAACCGGAGATGCCGATTAAGGACATTAAAATTGACTGGGTTTTTATTGGTTCCTGCACGAACGGACGGATCGAAGACTTACGAGATGCAGCCGTTGTCCTGAAAAACCAGAAAATCGCCCCGCATGTTCGGGGAATCATTGTTCCGGGAAGTGGTCCTGTAAAACGACAAGCTGAACGTGAGGGGTTGGACGTGATTTTCAAGGAAGCCGGTTTGGAATGGAGGGAGCCGGGTTGCAGCATGTGTTTGGCAATGAATCCCGATCAGTTGGCTCCCAAAGAGCGTTGTGCGTCGACGAGCAACCGGAATTTTGAGGGACGACAAGGTAAGGGGGGGCGGACACATTTGGTTTCCCCGAGTATGGCGGCATCTGCCGCAATCGCCGGACATTTTGTTGATTGTCGGAAATAAGAGGCCGGAACGCAGGTATCTTGTCCGCATGAAGAAAACATGCGGGCAGGATGCCCGCGTTCCAGTCGGAAAACAAACAATTTCTAACCGTTGACTGTCATAATAATACGGAGAGAGGAAGAAAAAATAATGACCCCATTTACAACACATACGGGAATTGTCGTTCCAATGGATCGAAGTGATGTTGACACGGACCAATTGGTTCCGAAACAGTTTCTCAAGCGGGTTGAACGGACTGGTTTTGGGAAGTTTCTGTTTTTTGATTGGAGATACCTTGAAGATGGTTCGGATAATGCTGCGTTTGAACTGAATCAGCCGGAATACCGTAAGGGGACGATTTTGTTGGCCCGACGTAATTTTGGTTGTGGTTCGAGTCGGGAACATGCGCCCTGGGCGATTGCGGATTACGGGTTTCGGGCGATTCTGGCATCGAGTTTTGCGGACATTTTCTACAACAACTGCTTTAAGAATGGAATTTTGCCGATTCGACTGTCCGAAGAGCAGATTGAGACATTGTTTCAACGGGAACGAGCGAAAAAACCGTTGGAATTGACGATTGATTTGGATCGTTGCAGCATCTTAGGAGATGGTGTACATCTTTCGTTCGAGTTGGACCCGTTCCGTCGGGAGTGCTTGCTCAAAGGTTTAGACGATATTGGTTTGACGTTGGAGCATGAAGATAAAATAGCGGGATATGAAGCCCGATTTGGGATTCATTGATCGTTTTTTTCACTACAACCGTTAGGGATGTAAAAATCATAGCAGGTTGGTCCAGGATTGGTTGGAATTTCTTTTCCTCCTTTCGGATGAAAGGTGTTTGGAAACCTATACTCCAATTTGCAGGAGCAGGTGTCAACCTGTATCCTGACTCCACTTTCCTAACTTCATCAAAAAAATGGGCAAGAACGAAATCGTTTGGGGAATAGACATTGGGAACACGTCGCTCAAAGCGATCTGTTGTCGTCGAAGTGCCGATCCGGGTAAGATCGAAGTCTTGGGTTATGATTTTATTGAACATTCGAAGATACTCTCGCAACCGGGTGCAGAACCTGAAGAGATTCTTGCCGAAACGATGAAAGAGTTTTTTACACGGAATAAAATCCGAGGTCATGTCGTCGGCATCTCCGTTTCCGGTCAGAATACGATTTCCCGGTTTCTGAAACTTCCCCCGGTTGATGCAAGCAAAGTGCCGGACATTATTCGTTATGAAGCGAAACAATGGTTGCCGTTTGATCTGCGCGATGTCGTTTGGGATTATCAGCCAATTGGAAAGAAATCGCTTGGAACCGGTATCGTTCTTGATGCTGATGTTGGCATGTTTGCAATGAAACGAGAAGCGACGTTGCGCCAACTTGCTCCCTATGAAGCGGCACGAGTCAATGTTGATTGTATTCAGAGTTCGCCGATTGCAACATACAACTGTATTGCTTACGATCAATTGCGTCAGGATGAGGCGGTTGAGGGGGAAACAGGTTCGGAACAGGTCATTATTCTCAGTGTTGGTACAGATGCAACGGATATAATCATTACGGATGGTGTTGCGATCTGGACACGAAGTGTTCCGGTCGGGGGGAATCAATTTACCAAAGCGTTGACCAAAGGAATGAAGCAAACGTTTGCGAAAGCGGAGTATATTAAGCGGAATACGGCAACGACGGAAGATTCGAAGATGGTTTTTCAGGCAATGCGACCGGTTTTTAACGATTTGCTCAGTGAGGTGCATCGTTCGCTGGAATACTATTCCAATCTGAACCGTAAGGCGAAATTCAGCCGGGTGATTGGTTTGGGCAACGCCCTGAAATTGCCCGGATTGTGTCGGTTCCTCTCCCAAAATCTTGGACTGGAAGTTGTTCGTCTTAGCTCCTTTGACCGTCTCTCGGGACCTGAAATCATTGAATCTGAAGGTTTCAAGGAAAATGCGGGTTCGCTCGCGGTTGCGTATGGAATCGCCGTTCAACTTCTCGGTCGTTCGGAAGTGTCGACAAACCTGATTCCGCGGGACATCGTGAATCGACGCTTGCTGAACCGTAAGAAGTCGTGGTTTTTGGCGGCGTCGGCGTTGATCCTTCTTGGTTTAACCTTAGGTTATTATCAGGCGGTCCAAATGCTTTATGACTATGAAGAAGGACAGTTTCAAGAACTGGCTTTGTCGGTATCAACGAATGCCGGACGGGCCAAAGATTTGACGAAGAAGGCGAATGATGCGGTCAAGGAATTTATTGTCGCCGATAAAGCAGGTCAAAAATTGACGGGGAGCGTGGAGGGACGTATCATTTGGTTGGAATTTTTTCGAGCACTCAATGCGGCGATACCAACCGATTCCACGCCGCTCCCTGAAGATGAGACGTTTGGAGAGGCTCTTTCCCAATTGAAGCAAATCTACATCACGTCGGTTGAGGCTCCGATTATCCCAGACCCTCAAAATTGGTGGAATACGGTTCGAACCAACGGTTGGTATGTTCCGAGTGAACAGGAATGGGCGGAAGCGCAGAAAGGAGTCGAAGCGGCGCAGGCAGAGGAGGAGGCGCAAGCATCCCGTTCATCCTCGAAAAGTAGTTCTGGCAGTTCTTTCAATAAAACGGCGCAACCTAAAGCAAAGAAGAAAACTCCTTGGGACTTCATCAAACTTCCAACGTCCAGTTCGAACCGCCCCGTTCGTTTAGTGACCCTGAAAGGTTATCATTTTCACAACCGTGATGTGAGTGATTTACTGTATGGTGCAAACTTTGTGCGGAATACGCTTTGTCAGGCGATCAGCAATGGTGGAGTGGAACTTCCGGTCAGCATGAAACGGATGATGACCGAAGGAAATCAATCGGCGGACATGGAGTATGTACCGTTTTCGGAATTTGGTTTTGCTTTTCCAACAGTGATAAACCCTGTGAGTCAGGCAACACCGGTTTTGATAGTGGATCCGAAAGCGGCGCAGGAACAGGAGATGCGGGATCGTTTAGGACTGGCACAAGGGGGCACTGAGCAACGGGGACGGGTTGGGGGGAGACCGGCTGGAGGCCCCGTTGGAACGGGAGGAGGGGGTGTTGGAGGTTTGGGCCGAAATCCTAATGAGGGGAAGATCGAAGTTCAAAAATATGAATTTACGGTTCAATTTTTATGGTATGAAACCCCGCCGAGTGTCCGGGATGAATTGTTTGCGGATCAACGAGCCGAACGTGCCCAGAAGCAAAATGGTGGGAGGTCAAGTAAGGCCGGACTCGGAGGAGACGAGGAAGAGGAAGGCTTGGGAGGAATGAAACCGGATCGGAACGCGGGGAATCGTTCTGGTAATCTTGGGAATCGGTTGCGGAATGATTCTCCGACAAGTGGAATCGAAGGCGTTGAAGTAGAAGCGATTGAGATTGAGTCGGTTGGAGGAGAGGAAGGGGTTCCTGAGGAAGCGGGAGGAGGAACATTCTTGAGCGAAGAGGCACTTGAGGGAATTGAATTGCATGAGAGTCAACCGCTTGATAGAGAGGAGTAAGGCAATGGCAGTACCGAAACAGATGAGTGAACATTTTACGAAAGAGAATCTGCTCAAGTCGATTTTCTGGGTATCGTGTTTTCTTGCGGTTATGATTGGTTTGTTGGCGAGTTGGGTTGCGATTTCTGGAATATCAGAGCGTCTTGAAGATCGAAAGAGGTATCTTGAAGGACAGAATCGATTGATAAGAGAAGCGGCCGGGGTCGCGGTGCAGCCTAATGAGCAGACACTAAAAACGATCAAGCAGATGACAGAGGATACCTCGAAGAATGTTTATCTTGCATGGCGAGCCCTTGCGAAGGACCAAAAGAAACCGGGTGATATATGGTCCGATGCCGTGGAGCCGAGTCCGAATGCGTTGCCGGTTGATTTTTTGCGAGAAGTCCGTTCGTTAAAGACGGGAGATGATATAAAGCGAGTCTATTTGGAGCAGTTTGCAAATACGATGGACCGTCAGGTGTATTTTGTGTTGGACAAACTTCAACGGCGGAAGACGGAAGTACGTCGGACGCAGTTGAACCCGCAGACAGGACAGTTGGAGATCGTTCATCGTGGGGATGGTTCGGAGATATGGGAAGATGCCGAGCGTATGAAAAAGACCCCTCGAGGAGGTTCTGGGGCGGGTTTGCCCGGTTTGGGGAATCGTGATAATCCATCCAATAACATGCACTTGCGCGAACTGGGGAATGTCTATTGGAAGAATCCTGAGATATTATCACTCATTCAAACGGGAAAAGTTCTTGAATCGGTTGAAGTTTGGTACATGCTGGAAGACCTTTTGATATATGATTCACTCTTTGATGTTATCAATGAGACAAATAAAGAGGCGGGGAATGATCCGAATAAGGCAATCATTAAAGAGATTGTTGAGCTAAAGCTTGGTAAAGCAGCAGCGGGTCCCGTATCGGCGTATTTGAAGTCGCAGGAGGTAACGGGAGAAAGTGGTTCTTCTTCAGGAGGAGGTTTCGGAGGAGGCGGAATTGGGAGTCTACAGCCGATTCGTCGGGACAAAAGCTCGGACGGGCGGGGTTCATTGGGAGGTGGTTCGACGGGGATGTCCGGGGGTAGCCAAGAAGAAGTACCACTTGTCAGCAAACAGGAATCCTTGGCAAAAGCCTTAGTTGAAGGGCGTTATGTGGAAGATGGGAAATTGGAGCAATTCAAGCGAATCCCGGTCCAGATGAAGGTTCTGATTGATCAGCGTTATGTGTCCGATTTTTTGGTCAATTGTGCCGATAGCACAATGCCGATTGATGTTTTGAATGTGACGATTACGCTGAACCAGAATGGTCTGGAGGCGGCCCAGGGACGAACGGTGACCCCTCCGTATGATTCCTATACGATACCGGTCGAGATACTGGGAGCGATAACGATCTTCAATTCCCCCGATAATTCGGAGATGGCGGAGAAGTTCAAGGAGGGAACGGCAACGGTGAATGCAACGGATTTAGTATCCGATGTCGATGTGCAAAAGACGGATGGACTAGATGAATCCGCCGAGTTGCCCATGGAAGAAGAAAGTTCGGCTGGCTCAGGTCGACCGGAGGGGCCGGAAATGAAGCGGGGACCTGGCGAGGAGGCAGAGGGAGGTCTAGTGCCAACCCCATTGTAGCCTGTTTAGCCGAGATACGCATAATGCGCGTCCAACCTCGGCTAAACTGTTATTGCTTGAGAATAATTCGTAGAACAGAGTAGAGTGAGAGGTTTCGATGCAGGCCGTATTTCGATTTGCCAGAATAATAAAGAATGGGTGTGTAGGGCACTACGAGAAAATAGCAATCGTTGTCGCCCTGTTCCTTGGCGTTTGGTTTTTTATGAGTGGAACCCGACGCCTTGAACCCCTTTCATGGAAACCGGAGGATATTCAACGATTGATAGAGGCGGTGAACAGTAATATTCAAATGGGAACCTCCGATGTCAGTCAGTTTAACCGGGCGTTGGAGTTTGTTCCCTACGACCAAAAGGCCGATTGGATCAAAGTTGGTATCAAAGGTGAACCTTATCGGTTGGAAGAGAAATGGGAACGACCCATTTTGGCGGCGAAAACCCCGCGAGGAGAACCGTTGATTCTTCCCCCCGAACGATTGCGGGCAAGCACGGGATACGGAGGTGTCAAAATCAAGAAGTCCAGCAGCGCAACATCACGTCCCGAATCCAAAGATAAGAAAGACGTGGAAGGTCGAAAATGGATTGTCGTGACAGGTTTGATACCGATACAAGAGCAGAAACGACTTTATTTTGACACCTTTTCCGAAGCGATGAATGGTGATCCGGCGCGAGATCGGCCCGAATACTTCGTCTACAAGTTGGAACGCGCAGAATATGATTACGCGAAGGGACAGCCGGGTGAATGGAAAGCAATTGACGCCGTTCATCAACAAGGTTTGGTACGAGAAGAATGGGAAGGTTCAGGTACAGAACCCGTTGTACAGGAGTTTTTGATCCCCAGCTCTGGTAGTCCCGTGTCCTTTGCGTTTCCACTCCCCCCGTTGACGAAAAAACAGTTTGGTCAGGAAGTAGCGTTTCCTCCTGAAGTACCGTTGAAGACGGATTATGAGCTTGAACAGGCGAAATTGAAGCAGGCGGAAGAGGAGGAGAAATCGAAGGAGGTCGTTGCGGCAAAAGTATTGACGACGGAGGAGTTGTTGAACGATCCAAAAGCAGGTTCTAAGGCCAGTTCGACCGTTTCGACGCAAGGAGGTGGAATGGGTCGGAGCGGCAGTGGACCGGGAGGCAGTGGACCGGGAGGGAGTGGACCGGGGGGATATGGAGGACCGAGCGGATCAGGAGGACCAAGTGGTCCAACGGGAGTCGGTGGAGCGGGACGAGCGCAACAGGTGAGTGTACCGTACTACCTTTTTCGGTATTTTGACTTTGACGTAGAAGAGGGGAAGAATTACGTTTATCGAGTTAAACTGCTGGTGCTAAACCCCAATGCCGAGATGGACGTCAAGTACCTCGCCGATCCCGGTTCCAGTCGCCGAAAATTCCTAGAGTCGGAATACAGCACTTCGACAGTTCCCGTTTCCGTTGATTCAACGGCAACCGCTTTGGTCAAGGAAACGCTCTCGCCCGGCATACGCCGGTCCGGCGGAGGACCCCTTGTCGTTCCAGAACCGAGTGCCCGATTGTTGTCCGTCTATTTTGACATGGATGAGGCGGCAGAATGGGTCCCGGCTGGAGATGAACGTCCGCTCATTCGCGGTTCGGTCGTCAATTCCGTCCGGGTTCCTTGCACAAGTAATGATGTGAAAATTGATAAGGAGAAGGACAGTAAGAAACCGGGAGGGGTTGGCGGTTCGACGAGCAAGAAGAACAGTGTCGAGACACAGCCGTTTGACATACGGACGAATTTGTGTCTTTTGGACACCTTTGGAGGTTATGACGTGGAAGGAAAAATGCGCTCCCCGGGCAAAGCCCTGTTCCTCGATCCAAGTGGGGCCGTTGTCGTCCATGATGCCCTTGATGATTTTACGGAAATCCAACGATTGACACCGACACCGAAATAGGGGGGGGATTAGGAGATAGGGAATGGGGGATAGGGGGGAGTTTTCGTTTAGCGGCAGAACAACGTTCTGCGCGTATTTTAACGGTTCTGTACGCCGCGATTCGTTGTATCGCGGTTCAACGGAAGGTAACCGTTCACGGGAAATTAGAATTGTCGTATCATTCTTAGCACCAAAGGTGCGTAACAAAATAGCCGGCGGTTTTAACCGCCGGTGTTAGAATGTCAAAAAGTATTCGCCCTGTAAGGGCGAAACAATGAATTGTGCTGCCCCTTCAGGGCAGAATATGTGTGTGACACCAACCCAGGGTTGCGGCGAGTACGCCTTACCCTGGGCTATTTTGTTGCGCCCCGTTGGGGCGAAGATGAGAGTTTTCTTCTTGTAAAAAGGTGTACCAACTCTGTTTTCTAAAATACCCGGGAATGGTTACAACGGAAGGAACATTTCGGCTTATGCAAACTATGATTCAATCGCTTTTACGGTCCCTCCCCCTTCGTCTCCTCGCCGCTTTGGTTTTGGTCGGGTCCTGTCCTTGCGGAACGACTCTTGCCCAATCGGCGCAGGACGGTCAATCGAGCAAACCATTGAACTTCGTCGTTATTCTTGTGGATGACCTCGGTTGGGCTGATCTGGGTTGTTATGGAAGTGCCTATTATGAAACCCCACATCTGGATCGCATGTCAGAGGAAGGTATCCGCTTTACAAACGGTTACGCCGCTTGCGCGGTCTGCTCCCCAACCCGATTGAGCTTGCAAACCGGTTTGTATCCGGCTCGAACTGCAATTACAGATTGGATACGAGCGAAATTTCAAAGCGGAACAATTCCCCCGGGCGCAAAAAATCCAACCCCTTATGTCCGTCTCGACAATGGACCCCTCGCTTGTCCACCTAATGGACTTTTTATGGAGCTGGAATATGAAACGATTGCTGAACGGTTGAAAAAAGCGGGTTATGTGACAGGACATGTTGGGAAATGGCATTTGGGTCAGGAAGCCCATTCTCCAGAAAAACAAGGGTATGACTTTAATTTTGCCGGTTGTGATCTGGGACAACCTCCCTCGTATTTTGACCCTTATCTCTCGAAAGACCGGAACCGTTCGCTTGTGATTCCCCCCTCTGTTCTTGTTCCGCGAAAAACAGGGGAGTATTTGACAGACCGTGAAAGTGATGAGGCGGTTGGTTTCATTGAAACGAATCGTGATCGACCGTTTTTCCTGCATTTGGCCCATTATGCGGTTCATACACCTTTAATGGGCAAACCGGATTTGGTCGAAAAGTATGCCCGAAAAGGGGAAGATAGCGATTTTTTGCAGAAAAATGCGGTTTATGCGGCAATGATTGAAAGTGTCGACGAATCGACGGGGAAGATTCTGCGGACGCTTGACCGGCTTGGTTTGGCGGAGCAAACAGTTGTGGTTTTTACATCGGACAATGGAGGGTTGATTGGTTCGACGAACAATGAACCGCTCAGGAGCGGAAAAGGTTTCCCCTATGAAGGAGGTATTCGCGTTCCCTGGATTTTTCGTTGCCCAACCCGGATTCCTTCTGGAATCGTTTCCGAAGAACCGATTATAACTTGCGATCTGTTCCCGACGCTTGCCGATTGGGCCGGAGTTCCCGTTGAATCGGTTTCGCAGACAACAGGTGAAGAAGCCGAGAGAGTGGACGGGAAGAGTCTGGTCCCGGTTTTGACGAGCAAAGGTCCCTTTTCGGGGATTGGTCGTTCGCTGTTTTGGCACTTTCCGCATTACCGGTTTGAAAATGACCCCGGACAGTTGCGACCTTACAGTATCATTCGACGGAATGATTGGAAGTTGATAAAATACTATACGGCGGACGAACCGGACTTCGAGTTGTACCATTTGGGGGACGATTGGGGGGAACGGGTCAATCGGGCGGAACAGGAACCGGACCTTGTTCGGTCACTTGACACTGAGTTGCAGCATTGGTTAGAATCGGTGAACGCCCGATTGCCCGAAAAAGAGAGAGATAAGTAGGAGGTAGAAGGTAGGAGGAAAGAAGAGGGAGACTTTTCTATTCTCAATTCTCCAAAATTGTACGCGCGATACGTTGTATCGCGGCTAAACGGAGGGGCGAATTACGCGCGATACGGTGTATCGCGGCTCAACAATGTACACGATATGCAAATGAAATCTATCAACCTCCTCGTCCCGCTCTTCGCGGTTCTCTCAATCGCTCTGTTTTCCGGTTGTCCTCAACAAACGGCAGAACAATCTCCGGGTTCGTCCGAGTCGGCAGAACCGGTTGCTGCTCCTTCCGCGATTAGTGAACCCCTTGTTGGTCCCAAAGAATTATCATTAGAAGAGAAATTCAAACGGCGTTCGGAAGAACGACTCAATCCTGATGAACCGCTGTACAATGTTCAAGGTATCACGGCGGAAAATATACTGCAAAAAATGGTGCGGGAATACCAAAACGCCGAGACATACGGCGATCATGGTCAGCTGGTCCTTGAACTGGAAGGAGGGGCAACTCTGGTGTATCCTTGCACGTTCGCGTTCAATACCCCCAATTTTTTGCGAATGGAAGTCGGTTCAGGGCAATTGGTGAGTGACGGGCGGAATCTGCTCGCACAAATCGTCCCGCTTTACGGACAAATTCTGCAATTGCCGATTTCCCAACGTGTCTCCGTCGAAACCGTCTATCCCGACCTGCTCCTTGCCCGGTCGATGGACCTTGCAATTCCGCCCCAAATTTTTTGGGTCCCCCCCCAAGTCATTCTCCTCTTCGCTAAAGACCCGCTCAAAACCCTCGTCCCTGCCGGTTCCGAAGTCGTTCTGCTGCAACCCGATTGGTTGCGAGGACGTCCTTGTGACCGTATTGAAGTCGAAACAAACGGCGGAGAGGGAGGGGGGGGGGAACGTGTTCTTTGGATTGATCGTGATTCCTTTGAACTTCGCCGGATTGACTTGCCGACCAATCATCTTCCTCCTCAAGGTGATAAAAAAGTGGTTCATCTTCAAATTGACTTCGCGGATGCTGCACTGAATCTCTCGATTGACCCTAACGCTTTTCAAATGATCGGGCCTGAAAATGCCCTGATTCGGTCCCAACTGACTCCTTGGCCCTTTTTGTTGTTGGGAAAACCGTTGGAGAAGTTTGAAACCCAGACGGTTAAAAGTCTGAACAATCAGGATATTGCCCTTTCACAATATGCAGATCGCGTCATTGTTTTGCTGTTCTGGAGCACTCAAAGCCCTTACTGTGCTGACGCATTAAAAGCGATGAATACCGCTTATCAACAGTTGAAGGATGATTCTCAGGTTCGTTTCATTTCGGTTTGTGTCGATGATGAACAGGTTTCCAACGACGATATTTCGGGGAAATTGACGGAATGGGGAACACTTCTCCCGACGTGTCGGAATGAACTGGAATTGCGGGAATCTCTGCACGTCGATTCGTTTCCCTCATTGGTGCTTCTTGGACCAAGCGGAATCGTCGCCAAAATATTCCCCCCCGGTTTGGTTTCTTCGGAGGAGATGATTGCGGCAATTAACGAGGTTCGTGAAAAACCGGTTGATGTTGAATCACTGGAACAACAGTTGGAAGAAGAACAGACGAAATTTCGGCAAATGGTGAAGGAGTTTGTCGATAAAGACTTTTACGCAATCCCCGAAGGAGCCGAACAAGGGGTTCCAGCCGAGATTATTGCCCGGGAAATGCCGAAAAAACTCGTTTTGAAGGAACGCTTTGTATTGAACGATCTGAAAGGACCGGGCAATATACTGGTTGTTCCGCCCAGTCCCGGTCTTGAAGAACCAACCTTTGTCGTTCCTTATGAACTTCATTCGCTCGCTATGTTCGATTCTCAAGGGAATCTGTTGCGGCATTTCACGCCGGATTGGACGGGACCGGATGATGTCATTACCTTTGTCCGAACAGCGTTGACTGCGGACGGACAACGGGTTTTTCTCGCGTCCGCGCTAAGTGGTAATCGCGTTTTTCTGCTGAACGACCAGTTGGAACCGCTTTTGGTTTTTCCGCCCAAACCAGATGAAGCGGAAATGCTGATGATAACGGACGCCCGATTGGGAGATGTGGACGGTGATCGGGACCCCGAACTGGTTCTGTCCGTTCTCAATGTCACTCCGCCTGAAAAACAAGGTTTGACCCCTTATGCAGCCGCAATTCTTGCGTTGAAAATGGACGGAAGTGAAGTTTGGCGGAATACAAATATTGCCGACCCTTATCAGGTTGGTATTGCGCAAACGGACGAAAAAGTGACGGTTCTTGCAATGAATTCCAAAGACGAGGAGTCGGTTTTGTTTGAATTTGACAACAAGGGAAACCGAATTCGTGAGATTGCCCTCAAAGACGGTAATCCAATCGGTTGGTTTGTCGTCGATGATCTTTCCGGGAAAGGGGTTTCAACGATTTGTGTGAAGGTTCCTGAACGAAGTAAGAAGGATGACATTCATTTGGCGGTTATTAACCGGTCGGGAGAGCAGGATTGGAAGTATCCGATTCAAGCAGCGAATCACTATGTCCCGATTGAATCAATGATTGCGGCTGATTTGGTTGGCGATTCGATGAAAGAATGGATATTTGCGTCAGGAGATGGGGTTCTTCACTTTTTGGACTCGACGGGGAAACCGATTGACCTTTACGCTCACGGAAAACAGTTGACCGGATATGCGGGCGCAACATCCGGTTCGAGCCGATTATTGCTTGTTGCAGACCCCGAATCAATCACGGCTTACGAAGTTGAAAGGTCGGAGGTAGGTGATAAAGAGTAGGAGATAGGAGGAAAGAAGAGGGAGACAGGAAGATAACGGCGTCTCGCGAGTTAACTGGTTAACCTTTTATCTTTGTGCAACTCCTCTTTTGTTTGGTTCCCTTTTCCATTCTCAATTCTACCTTCTATTTTCTACAAAATTGTACGCGCGATACGGTGTATCGCGGCTAAACGGGGGGGCGAATTACGCGCGATACGGTGTATCACGGATAAACATTTGTGTCGCTGTTATGCAAAAATACTTGTTCTGGGGCACAACGAGAACGAGAAAGAGGTTTTCAAGTAGGCGGTCTAACGAATGAGTATACGGCGTCCTTGAACACTGACACGACCTTCAGCAAGGAGTTGCAGCGCTTGAGGAAAAGCGTCACATTCGGCTCCAAAAACGCGGTCATTCAACGAATCGGGGGTGTCATTTTCGAGCACGTCAACGACTTTTTGGAGAATGACGGGACCGTGATCGTACTCATTGTCAACGAAATGGACGGTACATCCTGACACTTTGACGCCGAATTTCAGGGCTGCTTCATGAACGCGGGAACCGTAAAACCCTTTTCCTGAAAAGGCGGGAATGAGCGAGGGATGAATGTTCAGGACACGGTTGAAGAAATCGACGGGAATTCGGAGCAGCTTAATAAAACCGCCTAAAACCACATAATCGACCTGATATTGACGACAAACAGCGAAATGGGCTTCGCTGTAAGAAACGGAATCAGGATAATCTTTTTTCTCAATAATGGTGAGCGGAATATTTTCACGTTCAGCATATTGTAAACCTTTTGCATTAGGTGAACTGGCGATTACAACGGCGATTTCCGCCGATAAAGAACCGTCGTGAATCCGTTGTAGAAGATTATGCAATGTTCGACCTGTTCCTGAAATGAAAACAGCGATTTTGATTTTTGGGGAAAGGGGCATATAGGATCGTGGAGTTTGAAGTTCTAAGAGAATGTCCTAAGGAGATCGTAGGAAACAAGGAAGGAGCTAAAAAAGGACGCTCTGATTGTGTTTGATTATAAAAGTAGGTGTCTTAAAATACAAGGGTCCTGAAGTCATTGTCGGTTTTCTTTCCACAACAAGAGGAGAAAAACAAGAATGACGATGAATGTGGGAAATGGGGGAAAAAGTGGTATCATTTCCCTTTTGTGTGATTCCTTCTCCCGTTTCTGCAAAGCAACAAGCAACTGTCCAACATCTTCTTCCTCGAAATGAGCACCTGCCGAAATTGTCGCTGCTTGATCGAGCAAGGGACTGTTTCGCCGGGTTCTCGCCAATTCCCCGTCCTCAAAACCGCGAGCTGGTTTCGTCCCTTCCCGATCTTCAGCCCATTCCGTCAATCGGGTCATCAAATGTCGCCAAAAAAAGGAATAGGACGATTCATAAGGAACATCAGGAGCATGATTACAGGTTTGGTCAGGATCATCCTCAAACAATTGCTCGACATAGTTGTCATTAACAGGCGTTTGGGAACGCCAGATTTCGTCCGTTCCCAACCAAGCGCAAAAGTGATCGTCCTTTTGTCGCAACACCAAAATGGGGATTCCCGTTTCTGTTCTTGCCAAAACTTTTGCGCCCGGACGAAGGAGACCTGAACAAAACCAAGATAAGGGTTCCAAACGGATTGACGGTAAAAAAGTTGATTCCGTTGATTGAGACAGCATTTCCGGCGTTAAACATAGGTTGATTTCTGGTCGGTCCCATTTGTTGGAATCGCTCACTTTTGATTGTTGATTTTGACTGTCAATGGTCGATTGTCGCTTCAAATGGTCCCAATCCAACTGTTGACGCTGATTGTCTCTTTCGGATTGTTGATACTGTTGACCAAATGTCGATTGCTGATTGACATCGTTTTGCTGAATCCTCATGGAATCGGGTCCAATCGGCAAAAAAGGCCCAAGAGGTGAGTTGATAAAATCAGACATCCTTGCCCGTTTGCCCGGAATACAGAGAAGAGAGCAGGACAATTGATTGTCCGTGATGATCGCGTTCCAATCCAATTGATTCGGGTTGACATCCCCCAAAATAATCAGGTCACACTGTCGTAATAAATCCGGGGTCAAATCATCATACGACAAAGCAAGAGGGTCTTGCACGACATATTCTGGGTCGGCATCTTCCAGAACCGTTTGCAATTTCCAAGCATTTTCCTGACGCAACCATTCTCGCAAAAAACGGTATTCATAACGGGGTGTTCGATCAATCAGCAGGATTCTTTTCGGTTCCGTTCGGACCCGAATTGCAAATTCAAGCACATTGTCCGTCCAATCCTCCTCCCAATTCGGAGTTTGTGCAATTAGACGAAAGACGTACAATCCCGGTTTGTCCTCGCTCAAGGGAATCGAAATTCGCGTTTGTTCCCCGACCGTTTCGAGTGTCTCTTCATAAAGAACTGTTCGTTCTTCACCTTCCTGATCCTGCGTTTTTTCCAGTCGTATTGAAATGGGCGTTAAAACCGGCAATCCAAGTGTTTCAAGGATCGAACGAACCCGAATCATTTCGCCCGGACTGACGGACAGGGGAATGTCAGGGTCTTTCCAACGAAGAGTTGGTCGTTCTTGTTGTTCCCCCAATCCAACAGTATAAAGCGGGACTTTTTTTTCCGCTAAAATCCGAGCAACGGTTTCCAGTGAAAGACCCTGATTCAATTGACCGTCTGAGAGAAGAACAATCACATCTGGAGATTCTTTTTCCGCAAGAAGGTTCAAGACAGCTGTTCCTAACGGGCTAAGTTTGGAGTCGGTGATTTCGGACAAACGCCGAGATTGAATTTGGTAAGAGGGGGACAAAACCGAAAAGGTCTTTAGTATTCTTTCCGCTTGATGAAGAGACGATTGAACCACTTCGGAGTTTTCTATTTGACGTGTCAAATCCAACGTTCCCTTGGACAAAGTGTCTGTCTTTCTAGGTCGTTCCAATTGGGTCATACTCCGTGAATCGTCCAGAAGAACAAACAATCGGGGAGAAACCAACCTGCCAATCTGGAATTGAGGACCTATTATTAAACCAAGAAGCAGAACACAAACCGCAATTGAATAATACAGTGATCGTCGCCCCTTTGGGGTTCTGCCCCCAAATCGCAAAAAGAGCAACCCGAACCCTCCTCCTTGAAAAAGAATCAACCCCGGTTGGATACTGGTTAAAAAAGTTCCCATTTTTTGTAGAAATAAACGTCAAAAGATAGAAGACAGTTGCTTTTTATGAAATTGTAAGGTATGATGTGAGGAGCGGTAAAGGGGCTGAACAATGCCCCTTTGTTTTTTTTCCATATTTTATTAACGTCGGATGAGTGTTTTCTGCGGTTCCTTGTGTCGCGGAAAAAACTTTCACCCAGAATGTTCGAAAATTTAAGTTCAGAACCGTTACGGTCAGGGTTTTTCACAATTGAATCCGGTTGGATTGCCTTTTCAATTGTCCCAATTGATAAGGAAAACTCGCAAATCGTTCCGTGTTTTTACGTCAAAACATCGCAGAATTGCGACCGAGCGGATTTGGTGTTCCATGCTGACTTTAACGTCGTTGACCCTTTGTGTACTCCTGATCGGTTTGTTAATGATCCGGTCCCGTATTGTACCTTGGGATACCTGTATGTTTCACGCTTCACCTTTGCGTGTTAAGGTGAAACGTCCCTTACCCCCTTACACTTCTGACGATTCTGAGAATCAACCGGAATGGTAATCGGAATATTAGGGGAAATATGCCCGTTGTGAAGTCCTCAACCCTCATTCCTTCATGCTGATTATCGTCTCAACAGGCGATGATAAGTCGTTTTGTGAAAAAAGGTTGCTGAATGTTTTTTCGATTCAATGACTCCGATTCTGTGTGAAATCGTTTTTTCCCCGATCCCCGTCTCGTGTTAGATGCTCTTCCCCTTTATAGAGGAGAAAAGGGGGTCCTGTGAGTTGGTTGCCTGTCCTTATTGTCTGCTCCCTTCTTTGGATTCTGTCTCTGATCGGACTCTTCTATTGTATCCGTATTTCTGACAAATTACGAGTTCGTGACGCGACAACTCGGGCAAAAGAGATTCTCTACAGAGCCGAACTGGAAACCGAACGTCTCGCAAGAGAAGCGGCACTCAAGTTGAAGGAAGAAACGATTCTCAAAAGAGAACAATCGGATAAAGAGCAACAGGCGATTCGAAATGAGCTTTATGAACGGGAACGACAATTGGACAAGCGACAGGATGTTCTTGACAAACAATTGGGTGATGTCCAGAAACAGGAAAAACTGGTTGAGAACACACAACGGAAATTGGCAGAAAAGCTGGATGATGCTAACAAACGAACGGAATCACTGAATCAGCTGATTGAAAAAGAGCGTCAGATTTTACATGAACTTTCAGGTCTTTCCCGGGAAGAAGCAATTCAGCGTCTCTTAAAAACATTAGAAGACGAATTGCGGGACGAAGCCGGTTCAATCATCATCAAGCAGGAAAAACTGATTCAAGAACGTTGTGAACAGTCCGTTCGGGATATTCTTTTAACGGCCTTACAACGATATGCAGCTGCATACACTTCAGAAGCGACGAGCAGCACTGTTGATATTCCCAACGACGACATGAAGGGGCGAATTATTGGTCGGGAAGGTCGCAACATCCGGGCCTTTGAAAAAGCAACGGGCGTTGATGTCGTGATTGATGATACCCCCGGGGTTGTGATCGTAAGCGGTTATGACCCGATTCGTCGTGAAGTTGCCCGATTATCTTTGAACCGGTTAATTACAGATGGTCGTATACATCCCTCACGAATTGAGGAAATTGTCAATGAAACCAATTCCGAACTTCAGGATTTCATCCAACATCAAGGTAATGAAGCATCTCGTGAAGTTGAAGTTTTTGGGCTGAATGAACGGATTATCAATCTTTTGGGACGACTCCATTTTCGGACCAGTTATAGTCAGAATGTGTTGCGACATTCAATCGAAGTTGCCTTTCTTTCAGGAATGATTGCATCTGAACTGGGTCTGAACGAAAAACTGGCCCGACGTTGTGGTCTTCTTCATGATATTGGTAAAGCAGCCGATCACGAAATGGAGGGGGGACACCCCAAAATTGGCGGAGATTTGCTCAAACGATTTGGAGAACCGACAGAAGTGGTTCATGCCGCGTTAGGACATCACGATGATTTCCGGGTTGAAAATCCCTACACTGTGATTGTTGCAGCTGCAGATGCTTGTAGTGCATCTCGTCCGGGTGCTCGCCGGGAAACATTGGAGCATTACATCAAACGAATGGAGGAACTGGAGAACATTGCGATTGGTTTTTCCGGGGTTGAACAGGCGTATGCGGTTCAAGCGGGACGTGAAATCCGGGTTTTGGTGTCTTCGAACCAGACAACGGACGAATCGGCTGCAAAAATTTGTCGGGATATTGTCAAGTCGTTGACTGAACGATTACAATTTCCGGGGGAAATCAAGGTAACGGTGATCCGCGAAACCCGTTGCACTGAATTCGCCAAGTAAGGAATAGACCACAAAACATCATGTCAACATTTGAGGATGACCAGTATCATTGGCGGGAAACCTATTTTGTTCTGTTTGATCCCAAACGACGACCTCGATTGGAGTTCGTCCGCGAACAGTTGCTCAAACGATTTCCATCCCTGATCATCCGGTCGGAACAGGCGAATTCGCAAGGTCAGCTCGAAATGCTCAGTCTACAGTCCCCCGAAGATTCTTCCGCCGTTGATCTTGTTTATCAAGAGGGGGAACAGGTTTTGCTGGAAATCGCGGCGATTGCCGACGATCTGGAACAGTCGAACAAATCCCCCAAAAAACGTAAAAAACTGGATGAGGCCCGGAAATGTTCGGCCCGATTGGACCTGCTTCATTTTGAACGGTTGGAAGAGAAGACATTGTTGGAGGAGAAGACACGGTTGGAAGAAACAGCATCGAAAACAGAAGAGGGGCCGAGTTGTTTTCCGCCCCTACTCGAACAAACGTCAAAAGAAAGTGCCGTTCCTCAAAAAATCCGTCCTCGCAATCCGTTTGCAAATCGTCCCCAATTTCATTTTGATCCCAATTGCCCCGATGAAACGGATCAAAGCGGCAATGAATGTTCGTTCTCTGATTGGGTTGATACTGGGTTTGATACAAGGATTCATACGGGGCTTGAAACAGATGCTTGGGATGATGATAATTGGGAGGAACCGCTTGATCCGAACACGTTAATCGGAACACTACAGTTGCTCCGAGAGTTGACCAAAGGGGTTGCGATTGACCCGGGAAGTGGAATCCTTTTGTAAGTCAACGATTGGTTTTATTGTTATTTTTTTTATTGTTGTTATTGTTGTTATTGTTATTCTTCAAGTTCATCTTCATTGTAAACGAATTATTGATAAGGAAGGGTTGATTATGACTAAGAAACGGAAACGGGAATATGCAATTGGCGTTGATTATGGGACCAACAGTGTCCGGGCGATTCTGGTTGACCTTGCAGATGGAAGTGAGGTTGCAAGTTCGGTTTACAATTATCCAAGCGGAGATGCTGGAATCCTGTTAGACCCTAAGAATCCCTTAGTTGCCCGACAGAATCCGCAAGATTACATCGAGGGTTTTTTAACATCTGTTGCAAACACTGTTTATGCAGCCCGAAAAGAAGGGGCGGATATTGACCAGATTCGGGGAATCGGGGTTGATACAACGGGTTCGACGCCGATTCCGGTTGACGAACAAGGAATACCGCTTGCATTGAATCCGAAATTTGAAGGACAATTGGCTGCTTATGCTTGGTTGTGGAAAGACCATTCCTCACATGAAGAAGCGGCAAAAATAACGGCAGTTGCGGCAAAGAACAGCGAAAAGTACCTGAACAAATGCGGGGGAACCTACAGTAGTGAATGGTATTGGTCAAAAATCTGGCATTGTAAGAAAGAAAACCCCGCCGTTTTCAAAGCGGCGTATGCTTGGGTTGAATTGGCCGATTTTGTTCCAGCCTATGTAACGGGGAACACGAATCCTAAGACCCTTTCGCGGGGTATTTGTGCAACGGGACATAAGGCGATGTACAATGAAATCTGGGGGGGATTGCCGAGCAAGAATTTTTTGAAGAAACTCGACCCCGATTTGGTTCCGTTGCGTGACCGATTTGCTCCAACAACCAAAACGTCGGACCAAATCGCCGGTTATCTCGTTGATGAAGTTGCTTTACAGATCGGAACCCGGGCCGGAATTCCGGTCGCAGTCGGCGCAATGGACGCTCACATGGGCGCAGTCGGAGCTGGAATTAAACCCGGAACACTTGTCAAAATCATTGGAACAAGCACTTGTGATATGATGGTGTATCCCAAGGACAAACCGCTTGCCGACATCCCCGGTCTTTGCGGGATTGTTCCCGGTTCGGTTCTTCCAGACATGTACGGTTTAGAAGCCGGTCAATCCGCAGTCGGGGACATTTTCAATTGGTTTGCCCGTTATCTGACCCCCGGTTCTTTGTATACAGCGGGAGAAGCGCATACACTGTTGACGCAAGAAGCGGCGAAACTGGAACCGGGCGAAAGTGGTCTTTTGGCCCTTGATTGGAACAACGGTAATCGGACGATTCTGGTTGACCCGCTTCTTTCCGGTCTGTTAATTGGTCAGACGCTTCATACAACAGCACCTGAAATATATCGGGCACTTATGGAATCGACCGCATTTGGGGCGTTGACGATCATCAAGCGGTTTGAGGAATACGGTGTCGAGGTTGAAGAGGTCGTCAATTGCGGCGGAATTGCCGAGAAGAACGCTCTTCTCATGCAGATTTACGCTGATGTTTGCAACCGGCCTATGAAAATCAGTCGCAGTTCACAAACATGTGCATTAGGAGCCGCGATTTTTGGCGCGGTCGCAGGAGGAGCCTATAAAACCGTTGAAGAGGCGCAAAAAAAGATGACCGGGGTTTCAGAAAAGGTTTACAAGCCGAACAAAAAAGCGGTTGTCGTCTACGAAAAACTGTACGCCCTTTATCGTCAACTGCATGATGTGTTTGGGAATGTCAACCCGAAGAAACAGCCGAATCTTGGCAACGTGATGAAAGAACTAATTGCGATTCGGGAATCGGCCCGCAAATAGGACAATAACACTGAAAGAGCGGAAGAACTGGCGTAAGTTGTCAATCATCGGTTGACCTTAATTTTACTTAGAGTCGCAATCGGGGTGCTGCGAGACGTACATGAATTGTGAAATGCTCTAGTCGACGGAAAAACGACGTTGCTGTTTTCGTGCGACTCTTGCGGGGAAAGTCATTCTTGGATATAATCCCTCTAAGTGTGTTTTTATTTACATACAAATGGGCTTATGAGGAACGTTAATAGTGCCTAAGAACAAGCAGACCCCCCAACGTTGGCATCCTGGTCGAGAGGACGATGAACTGATATTCTCGGTATGCGACCGTTTTTTCTCGCAAATGGATGCCGCTTATCAACCGTCGTCCCCCGATTCGACGGTTCTTGAGGGAGATAATGCCGAAAAAAAAGGAGCCGCAACTGCGGTTGCGAATTGGTTGAAACTCGAACGACATCGACCGGATTTGACCCGGGAGAAGATATATCCGCTTCTTTGGGAAGCGTTAAAACGCGGATTTCTTAAACTTCAAACCCCTTTCGAGCAGGGGTTGGAAGAGAATCTTCGAGAGCATTTCGATTTGCCAAAAGAATCGTACAACATTTCCGTTGTCAATGTTGGAATCAATACCGGAGAACATGTCACAACCCAAGCAGCCGAATTGATTGTCTCTTTGATTGACAAAGTGTACAAGGAGAAAAAATCGCGTTGGAAAAAAGGCGATCCGTTGCCGGAAGTGCATCTCGGTATGGGAGCCGGTTATGCCGCAATGAAAGTTGCGAAACGGCTCGCCCAACGAGTCAACGCCGGAATTGAGTGTCCGACGCTCGTCTTGCATGCGATTTCATCCGGGGGTTTTCTGGTTGATGAACCCTATAAAGCTCCAACATCTTTTTTTTCCTATTTTGACAAATCGGCGTTGACCGTCAAATACGTTGCTCTTTTTTCAGCAACGGTTGTTAACAGTACCGAGTATGATGAGATACTGACGAATCCCGGGATACAGATACCGTTTTCCCAACGTGATGAAATTGACATCGTTATGACATCTCTTGCGGATGCTCATGACGATCACGGCTTACTTTTCCGCTATTTGAAGTATTTGGTTGATAAGGGAGCCCTTGAGTCAGCGTCGCTTGCTAAAATGTTGGATGCCGGTTGGGTTGGGGACGTTCAGTTTCGCCCTTACTCCGAAAAAGGACCGCTTGCACCTGATGATTGTCCCGTTCGAGCAGTCACTCTTTTTGAACTGGAACAGTTGGTTGAGTTGACAAAAAAACCGGGCAAACATGTTGTGCTTGTTGCAGGTCCTTGCGGGGAATGTGGGGCGACGAAAAAGAGTGCGTTGAAACCGCTTTTGGCGAATCCCTCGTTGCGGTTGTGGACAGATATGGTGATCGACGCCAAATCAGCCCGGGAATTGTTGGAAGATTGATATTGAGACGTTAGAAATTGAGACTTTAGATTTTTTGATAAGGGAGACAGAGAGAGATGTTGTCGGAATCGAAAGAGTTTTTTACCCGATTGATGCGAACGCCGAGTCCAAGCGGTTTTGAGGAACCGGTTCAATCGCTTGTTCGGGACTATGCCGGAACTTTTGCGGATGAAATCCGAACGGACGTTCACGGAAATGTGATTGCAGCGAAAAATCCGTCCGCCCCCATTCGGGTGATGTTGGCCGGACATTGTGACCAGATCGGTTTGATTGCGAATTACATCGACGAACAAGGGTTTATTTATGTTCTTACAATAGGGGGTTGGGACATACAGAATTTGATTGGACAACGGGTTAAAATCTGGACCCAATCGGGACCGGTTGAGGGGGTGATTGGGAAAAAGCCGATTCATTTGCTGACGGAGGACGAACGGAAGAAGGTTCCGAAGATTCAAGACCTTTGGATTGACATTGGGGCGAGCAATAAAGAGGAAGCGGAAAAAATCGTTCAGATTGGCGATCCAATCACGGTTGATCTGGAATATCGGGAACTCTTGAACGAATTGGTTGCAGCACCAGCAACAGATGATAAAGCGGGAGTTTGGGTCGTTATGGAAGCGTTGCGCCGGATTGACTCTTCCAAACTCAAGGTTGGCGTTTTTGCCGTTTCAACGGTTCAGGAAGAATTGGGCTTGAGAGGGGCAAAAACAAGTGCGTTTGGAATTGACCCTCAAATTGGAATCGCTGTTGATGTCACCTTTGCGACCGATTGTCCAACGATTGAAAAGAAGCAGAATGGAGAGGTGAAATTAGGAGGAGGTCCGGCAATCACTCGGGGACCGAATTTGACAACGAAATTGGTGAACGCTCTTGTTGAGGTTGCCAAAACGAATGAAATTCCAGTTCAAATGTGTGCTGAAGGTCGAATAACCGGGACAGATGCCGGTTCCATTCAGATCAATCGAAGTGGTGTTGCAACCGCACTTATCAGTATTCCGAATCGTTACATGCACACTCCTGTTGAGGTGATTTCCCTGAAAGACATTGATTATGCGGCTGATCTCTTAGCGAGATATGTCGAGTCCGTTGAACCAGATGTCAACTATGTTCCCTAAAACATTGAGACGGAGGACTATTGCGATGAATGTTGAAGAAATTCGTCAGATGCGAGACCGACATTATGAGTCAACAAAGCATTTATCGGACGAGGAACGACGTTGGTTGATTCACGAAGAAGCCGAAAAAGTCAAAAAAAGATTGCATGAAATAGCGATTGAAAAGCAGATGCAGAAAACGTTCGTCGGAGCAACTTCGACGTTTCCAACATCCTTCCAAACACCCTCTCCGGTCAACTCGGTTGCAACATTTTAGGGCAAACGGTTCCTTACCTCTATCAACCGTTTGAGATGCTAGTTCTCACTATCTAACATTTAGAGGATACACATGTCGGAACCGGGGATTGAGCAAGAAAATGGAACGCCGGAATCAACGGTCGAAGTTGTGCCCCGATCCCTGTCATTCTGGGACGGTTGGAAACGACGACTCCTCATCGTCTTCTGTATTCACCTTATCCTCGTCTTCCTGTTTTCTTGCGGTGTTCTTTATGCCCTGACACATGAACTGGCTTCAGATGCTCAAGATGTCTGGTTGCTGTTCCTTTTCATTGATTCGCCAATCGGATTCCTTGCTTTTCCTTGTTACTTTGTTGTGGAACTTATTCAAGGAAAGATGGACCGAGGGGACATGTTGTTCGGCTTTCCCGTTGTTTTTCAATTACTTGGGACAATCAATTGGTTTCTCCTTGTTTCGATTTTGCGAACTTACGCAAGACGCTCAGAAAAAGGTCGCGTCTCCGTAATTCTGGGGACTCTCAGCCTGTTCTTTGTTATTGTTCCCTATATCGTCCTTGTTCTCGGTATCGTCGGTTTGATTTTCGGATGTCGATCAAAAAGTAAACCGGGTATCATTCTAAACGCAACAGCTCTCCTTGTCTCCCTACTTGGTTATTTACTTATCTTTATCATTGTATGGATTGCGTTGACATATGGTATAATCGAGCACCTCTAAAAATGAACTTTGTGCCTTTTCTCCAAAACATGTTGAATCGTAAAATCAGGAACCAAACGGGCAGAAGACGGTCGTTTTCGGGCATTTTTCGAGATGCCCCTTTGCTGCAAAAAAGGAGAAGAGGTTCGCTCAAAACCCCCTTGCCCCTTGTCGTCATTGCATTTGGTTTCGCCGCCTATCTCGGGTTTCTCCTCGTTTCAGAATACACCGATCTGACTTCCCCGCCTGTTCCGCCCAATCAGGAAGAAAAGAAGGAGAAGGAGCAACCCAAAAGTCCCACTTCGTCCCCCGAACTGTTGTTTGTGCATAACGGAACAGAAGATACGGGAAAGTGTCTGGACTGTCATCATCTGCCGGATGAAAATTCTGAACAAATGTATCAAGAAATGTCGGATTCACTGGGAGACCTCGCCGATCTATTTGCTCCGTCCGATTATCGTGAATCGAGTGCTGAAATTGACCTTTTTGCTGATCCAGACAGTTTTCTGAAGAAGGGAAAAACAACCAAAGGACCTAACAATCCCCTTATTCCGGTTGGGAAATTCAAAGGGGTTGCAACCTGTCTCGAATGTCATCCCCAAGAAGAATACAGTCAACAACATGAGGGACACAAATTTGAACCACAACAGGACTGTTTGATCTGTCATTCGATTCATCAGTCCCCCTATGAACCTCTTTTGATAAAACCGAAACAGGACCTTTGTCTTCTCTGTCATGAAAAGTAAAACCCTTTTGTGAAAAAAACACCTCCTTAATTTTGGAACAAAATAGGAACAAGATTGGAACAGTATATGAATACGACGTTGATTACCTCGCTGATTACGGCCCTTGAAAACAATGTCGAGAAAGTCGTCTTCGGCAAAAAAGAGGTGATCCGACTCTGTTTGGTTGCCCTTTTTGCGGGCGAACATGTTCTGCTCGAAGATCGTCCGGGCGTCGGAAAAACCTTGATCGGTCGGGCAATTGCCAAAAGTGTGTCCGGCGTTTTCCGCCGCTTGCAATTTACCCCCGATTTACTTCCTGCCGATATAACGGGGAGCAGTATTTTTGATTCCCGGACACATGATTTCCGGTTTTGTGAAGGTCCTCTTTTTGCCAACCTTTTATTGGCGGATGAAATCAACCGAACTCCGCCCCGAACACAAAGTGCAATGCTTGAAGCAATGAACGAACAGCAGGTTTCGGTTGACGGAAAAACGTATATCCTGCCTAAACCGTTTATGGTGATTGCGACAGAAAACCCGCTTGAATACGAGGGGACATACCAATTGCCGGAAAGTCAGCTCGACCGCTTTTTAATCCGCATTTCTGTCGGTTATCCTGATCGGGAAAACGAATTGCAGATACTTCGTTCACATCGTCGGGGACATCCGATTGATTCATTGCAATCGGTTTTGAGTTGTGAGCAGATTATCCAGATACAACAAGCGGTTAGTGAGGTCCGAATCGACGACGCGATTTACCATTATGTTCTTGAGCTGGTTGACGCAACCCGAAATGATTCGGCGATTCAGGTTGGGGCGAGTACACGAGGAGCAATTGCGTTTACCAAAGCGATTCAGGCTTTTGCGCTGATTGAAGGTCGAGATTACGCGATCCCGGATGATGTCAAAACGCTTGCAATTCCCGTTTTGTCACACCGAATTATGCCGAAAGGGTTTGCGCAAGGAAACAACCGTTTGACTGCGGAATTGCAGATCGAACGGTTGCTTGAAAATGTGGTCGTTCCAACCTGAGTGTTTTTTGGCCGAACAAGTCCTAAAAGATGTAGAGCATTCCGATCCCCCCCATAAACTGGTTCCGTTCCGTTCCGTTTCCGTCAACACTCGCAAAAGGCATTTCCGCTCCTTTCGACCAGTCATAACGGATTTCCGGTCGGAAACTCCAGTGTTTTGTCGGATTCCAGTTCAGACCGAGTGTCAACTCATAATAATCGGTTGTCCCCGGACCTGGAAGAACATAACCAAAACCTCCATTGTCTCTCAACCAACCGGCTCGCAAACCGATTCCCCATTGATCGGTCAGACTGTACAGAAAATGGTTGTTAATACCATAAGTGCTGTAATTCGTCCGTGTTCCTGCTTCAATATCAGCATCATTTCGCAAGTTGTACTGAAAAACATAGGTGAATTTATCCGTTGGTTTCCATTCAAAACAGAATGACTGAATCGAGTATTTTTGATGTGAAACGGCCGAGTCAAACCGATTCTCTCCCAAATAAAATCCGTTGTTTCTCCGTCCCGCATTGATGTTGTAGTAGAAGTTTAACTTCTCCGTCAAAGCATACGTCAATCCCCCCAAAAATGCGGAATCACCATAACGGTTGAGAAAACCATTTTCGTGTGAAGCGGTCCAACCCCCAGATAAAGTGAGTTTCTCGGTCAACGCATAATCAGCGACTGCTCCAACATGTGTTGAGGGTTCAATCCAATAAGCGAGAGAATGACTGTAGAAAAAGTTATCCCGGGCTGCAACCGCTTCCCAACCGATTGGGGTGAGAAATTTTCCGTATTTGACGCTTAAATCACCACAACCGAGTTGACCATACGCCTGATAAATGGAAGCGGCGTAATCTCCATCTCCCTCGCCGTTATCATAGAGTCCTTGAATGGTATTTCCCCCCCAACCATAATCAAACGACTGATCGGCATAAGATTGTCCAAGAACACCCGATGTACCATACATCAAGTCAACTCGACCGCCCCAATCCAGTCTGTCCTTACAATCCAACTCCTTTTCCATGTAAAGATACAGTTGGTGCATGTTGAAATCCGTTCGGCTGTGTTCAGGTGCATGTGCGGGACCATTTCCGAACAAACCGGTTGATCCATGTGCATTTGTCAACACTCCCGCCTCAATCCAACCGCCATATTTCAGCGTTGTCGGGCGACAACCTGTTGAAAAGGTCAACGTGTAATCAGGACCCTCTTCTTCAGTCGAAGAACAATCTCCACATCCCGTTTCCTCAGAAGGTTGAGAGTTGCAAGAATCGGAATCACAATGTTGGGCCTGAATCATTCCCAAACAGCAAAAGAGACTGAGACATAATGTCAACAGGGGAATGAATACGAAATTTTGGCGAATCGTCATTTGCATTGTAAAAATCCTTTTCGTTGAAGTAGCGAAACACATCCTTGTGTCCAAAGTCGTCGCACAATCGTTCAACTCGCAACGCCCTCTTACGCCAATATCGAGAACTGTCAGCGTAAATTCCAGTATTTTGGTCCTGAACGTTACAAACCGGATGAAAGTAGAATGAGATACAGTTCCGACAAAAGTTATAGTTCGGACAAAAGATACAATTTGGACGAAAGATGCAGTCGGGACAATAACTACAAAAGGAACAATCGGACTATTTGATACAATCGGCACATAGAATGAGAGAAAAATTTTTTGAATAATTCTACAAACCCTTTGCATTTGGGGTATGATAAGTGTATAAAGGGAACAGTCAGTTGCCCGTTTTTGGGTGCTGAACCGTTTTGGCAGGAAATTTTCGACCCCCTAAAAAGCCGGTTGGGATACCTTTTATACTTTGCGTGGTCATAAACAATGGTTTTTCTTGCTTTATTCTGCGAGAAAAGCAGGCGTTTTCCAAGCGAGTCAACATTGACATATTGGCAATGTGCGGTATAGGTCGATTCCCTGTTCAGAACACTGTGATCTGGTGTAAGGCGAGTTTCAGTAGACAACCGGAATCGGGCGTGTCCGTTCCTGCAAAATAGTTGTCTTTGTGTCCTAAGAAAACGAACGAGGGGGAGATTTGAAAAATGGCGACACCCAGAATTGATGTCAAAAAAGTCGGAGATGTGACAATTGTACTTTGCCGGGATGTAAAGTTGAACGACGATCTGGTCATTCAGGAATGGGGCGAGCAGTTAATGGAACTTCTGGACAAAAATGAAAAAAAACTTGTCATTAACTTTGAACGGATTCTGTTCATGTCCAGTTCGACGTTGAGAGTCTTGATTACCCTCAATAAAAAGGCGAAAGAGTCGGACGTGGTGTTGATTCTTTGTGGAATTGACGACAATCTTATGGAAGCATTTCGGATTACACGTCTTGACACGGTTTTTCAGATTAAGAGAACGGAAGAAGAAGCAATTCGTTTTCTGACCATGCAAACGAAATAGACCTCTTCTTGTCTTGTCCTTGACCCCTGTTCTAATCGGTTGTTGTCAACCGGTCGTTCTCCGTTCCGATTCGGAGTTTGAACGGCCGGTCCTTGAGGTCCCACTTCGTCCTTGTGTCTTCGCTCGCCGTTTTCGGAGATCATCCCGTGTCTGCAACTATCTGGTCATATCAGCAATCTTTTTATAGTGATATGACAATTGCGCATGCTCTTATTCAAGTTGTTCTGGAGAAATTGAGAGAGGAAAATTGGCTCCCTCACGATGTTTTCAGTGTCGAAATGTCGCTCGAAGAATCTCTTGCAAATGCCGTTCATCATGGAAATGGGGGTGATGAAACCAAAAAAGTTACTTTTGCCTGTTCCTTGACCAAAAAGACGCTCAAGGTGCAGGTTAGAGATGAGGGACCTGGATTTGACTTTGAGAATTTGCGTGATCCGAGGACGCCGGAAAACATCAACAAAGCAACAGGTCGCGGGGTCTTGTTGATTCACCATTTTATGACCAGAGTCCATTACAATGATCGGGGCAATTGCGTTTTTATGGAAAAAGAGCGGGGAACCCTTTTGTAATTCTGAATGTCAGACGATCAAGAGCAGTTGGATGAAGCTCAAACCGTTCAAAAGGGCGTGCAGGATGATGCTGGAAACCAATTGGTGTCGTCGATAAACGATAAAACCGAGACCTGACGCGAAAAAAAGCAGGGCAATGAAATCGGCAAATGATTCGCTGTTTTCGAGTTGGACGAGCAAGGAACCGGCTCCAACCCGAATCAGTAAGACAACGGGAATCAGGAGCAATCCGGCAATTGCGCCGAGTTTCACGTCATTCGAGAATGTTGTGCGTGAAAAACCCAAGTCGGACAGAGATGTTCGGGTTGTGCAGAAAAGAAACAGCGAACTCAATGTCAAAAAGAGAATCTGGGCAATTGAAATGGCGCAAAGTGACCGAAAAAGGTTTTCGGGGTCGGGCAACTCATCTGGGGTGTTTCGCAGATGAAGGGACGCAAAAATGACAATTGGTAAGGAAATTGCCCAAAAAGCAGGAACATATTTCTCCAATGTTCTTTGAAGTAGCTGACGGAAGAGAAATTCTTCGCCAATTGGGACAATGACGACGACGGTCAAAAAAATCAGCCCAAGGACATACGGTTTGTCTTTTGCAAGAAAAAACAGTTGAGTGATCGCATGTTCCTTCACCAATTGTTGTTCCTCAACAATCTTTTGTTGATCGGCAACGAGGAGGTTCCTTTCCGCAAGGTGTTCTTTTTCATCACAGTGTTCTCTTTCATCAAAAGGGGTCTGAATATCGAGCGGACTTGTTTCAAAAGGGGAAACTGGCAAGAAGCGGGCGAATTGGACAGCGATTCCGAGAACGGCGATGTAGATGCCGATCAGTATAACGAGGTGCAATCCGGTCCAGGGAACGGGTTTTCCCGGTTGAAAAGTAACCAAACGGGCTAAACGGGAGTTGGGTTGTTGAGTTATGTTCCAACAGTACAGCCCAAAGACGTAAACGCCGATTGCAAAAGTGACGAAACCAAAGAATTGCATCATGGAGGAGACAGAAGGTAGGAGGTAGGAGACAGAAGGTGGAAGTGACCAAGCCCACTTTTTTTCCAGCATATCCCAAATGCTCAATTATTCCATACATGCAACCCATTTTACTCGCGGTTTATGTACAATCTCTGTCCGCTTGATCCGATTTAGTAATCAATCCCAATATAATCGAGGACCTTTTTGCAACCTAACTGGTTCATGCAATAACGGTACAATCCGGGATGTGTGTTTTTCAATCGTTGAAATCGATTCGGTGTTTTTTCCCGTTGAATTCCAAACATGCAGAAAATACAACCACTTCGGTCCAATCCGGTCGTCTCCAACTTCCCTTTTTTGACTTCAACAATGTTGCCGTAAACCGGGGCAAGAGGAAGATTGAACTCCTTGCAGTATCGCAAAACGTCTTGCTCGGTCCAAAACCCCATTGGATGACTCATTGGTCGTAATGAATGAAAGGCGTTACAACCATTTCGTAAATAAGTCGTCCGACGTCGGATACTTTCTTGCGCCATTTGAGCTGTCATGCACTTTCGTCCCGTTTCTTTTTCGTACTTTTTCAGCGGTTTTTTCTTCAATTCGTCACAACATTGATCGCTGATTAAAAAAGGAGCGTCAACCAAAAATCGGTACTTGCCGTATTTCCGTTCTATGTAATCATTGGGGATTTCTTTCGGATTCAAACCGGATAATTTTCGTTTGCTCGACGCCCAACCTTTTCGGAAACCGCTGATTGTTTGCGCAACATCTTTGCTGAACACGGGATACCCGAATTCCTTAATAACTTGGGAAAATGGTTTTACAGGTCGAACCCAATCAACTCGTTTGTAGGACTTGACGAACTGCCTGATTTCGGGATATTCCAAACCTGTATCACAGAAAACAGCGGGTATCTCTTTGTTGAACGTTTCTTCGACTCGACGGACTAAATCGTAAAGAACGGTTGAATCTTTTCCCCCGCTAAAAGAAAGGTAGACGTTCCAATCCCAATGCAAGCACCATTGCAGAATTTTCATCTGCGTTTTCTGGACTTTTTCATGAAGGGGGAGCGATTGCAGATACCTTAAATCTTCATAAGTGAAACAGTACCCCTCTTTAGGGGTCTGTTGAGAAGAACCAACTTTTGTTGGAACTTTTATTGGAGCTTTTGTTGGTTGGGCAACCTTAGATTTCGGGATTGTTGGTTGAGCGATTGTTGGTTGTGCGATTTTTGACTTGGTACTTCTTGAACTGACGACGTTGCGACCCGATTTGTTTGACATACATTCTCCCTTTCACTTGACAAGCAAAACAGGGAACGTCCCCTGTTGTTGTGGAGCATTATGTCAAACCGGTCCATTCATTCAAGATTTATTTTGGCCGGTCTTTGAAGAACAGCAACCTTTATCGTGACATGCCGATCAGCAATTCGGACAATCGGGTCACACCCTCTTTGAGTTGCGCAGTCGCCTTGTCCGTTGCATCTGCCGTTGTTGCATTCTGAACCGTAATTTGGTTGACCAAACCAATTTTTTGGTTGACCGAATCAACCTGAATCGCCTGTTCATTGGAAGATTTCGTAATTGCTGCAACCAACTCCGTTGATTGGGCAACCCGATCTGCAATCCGATTCAATGCATCTGAAGTTGAATGAGCAATTTCAACCCCCTCCCTGATCTGCTGATTACTACTCTCAAGCAAATCGGCTGTTTGCTGAGCTGCTTTTGCACTTCGTGTTGCAAGAGAGCGGACTTCTTCAGCAACAACCGCAAAACCTTTTCCATGTGTTCCGGCCCGAGCTGCTTCAACAGCTGCATTGAGTGCTAACAAATTCGTCTGAAACGCAATCCCCTCAATCGTCTTAATAACATCTTTCGTGTTCTTGGACGTTTCACTAATGAGATTCATCGACGCAACCATTTTCGTCATTCTCATTTGACCGCTTGTTGCCGCATCTGCTGCTTCTTTGGTGAAACTGTTTGCATCAGCCGCATTTTTCACATTTTGTGCCGTCTTATCGTGCATCTCCGACATATTCCGTATAATGTCCTGAAGATGTGAAGCCTGAATTTGTGAACTTTGGGCAAGTTGTGCCGCATCTTGTGCAATACTGTCCACTTCAAGTGCGGTTTGACCAACGACATTTTCGACTTCCAATGCAGCCTGAATGATTTTTTCCCGGGCCGAAACATCCTGACAAATTTCGTTCAGACCAACCACTTTGTTCCTCGAATCAACGATTTCTTCACAGAAAATCTCCCAGGTTGTGTTTGCAAAAAACTCAAGCGTCTCGTGTTTTGCAGCCCTTTCCTTATTGGTCAGCAATCGCCGTTTCAATCCAACCCCTTTTTCCCAAACGGATTCCCAAGATTGGCGTTCGAGATGTTCCCTTTTTTCTTTCAACAGTTTCTCCGCATTCCGGTTCACAAAGGTAATTTTGTGATTCATGTCCACAACCGTAATCGGAGAAGGGGCCTGATCGAGAATCTGCGTATACCAATGATCTCTTGCCTGAATTGCCTGATAAACAGACCGTGAAAACCAAGTCCCGAACAAAATAGCGACGATCAAGACACCTAATCCTGTCACAACAGCAATCCAAGTCGAATGTCGCGCAAGTTCGCTCAAACGACTTGTCAGCTCATTGCCCCGATCTGAATACTTGCTCTGAATACTTCGCAATTCCGAGTCAATTTTAACAAGCGATTGTTGTGTATAATTCGTAATGTTGACACTTTCTTCCAATACTTTACGTTTTTCAACAACCATAAGAACCGTCCAATCGACATCCGATTGTCCAATCTGGATTGGAACATGAATTTTTAACGTTTCATTACCGTTAATGGGAAACAGCTTTTCATCAGGTTTGGCGTCATAATAAATTCCTCCCTCTCCTTTGGTAATGCGTCCGACAAACGCCCGCAATGATTCAGGAGCCGTATTTGTGTCCGAACCAAAAACCGTTTTATAGGCTTTTAAGGTATTCGCTTTCTCTTCCAGAACTCCTTCATAATTCTTTTTCAGACGATCAATGTCCTCTTGCCCCTGTTTCTTGACAACGGCTTCGTTGTACAATTGTTTTTTTTCGGTAATTCGTTTTTCGAGAGAGTCTGGGTCCAGAACCGCAATAAGGTTCAGCAACTCCAGTTCCGATTTGGGAGCACCTGCAACCAGACCTTCAGGGGAGAGAAACAAGGCATAACCGGTTTCAAGCGGGGCCAAATGCTCAAAAAGACGGGAGATCGTCGCAAGTTTAATGTCAATGCCGACCATTCCAACGATTTTATTTCCAACGCTAATTGGCGAACAGAAACCGACGACTAGGGTTCCTTCGTCATTGAGCGGGGTGTCAACGTATTCCTTTCCCGTTGTGTAAGGAACAGTAAAGTAATTCCCGGAAAAATCGACACAATAGTCCTGTAAAATTTTCCCTTCTTCTCCGCGATGAAACCAGGGTGAATACTGTCCCGTTACGCCGGATGTCGGCGTATTGACAAATTCCGAATCATTGTTGTCAAGCTGATTGGGACCAAAAACACAATAAATCGCCTGAAAATTGGGATTGGCTGCAAGAACATCGAGCAGGATGGAATCGAGCAACTTGCGACTCGGTTCCAGTTCGTTCGCCAAACAGGATGTTTTGTACGCCCCAATCGTCTTCGCAACGGTTCGTCCTGTCGCAATCGACGATTCAAACATCGTCTTGATCTGGTTGCCAATATCCGCTCCCAACATCTTTGCATTTTCTTCCTCAAGATGTGCCGTTAAATCACCCGCTTTTTTACTAAAATTCCTATAATCCAACTGAATCGAATCATCCAGCTTCGTATCATCAACCTGACGTAATTCCCGCATCTCTCCGACCCGTTGTTCCGAGTAAGAGGCCATTTTATTCGTGTTATAGGTCAGAATCGTTGTCAAAAGACAAACCGTTCCAATCGACAAAACCGTAATCCCCAGAAATAGTTTACGTCCGACGCTCATCTGACTCAAGAAAAAAAGGATAGAAAACAGAAAAGACTAACCAGTCTTGCTATTTTAACATAAGAAAGCACCTCCAACCGAAAATTTTTTCTGGTCTCCCCAAAAATTCCGGTCTTGCCAAAAAATAAGGACTATTCCGAGGAGCCGAATACTTTCAATGAATCTCCGACAATCTCCGCCTGTTTCAAAAGAAGAGCCAAATCAGGGTTAGCATCAACTTTGAAGGTGATTAACAGCGCGGGGCCCCCTTGATCGGTTGTTCGCTCCATTTGAACGTCGGCGAGTCTGACACGATTACCAAGCAGGTCACACACTTTGGAACGAGAAAGAGAGACGACCCCTAAATGGGCTGCACGAATTTGGAGCAGACATTGGTTGGGGTTAATGAATCTTGGACGGAGAGTCAAATGGAGGACCCCGGAAATGCCGGACGTTTCCACTTCACACGCCAATTCTAGGTTGTCGTTCTGAATTGCAATTCGCGGATTCTTGATTTCCGAAGGAAGCAGTTTCGGATATGACTTGAGCAGATCGACTGCGAGATAGGCGTTAATTTCGTCTTGTCCCAATTGCAGTTCCCAATCCCGATCTTTCGTTGAAATCCGATCAACGGTTTCCTGACAACGTTGGACAATGGTGTGACTCAGTGTGATTTGCGATTCCGGCTCCACCTCAAGTGCCGTTTGATAAAAAGCCGGTTTCACCTGAATTGCCGAGTAAAAAACAAAAACGAGCAGAATCAACAGCAGGGTCAAAACGACGATTGTAAGAAGACAAAGTGAGAAGAATCGTCTTCTTCGCCCAATCTGCGGAGTTGTATCTCCCGTCTGCTGCATCTTGTGATCCATTTGTACCATTTTAGGGCGTGTTGACACGGTGATTTTGACGAAAAAATAAACATTCGTAAGGTTTGGTTATGACAAACATCACTTCCGAACAGGACCAAAAAAATCAAGGACGTTTTTTCCTTTCAACGGGATAACGTCATATCGACAACATTGTTTTTCTCAACCCCCTTTTGTGCGTCGTCGAAAACGGTTGCAAATGTTGAGAAAAAGTTGGAAAACGGTTGTGAATCGAGTTGAATTCTGTAGAATTGTTTTAATCGGACGTCAAGACGTCATACAATATAGCGAGGATAAGTACAGAGAGAACAGGTTGAACAGCGCAATGCCCTCTTGGATTTGGACACTCATTTTTTGTGCAGCCGGAATCGTAATCGCGGTTCTGGAACTGTTTGTTCCGTCGGGCGGTTTTTTGGCCTTTTTCTCCTTCACCCTGTTCTGTGTTGCTGTCCTGTTCGCCTTTTATGAAAATCCCCTGTTCGGAACATTGTTCTCGATTGCCCTGTTCGTTGCTCTCCCGCTGTTGATTTGGCAGTTGTTTATCATTTGGCCCAAAACCCCAATTGGTCGACGAATTTTATTGGACCCGAAAACTGATCCGGCTCTTGCGTCTGATCCTGAAGAAGAACGGCGACAAAACCTGATTGGTCAACGCGGTGTTGCCGTTTCGTTGATGATGCCGGGCGGAATCGTTGAAATCGACAACCAACATTATGATGCAGTCAGTGAAGCTGAACCAATTGATGTCGGTTCGCCCGTCCTTGTTCGCAAAGTCAACAAAATGGAAATTATTGTCCGGCCTTATAATCCAAATAACCCAAATGAGAGAAACGGCGCGGAAAACGAGGATGCCAATAAACAGTCAAAGGATGTTGCATTGAGTACAAAGCAGCTCGTTGACAAATTAGCCGAGCAAACAGAGGAACCGGTTGTTGCCGATCCTTTTCAATAAAAAAACTCTTACAAGCCGATTTGAATCCTCACTTTCCGCTGATTTCGTTTCTGTGTTTTTTGCGAAATTTTCCTGTGCTTCCTTTGTTCAACCTGAATAATCAATTCAATGATGAAAACAATGACAACATTTATTGCCCCTTTTGCCCAGATTGAGGAAGACCCGATTAAAATTGCAATCATTATCGGTTCCGTTCTTGTCCTCATTCTTTTCCTCATCATGTTGGCGGTTTTTGTCAAATACTTCCGTATTTGGGTTCAATCGGCAACAACCGGGGCTGGTATAACGATCTGGGACCTACTCGGTATGACATTCCGCAAAGTTAATCCTGAAGTCATTGTCCGAGCAAAAATTATGGCAGTCAAAGCGGGGTTGGACGAAACAATAACGGCGAAATCACTTGAAGCCCATTATCTTGCAGGAGGAAATGTCAGTCTCGTCGTTCGTGCAATGATTGCAGCAAGTAAAGCGAAAATTGTCGATCTTGATTACAAACTCGCAACCGCGATTGATCTTGCCGGTCGAAATGTTTTAGAAGCGGTTCAGACAAGTGTGAATCCGAAAGTGATTGATTGCCCGACTCCAATGAAAGAGCGATTGACACTGGACGGAATTGCGAAAAATGGGATACAGCTCAAAGTCAAAGCAAGGGTTACAGTTCGAGCCAATTTGCGACAGTTGATTGGAGGGGCGACGGAAGAGACGATTATTGCGCGGGTTGGAGAGGGGATTATCAGCGCAATTGGTTCGGCAGTAACACATGGTGAGGTTTTGGAGAATCCTGACCGAATTTCCAAAACGGTTTTGGAACGTCGTCTGGATTCACAAACGGCGTTTGAGATTGTTTCGATTGACATTGCGGACATTGATGTTGGAAGTAATATAGGGGCGAGATTGCAAGCGGATCAGGCAGAAGCGGACACTCAGGTTGCTCGCGCAAAAGCAGAAGGACGACGTGCTCTTGCGGTTGCGACGGAGCAAGAGAACATTGCCAAGATGGAGGAAAGTCGGGCGAAAGTTGTTCTTGCAGAAGCGGAAGTTCCGACTGCGATTAGTGAAGCGATTCAGTCGGGCAAACTGAATTTATTGGACTATTACCGGCTCAAGAATATACAATCGGACACAGAAATGCGGTCTGCAATCGCCAAAACAGGTCCGAATATTCCGGCGAAACCGGCGTGAGGAGGAAGGTGAGGGATAGAGAATAGGGGATAGGGAATTGGGGGGAAATTTTGTCGTTTAGCCGCGATACAACGTATCGCGCTTTGAGAAGGTAGAAGGGAGGAATGAGATAAGGTGAAGGATTTGCCCGACACAAAAGTGGAAGTAGGAAATGAAGAAAAATTTATTGATTGCAGTGATTTGGGTTGGGTTGACGACGGTTCTTTGGGGAGCAGAACCGATCAATTGGTCCGTTGTCCGCGACGACACCTTACTCTTTCGGTCGGAAGAACGTCCTCTTCTTTGGTCCCTGTTGACGTCGGCAAAAAATAACTCGCTCGATGTCAGCAATCCGGTTTGTGTGACTTCCTTGCAACTTGAAGCACAAAGTGAGGAGTATCGCGGAAAACCGGTTGTTGTATCCGGTCAACTGATCGGAGTTGGCTACACAGCACTCCAGAACATTGGGGGAAACAGGAAAGAGACGCCTATTGCCGGTTTATACAATTTTTGGGTCCGATTGCCGGATAATCCAACGAAACCGATTTTGCTTCTTTCAACGGAACCGGTTGAGGACCAAATTTTGGGTCGGGAAATTGAGGCGGTCGGAATTTATCTTAAACGGCAGTTGACTTCCAACGGAGAGTCGCTCATTACCGTTCCAACGATTTTCATTTCCTCTTTTGGTATTCAAAGCGAGAGTGAAATGGGAAACGTCGACGATTTTGTTGAAAAGGTCCAACCAACACGAACGCTTTACCAAGTTCAAGATGTCTTAACGGTTGAGCTGGACCCGACAATTCAGAAAATGACAGTCGAACAGGACGCAACGATTCAGGAGATGACAGTTGAGCTGGACCCGACAAATTGGGAGAAGACAGTTGAACAGGGTTTGACGAATCGGGAGGAGACGGTTGAGCGGGGTTTGACGAACCAAGAGGAGACGGTTGAGCGGGACTCGACGAACCAAGAGAAGACAGTTGAACAGGGTTTGACGAATCGGGAGATTCGGGAAAAATCGTTTGTGTCGGAATTACTCGGTTACGATTTGGAAATCTGGAATACGTTTGAGCAAACGAAAAACCCGGCTGAATTCCCGAAAAATGTGGTTGCAAAAGGTCTTGCCCGGTTGCAACAACAACGAGTTGCCCTGTTGTTGCGAGAACAGGCGGAAAAAGTAAGCCCAACCCTCTTGTCCTCCTGTCAAAGCGGAATACCAATTGAATTGACGCAAAATGTTGTTCTGCAACGAATCGAACCAATTGACCTTTCTCCCGAACAGACCGAATCGTTTGGTTTTGCGAGGTTTTTTCTTGGCATACTGAACATTGACGATTGGGAAGAAGCGAGAGACGATTCAAAAAAAATCATTGTCCTCACACCAACTGTTCCTCAAAAATTGCCGTTTAACAAACCGCTTAATGAACCGGTTCGTCTCTCGGGTATTCTGCTCCGAACCCAACCCAATCCCGTGTTGCTTGCAAATCGTCTGGAATGGTATCCTACAACCTTGCTCGGTCAAGCCGGAATGGATGTTGCAACACTCGATCAAGTCCGTGTTTTGCCGATTCAACAGATTTTTGGGGAAACAGGGGAAACCTCTGAAGAAACGACGGGGGAAAGGGGAGAAACAGCGGGAGAAAAAAGAGGGCCGAATCCGTCGATCAATCGGCAAGAACTGTATGCGGCACTTCGTTTGACCGAGCAGGATCGAGAACCGTTTTATCAGATGTTGGACGCTTCATCGAAAATCTCTAAAGTGTCATTACAGGCGGAAGTGGATCGGGAATTGCAACAACAAGGTCGAAATGCGTTTTCTGTTGTCAATCTTTTCAACAATCCGCCTACACAGAAAGGTCGTTTGGTTCGATTACGCGGGATTGCTCGACGAATTGACCCGGTTTTTATCAACGAGGAGGACATTCAGAGACGATTGGGAGTTGACCGGTATTATCAGGTCATCTTTTTTACGGAAGACTCTCAGGACAATCCTCTTGTTTTATGTGTCAAGGATGTCCCCCCCAACCTTCCTTTAGGAGCTGGACCTGATTTTCGCGTTGAACTGGAATTGTCCGCCTTTTTCTTTAAGACTTGGGCGTATGAAAAAAGAGGGAATGACGAATCTGGGGAATCCAATTGGCAGTTTGCTCCTCTTTTAATTGGGCAGATTGACGGGTTTCGCCCGCTTGACGATGATAGAACTCACCCTAAAGGACATGCTCTCCTCTACAAATCAACCTTCTTGTTGATTACTCTCGTCATTGTTTGGATCGTTTTGCGACGAATCGTCCGAAAAAAACCGACCCGTTTTCGCTCTGAACCAACCAATTAAACCTGTTTAAACCTCTTTTACGTTCAAAACAGTAATTGACTTGTTCAGCGTGTCAACAGTCCCTTAACAAGTTTTGCGAAAAAGGACAATTTTCATTTTTGAACCACGAAAATCACAAAAATCACGAAAACCTCACAAAATGCAGTTTTTCGTGTCTTTCGTGTGTTTAGTGGTAAAAACATATCCGTCCAACCCGACTCGGTTCAAATCGCAAAACCAAACTCCTTAGCAGTCTGGGTGTGTCAACAGTTTCAAATCGCCCCAAGTTCCAAATAGCGTCAAAATGCGATAAATGGGCGATTTGGAAAAAGAATTCTGATTTTAACGAAAATTCTGATTTTTCCTGTTCCTTGTGTGAATCTCTGGTCGATATTTGCAATAAGCAGTCTTCTGTACAGAATAACGGCGGATGAGGTCTGTGTATTTTGTGTAATCGTCCAAATTTAACAGGCAGGTGAAACAATGGGTTTGAGTTTGCAACAAGCGATGAACACGGCGAGTATGGGGATGAAAGCAGCCGAGTCCTCGATCAACGTGATTGGAAACAATCTCTCGAACGCCAATACGGTCGGTTTCAAAGCCAATCGCGCCGATTTTGCCGACATGTTTTCGCGGACTTACACTTATGGATCGCAACCGGGGAGTTATAACGGGGGAACCAATCCGCTGCAAATCGGTTTAGGGGTCACGTTGACGGGGGTCAGTACCGATTTTACGCAAGGAACGATAAAACCGGGGATGACGGGAACGGATATGGCGATTCAGGGAGACGGTTTTTTTGTTGTTCAAGCCGACCCCAACAATCCTTACTCGCAATACTATACTCGAAATGGGGTCATCAAACGGAATTCGGTCGGCGAACTCGTCAACAGTAATGGTCTCTACGTTATGGGATATGGAGTCAATGACCGTTTTGAGTTACAGAGGGATGAATTGCAGGTGTTGACGATTCCACTTGGGGAGATGAAGATTGCGCAAGCGACCGAAAATGTGTTGTTGGACGGATTACTGAATGCAACAGGTAAAGCAGCTGAGCAAGGGACGGTTTTGGAGACGGGGACATTGACCGATTTGAGTTGGAGCAGTCCTGGAGCGAGTTCACTCGAAACATCGCTTGTTTTGAAACCTTCTGTTGAAACAGCGGGAACAGAAGGAACAGGCTTGATTGGTTCAGGTGCTGTTTCAGAAGGTGATTACTATTATCGATTTGTTTTTGTCGATCCGCAAGGTGTCGAATCGGACTACTCCGCCCCGATTGAGGTTTCTGTCTTACCCGGAGAAAATAGTATTGAGCTGACGAATCTTCCTCAAGGAGAGATGCCGTATACGGGATTGCGGATATATCGGGCGGAGAAACCGGAGAATCCCGAATCACCCGGGGTCTTTTATCAGGTTTCGACATTGGATTTGGCAAATCTGCCTGATTCTTATGTGGATAATGCGTCAACGGAATCAATCACCGATCCCGCTAAAGAACTCGACCAAAACCGGCTGAACGGAAAATACTCTTATTATGTAACGTACATTGACGCGAACGGAAATGAAAGTCGTCCCTCCTATTTGAGTAACACACAGTTTGTCAATGGAGGTCAGATACTTCTTTCGGACATTCCAACTGTTGACCCGGCGAATAATCCCGATCAATGGACGGGGCGCAACATCTATCGTTGTGACGGAAATAATCCTGATTCTTATTATCTTTTGACAACGATCAACTCGCTTGATTCTTCGGCAACCTTTGTTGATAAGACCCCCGATCAATCGTTGATTCTCAATCAACCGTTGAGTTTGGGCGGTCGCGGAAATGTCCTTATGAATGGAAACACCAAATTAACCGACATTGGTCAACATACCGAAGAGGGTCGCTTTGTCCCTGTTTTTGATTTGGGGACCCTCTCTTTTAAGGCGAACAAGGGGGGGGCGGATATGAAGTCGCAAACACTTTTCATAACAGAAGAAACAACGGCGGGAGATTATTTGAATTTTCTGAATGAGTGTTTTGGGATTCGCCCGGCGAATCCGGGGAGTAACATTCCGCCCGATCAAGGTGAAATTGGCAAGACAATCAACAATGGTTCACCTGGAGCGACGATTCGGGACGGTTCCTTTGTTGTGCTTGGAAACAGCGGGACAGAAAACTCACTGTACATTGGCAACTCCTCCATGTCGCTGAAAAAAGAGGACGGAATGACATCAATCGTTCATCTTCCCTATTCGGGGGTCCAATCGGCAAATGGTGAAAGTCTTGGAATGACAATGACGGTTTACGACTCACTTGGTGCTCCTGTTACAGTCAAAATGACAATGGTTTTGCAGGAAAAAACCGACACTGAAACGATTTATCGTTGGTATGCGGATTCGAGCGACAATCACCCGCTTCTTGGAAATGCAATTGCTCTTGGAACCGGTTTGGTCAAATTTGATTCCAACGGTTCTTATATTGACGCAACGAATACAACAATCACGGTTCAGCGAACACAAGAAGCGAGTGAGAGTCCAATGTCTTTCACGTTTGACATGGACCTTTCTTCGATTGCAGCTCTTGCAACAACGAAGTCTGAAATGCGAATGATTGCGCAAGATGGAGCAGGAGCGGGAATACTTATGGACTATAACATTGATGAAAATGGAACCATATACGGTATTTTTTCCAGTCAAGTTTCGAGACCAATTGGTCAGGTTGCTCTTGCAACTTTTATGAACCCTGAAGGACTGATAAAACGGGGGGACAACCTTTTTGCAGTCGGGCCGGACAGCGGTCTTCCGAGAATCAGCGATCCGGGAACCGGAACAGCGGGGATTATTAAAAGCAACTCCGTTGAGCTGTCCAACACTGATATTTCGCGTGAATTGATTGACATGATTCTTGCGTCAACCATGTATCAAGCGAACGCCAAGATCATTTCAACCTCAAACGTGATGATGGACGCTCTTTTAAGAGTCGCCGGATAAGTTTTCGATACACTCCGATTGGTCTAAGCTCTGAAGTGATGATTGATACTAGACAACGGTTCATTCCCTTACGCCTTATGATTTTATGATTCGTCTGACACGACTTAACAACACGGAATTTGTCCTGAACGCTGATTTGATTCGTTGGATTGAAACGTGCCCGGATACTCTCATCACACTCATCAATCATGAATGTATCATGGTTCAAGAAAGTCTCGATGAAGTTGTAACCCGGGTTATGACATATCAACAGGCCAAACATTTATTACCGCGACAACAATTTGCACCTTGTGATCTTGGGCCAATTGGTCCGAACCGCGATTACCTGTAAAACACCCTGTTTGGAAAATTTCAAATTATCCTGATTGATCGCCCGTTTTTGACGACACTCCTCTGTCAGATTATTGATCCCTTCCTCCTTCCCTCAATATTTTGTACTAAAATAAAATGGATATCGGAACCGTTGTCGGCCTTATTCTGGGGTCCATCCTTCTGGTCCTCTCGATTGTCATTGCAAATGCTCCCCTCAAAGCCTTTGTCGATTACCCCTCAATCGTTATAGTTATCTTCGGAGCCTGTTGCTCTGTTATGATAAGTTTTCCCCTCGGTCATTTGGTGAAAATTCTCCCAGTTCTCAAAAAAGCCTTTTTTACCTCACAAGAAAATGTTTCTTCCGTGATCGACCAAGTTGTCTCCCTCGCTGAATCGGCCCGACGTGAAGGTTTGCTCTCTCTCGAAAACCGTATGGAAGAAATTAACGACCCTTTTTTGAAACTGGGAGTTCGTATGGCGATTGACGGTATGGGAGCCGATATTGTTGAAAGCATTATGCGAACAGAACAAGATGCGGTTGCTCAACGACATGAAGAAGGTAAGGCGCTTATTGACGCTTATGGTAAGTATTGCCCAGCATTTGGTATGATTGGTACTCTGGTCGGACTTATCATCATGCTCGGCAATATGAACCCTGATACAATCGGGTCCGGTATGGCGGTTGCCCTTTTGACAACACTTTATGGAGCGGTTGCGTCCAACTTCGTCTGTCTTCCTCTCGCCGATAAACTCGCCTTTTTCAGTTCCGGGGAATTATTACGAAAAGAAATCACGATTCGCGGCGTCGTTGCAATTCAGGCAGGTGAAAATCCGCGTGTTATTAAACAGAAATTGTTGACCTTTATTCCTCCTGCTGCACGACCGGAAGAAGAAAGTAACGCTTAGTTGATTTTCAATTATTGACATTACCGAAACAAACACAATGCGTCCCAAAAAATGTAAGGAAGGAGCTCCAGAATGGGTTTTGACGTATGGTGATATGATGTCGCTTTTGTTGACGTTCTTCATTATGCTCTACTCAATGAGTACGTTGCAAAAAACCAAAGTCCAGACCATTGTCGAGTCCTTTAGCAATCAATTTGGTTATGCAATGACGCAGGTTCCCGTTCCCGGTCAGCAGACACCACAAAATTCGAATAAATCGCAGATTCGCAGTACAGGTCGGGCTCGACGTAATGACACGTTGCGCGGGGGAAATCCCGTTTTGGCCCCGCAAGGTGATTACGCCAAAGTCCGTTCCGTTCGCCCCAACAAAGAAAATGTAGAAGGGGGAATTGTCTATTTCCAAGTTGGTTCGGATGAACTGACGGATCGAGGGCGATTGGACATTAAGACGATTGCCGATCAATTACGAGGTTCGCCGTACAAGGTGATGATTAAGGGACATACTTCAAATACGGAACCGGGCATTTATGCGAACAATTTATACTATCTTGGATTTTCCCGGGCGATGAAGGTCCGGGAAGAACTGATTCGACAAGGAGTCAAAGGGGGTCTGTTACAAGTGATTTCGGTTGGACCGGACGAACCGACCCCGGAATCGTTGAGTACATCGGGTTTGACCCCGCAACAGGCAAATGCTTTTGTCGAGGTTCTGCGACTGTTGGACCCCAATTAGGGTTGAGGGAGGGTCCAAATCAGTTAAGCATCCCCCCAAGAAATCAAGCTCCATCGGAGCGACCTAATGTTTAGCCGCGATACAACGTATCGCGCGTACAGAGATTTCAATACGCGCGGAACGTTGTTCCTCGGCTAAACGGGGGAACACGCAGAACTTTTGGTGATTGTCAAGCGTCAGAGAGAAAAGAAGACATTTTGTCGGAACGCAGGCATCTTGCCTGCATCAAGAAAAAAATGTGCGGGCAGGATGCCCGCGTTCCAATCGGAAAACAAACCATTTCCAACCGTTTGCAGTATAACAAGTTTGGTTTTGCGACTTGAACCGAGCCGGGTCGGGCGGATTTGTTGACCACGAAACACACGAAAGACACGAAAAACGGTATTTTGGTGAGGTTTTCGTGTGTTTTGTGATTTTCGTGGTTCAAAAATGAAAATATCTCGTCTTCGCAAAACTTATTGACCGACTTGATGTCCCAATCAGGGGATCAGAACAGGTTCATGTCCCTGTCGTGTTCCCAATCCTCGCCAAACTTCAAGGTCAATGTTTTCTGAGATGAATGAAACATGACCGTCTAAAAAGGCGGCATGGACACCTTCACGATGATAACTTCGTGATGTAATCGACGCAAAAGTTTCCGTTTGCGGACAGGTTCCTTCCTGCATGTTCGTGAAATCCCCGTCATATTCCAATCCGCCCCCCTGATCGGCTGTTGAAGAGAACAGCAGTTTGAAATTGGGACGACATGTTGTTGTGAACCCGCAATGATGTACATGTCCGTTGTCCCATTCCGTATGACCTGTACATTGTTGGACATCCGGTCCTAATTTTCCCCCCCGAATCGTCTCGCAATACATTCTAAGCGTTTCCTCTCCCTCAACACTTGCCGTATTAGGCGGTTCTAACTCATCATCTGGAACAACACCAGGTGCAGCCGGATTGGGAGAATCGGAAGAAGGACCGACCCCGCGAACATAGGGGGTGAACATTTTCACTTCAGCAGCGAGCAGGGTCTGCGAACGACCATCTGGAATCCGTTGAATGGCGGCATTCGGAAAAAACACTCCGTCACTGTAACTTTTGCGTTCTTTCGGCGTCCAGACTCTCCAAGTTCCTGCGTTGAAAGCATAATTGACGGGATACCAACCGCTACTTGTCGTTCTTGCCGTATTATTTTTTTCCGAAGGACAGGTAAAAATGGCGTGACGGTCCGATTTTGTTGCGACGACCGCTTTATTCAGATCAATGCGGCCGGACAATTCGATGTAGGGCATGATTCGACCAACCGCGCTAAAACTTTCTGTTGAATCGGCAAATTGGCCCGTTTTTCCGGTAATAATGACACTTGGAGGAAAGACCTTTTGCGTATTTTCATAATTAAGAGTTGCATGGGCGATCTGTTTGAGATTATTCATACACTGCATACGTCGGGCCGATTCGCGGGCTGCTTGAACGGCCGGTAATAACAGCGCAATCAAAAGACCGATGATTGCAAGGACGACGAGAAGTTCGACGAGAGTGAACCCGGGAGTTGCGGAATCATGTCGTGACCGACCCTTTTTCGTTCGACCTGAATCATTATTGTCGCTATTGTCATTATCACCGTTACTATCGTCATTGCTGTCATTATTCATTATCGTCGTCATTTCCATTGTGATTCGTATTCTTCGTCTACCAAAATGCCGGTATAGACAGTCAACTCGAAGCAGAAAACCGTCCAATCTGCCCAATCGACCGATTCGACCGTCAATGCGCGACCTTGTGGTCGCTCCTTTCCGGCTGTTATGTTCACTTTGCAATACTTTTGGTGATTGTCAAGCGTCAGAGAGAAAAGAAGAATCGTTTTGAACGCTTCGGCATAACCCCTTGCCCTTTCTCAAAAAAAAGCTATACTCTCCGAGACGGGGTGTGTTGTAAGCGCGTCAAATCAGGCGTGGGTTTTCTGTCCCATGATCGAGGTCGACCCAACCTTCCCCCTGTTCCTATTGTGTCCCGTTTGTAATGTACTCCGAAGTCGGTTGAGGCGGTCGCTTCGGAAATTTCAAACCGTCCGATGTGTCCCAAGTATAAACTTCCATGAGTGACCCAACCAAACTGATGCTGGGTGTCGGTGATTATGGTGCGACGGTCTCCCCCGGGGGGGTGATTCGTACCATGGCGCTTGGGTCCTGTGTTGCCCTGATGATCCTCGATACCGAGACACGATGTGTCGGTATGGACCATATCGCCTTGCCCGATTCTACGGTTTCACCTGATCGTGCGCTGAAATTGCCCGGATACTTCGCGGATACCGGTATTCCCGCCCTGATGAACAAATTGAAGCAGGTTGGGGGAAATCTTTCCAAACCGTCACGCCTCATCGTTAAATTGGCGGGAGGGGCTAATGTTGCCGACCCCAATAACACGTTCAACATCGGCAAGCGGAATGTTCTTGCCGTAAAAAAAATACTTTGGCAATACGGTTTGGGACCAATGAGTGAAGACGTTGGAGGTTCTCATAGTCGGACCGTCACCTTATATCGGGATACAGGCCGTGTCGTCTTATCCTGTCCCGGACGACCCGATTGGGAACTGTAACTGGATTGAGAACTGGAGTGAGAAGAGAAATGCGACCGTGTTGTACGCCCAAGTGTGTACTGATTTTTTTCCAACATCGTTTTGAGAAGTCCTTTTCGACGGATTACGGTGAGTGACATGAAAAATATAGTGATTGCAGATGATTCCGCGTTAGCCCGAATGTTCATTCGTCGGTGCTTGGAAATTGCCGGACTCGGTGAAGCCAGTTTTTACGAGGCATCTGATGGAAATGAAGCCTTGCAAAAAATGAAGGAAGTAACGGCGGATTTGTTGGTAACGGACCTGACAATGCCCAATATGAATGGTATTGAGTTAATGCGCCGTATTTCGGCGAGTCCACGATTGAGCGGAACACCCGTTTTGGTTGTCACAAGTGCGGGTAATGAAGAACAACGGAAGGAGTTGTTGAGTTTAGGGGTAACACGGATTCTGTCCAAGCCGGTCAATCCTCCCGCGCTGATTGAAGCCTTACATGCGATCAAATCCCCCCCGGAATCATCCGAAGAATAATCCTTTACGTCTTTGATTTCCCATGATAAACCATTACGGACAGTTATTGTTTGACGCGATTCGAGAAACTCTGGAAACAATGGCATTTGCAGAGGTTGTTCCTTATTCTTTTCAGATAGGGAACGAGGAATTTTCGTGTATGAATGAGGAGAGTGAACCGGCGGATTTTTCGGTTGATGATTCAGGAATTCATGCCCCTGTTCAGACGGATTTTGAATCGACCAATTCGGTTGATTCGGCCCAACCCTCAGGAACTTGGGGGGTTGCAGGGGGGACATTGCCCGTAGAGGTTTCGGAAGAAGGTTGGGGCGAGGTGAGCAAGGTTGAAGAGGCCGGAGCGACCGAGGGGGCATGGGGAATGACCCCCCATGAGGAGACCGTCCCGGTTGCCGAAGATTGGGGAGGAGTATCGAGTTTAGCACCTGATCCTTGGGGAGGAGGGGGTGTCAAGGCGAACAGTTTCGTGATGAAAGCGCATGATTTTGATTTTAAGAAGCTGGTTGACAATCAGGAGGATTGGTGTTGGTCGTGCATGAGGGTTAATTCAGCGGAGATTCATTCAATCTGGTTTATCATTTCGAAGGCTCTTGCTCTTGAATTGGCGAAGAACATGTACGCGGGTGAAGAGGAACCGTCACTTGACAGTCCGTTGATTCGGGATTTGATTGCGGAACTGACGAATGTGTTAGGGGGTCGTTTGATGCTTTTGTTAGAGGAAATGGGGGCGGGTTTCACGCTGACAGTCCCCGATATTGGCATTGGTTTGCCGAAAATGCCGGATTCAACCGTCATGGAATCGGTACTCTGTAAAGTTCTTGTCGACGGGGAATATCCCGTCATGTCTTCCATCTGTTTCAACAAAACCGAAGATTAGCGTATTTCACTAATTGGCATACACATTGCGTGTATTTTTTTTGACGCAAAACTTCAAGGACAGTCTCTCTTAGCTGCATAGCAGCGACCTAATGTTTAGCCGCGATACACGTATCGCGCGTAATGTTTCGCCGCGGAACATCGTTCCGCGAGTAATGAAGCGCAGAACATTGTTCTGTGTGTTTGGGGCATATTTTCCTCAATCCCCTCAGGGATTGCCGAATGGTAGCAAACGATTGAAAGATAACACCAAACCCCGTCGGGGTTTACGAAGGGTCCCCTCTGACAAGTGAAACCTCTTACTTTTTTAGGGTATTGCAATGACGGATGTGAAGGGTATTCCTGTCGAGTTGACAACATATCGAAACTACTTGCGCGAGCTGGTTACGATTCCAATCTGGAGAATTGTTGATGAGAATGAGGCAGGAAACCTTTCGATGGTCAGACGCAATGTGTTCAATCGCTATCTAGTGCTGATCCTTGCAATACCCTCGCTGTTTTCTGTCCTTTTTGCCATATTATTTTATCGATCAAATCTGACGGATAATCCCGTCATTCAATTTTGGTTTACCATCCTCATCCTGTCTTCGATTCCCATGTTCTGCGTGGTCGGTCCCCTCTTCTATTGGCTTGCTTTGCGCGGTCAGAATACGCAACACTGGGGAGGAAAAGTTCGTTTTCGATTCAACCGATTCACGCGGGAACTTTATTTTCCGCGTGAAAAGGCAACCTATCATCTCAATGACTATCGACGTGTCATTCTTGGGTGTACTGAGGGGTATGATACGACGATGCCGTACATGAAGAAGTCAGGCAACACGGTATTCGCACAAGACTGGTCGTTACATCCTTCCGAAGTCAATCAGATAAGATTCCAAAGTGGTTTCATGTCGCGCACGGAATTATATTTTCTACTGGAGGACCATGAAGGACGTTGGATACGACATGATATTGCCTGTGATCGGATTCCTCAGCCAAAAGTAGTCAGGTCTCTGACTCAACAAATTCCTTGTGAAGCAATGTTCAGAACAATGGGGCTTCTCGAGTGCTATAATGAGCAACATGCGGAGAAAGAAAAGGGAGTCAGGGAAGTAATAACAACAAAAGAAACGGCAAAAGAAACGGTCGAAGTTAAGGAAATCAAGGAAGTCGTTGCGAAAAAGCAGGAGAAACAAATCCTTTTGCAGCAGACATGGGGAACTCCCCCGCGAAGTGTGTCTCTGCGGACTCAGTTGGCAATCCTCACCAACGTCAACATGACATACTGGATATTCGCCTGTCTCGGCTTATTGGTTGCCCTTTTTGCCCTCCCTTTATGCTTGTCCTCTTTCGAAGATGCTCTCCATTCCAACTTTCAACCGGCTGGAAAAGGGGTGATTGTGGATCGAGTAGAAACTCATATCCGAATGAACAAGAGAGCTAATGGTCATCGACGGATAGCAATGGACCGGGGAGAACCGGTTTTTTGTTATGTTATAAAAAAACTGGCAAAAGAAGATCAGACCGACAAGTCAGGGATGGAGCAGGGCCAAACCTGTTATGACAAACGCTTGTACGAAGTCGGTGAAGAGGTTGCAATCGAACAGAGTGGAGATCGATACCGTATGATTGGGTCAACCTGCTCGGCTTTGGGCAAAAGTGGCCTCATGGTCGGACTGATTCCCTTTCTTTTTGCTTCAATCGGCTTAGGCGGAATCGTCTTGGGTATCCGAAGAGGTTGTCAGTGCCTATCAATCCTCCAATCAGGTAAGGTGGAATATGGGCGTCTCGTCAAAATGAGTTCGCCCGAACCTTCATTGGAAGGTTCAGGGGCACAATCCTATTATTGTTTCATGCCGGATGAACATCAGAATGTTTCGCCGATGTTTTATGATCCGATTGATCCGAGACGTTCGCTGATGCTGGACGATTTACCGGTTGGGACGCGATTTGACCCTTTCACGCAAACATTCCGTACAAGTTTTCGTGGCGTGATAGTCCCGCTCTTGCTGAGCCTCCTTGTTGGTACAACATTCATTGCCCTGATTTATGCCGTTGCAGCGCAGTAGGCTTCGTCCCCGTTAAATCCACCTTTGTTGCCGCTTCCTTTGCTTTCGGCGAGAGGTAAAAAACCGCATTGAGGACAACAGGGTTGTCGATTGTGACGTTCTCCCGCTGAACGGGAAAAGCGTCCTTGATTTTTGCATCTTGTTGCTCGCCATACCCGAACGCTATCAAAAGTTACTTATCGTGCCAAGCCTAGAGTGAACGCGCCGCGGTTTGGGGGAAAGCGGTCTTCACCAACAAAAAGAATAGGCCAGGTAGGACTTGAACCAGTATTACACAACTCTGTAATGTACGGCACTTGCGGTGATTGTGGGGGGATCGAGTGTGCAAAAAGGTGTGCAGGTAATTCTGACCTGAAAAGGATTATCGAGATTTGGGATACATTGCCCAATGAGGACCGTCAAAAAATGATTGCCTTTGCTGAATTCTCCAGCACCTTACTGCCTGAATCCGTCTCTTATTGATAGACCTATACAACAATCAGGCTCTATTGGAAGGTGAAAATGACCTCGCAATAGCCCAACAAGGGGATATTAAAAGTATACCCCAAGATGGGTTACATTCATAGACTGCCCGTTTTTCAAATTTCCAATGTGCTACCGTACTAACGTGCGAACGTACTAACCTGTCCGGCTCTCTATTTCAGGAAAGTTGGGCAATCACAATTGACCTCGCAACGTACCTGATCGGAATATCTTTGACAATAGGGAGCACAGATAAAATTGGCTGACCATGTGGATTTTCGTATTCTTTCTATTTTGGATTCGTCTTTTTGAACATTCCCGTTGCGACTTGAAAAGTATATCCCGTATACATACTGTGAAAGAAGGACTCTCCAACAATGGGCAATTCCCCACTGAAACCATCTTGCCAAACCGGAAACATAGGAGTACAATGGGAAAGAGACAAGAGGAGAGATGGTATGAAGGGAATGAAGATGGTGGGCGGTGAAAAACAGAACAATGATAAAATGCCAGACAGGATAACCGACAAACCAACAGACTTAGCCCCATTATCAGTCCCGCCAAGTCATGCACAGTCAACACCGCAACCGTTGACTCGGAAAAATTTTCTGGAGGGACTGGCTTTTGACATTTCGCACGACGATTTTTTCAAACAGACGTTTGCCCTGCAAGGCATCGCAATTGCCTTTTTGAAAATTGTCCTTGACCTCGCCTTATTGAAAACCCTCGATTTACAGAAGTTGATGGTTGAGGAAGCGGCGTACTTGGACCTCAAATTCAACGATTTTTATGCCGACAAGGTGTACCGAATTCCGTTTTTGGACGGAGGGGAGTTGTATATCCGCGTTATCATCGAGCATAAAAGTCAGAACGATTTCGGGACAATTGCCCAGTTGACGAATTATGTCATACAAAGTCATGTCAACGAAATGAGCAAGATCGACAAGTGGAAGAAAGATACACGACTTCCGCCGGTTATTGCGATTATTCTGCATCAGGGGAATACGGCATTTCGGGGGAAGACGGAGTTTTCGGACGTGATTCACAAGCAGGAAGGAGTTGACGAATACCAAGTCAAAATGCGGGCTATTTTGTTCGATTTGTCGAAAATAACGATTGAAAATCTGCCGCATGATCCCGATTGCCCGGAATTTTGGCCGATTATGATGATTATGAAGACGGTTTTTCGCAAGCGGGACTTACTGGAGAATTTCGACGAGATTTTGCAGGAACTCCAGCCGTATTTAGACGATCCGGGTTATTTGTACCTGACTCGACTTGCCGTTCATTACGTTGCGTCGTCGAATGCGCGGGAATTAGAGGATGCGGATATTGTGCAGATGGAGCAGACGATTCAGAAAACTGTGGGAGGTGATATGACTGTGACATTTACGAATTCGTTTTACCAGCAGGGTATTGCGTTGGGCCGGTCAGAAGGTGTTGCGTTGGGCGAAGCAAGAGGTGTTGCAATTGCAGAACCAACATGGCGAGCACGCGAGCGGGCGGAACGGGTTGCCGAGGCTCTTGATTTGCGGTTTGACAAAGTGCCGTATCAGTTGACGGAGCAAATTTTGATGATGACCGACCTAGATAAACTGGAGAAGCTGTTCCGACTTGCCTGTAAATGTACCTCACTGGAGGATTTCGAGGCGGTATTGAATCAGTAATGGTTGTTGACGTAAAAAAAGGGTTGCACAAAGACAACCCCCTTCCGTTGCTGATAAATCAGCACGACGGTCTCATCTACGCCGAACTTGGGCGATGCTCAGAACCGGATTGCCCCGTTGCAAAAGCAGATGGTGGACAGACCAATGCCGACAATCATGGCGATGCCGAAACTGCCGGTCGCCAATCCTGAAACCGCTGCGGCTCCCAAAATCCAATACATGTACTGATCGTTAATGTCATCTTTCTTACTCATACTATCCTCCTTTGCTAGATTACCTGTTTTGTCATAAATAACCAATCTGCCCATTTCCACACAATCCGCGATAGTCGCACATCGAACAGGACCAACCGGGCCTAAAGTGATAAACGCCGTGATCCAGCGAATCGAGATAGTCCCGACACAGCCCGAAAAATTGCCGTTTGTGCCAATCCGTCCGTTCCTCAAATCGATACGCCAAGACCTTCGGCGTTTTCGTCTTGACCAACTGTCGTATTTCCGTTGCAACCTGACCATATCCGTTCGCTTCCAGCAGGAGCGCATACAACGTCAATTGAACGGCATTGACCTGACCACAAATCGTTGAGGCACTCGCCGCCGTTTTGAAGTCAATCAGGCATAACGAACCAGTCACCGATTGCCCAAGTGGAGCCTCTTCGAGAATCAAATCGACGATGCCAAGTAGCGGAACACCGAGGTCCGTTCCGGTTGCCGGATCAATCAGCCGTGATTCCAACGTAGACTCCATTGCGACAATCCGTTCCGGTTTTTCGGCGTACTCGCGGATGTAGGCTTTGACCAGATCGACCGCTTGCGACCTGCATTTTTCGGACTCTGCGGTCGATTCCCAGTCCATCACCTCTTCCGTTTCCGCCGCCTCCCAACCTTGCGCGACAAACACGCCTGCATCATCCATTGCGGGGATTACGCCAATCTGCCGATTGCGATAATAGGTTTCAAGTGCCTTGTGAACCGTTTTACCGAGGAACAGATTGGCATTGGTCGGCGTTTTGATTTCGTCGATGTACCGAAACCGAAAGGCAAGCGGGCATTTGCTCCAAAGGTTCAGCCGGGACGCTGAAATGTACGCAAACAGCCCAGTTTCACGCGGCAAGCCTGTTTCCACATTATTCAATAAATTCATGTTGTACCTCCTTTCTTACCTGTGACGGTATTTCAAACTGCTGTAATATCGAGCCGCCCCGCCTGAACCTCACGCAAGGTGTCAATCATGTTACTCGCTTCCAATCCTGAAAGAGACGTAACCGGTTTCTGATACATCTGCTCGCAAAGCCGGTGCAGTTTCTGACTTGAAAGCCCTTTGACCTGATTGACCAAGCGGTGAATGTAGTCCTGCTGCTTTTCCGATGCACGAGAGGAACCCGGTTTCGCCTTTGAATATCCGGCCTGCGGACACTTTTTCGGTGTTTCTGCGGCAAACGCCCCAGTCGGACCAGCCGACCGTTTCGTCTCCTGCTGCGACCTCGTGCGATGGTTTTCAAGTTCATCCTCGACCGCTGCACGACAAGCGGTATAGGCTTCACGG